>NZ_JBFTRO010000007.1:0-174106 GCF_056399565.1 Bacillus sp. 01N42_2 | reverse complement strand
AATTTTTTTTCAAGCTGTCTTTCTGAACGGGTACCGTAGAGGTATCCGATAAACATCATTTTGAATAAAATCAGCGGATCAAGTGAGGGGCGGCCTTTGTTTTCGCTGTAGTAAGGTTTCACCTTTTCAATGATGAAAGAGAAGTCTATGTGTTTATCAATTTTACGAAGCAGATGATCTTCTTCGACGAGTTGGTCAAGCAGAACAAATTCGGCTGTGTTTTGAGAAGAGTTTCTTGTGTGGAACATGAGAAAGACACCGTCCTTTTTAGTCTTTCTTTTATTTTATACAAGAGAATGGATATTTTAAGGAAAAATAAAGGCCGTCGAGATTTTCTCGACAGCCTGAGTGAACATTTTTAATATTCGATCTTTTTTGATAATAGGTTACTAAAATATCTATTTTATAATATTAGCCGACTATTCTCTGGAGGAGTAACTGATAAAAATTCTTTTAAGATTCTACATAATTCTATAATTCCTGTCTCTAAAACATTATCGTTTAGATATGAAAAGCTTAATCTTAAATGATTTGTTTCTGGTTCACCAGAAAAACATACAAAACCTGGTAGGAAAGATAGGTTTTTCTTTTGACATTCTAATAATAACTGTTTGGTATCCCACTTTTCAGGAATAGATATCCAAATATTTAATCCTCCTTTTGGTTCTATCCACTCAACACCTTCAGGCATATGTTTCTTTAACAACTTAATTACTAAATCTCTTCTTATTTTTAATGCAGTTCTTAATTTTTTTATATGATCTTCCATTCTTTTAGATTGAAAGAGTGGATATAAAGCTTTTTGTGTTAATAAAGGACTTCCAAGGTCAGCATTCATTTTTGATGATACCAAACGATTAAAAATAGTCCCATCTGCAGTTAGTAATCCTATTCTACAACCAGGAATTAGTGTTTTACTTAATCCTTTTAGATATATAACATTCCCCTTAGTATCCAAACTTTTAATTGGATTTGGCGGTTTTTCATTGTAATAAATTTCACTCCAAGGATCATCTTCAATAATTATTATTTTAAATTCTTGAGCAATTGTTAACAGTTGTTCTCTTCTATCGTCACTAAGAACTATTCCTGTGGGATTTTGGAAATTAGGGATTGTATATATTAATTTAGGATTTTTTGTTTCACATAGTTTAATTAATATGTCTGTTCTTATTCCATTTTTATCTATTGGAACGGGTAAAATTGAGGCTCCTCGCGAACGGAATATGTCTAATGCTGCTGGATAAGTAGGCGCTTCTGCTATAACTACATCTCCTGGACCAATAAATGTCCTTGCTACTAAGTCTATTCCCTGTTGTGTACCGTTTGTAACTAAAATATCCTTTTCGCTAACATTAATTTTTTGTTTCTTTAAAGTTCGTTTCATAGCTATTCTTAAATCTAAGTCTCCCTGAATTGGTCCATATTCTGATAAGATAAGAGGATTTTTTTCTAACATTATATGAATCTCGTTTTCTAGATATCTATTTGGCAAGAGAGAGGGAGCAATAGCTGCTAATGAAAATTGTAAACTATGATCTGACGAATTGTAATGTGTATCAAAATGTGTTCTTGGAAGATAATCTTGTATTGAAAGTTGCCACTTGTATGAACTCCCCGTGTTTCTTGATTTTTCACACTTTATGGAATGCGATTTAACAAAAGTTCCTTTTCCTTGTACTCTTTTGACAAGGTTATTTTGTTCAAGTAGATCATAAGCTTTCACAACTGTAAGAAAACTCACCTCTAAATTTTTGGACATTTCCCTAATTGAAGGCAGACACTCCTCCTCATTTAATATCCCTGACCGTATTCTGTCGGATAGATTTTCGTATATTTGTTGAACAAGGGATATTCTACTATTTCTGTTCAATTCAATTTTCAAATTTAATCCCTCCGTAAAACCATCAAGGTGTTATAGTGTTATGTTGACTGTTATTCTAATTATTGGTTTATATTAGGGTCATACCATACAATATAACTTATTTTGAAAATTATAAAAAGGTGGAATTCGTATGTCAGACAGTGCTCTTCAACTTAAACGTTCAGCACAAAGCCAAGAAACTTTTATGGATGGTGTGAAAGCTTGCTTGCCGACTGTGTTTGGTTATCTCAGTATTGGTTTTGCAGCAGGGGTAGTTGCAAAGACAGCTGGTCTAAGTGTTCTAGAAATTGCATTGTTATCCCTATTCCTTTATGCAGGTTCAGGACAATTTGTAACAGCTGGAATGATTTTGGCTGGAAGTGCAATTACTTCCATTCTCTTTTCAATCTTTTTAGTAAATCTACGACATTTGCTATTTAGTGCTTCTTTAGCTCCTTATTGTCGTAAATTTTCCGCTTGGAAAAACTTTATTATTGGTTCGCAAATTACGGACGAAACATTTGGTGTTGCATCCAATCATCTAGAAAATAGGAAGGAAGCGAGTTTTTCTTGGCTACTCGGATTAAATATAACAGCATATATCAATTGGTTACTTGCTAATGTCCTAGGAGGTATTTTTGGAGGTTTAGTAACAGATACAGAGTCTATAGGGATGGACTTTGCTTTACCTGCGATGTTCGCTGGCCTATTGGTTCTACAGATTTTGAGTAAGACCAATAAAGCTCTCGAAATATCAATAGCTATCTTTACAATTTTTTGTTTGATCGCTGTTAATTATTTAATGCCAGGTATGTGGGCCGTCATGGTGACAACTATTATTGCTTCAACAGTCGGGATGGTGATTAAGAAATGGAATTGAGATTAGATATTTTACTCATTGTTTTAGGTACAGGTATTGTTACATTATTACCTAGAGTAATCCCACTCCTTTTTTTAAGTAAAATAGAGTTGCCTAAATGGTTTTTGAGTTGGCTAAGTTTTGTACCGGTTACTGTTATGACTGCTTTGTTGGGTCAAGAACTTCTTTTTGAAGATGATAATTTTTCACCTCTCTCAAATAGTCATGAGTTATTAGGAATCATACCAACTTTTTTAGTTGTTTTATTAACTAAGAGTTTGCTAGGTGCTGTAGTGGCAGGAATGATAACTATTAGTTTACTAAGATATTTTCTATAATTTAAAATATAAAGGGAAGAACAAAAGCGCAAGCGCCTTGATCAGCGTCGCTTATGACCTCGAGGGGCTAGGCGCTGAAGCTGGATGCTAAGCGTTTATCCACAGTACAAGAATTTTAAGGTAGTAATAACTCCAATAGTTTCCATGTATCGTACGTATTCTCTACGCAACACTTGTAGCTTTTCGCTCCCATGTCTAAAACTTGTCAAATGCATCTCATTCGTTCGTTACACCTATCCAAGTGGTAGGGGCCAGTCTTTCTAAAGGAATAGGTAAGAGCTCTTTTGCACAATAAATCCGGTACTTCGTACTTTCTTTGGTATCCTACGAATAAGCTCATATTCGAAAGATATTAATCTTAAAAACTACCGGTTATTTTAATTTCTAATTAGTCTATTTTTTGTTTGTCTTGTATTTTAAAAGCTCCTCCTAAGAATGATTTTGTATTGTGTGTGTATAATTATCTTAAATGAGTATCCCTTTTGCTCAGAATATGTTTACCAAAGTTATCTAAAGGTGCTCCTCACAAGGAGCACCTTTTTCTTACGGCCAGATGTCGCCGGCCCATTCAGGGTGGTCGATAAATGGATTGCGGTTGTGCTGGTATTTCTCATAAATGATTTCATTTCTTTTTCGCTCACGGTCGTCAACCGGGTCCTGTTTATTCCAGTCGAGCAGGACAGATTGTTTGCCGATATAAGGAGCCGAGCCGTTGCCTGTCTTATTATTAAGCTCAAGGTCAGGATAGCCGTCATCACCTTCGTAACGGACAGCCATGTAAAACAGCATGCGGGCAATATCGCCTTTAACATCATCACGGGGTTCCCATGAATCGCCATCATAATAATTTCCGGGTGCTTTCTTATATTCAGTGCCGCCATTGTCAAAATCCATATTTCCTCTGGCGCTGTTAACTTGGACATCAGCCGGTCGCAAATGGTGAATATCAGTTCCGGGTCCCTTGCCCGTACCAAAATTGCCATGGGATTTCGCCCAGACGTGCTCGCGGTTCCAATCGCCGACATTGCCGCCGTTCAAGTTTTTGGACCGTGATTCATTCGTATAGAGCAGGATGACGTTATTCGGATTTTCCGGATCTTCATCGGTTTCTTTCAGTGCGTTCCACACTTCGCTGTAGGACAGCATCGTGTGTCCGCTGATGATGCGGTGCAGGGCGCTTTTTAGCGATTTCCCTGTTTTTCCGTCAGCCCCTTCATAATAGGTATCAGTGTCAGCGTAGGGTGCTGCGGGTGCGGCTAATGAGAGAAGGCTCATTTTTCCTGAAGGGGAAGACGCCAATCGGTCATTCAGGCTTAATGCGGTTTGCGCGCTTGCTGAAGCTGCCGGCGCAAACCATCCGGAAATCAGTAATACACAGACGAACGGCAGAAACCATGCTTTTTTTGTCATCGCTTGCCCTCCTTTTATCAACTCATATCTATTATCTAAAATTGATATAAAGGATAGAAGTGTCATTTTGTATATTTTTCATTAAAATTGTAAATTGGTTCCTTTGGGGGATATCCTGAGGACCGGTTTTTGCTTCAGTTGGGAGGCAAGCTGCCGGCATTTCTGTTTTCATCCGTCCCGCGATCTCCGCAGCGCTTCTCCTGTAAGCTTGGCTTGTTCATATGAAAGGTTTTTTGTCCTCCTTTTTTCCTCTCGCTGGTTCCTTCATTCATTGCGGCTGATTACTGTGTTTTCTGTGGGCTTTACATGAGATACTGTGACCAAAAAATAAACGTTTTTTTGGTTAATCTGTCAATGAACTGTCGTGTTCCTCCTTCTATAATGAAGTCACCATAACGGCCAGAGGGGGGAGTACATGGAGAAGCAGAAGCTTTCAGTCAAAAACAGCATCACAGATTATATTGAATGGCTCGCCCAATACGGCGCATCAGCAGACGGCGGTGTAACGAGGCTTTTGTACACAAAAGAGTGGATGGACGCACAGCTTGCAGTGAAGACGGAAATGTCTTCATTCGGGCTTGAAACAAGATTCGATGACGTCGGCAATGTTTTCGGCAGGCTTACGGGCACCCAGTCTCCGGATGAAGTGGTTGTAACCGGTTCGCACATTGATACTGTCATCAATGGGGGAAAGTATGACGGCGCCTATGGCGTTCTGGCTGCAATGCTTGCCTTAAAGCAGCTCAAGGAAACATACGGAGCGCCGAAAAAAACGCTCGAGGCGGTCTCCTTATGTGAGGAGGAAGGCAGCCGTTTTCCAATGACCTATTGGGGGTCAGGGAATATGACGGGTGTTTTTTCAGAACAGGATGCAAAAGAGCCAAGAGACGAGTCTGGAGTCTCCCTCCAAACAGCGATGCATGAGAGCGGTTTTGGCAAAGGTGTGTTTCAGTCAGCATATAGGACAGATATCAGCGCATTTGTTGAGCTGCATATTGAACAGGGGCAGACGTTGGAAATGTCAGGACGGGATCTCGGCATTGTGACAAGTATTGCGGGGCAGAGACGATATCTCGTCACGCTCGAAGGAGAATGCAATCACGCAGGAACCACCTCCATGAAATGGCGCAAGGACCCGCTCGCAGCCGGCAGCCGCATCATTCATGAACTGCTTCTGCGCGCGGAAGAGCAGCCGGATGAGCTCCGTCTGACATGCGGCAAAATAACGGCCGAACCCAATGTAGCCAATGTCATCCCGGGGCGCGTGCAGTTTTCAATCGATATACGCCATCAAAATCAGCGCGTGCTGAAGCAATTTCATGAAGATATGGCTGTTTTGATCAACCGAATTTGCCATCAAAAAGGAATTCACGCCGTGATTGATGAATATATGCGGATAGAGCCTGTGCCGATGGACAAAAGGCTGAAGGATGCGGCTTTTGAAACGGCGGCAGAAAACGGCATCAGCTGTGAGGAAATGGTGAGCGGAGCAGGGCATGACGCGCAAATGATCGGACGGCGCCATCCTGCTTGTATGCTGTTTGTGCCTAGCCGAAGCGGCATCAGCCACTCACCGAAGGAATATACCTCAGCCAGACAGCTTGAGATCGGCGTCCGCGTACTGACTGATTTATTATACAAACTGGCTTACTGATAAAGGAGGAATGGCTGTGTCAGGCAGAAAAGAATTATGCACGCCGTTAAGAACGATTATGACGCCGGGCCCTGTTGAGGTTGATCCGCGTGTATTAAGAGTGATGAGCACCCCTGTTGTCGGACAATTTGATCCGGCGTTTACGGATATCATGAATGAAACGATGGAAATGCTTCGGGAGCTGTTTCAAACAAAAAACCGCTGGGCATACCCGATTGACGGCACGTCACGGGCGGGAATCGAAGCGGTGCTGGCGAGTATCATTGAACCTGAAGATGATGTGCTCATCCCCATTTACGGGCGCTTTGGTTATTTGCTGACTGAAATCGCCGAGCGGTACGGGGCAAATGTTCATACGCTTGAGTGCGAATGGGGAACGGTTTTTGACCCGGAGGACATCATACGGGAAATGACAAAAGTGAAGCCGAAAATCGTGGCGATGGTGCACGGCGAAACTTCGACAGGGCGGATTCACCCGCTGAAAGCAATCGGCGAAGCCTGCCGCGCACACAATGCATTGTTTGTTGTCGACGCAGTCGCGACGATCGGCGGCTGCGAGGTAAAGGTGGATGAATGGAAGATTGACGCGGCCATCGGCGGCACGCAAAAATGCTTGTCTGTTCCGTCGGGAATGGCGCCGATTACATATAATGAGCGGGTGGCGGATGTGATTGCGGCTCGTAAAAAGGTGGAGCGCGGGATCGCGACACAAGCGGACAGGGCAGCGCTTTCGGGAAACCGGCCGATCACAAGCAATTATTTTGATTTGAGCCAGCTTGAGGATTATTGGAGCGAAAGACGGCTCAATCATCATACAGAAGCGACAACGATGCTCTATGCCTTGCGTGAAGGTGTCAGGCTGGTGCTTGAAGAAGGTCTTGAAGCCCGCTTTGAACGCCATCGCCGCCATGAGAACGCATTAGCGGCAGGGATTCAGGCCATGGGGCTGAATCCGTTTGGAGATGACAGCTGCAAAATGCCTGTTGTCACCTGTGTAGAAATTCCGGACGGCATTGACGGCGAGTCTGTCCGCCGCATGCTGCTGGCACAATTCGGCATCGAAATTGCCAGCTCATTCGGTCCGCTGGCGGGGAAGATCTGGAGAATCGGCACGATGGGCTACAGCTGCAGAAAAGAAAACGTGCTGTTCGTCCTTGCCGGGCTGGAAGCTGTGCTGCTCAGACATGGCGCAGCGATCGAAGCTGGAAAAGCACTCCAAGCGACGCTTGACGTGTATGAAAACGCCGGCCATCAGGCGGCGGTATAAAGAAAAGCTTGCGGAATCTCCGCAAGCTTTTTTAGTCATATGATGTGCTATTTCTCCAATCCGTTTTTCTCCGTTTGACTCTTTTTACAAATCTTCTTTCTCCGTGTTGTATTTTCTGACGAAGCATGAGTCATTTTTTCTTCCATCATCTATTCTTTATACAAGTTACCTATAAAATCACGCTGAACTTGTTGATTCTCACAACAATTTGAGAGAGGGGGATACAGCATTGGCAAATTTGCACATGATGGTAGATGCGCTCCTGGAAGATCAGGAAGAGGCTGTGCTGGCGACAATTGTTCAAGTAGAAGGTTCCGCATATCGAAAAGCAGGCGCCTCTATGCTCTTTAAGAAAAATGGGGAAAGGGTCGGCCTGCTGAGCGGCGGATGTGTGGAAGAAGATTTATTCCACAGAATCAGTGAGCTGGGTGATCAGCTGACGTCAGCGCTGATTTCTTATGATATGCGGGCGGAGGACGATCTTTCTTGGGGCATGGGAGCAGGGTGCAACGGCATGATTCATATTCATGCGGAAGCAATCACTCAGGAAAAAAGACGGCACTATGAAAGAGTGAGAGACTGCCTTCATGCAGGCAAAGCAGTAACAGCCGTTACGCAGATTGACTCCTCCCGTTCTTTATTTCTGACGGAAAACGGGCATTTCGGGAATTGGCCGGGCGCGCCTCTGGAAGACATACAACGTACCGTTTCTGCGCTTCATTTACCTCATTTTGATCCATCTGCCAACCTGTTTATGCAGCGGATTGAACCGAAGCCGCGCCTCATTCTGTTCGGAGCGGGACCGGATATTGTGCCGCTTGCCAATTTGGCGGCTGATACAGGATTTTCTGTGATCGTGACAGATTGGCGTCCCGCTTATTGCACATCCTCTCTATTCCCAAAAGCGGATCGGCTGATCACCGCTTTTCCGGAACAAATGCTCAGTGAATTTCAGTTTTTACCGCAGGATGCAGCCGTTGTGGCAACCCACCATTTTCAGCACGATCAAGCGATCATCGACTTTTTATTTTCTCAACACCTTCATTATATCGGTTTGTTGGGTTCGGCGAATCGCACGAAGCGGCTGCTGAACGGTAAACAGCCGCCGGCTCACTTTTACAGTCCGGTCGGGCTGTCAATCGGTGCGGAAGGCCCCGAGGAAATTGCCGTCAGCGTTGTTGCCGAAATCATTCAAACAAGAAAACGGCTGGCGGTTGTATGAGAAGCCCCTATCTGATCGGCGTGTTTCTCGCTGCCGGCAAAAGCGAAAGGATGGGCCGAAACAAGCTGGCTTTGCCGCTAAAAGGAGAAACCATCGGATCGCTTTCCTTGAAAACGGCTCTTCTGTCCGGCCTTGATCACGTGCTGATCGTCGAGCGGACAAAACATGCTTCCCTTGAATGGATGGGAGCACCCTATCACGCTCCGCCTTTTCGAAAACGCTGGAATCTGCATGTTTGTCGAGACGCAGAAAAAGGTCAAGGGCATTCAGTCAGCAGCGGGGTGAGAAAAGCGGAAAGCATGGGAGCGGACGGCGTTGTCATTTTGTTAGCCGACCAGCCGCAGCTTTCCGTTGATCATCTCAATGCCCTTGTGGCAATGGCACCTGAGTCGTTTGCCGTGTCTTCATCTTTAGGCGCTCCTGCCCCGCCAATCTATTTCTCAGCAGCGTGTTTTCCTTATATAAAGAAGCTAAAGGGAGATGAAGGGGCCCGCAGACTTCTGAAAAACGGGCAGCTTGGAAGAGGAGCCGTTTTGGAGGCAAAGGAAGACGCGGAGCTGAACGATATTGATACACCGGAGGAATATGAGATGGTGAGGAGGGTGATGGTATGAACGGGCAAGTGCCAAAAGCGAGGATGAACATTCAATTATGGAAACCGGCAGCGCTCGATGAAGCCTATTCGCTTCTAGAGCAGTTTGCCCCGGATGTGTGTGCCGCATCGGGCAGCACACTGCTTCAGCTTCAGTGGGATAAGGGAATTCTTCCGAAACAGCACCTTGTCAGTCTGGAAGGAATTGAAGAGATGAGGGGGATCAGCGTCAGTGACACCCACGTGTCGATCGGAGCGCTCACGACACTGAATGAATGCAGAAAGCATCCTTTCATCAAAAGTGCGCTTGGCTGTTTCAGCGACGCTGCTTCCGCCGTCGCCGCACCGGGTGTCCGCAGCCGGGCCACAATTGGCGGAAACATCGCGAGTAAAATCGGCGATTTGCTTCCGCTCTTGCTCGTGCTTGATGCGGAGCTTGTCGTGTATCAAAACGAGCTGATCAGACTGCCGCTTGGCGATTGGCTCGCAAATGAAAACGATGGAGCTGCTATCGTCACGCGTGTCATCATCCCGCGTGCGGAGGGAGAGCGTGTGTTTTACCGCAAGCTTGGGAGGCGCCAGGCTTTTACAGGAGCGGCTGCTGTTGTGGCCGGACGTTTTTTGAAAGACGGCGGCATTCGTCTCGCTGCCGGCCATGCCGATATTACACCTGAAAGATTACTGGAAAGTGAAGCGAAGCGGATGGCGTCAGGGTGTGATCCGCACGAGCTGTACGAAACGCTTATCCATGAGCTGCCATTTTCCGCAGATGCTTTTATGTCAGCGGCATACAGAAAAAAAGCGGCTGCTAACGTCATTATGTCAGAGCTGATGGCTGAGGGAGGGGAATAAATGATGATCAACAAACCGTCAAGAGTCAGGCCGGATGGAAGAGAAAAGGTCACAGGGGAACTGAAATATATGACCGATCTCAGCTTTCGCGGAATGCTGCATGGCAAGGTGTTAAGAAGCGCTTATCCTCATGCGGAGATTGTGTCGATTTGCACCATGAAAGCTGAAGAAATGGAAGGTGTGCGGGCTGTCGTCACTCATAAAGATGTTCCCGGATTAAACCGATTTGGCATAGTCATCCCTGATCAGCCGGTTTTATGCGAGGACAGAGTACGGTATGTCGGGGATGCGATTGCCGCCGTGGCTGCGGAAACGGAGGAAATCGCGGAGGCTGCGCTGGAGCTGATTCACGTTGAATATAAAGAACTGGAGGTCATTGATTCACCGGAAAAAGCGCTTCTGCCGGACGCGCATAAACTGCACGAGGACGGCAACATTCTGCACCGTGCATGTTTTGCACACGGTGATGCGGAAGAAGGGTTTCGGGTGTGTGACACAGTTCTTGAAGAAACCTATGAGCTGCCCCGGCAGATGCATACGTATATGGAAACGGAAGGAGGCACAGCCGTTCCGGAGGATGATGGGAGCTTTACGATGTATTCAGGAACACAGCACGGCTATAAAGACCGTTTCCAGCTTGCTCGTATTTTTGACATTCCTGAAGAGAAGATCAGGGTGGTGTCGAGTCCGATGGGCGGCTCGTTCGGAGGAAAGGATGAGCTGAATATCCAGCCGTATGCCGCGCTTTTGGCCCTGAAAAGCGGACGCCCTGTCAAAATTCATCAGACGAGAAAGGAATCTGTACGTTCTGGCATTAAGCGCCATCCGATGAAGGTGACAATAAAAACGGGAGCTGATCAAACAGGAAAGCTTTTGGCTCATGACGTGAAAATTGTGGCGGACACAGGCGCTTACGCCACACTTGGGCCCGCTGTTCTTGATTTTTCTGTCGAGCATGCCGCGGGGCCGTACCGTATTCCGAATATCCGGACGGAAGGGATATCTGTGTTTACGAACAACGGGGTGGCGGGAGAATTCCGGGGCTTTGGCGGCAATCAAATCACATTTGCCCTTGAAACCCATCTCGACCGTCTCAGTGAGAGGCTCGGTATCGACCCGCTGGAGCTGAGAAGAAAAAATATCAGAAAGCCGTATGACTTAGGGCCGCTGGAGCATCGGATTGCACCGACTGACGGAGCGGCACAGGTGTTAAATGCCATTTCTGAATCTCCCATTCTCACAAGAAAAAGCCGGTACTCCGGGTATATACGGAGCGGCACGGGAGCGGCCATTACGATGCACGGCGGCGGGCTGGGGTATGGCCGAATGGATGCGGCGGGAGGCCGTTTGTCCCTTTCAAGTGACGGCAAAATCACAGCTTCGTTCGGATTTGAAGAATGCGGACAGGGTATTCTGGCAGCGATTGAACATATCGTCACAGAGGAGCTTGGCTGTGCCGCAGAGGATATTACCATTATCATTGGGGATACCGCAAAAGTGCCGAAGTCAGGCTCCTCCACGGCATCCCGCGGCACAAGCATGGTATGGCACGCAATTCAGCGTTTGAAGAAGCCGTTTCTTTCCCGCTTGAAAAAACAGGCGGCAGAATGGAGCGGCTGTTCAGCGGAAAACCTTATTCCCAGCGCTAAAGGCTTGCGTGATAAAAACACAGAGGAGCTTATGATGACATATAAAGAGCTGGCTGAAAAAGGCCCTTTGGCAGAGGAAACGGCATTTGACTTTCCGACAACGCCTGATCCCGTGGACGGCGGCCATTTCCTTTACTCATTTGGAGCGGCGGCTGTTGAGGTGGAAGTGGATCTGTTAACGGGTGATGTCAAAGTGATAGATTGTGAGCATGCCATTGCGGCAGGGCCGGTTGTCAGTCCGCAAGGTTATCGGGGCCAAATTGAAGGCGGCGCCGCCATGGCGCTCGGCTATACGCTGATGGAGGAAGCGAAAATGACGGACGGCCGTTATGCCGCGGAAAATCTCGATCACTATTTAATCCCTGTCGTCAAAGATGTTCCTAACATGAAGGTGATCGCAATAGAAGAACTGATGAAGGGAGACGCATATGGCCCGCGGGGAGTTGGCGAAATCGGAACGATCGCTATCACTCCCGCTATTGTAAAGGCTGTCCATGATGCGGTCGGCTGCTGGATAAACAAGCTGCCGATTTCAAGAGAAGAGCTGCTTGAAGCGATAGACAGAAAGGGGCTGAAGCAATGGACGTAAAAGAAGCTGGATCACTTCCTGTAAAAAAGGGACAGTACCAAATGACCGTAAATGGGCAGGAGCGGGAGATTTCAGCCATTCCCACGGCACGTCTGAGTGATTTGCTTAGAAAGGAATTTCAGCTGACCGGGACAAAGGTGTCCTGCGGAATCGGCCGCTGCGGAGCATGCTCCATTTTAATTGACGGGAAGCTTGCCAATGCGTGCATGACGATGGCCTATCAAGCAGACGGCCATTCCATCACAACCATCGAGGGGCTTCAAAAAGAAGAGCTGGACATGTGCCAAACCGCTTTCCTGGAAGAAGGCGGCTTCCAATGCGGCTACTGTACGCCGGGAATGATCATTGCGCTTAAAGCATTGTTCGAGGAAAACCCGCATCCCACAGATGAAGACATAGAAGAAGGATTGGCGGGGAATTTGTGCCGATGTACTGGGTATGGCGGGATTATGCGGTCGGCTTGGAGGATTAGAAGAGAGCTGAACAGAGGGAAAAGGGAGTTCGGCTGTTAAGAGCGGACTTTTAGTATCTAAAAAACTTCGGGATATTTCCCCCGCAGGCCATTTTCTGAAAATCAATAATTGTATAAGACTAATCGATACTTTAGAATAATTGATTATATTCTGAAAAAAATTCAGGAGTGGTGATATGAAAACGATCGGCCTTATTGGCGGAATGAGCTGGGAATCTTCGGCTGAATATTATCGAATGATCAATGAAGAGATAAAAAAGAAACTAGGAGGGCTGCATTCTGCAAAATGCGTTTTGTACAGTGTTGATTTTAAAGAGATTGAACACTATCAGTCTGAAGGGGCTTGGGATAAGGCGGGTGCAGCTTTGGGGGAGGCTGCGAGATCATTAGAAAAAGCCGGTGCAGATTTTATCGTCATATGTACAAATACCATGCATAAAGTGATTGGCTATATCCAGAAAATGATCACCATCCCTATTTTACATATTGCAGATGCAACTGCCGATCAAATCACAAGACAAGGTATTCGTTCAGTAGGTTTACTTGGAACGAAGTATACGATGGAACAAGATTTTTATAAATCACGTATTGAGTCTCACAATATCAATGTCATTGTGCCTGCTGATGAGGAAAGAGAAGTAATCAATCATATTATTTATCAGGAGCTGTGTTTAGGCGAAATCAAACAGTCGTCTAAAACCATGTATAAGAAGATTATCAATCATTTGGTGGATCGAGGTGCGGAAGGGATTATTCTCGGATGTACTGAAATTGGATTATTAGTAAAAGCCGAGGATTCTGAAGTGCCATTATTTGATACGGCTTTCATTCATGCACAAACAGCAGTGAATACATCTCTTTCCTTGTAGCTGTGAATGTGCCAAGTGAAAAGAGTGTAAGACATACATGGAGAAGCCCGCCTCACCGGCGGGCTTCCTTTTAATTAACTTCCCCTATACACCTGATAACCAAACGGCGACAGCAAAAGCGGGATATGATAATGCGCATCTGAATCTGCAATGTGAAACCGGACGGTGACGATGGTTAAAAACGGCTGAGCGGCTGTGTTCACGTTTCTACTCGCGAAATAGTCCCCTGCATGAAACTCCATCACATACTCTCCGGACACCAGCTCTTCACCTGCGAGAAGCGGCGCATCGACTCGGCCGTCAGCGTTGGTGTATGCCTCTTTCCTAAAGCCTCCGCCGCCCAGCCGCTTCAATTCAATTTTTACGTTCGCCGCGGGTTTGCCGCAGGTTAAATCTAAGATATGGGTCGTCAGCTTTCCCATCAGGCCTTCAGGCTCCCTAAGGCTTCATCGGCTTTCTGTTTTTCTTTCTCGGCGTCTTCTCTTGTCACGGTAAAGCGCTGGAAACCGAATGGCGGGCGCGGTTCAGTGTAGACTTTTCCTTTGGACCCTGGGATTTCTTCCACGACTGTGTCCCATGTGTGATTTTGAGATTGGAAGGTGACATCAGTGAGCTGCGGGAATCTCGTTAAAATTCTGCAGCCGATATGATAGATTAGATTTTGGATTGAAGGAGTTTCAAGCTCGTGAAATACGGCGCTCGCCAAATCGCGGACTTGTTCAGCGGCGACATAGCGGGCTGGATCAGAAGCGTATGCGTCATTTGTATTTTCGTAATGCCAGCCGATGTTTAGATGGACAAACAGCGGGCGGTTGCCGTCTTCGGGGAGAGTCGTATATTCGTCGCGAATAAAGCCGACGAAGGAGTTGCCGCTCACCTTGACGAGCTGAAGATCCATCATTTCGCTGTACTGCTCTGTAATCGTTATAGTCTCTCCTGTGCGTTCCGCTTTCAGCACAGACCGGGCCCGTTCATTGCGTGATCTTCTGAAAACGAGCCGGCTTGTGCGGAGCTCTTGCGCCTCATATGCGGGCATTGCTTCAAACGGAATCTCTTCGCCTGTCAGAGTAATCGTGTCCATATGAGAATACGTATTTAAAAATCGGTGAGCCACATCGTGTAAGAATCCCTCAATTGTTGTCCCTTCATAGGAAGCGAAATGGCGCTGAATAAAGTTTTTCATTGAGTCTGTAGCTACAACGAGAGTGTTATCCCCGTCTATAAATGACGGCAGGAAGGCTTCTCCGCCAATTTCGCATGTCACATCAACGCCGACAACGGTATTGTCTCTCCCTGAAAAAGATGACTCTGGGATTTGTTTTACTCCTGTGAGCGGCTTTAAAAACGTTCGGTAGGCAAATACATTTCCTTTGCCGTAAGACATGGTTCTTTTCATTTGCGTCTCTCCTTTTTCAGTGATGATGTCAGCCAGACGAAAGCGGGCGATGCGGTAAATTTCTTCCAGTGACTGCTGGAATTCCGTTTCCGGTTCGTTCTCAAGCCTTGCCAGCAGGGCTCGGTGAATGTCCTGTTTCGTCTTTCCCTTTACCGCTAAAATAAAAGGAAAACCGAAGCGTTCATCATAATGTTCATTCAGCTTGAGAAATTCCTCGTATTCCTCTTGTTCAAGTTTGCTGAGCCCTGCGTTCTGCTGCTCTCTTACCGAATCAGCGCTCATTGTTTTTTTTGTTCCGAGTCTGGGATGCTTGTTGATTAAATCAAGCTGTGTCTGGCGGTCCGCGGCTTTTACAATGCCGGCCATTTTGCGGTGAAGGTCAGAAAGGGAAGAAAACGGGCGTAATTCCGCAGCTTCCTCCGCAATCCATGAAGAGTGTTCGAAAATAGATCCCAGCGTGTCTGTCAGTGTGTGTCTTTCCATTTGATTCAGGTCATCGATAGTGAACATTGGCATCATCCTTTACGTTTTTATTTCAGCGTGATCCGGCTGTTTGGTATGAAAAAAAGCGTGCAATGCAATGGCCGTCAAACTGCCGATCACAATTCCGCTTCCTGCTAAAACTGAAGCCGCTCCCGGAAGAGATGAAAACAACGCGGGAACTGTCGTTGCGCCAAGCCCTAAACTGACGGAAGCGGCAATAATCAGCAGATTGCCTTGGGAGTCGAGATCAACGCTGGAAAGCATTTTGACCCCGTAAGAAATGACCATGCCGAACATGACGATCATCGCGCCGCCGAGAACGGGGGTTGGAATCACTGTTGTCAGTGCAGCTGCTTTTGGAACCAGTCCGATTGCCATCAGCATCATTCCCGTGACGGCGATGACATTGACACTTTTCATTTTCGACAGCTGGACAATACCGACATTTTGCGAGAAAGCGGTATAGGGAAACGCGTTAAATAAGCCGCCAAGCACGATCGCAAGGCCTTCCGCCCGGTAGCCCTTTTCCAGATCCTTTTCCGACAGCCTGCGGTTTGTGATATCGGCAAGCGCAAAGTATACACCTGTCGATTCGACCAGACTGACAATCGCAACGAGCAGCATCGTCACAACAGCCGGCAGCTCAAAGGTCGGCATGCCAAAATAAAACAGAGACGGAATATGAAGCCAGGACGCCTCCATGACATTAGAAAAATCGGCCTTTCCCATGAAGAATGCGGCCGCTGTACCTGCGATAAGGCCGAGCAAAACCGAAATGGAGCGGATAAAGCCTGTAAAGAAATAAAACAGCAATAAGATAAAAGCCGTGACGCCAAACCCGAGGAGCACATTGTCCAGTGAGCCGAAGTCTTTGCTTCCTTCACCTCCGGCCAGATTATTCATTGCCGTCGGAATCAGGCTGATGCCGATGATCATGACGACTGAGCCGGTCACGACAGGCGGAAAAAAACGGACAAGCTTTCCGAAGAAGCCCGCGGCAATGACGACAATCAGCCCTGCGGCGATAATGGCGCCGTATATGGCTGAGACACCGTATGTGCTGCCGATGGAAATCATCGGGCCGACTGCGGTAAACGTACATCCGAGCACAACGGGGAGGCCGATGCCGAAAAACCGATTTTTCCACAGCTGCAAAAGAGTCGCCGCCCCGCACATGAACAAATCGATCGCGATTAAATATGTCAGCTGCCCCGCATTCAGCCCGATCGCCGCTCCGACAATGAGCGGAACGAGAATGGCTCCCGCATACATGGCAAGCATATGCTGAAGTCCGAGTATCGCCAGCTGAAAGGCATTTTGCTGTTTCTTCATCTTTTTCACACCTCTTTTTCTAATACGAGTGTATGATCTAATGCCGGAAGTTCAGTTTTCTGTGTTGTTTTTTCTTTTTTGCCGCGCAGGCTGAAAAATAAATTCAAAAAGATGGCGGTCAGGCTGCCGGTGATCGTGCCGTCACTGACCAGAATTCTGATTGGAGCGGGGAATTCAGCAAAAATCCCGGGGACCGTGCTGGCGCCGATGCCGAGTGCGATTGAGCATGCGATGGTCAAGAGGTGGTATTGGTTTTTGAGATCCGCTGTGCTGAGCATTTTAACGCCTGAGGCAATCACCATGCCGAACATGACAACGGTTGCGCCGCCAAGTACAGCAGCAGGAACGGCGGAAGCAAGGGCGGCAATCTTCGGTATCAGCCCGAGACAGACAAGGATACAGCCTGCTGTAACAACGATATTTCTTGTTTTCACTTTCGTCAGCTGCAATAAGCCGGCGTTTTGCGCGAAGGTGTTATAAGGAAAGGCGTTGAACAATCCGCCGATGAGAATGGCGATTCCCTCCGCCCGGTAGCCTTTGACAAGATCTTTTTCGGTTAAAGATCTGCCGCATATCTTGCCGATTGCGTAGAAAACGCCGGTTGATTCGACGATAATGACCATTCCGACGATCAGCATCGTTAAGATTGGTCCGATTTCAAATGAAGGGGCTCCGAAATAAAACGGTTTCGGGATTTGGAAGAACGGGGCTTCAGCAGCAGCAGAAAAGCTGACTTTGCCCATGAGTGCTGCTGCCGTTGTTCCGGCGGCGATTCCGATCAGAACAGACAGCGTTCGGGCAAACCCTTTGAGAAAGCGGTTGAGGACTAAGATCAGAACAAGAACGCCGACAGAGAGAAGAAGATTTTCGAGCGAACCGTATTCGGGGTTGGCGCTGCCGTTTATTTTTTCGCCGCCAGCCATATTTTTCACACCTGCCGGAACAAGTGATAGGCCGATTAAGGTCACAACGGTTCCTGTTACGACAGGAGGGAATAACACGGTCAGCTTGCCGAAAAAACGCGCAAACAAAAAGATGAACACACCGGCTGTGATGATGGAACCGTAAACCGCGTGAATGCCGTAATTGGCGCCGATTGCGATCATCGGGGTGACGGCCACAAAGGAACTGCCCAGCATGACGGGAAGCCCGATGCCGATGTGTGCGCCGCGCAAGGTTTGCAATAGCGTCGCGACGCCGCAAGTTACCAGGTCAATCGCTAACAGGTAAGACAGCTGTTCAGAGGTTACATTCAGCGCCCTGCCGACAAGCAGGGGCACTAAAATCGCACCTGCATACATGGCCAGCACATGCTGAAGGCCAAGAGAAAACACCGCAAACGATCTTTGTTTCAACATAGTCCCTCCTTGTATGTAAACTTTAGTAACATGATAGCGTGCTGATTTTTAGGTGTCATTGGGTACAGTAGCTGAAAAAGACAGGCATTATTGCTGGAAGTGACGAAAAACGATTTAGTTTGTAAGATTATGTGACGGATGCTAGCTGATCAGCCGCTGCATCCGTAAGGCCAGCCGCAAACGCATCGTCGTTTCAGGATCTTTTAAGCTTTTGCCCAGCAGATCCTCACATTTTTCAAGGCGGTAGATGACCGTATTGCGATGAACGTACAGGCGCTTTGCCGTCTCGGAGATTTGGCAGTGTGTTTCTAAATAGACGGACAGCGTATGAAGCAGGCTTTGATCCTCCTGCTGTTTTTCAGCGAGGCTTTGAAGCGTGGAGCTGTAAAACTTCTTCAAATCCTCAACCGGGAGCAGGCGGAGAAGCTCGGGCACATCTTTCGCGTGATACACCTGGATAAACTCCGTACTTCTTGACAAATGCCCAGAGTGAAGAGCATCAGAAGCCTCTGTGAAAGCGTCCGGAACGTCAATGAGCTTTTGGCATATATTGCTGATGCCAAAGGACACCGTCCGCTTAAATTGAGCTCTGACCTGTGTTTGGAACTGCTCTAAAAAGCTGATCACCGAAGCGTGCATTTCATTCCAGCTGTCTGTCGCTTCTATCAGAATAATGCCGACATTTCCTTTTATAAAAAGGTGGGGCGGAAACGGGAAGGCTGATAATTCACCTTCAAGAAAGTCGAAGACACCGTCGGAGGCGAGCTGATTTTCTGTGAAGCTGATCGAATCGTTATTCCGGTCGAGTTTGCCGGCAATGCACATGTATTTTTGATCCCAGCGCAGCTTGAATTCCTTCGCCCGGTTTTTGATTTCATCGTCTGAAGAAAATGTGCGCTCAATAAAATTGCTGAAAAACTCATTGCGCGCACGCCTGCTGAATTGCTTCAGCGCATTTTCCTTCAGCAGTTCAAAGGATATTACGTTGGCCGCTTGCTCAATGGTGAGAATCAATCCTTTGTCGCCGGCCTGCACCATGTCCGGTATCAGCAGGAAGCCGCAGTTTTTTTCATGATTATAAATAGGAAGGACGGAATATGTTTTCTGATCGGAGATTGCGGAAAAACAAGTGAAAAACGGCCCGGATACGGTGTTCAGGACTCTTTTTAGCTTTTCAGTCTCAATTGAGATCTGATGGGACGCAGACAGCATTTTGGCATGCTGGTCCAGAAGCAGCACGGGTATCTGAAGCAGGTCTGAGACCTTTTTGAGGAGAGATTGCAGCCCTTTTCCGCTCATAATGTGGTTTGTGAATTTTTTGTGCGCGTAAATGGCTTGCTGAAGCTCGCTGGAACGCATATCGAGAATACGGCTGAGTGTTGCATTCACAATATCGCCGAGACGGATGTGTTCCGGAAGCTCAATGATCGGAAACGCGTATGAATCCGCCAGTTCGATGATTTCTTTCGGGATATCCTCCAAGTAGCGCTTTGTTTTAATGCCGAGACCCGCGCAGCCGCGTTTTGCCATTTGCCGAATCAATTCAGATAACTGGTCCGGGTGATCCTTCAGGTGATACGCGGTGGTGACGAGCAATTCATTCTTGTGCAGGAAGTCTGCAATATCCGGTGCGTCCATCATATTGACATGCTGAACCTCTCTTTCCCCTCCTGCTTTTCCAGCGATTAAATGGGCGTTTTCAAAAGCCGGTATTCTCATCACATCAAAAATATTCATAGCGCATTCTCCTTTTCTATAAAAAGATTGGTTAAGATGAATAATTTTCAATAGGAATTCTAGCGGTTTTGCTGATGTAATACGATTATAGTAGCAGTAAACTGTTGAAAATAGAATGGATTGTGTTACATAAACTGACATGAAAAATCGTCAACCTGACATGGGGGGATCGGTATGGCTTACGATATGGTGATAAAAGGTGCGAAGGCAGTTACGCCAGATGGTGTGAAGGAAGTTGATATCGCAGTTCAAAACGGTATCATTGCCGAGGTGGGTTCTGTCATTGAAACAAGCGGGGCAGAAATCATCCAAGCAGACGGAAAGTACGTGTTTCCCGGTGCGATAGACTGCCATGTTCATTTCAATGAACCGGGCAGAGAGGACTGGGAGGGGATTGAAACAGGTTCTCAAATGATGGCGGCAGGCGGCTGCACCACCTATTTTGATATGCCGCTCAATTGCATCCCATCAACCGTGACGGCAGAGCATCTACACGCAAAAGCGGAACTCGGCAGGCAAAAATCAGCCGTGGATTTTGCGTTATGGGGCGGCTTGGTGCCCGGCCATATCGAGGACATCCGCCCGATGGCTGAAGCGGGAGCGATCGGATTTAAAGCATTTTTATCAAGATCAGGCACAGATGAGTTCCGCTCTGTTGATGAACGGACATTGCTCAAAGGCATGGCGGAAATCGCGGCAGCAGGGAAAATCCTCGCTCTTCACGCGGAAAGCGACGCGCTCACAAGTTATTTGCAGATGGTTTTGGCGAATGAAGGAAAGGTGGATGCGGATGCGTACGCCGCCTCCCGCCCGGACGAAGCTGAAGCTGAAGCGGTATATCGCACCATTCAGTATGCGAGGGTGACAGGGTGCCCGGTGCATTTTGTTCATATCAGCACGGCGAAAGCGGTTCGGCTGATCAGAGAGGCGAAACGGGAAGGGCTCGATGTTTCGGTCGAAACATGCCCGCATTATGTCTTGTTCAGCCATGACGATTTACGGGAAAAGGGCTCTGTCGCAAAATGCGCGCCTCCGCTCCGGCCGCGGGAGTCGCAGGAAGCGCTGATCGAGGCGCTCATTGCGGGGCACATTGACATGGTTTCCTCTGACCATTCCCCTTGCCGTCCATCCTTGAAGCGGGAGGATAATCTGTTTTTATCATGGGGCGGAATCAGCGGCGGGCAGTTTACTTTATTAGGGATGCTGGAACTCGCGCTTGAGCATCAGATTCCGTTTGAAACCATCGCTGAATGGACAGCGGCGGCACCTGCGCGGCGATTCGGCCTTCAGAAAAAAGGGCGGCTGGAAGCAGGGTGTGATGCGGATTTTGTGCTCGTCAGCATGGAGCCGTACACTGTCACAAGAGAATCGATGTTTGCAAAGCATAAGCTAAGCCTTTACGAAGGACATACCTTTCCCTCCCGCATTTCGGCTACATACAGCAAAGGCCGGTGCGTGTACAGTGACGGGAAGAAAGCAAAAGAAGGCATTGACGGAACGCTGGTCGTTCCTTCGTAAGCCCGGCGGATTTTACCGCCGGGTTTTTTTGATTTCCGCCCTGCTTGTTTTTAAAATTTCATCAACGTGGTATCTTTTTATAAAAAGGAGTAAAACACATTGTATGATCAAATCTTGAACATATTAACGGCATCCTGGTCGCGGCAGTCCAGTACAAAATGGACGGAAGAATGCCCGGCCAAAGGCCAGTGCGGCGTGACGGCTTTAGTCATCCAAGATGTTTACGGCGGTGACATTCTCAAAACAAAAACCGGCACAAGCTGGCATTTTTATAACCGAATAGAAGGGGAGATATATGATTTCACGAGGGGACAGTTTTCGGAGCCAGTCGTCTATCAGCATATCCCTTCTACCAGAAGTGAAGCATTTTCGGACACCAATGAACATCAATACCGGTATCTGAAAAGTGCATTCAGACAAAACATGGAGACGGAAAGAGAAAAACACCTGTGATAAACTAGAGTGAGAGGTGAAGGAATGTGATTTATATCGGACTGACGGGTTGGGGGGATCATGACAGCATCTATCCGCCTAAAACGGCGGGCCCGCAAAAACTGCAGGCGTATTCCTCTCATTTTCCCATCGTTGAGCTGGACGCGAGCTTTTACGCGATACAGCCCGCCCGCAATAACGAGAGGTGGGTCAAAGAGACGCCGGAAACTTTTCAATTTATCATCAAAGCATATCAAGGGATGACGGGCCATCAGCGCGGCGATATTCCTTTTGAAACGAAGGAAGAGATGTTTGAAGCGTTCAAGCTGTCATTGACGCCGTATATAGAGCATGGAAAGCTTGCCATGGTGCTGTTCCAATTCCCGCCGTGGTTTGACTGCAAGAAAGAAAACGTCGCATATTTGAGATGGTGCAGGCAGCAGATGGGTGATATCCCGTGTGCGCTTGAATTCCGCAACAGGTCATGGTTTTCCCCGCCATTTTACGAGCAGACGCTTTCCTTTATGAAGTCGGAAGGCTGGATTCACACCATATGTGACGAGCCGCAAATCGGCGAGGGCAGCATTCCGGCCGTCCTGAAAGCAACGGATGAAGAAAAAACGCTTGTCCGTTTTCACGGACGGAACAAGCAGGGCTGGGTCAAACCTGACGGCGGGCAAAACTGGCGTGAGGTCAGATATTTATACCGCTATAATAAACAGGAACTCAAAGATTGGAAAAACAATCTTCAGGAGCTGAAAAAGCAGTCGCGCAATCTGTACGTGCTCTTCAATAATAACTCAGGCGGAGACGCCGCCGACAACGGCCTTGAGATGCTTGAAATGCTAGATATACAATATACCGGGCTTGCTCCGAAGCAGCTTGACCTATTCAGCTAGAAAAGAGGTTTCAAGACACATGTCTTATCTTATTTTAATTATATTAGGATTTATCGCGGGAACGGTCGGCAGCCTGATCGGGCTTGGGGGAGGAATTATTATTGTGCCCGCAATGCTCTATTTAAGCACGATGACTCCGTTTTTCCATGACGTAACACCGCAGACTGCCATCGGCACGTCCCTTTTGGTGATTATATTTACGGGTCTGTCATCAACTCTGGCCTATATGAAATATAAAACCGTTGATTACAAAAGCGGGCTGATCTTTTTTATCGGTTCCGGCCCGGGAAGCATCATCGGCGCGTATTTGTCTAAACTCTTTAATGCACATACGTTTTCCGTCTGGTTCGGACTTTTTATGATCTTGATTTCCATTACATTAATGCTGAAGGCGAAAGCAAAACCGGTCAATAAAGCGCATAAAGGCATGATCCGGACATTTGAGGATGAATCAGGTGAGCTTTATACATATTCGTACCGTATGTTTACCGGTATCGCGATTGCCTTTTTCGTCGGCTTATTGGGCGGTCTCTTCGGCATTGGCGGCGGCTCTCTTATGGTTCCGGCCATGATGCTGTTATTTTTGTTCCCGCCGAAAGTGGCTGTGGCGACGTCAATGCTCATTATTTTCTTATCCTCCGTGACAGGTTCCGTGTCACATATCGCAGAAGGCCATGTCAATTGGCTGTATGCGCTGTGTCTTATTCCGGGCGCTTGGTTCGGCGGTAAAATGGGCGCGTGGGTCAACAAGCGGGTGCAGACGAAAACGATCGTGCTTTTCATGCGGATCGTCTTGATTTTGATCGGCTGTGAATTGATTTATCAAGGGATATTCAGCTAAAAGGTAGGAGAGATGGTATGTTAGAAAAGCTCCGTTTATATCATACGAATGATTTGCACAGCCATTTCGAAAATTGGCCGAAAATCGTACATTATATTGAGCAGAAGAAACATGAGCATGAAAAAGACGGGGAGGAAACACTCGTTTTCGACATCGGCGACCATATGGACCGATTTCAAATGATAACGGAAGCGACCTTCGGCAAAGCGAATGTCGACTTGTTAAACCGTCTTGAGATTGATGCGGCCGCCGTCGGGAATAATGAAGGAATTACGCTGCCTCATGATGAACTGGCGGATTTATATAATCATGCCGCGTTTCCCGTCATAGTGTCCAACCTGTTTGATGCGGACGGACAGCGGCCGGAATGGGCCGAGCCATACGTGATCAAAACACTGAAAAACGGGATGAGCGCAGGCATACTCGGCGTCACGGTGCCGTATTATCCCGTCTATCAAAAGCTTGGCTGGACGGTGACGGATGCGGAAAAAAGCATTCAAGAATCACTTGACGATATCAAGGGCAAAGCGGATATCATCATTCTGCTTTCGCATTTAGGCTTGATCGATGACCGGGCCGCAGCGGAAAAATTCCCCGATATTGATGTCATTCTTGAATCGCATACACACCACCTCCTTGAGGACGGCCAGGACATAAACGGCGTACTGCTTGCCTGTGCGGAGAAATACGGGAACTACGTCGGCTGTGTCGAGCTGACGATCGAAAGTGAATCAAGAACCATCGTCAGCAAACAGGCATCTGTGCAGAAAATGGCTGATTGGCACGGTGAATCTGAAGATACGGCGGCTTATCTGAAAGAGAAAGAACGGGAAGCGGAAAACCTGCTCTCCGTACAAGTCGCCGATCTGAATGAAGAAGCCGGCGTGAAGTGGTTTGAAGAATCGCCCCTTCCGCTTCTTTTAGCCGAAGCGCTGAAAAGCTGGTGCGGCTGTGAAGTCAGCATGGTGAATTCAGGTGTCATTTTGGGGCCTTTAAGAAAGGGGCCTGTCACAAAGCTTGATCTGCACCGCATCTGCCCGCATCCGATCAATCCGGTCGCCGTGCGTCTTTCAGGCAGGGAACTTCAAGAAACAATCAGCCAGGCTGCCTCTGAAAAAATGGAGCAGCTGCGGATTAAAGGCCTCGGCTTCCGCGGAGAAGTCATGGGCAGGATGGTATATGCCGGAGCAGAGGTGCAGACTGACATTCTTGAAGACGGGGTGACGCACCTCATCAATGTGAAAGTGAACGGAGAAGAGCTTGATCCGGACCGGATATACTCGGTTGCCGTTCTCGACATGTTCACACTCGGAAAGCTGTTCCCTGAGATCCGTGATTCGAAAGAAAAACAATACTTTATGCCGGAGTTTTTAAGAGATCTGCTCGCCTGGAAGCTTGCGCAGCAGCCGTAATGTCAGAGGTGTTCGTTCGCCGGTCCATTTCTGCCGCGGGCACTTGAATGAAGGAAAGCGTGACTTTTTAAGAGTAAAAATAAATTACTATGTCCCCTCTTACAAGCATACATTGTGATATGTAAGGGGGGATTTTTCTTGCCTAGATACCGGAGCACTCTTCGCAAGAGAGGGCCTTTGCCTTTTCGGTATGTGCTTCTTCTGTCGTTTGCTTTTTTTATCATATCGACGGTCATCAGCCTTTGGATGATCAACTCCTCAATTAAACCGGTGCTGATGAACATCGGAGAAATGGAAACAAAACGGGTGGCGACAGAGGTCATTACAGAATCCATTGAAGAATACATGTCTCACAGCGACAATGTGAAAGATATGGTCGATATGAAAACGGATGAAAACGGAAAAGTCACAACGATGGATTTTAATACACAAGTGGTCAACAGCATGAAGGCGAAAGTGACAAAGCAGCTTCAGGCTCATCTGAAGGAAGCGGAGTCGAACAATAAGCAGCATGAAACAGAAAAAGGCGCCAAAACGGCCGATGCAATTATGATTAACATCCCTTTAGGGCAGGTCACGGGTAACAGCATTCTTGGGAATCTCGGGCCGAAAATCCCCGTGCGCTTTAACTTGATCGGCGATGCGTTAACTGACGTGAAAACAAAAATAAAGCCGTACGGCATCAACAATGCCCTGATTGATATCAGTATTTTCGTGGAGATTAAAGTGAAGGTGATTATCCCGTTTGCCAGCAAAACATCAGTCGTGACAAATAATATCCCGGTCTCCATTAAAGCCATTCAAGGAGAAGTGCCGCAGTTTTATAACGGAAGCGGCGGATCAGGTGTGACGCCTTCCGTTCAGCTGCCGAATGAAAAAAAGGAGAAAGACAAATAAAGACACACAGCCGCATTCTCTTCTGGCGGCTGTGTGTTTACTTTTTCCTGCGGATTTCTTTCCGTTCCCATGCCCTTAAATGAGGATACGGGTCAAAAGACCATTCCGATCTGCCGTTATCTTTATACATCCCGTAGTGAAGATGCGGCGGAAATTTTCCCGCGGTGCCGGGCGGGCCGTAGCCGGAGCTTCCGACAGAACCGATCACCTCACCGGGTTTGACGATCTGGCCTTTATGAATGCCTTTGGCAAAGCCGTTCAGGTGAGCGAAGTAGTGATACGTGTTATTGATATCCCTGATGCCGATTCTCCAGCCGCCGAAGCGGTTCCAGCCTTTCATTTCGACAATCCCGTAGCAGGTCGATCTGACGGGGAGCCCGTAACGAGCGAACAGATCCGTTCCTTCGTGAATCCGGCGCCCGCCGAACCCCCTCGCAGCTCCCCAAGTGCTGCGGTAGCTGTAATCCGTCTTTACGGGAAGCGGAAAGGCGTGCTCTCCGAGGTCAAGGCGGCCAAATGTCTTGAACAGTGTCATGAATTCGGTGATAATGCCGACCGTCTGATCACGGCGGTAATAATTCCAGAGGCCGATGCGGATATGGTCAAGATCCGTTCCGAATCCCGCTAAGTACTGTGCAAATGTATAAAGGATATCCTCATCATTGCTTACCTCGGCTTTTCCGTCACCGTCGCCGTCCAGGCCGATGCCGTCAAATACTTTAATACTGAGGGGCGCATCGTCCTTAGGATTTGGATTTTCAGGCCCGCTCCACAAATGATCCGGAATATAAATGCTGATGATTCCCGCTTTTTCAGGCAGATCCTTTCGGTTCGAGCGGACATTTTCTTCATATTGATCAACCGCTGCAAGCACATACCAAGGAATCTGTGTGACCGCCTCGGCTTTGCGGTACAATTGCATCCGTCCGTCGTAGACAGAAGCCGATTGTTCTTTTCCGCTTGCAGCCGGACAGAAAACAGATAAAAGGAGAAGAGCAGATAACAGAACTTTCACAACATGATCTCCTTTCAGGATTGAATACAAATAGTTTGCGGCAACAATCCGAGAAAATGTAAGTAATTCTCTTCCCTTGTCGAGAAATTTTTCCTATGTTAAAGTGACTTATGAATAGAAATCCGCGAGTTTTATATCCATCGTGAAATAGAAATTTTTCGCACATAAACATGAATAAAGGGATAATGGAGATGATGGGGAAATGGCAAAGAAAGACGAGCATCTGAGAAAGCCGGAATGGCTCAAAATAAAGCTGAACACGAATGAAAACTATACGGGTCTCAAAAAATTAATGCGTGAAAATAATCTGCATACCGTATGTGAAGAAGCAAAATGCCCGAACATCCATGAATGCTGGGCTGTCAGACGTACGGCGACATTCATGATTCTCGGTTCCGTCTGTACGAGAGCATGCCGCTTCTGCGCTGTCAAAACGGGTCTGCCGACTGAGCTGGATCTGCAGGAGCCGGAACGCGTAGCTGATTCGGTTGCGCTGATGAACTTAAAACACGCCGTTATCACGGCCGTGGCGCGTGATGATCAGAAAGACGGCGGAGCAGGCGTCTTTGCGGAAACGGTCCGGGCGATCCGCAGAAAAAGCCCGTTCACGACGATTGAAGTGCTGCCATCCGATATGGGCGGAAATTACGACAACCTGAAAACATTAATGGATACCCGTCCTGATATTCTGAACCACAACATTGAAACCGTGCGCCGCCTGACACCGAGAGTCCGCGCCCGTGCAACATATGACCGTTCTTTAGAATTCTTGCGCCGTGCGAAAGAAATGCAGCCTGACATTCCGACGAAATCAAGCATTATGATCGGTCTCGGCGAAACGAAGGAAGAAATTATTGAAGTGATGGACGACCTGCTTGCGAACAATGTCGACATCATGGCGATCGGCCAATACTTACAGCCATCCAAAAAACATTTAAAAGTTCAAAAATATTATCATCCGGACGAATTTGCCGAACTGAAAGAAATCGCGATGCAAAAAGGCTTCAGCCACTGTGAAGCAGGCCCGCTTGTCCGTTCTTCCTATCATGCGGATGAACAAGTAAACGAAGCGTCTAAAAAACGCCAGGCTCAAGCATAATATAAACCGAAAAAACCCAAAACGCCGCAGGTTTTGGGTTTTTTGTGATGGAGCCGTTTCAGCCGAAAAAAAGTCATTCTTGAATAAGGACCGTCTGAACCGCTAAACTGGATATAAAAGGGAAAAACCTTCTCCGCAATCCGAAGCGTCTCATTTTGCAATTGATGCACAGAAGTCAATGAATTATGATAGTAAAGAGTGATAAAAGAGGTGAAGACATGATTCTTATTCAAAATGCCGAGTTTGAACTCGTACATGATTTTAAAAACGGCTTTAATGAAGAAGCGTTCAAAGCCCGCTATTCGGACATATTAAATAAATATGATTACATTGTGGGGGACTGGGGATACAGTCAGCTGCGGCTCAAAGGCTTCTTTGATGACCAGAATCAAAAAGCAACCTTTGAAACGAAAATCAGCACATTGGACGAATACATTTACGAATACTGCAATTTCGGCTGCGCGTATTTTGTTCTTAAACGAATCAGAAAATAATTGATGCAGAAGGGGATGCTGTCACGTGTATTTTGTTGACAGAAATAATATCGAACAAACACTCCGTTTTTTTGAGAATCAGCTGGCGCTGTTTGACAGCACGCCGGCTTGGCAGAGCGAGATCGAAAAAAGAGCGCTTGAGCGGATCAGCCATCTTATGATCGAATGCATTCTCGATGTCGGAAATGATATGATTGACGGCTTTATCATGCGCGATCCGGGAAGTTATGACGACATCATGGATATTCTGACGGACGAAAAGGTGGTAGCTGAGGAAGAAGGAAATAAGCTGAAGCAATTGATCTCTTCCAGAAAGCAGCTTGTTCAGGAATATCAGCACGTCGATCATCAGGAGCTGTTTACACTGATCTCGTCAAACAGAGACGTGCTGAAAGCCTTTCCGGCCCGCGTAAGAACCTACCTTGAAACAGAGTTAGGCCCTGTTTCCGCATTTAAATAACAACAAGTGAGAAAATCCACAGGAGTGTTGAGTATGAAGGATTATAAAGGATATTTGATTGATTTGGACGGCACAATGTACAACGGGACGGAAAAAATCGAAGAAGCGTGTGAATTCGTGAGAACGCTTAAAGCGCGCGGCATTCCGTATTTATTCGTGACGAACAATTCCTCCCGGACGCCGAAGCAGGTGGCGGACAAGCTGATGAGCTTTGACATTCCGGCCTCTGAAGAACAGGTCTTCACAACAAGCATGGCGACTGCGCAGCATATCGCCCAGCAGAAAAAAGATGCGTCGGTGTATGTGATCGGCGAAGAAGGCATCCGCCAGGCTATCGAAGAAAACGGGCTGAGCTTCGGAGAAGAAAACGCGGACTTTGTCGTTGTGGGAATCGACCGCGGCATTACATATGAAAAGTTGGCAACGGGATGTCTGGCGATCAGAAACGGCGCCCGGTTTATTTCAACAAACGGCGACGTCGCCATTCCGACTGAAAGAGGGCTTTTGCCGGGGAACGGCTCACTGACATCCGTTTTGACGGTGTCCACGGGCGTCGAGCCTGTCTTTATCGGCAAGCCGGAATCCATTATTATGGAACAGGCGATGCGGGTGCTCGGAACGGATATTTCCGAAACACTCATGGTCGGCGATAACTATGCAACGGATATTATGGCCGGCATCAATGCGGGCATGGATACGCTGCTCGTTCATACCGGAGTGACAAAGCGTGAGCATATGGCCGGTTACGATCAGAAGCCGACATATGCGATTGACTCTTTAACTGAATGGATTGAACATCTATAAAAAAAGGGACGGCCATGACGGCCGTCCTTATTCTGTATTTCTGGCGCTGTGGGCAAGCCGGCTTGAAGCCGCTGCTGCGATTGCGCCGACGATATCATCAAGAAACGTATGGCATTCGCCCGTTGATTTATCATTTAACCGCCCGAGAATGCCGGGTTTTTCTTTGTCAATATAACCGTAATTCGTAAAGCCGATCGAGCCGTATATATTCACGATAGAGAAGGCGAGCACCTCGTCAACCCCATACAGGCTTTCATCAATCGCCAAAATAGTCTGAAGCGGTTCAGACAGCTTTTTTTGTTCGGCAAGCACATCTAATTCTATTCCCGTTAAAATCGCGTTTTGCACCTCGCGTTTCGCGATGACGCGGTCCACATTGAGCCTGCATACCTCTATCGTCAAATCAGGATGATATTTTTTCTGAAGGAAATACACAAGCTCGGCAATATCATCCGTCTCAACTCCCCGTTCTTGTAAACGCGCTCTGGCGACAGCTTCCACCTGATTCAGTTGTTCCTTTTCTGACATTTGCTTCACCCAATCTTTTTTTACTAGTTTATACAGCATCCTTCCGATGTGTACGATGTTTCTCCTCTTCATTCAAAGGAATACAATATGTATTCATAATTCCGCCGGCGTATGACTACGATGTGAATAGCTCTAATTTTTCAGGCAGGTGATTATGATGAAAAGCATCATTAAAGAAAAATACGGCATCCATGTCAGACAGCTTTCCGTTTATCAGAAATACCAATGCTTCCAGACGCCTAATTCCTTCTTTCTTATTATTCCCGTCTCCGGCTTTTCGCAATCAGAGCTGACGGAGCTTTATTACATGAGTCAGTATTTACAAGAACAAAGTGACCCATACGTTTCAGTGTTTATCTTTACGAAGGAAGGAGAGCTGACCTTTGAGGACGAAGGCAAAACATATGCGCTCTTAAAAGCGCCGATTCCCGTCTCAAACCGGTCATTTTCTGTCGGAGGGGAGCTTGCTGAATTCCACAGAAAAGGGCGGGGTTTTCCTTACGAAGTGAAAGAAGCGGGCAGAATCGGTCAATGGAAAGACTTATGGGGAAAACGGGTGGATCAGCTGGAATCATTTTGGATGCAGAAAATTCATATGTCTCCGCTTGAACCGTTCGAAAAGAAAATGATCGAAGCATTTCCTTATTATTCAGGCTTAGCGGAAAATGCCATTCAATATTTAGTGGATACGGAGCTGGATGACAATCCCGGCACGGAAGACTCGGGGACGATCTGCCATCAGCGGATGGAGCGGGATACCTGGTCGGCTGATTCATTGATCCGCATTCCGGGAGATTGGGTATTCGATCATGCAGCCCGTGATATTGCGGAATATATGCGCAGCACGTATTTGTATCATCGTGACGACTTGCTCAATGACGGGTTTTTGTTTTTACAGGAATATGAGCAAGTTACGCCGTTATCCTCCTTTTCCAAACGCCTGTTTTACAGCCGCCTGCTGTTTCCGCTCCATTTTTTCGAGACGGTGGAGAGCTATTACATCTCTCATGAGTCTGAAAAGCATTTTTACGAAGAGCAGCTGGACTACATTCTTGCCGACTGCACCCGTTATGAACAGTTTTTGCAGACATGTCACGACATGCTGAATGTCAGAGCGGCGCAGGTTTTTGTCCCGCCTGTCGCCTGGCTCGGAAAAGGAAGCATTTCGTAAGAAAATATAACGCAAAAATATTTAGAAAATAGAGAATCTTGTCATATCAGTGTGTTAAGCGTTTTCATGACCGCGAAATCAATATTCAGCCGCTTGTCAAAACAAAAGCGGGCTTATATAATATTTGTAACTTAAATGTCTGTGAAGGGTTAACAATTGTCCTTTTCAAGTGGACAAAAGGAAGAAAGGTGGAGTTTCTCTTTGGAAGCAATTCGTATTGGACTGTTAGGACTGGGAACCGTGGGAAGCGGTGTCGTCAAAATTATACAAGATCATCAGGATAAGCTTATGCACCAGGTCGGCTGTCCGGTGACGATCAAAAAAGTGCTAGTTAAAGATATTGATAAAAAACGAGACGCAGACTTGCCGAAAGAAGTGCTGACGACGGAAGTCTATGATGTGATCGATGACCCTGAGGTCGACGTGATTATTGAAGTCATCGGCGGTGTCGAACAGACGAAGCAATACCTGCTCGACGCCTTGAAAGCGAAAAAACATGTCGTGACAGCAAATAAAGATCTGATCGCTGTGTACGGCTCAGAGCTTTTAGCCGCCGCAAAGGAAAATGGCTGTGACTTGTATTATGAAGCGAGTGTCGCCGGCGGAATTCCGATTTTACGTACACTCGAAGACGGGCTTTCCTCTGACCGGATTACAAAAATGATGGGAATCGTCAATGGAACGACGAACTTCATCTTAACGAAAATGATTAAAGAAAAAAGCCCGTATGAAGAAGTGCTGAAGGAAGCGCAGGATCTCGGATTCGCGGAAGCGGACCCGACCGCCGATGTAGAAGGACTCGATGCCGCGCGCAAGATGGCGATTCTAGCCCGTCTCGGTTTCTCTATGAATGTCGACTTGGACGATGTCAAAGTAAAAGGAATTTCCCGGATTACGGATGAAGACATCAGCTTCAGCAAACGGCTCGGCTACACAATGAAGCTGATCGGCATCGCCCAGCGTGATGACAATAAAATCGAGGTCAGCGTTCAGCCGACACTGCTCCCTGATCATCATCCGCTCGCTGCGGTGCATAACGAGTTTAATGCCGTTTACGTATACGGAGAAGCTGTTGGAGAAACGATGTTTTACGGCCCCGGCGCCGGAAGCATGCCGACTGCGACATCAGTCGTTTCCGATCTGGTCGCGGTTATGAAAAACATGCGTCTCGGCGTAAACGGAAACAGCTTTGTCGCCCCGCAGTATGAAAGAAATCTGAAGCAGCCGTCAGATATCTACGCCCAACAGTTTTTAAGAATTCACGTCAAAGACCAGGTCGGCTCTTTTTCAATAATCACATCCGCCTTTTCAGAGCGCGGCGTAAGCTTTGAAAAAATTCTGCAGCTGCCGATCAAAGGCCGCGATGATCTTGCGGAAATCGTGATTGTCACGCATCATGCATCAGAAGAAGATTTCAGCGACATTCTGCAAAACTTAAATGATCTCGAAGTCGTACAGGAAGTAAAAAGCACATATCGCGTAGAAGGGAACGGTTGGAGCTAATGTGGAAAGGACTAATCCATCAATATAAAGAATTTCTGCCGGTGACGGAACAAACGCCGGCCCTGACATTGCATGAAGGAAATACGCCGCTGATTCATCTTCCGAAGCTTTCCGAAAAGCTCGGAATTGAGCTGCATGTGAAAACGGAGGGCATTAATCCGACGGGATCTTTTAAAGATCGCGGCATGGTGATGGCGGTCGCCAAAGCGAAAGAAGAAGGCAATGATACGATCATGTGCGCTTCAACAGGCAACACATCCGCGGCGGCTGCGGCATACGCAGCGAGAGCAGGCATGAAATGCATCGTCATCATTCCGGACGGAAAAATCGCCTTCGGAAAGCTTGCGCAGGCCGTCATGTACGGAGCGGAAATCATCGCGATTGACGGAAACTTTGACGACGCGCTGGCCATCGTCCGGTCGATTTGTGAAAAATCTCCGATTGCATTAGTGAATTCGGTAAACCCTTACCGGATTGAAGGGCAGAAAACAGCGGCCTTTGAAGTATGCGAACAGCTCGGCGGAGCGCCGGACATTCTGGCGATCCCGGTAGGAAACGCCGGGAATATTACGGCCTACTGGAAAGGGTTCAAAGAATACCATGAGAAAAACGGCACCGGACTTCCGAAGATGCGCGGTTTTGAGGCGGAAGGTTCTGCGGCCATCGTTCGCGGCGAGGTCATTAAAAATCCCGAAACCGTTGCGACGGCAATCCGGATCGGGAACCCTGCCAGCTGGGACAAAGCCGTGCTTGCAGCGGAAGAATCAGCCGGAAAAATTGATGAAGTCACAGATGGAGAAATCCTTCACGCTTATCAGCTGATTGCCCGTGAAGAAGGCGTATTTGCAGAGCCAGGCTCCTGTGCATCCATCGCCGGCGTTTTAAAACAGGTGAAATCCGGTGAAATTCCAAAAGGAAGCAAGGTTGTCGCAGTTTTGACCGGAAACGGCCTGAAAGATCCGAACACGGCTGTAGACGTATCTGAGATAAAACCGATCACGCTGCCGACAGATGAAGACAGTATTCTCGAATACTTAAATGGAGCGGCGCGTGTATGAATGAGGCGGAGATGCTGTTTTCCATTACGGTTCCGGGAAGCACCGCCAACTTAGGACCGGGCTTTGATTCCGTCGGGATGGCGCTCAGCAGATATTTGAAGCTTTCGGTTTTCCGAAACGATGAATGGATGTTTTCGGCGGAGACGGAAACTGTCGCGGGCATCCCTCAAGGAACGGACAACCTCATCTATCAAGTCGCCAAACGGACGGCTGACCGTTATCAGAAAGAGCTGCCGCCCGCGCATGTCAAGGTGTGGAGTGACATCCCCCTTGCGCGGGGCCTCGGCAGCAGCGCAGCCGCTATCGTCGCCGCCATTGAGCTTGCGGATGAGTTATGCGGCCTGCAGCTGCCGGAAAGCGACAAGCTGCACTTAGCCAGTCTTGAAGAGGGGCACCCTGATAATGCCGCCGCTTCTCTCGCAGGAGGGCTTGTGATCGGCCTTCATGAAGAAGATGAAACACATATCGTGCGTACTGCCGAAGCGGATATCGACGTTGTTGCGGTTATTCCGTTTTACGAAGTTCTGACCAGGGATGCAAGAGACGTCCTCCCGAAAGAACTGCCGTACCGCGGCGCCGTTAAAGCAAGCGCCGTCAGCAACCTTCTTGTTGCTGCGATCATGTCAAATGACTGGGCGCTCGCGGGGAAAATGATGAGAAAAGACATGCTGCATCAGCCGTACCGCGCCATGCTTGTTCCTGAGCTTTCGAAGGTAGAGCATGCGGCAGAAATGAAAGGCGCTTATGGGACCGCGCTGAGCGGAGCGGGCCCGACGATTCTTGTCCTGACTGCAAAAGGAAAAGGAGAAGAGATGAGAAGCCACCTTTCTCAGCATTTTCCGCACTGTGAGATTGCGTCGCTTACCGTCCCGTCAGAAGGAAGCGTAATCGAACGGAACCCTTTAAAGCAAATGAAAAGTGTATAATGGTAAAAAGCGTTCTTCCCATCAGAGAAGGACGCTTTCTTTTTCTGGAGAAGGATTTTTATTTAGGGAAGCGAAATAAAAGAGAAAAGGAGGAGAAACGATTGAAAAAACTTATAACCGAGGAGGACATTGCGTCTCTCGTATCCGTGACAGATCCCCAATACGCCCCTGACGGCAGACGGGCCGCATACGTCCGGACAACTGTCAATGATAAACGGGACTCTTATTCCTCAGCCATTATGGTGTACGACACAGAATCCCGCACCTCAAAACCGTGGACATTCGGAAGCGGTAAAAATACAAACCCGCGGTGGTCGCCTGACGGACGGCGCCTTGCTTTTGTTTCTGACAGGGAGGATGGCGTCCCTCAGCTGTACATCATAGACACTGCCGGGGGAGAGGCGGAAAAGGCGTCTGATATCCCTTGGGGCGTGTCAGATCCGATATGGGCTCCCGACGGCAGATCCGTGCTTGTGTCCGTCAGTCTGACATCAGCGGAGCGCGCCGATGAGAAAGAAAAAAAGAAGCATGACGAATATGAGCCAATCGACATTCAGTCATTAACTTATAAACGCGACGGGAAGGGCCTGCTCAACGGAAGCCGGACACAGCTTGTGCTGATTCATCTTGAAACGGGGGAGATTCAGCAGCTGACAGACCATGAAGCGGATCATGATGACGCGGCATTTTCACCGGATGGCAAGCAGATTGCGTTTACCGCCAATTTATGCGAGCCCGGTGACGCCGGAAAGCCGAGCGATGTCTACCTGATGAATCTGGCAGACGGCGATCTCAAACAGATTACCCCGCACAGCGGTTCTTTCGGCTCCTGCGTGTTTTCACCGGATGGTTCTTATATCGCGATGCTGGGCCATGAGAATGAATTTCGCAACGCAACCTTAGAAAAAGCGTGGCTGTACGATGTGAAAAATGAGCGGCTGTCCTGCTTAACCGACATGCTGGATGTTCATTTGAGCGATGCGCTTATTGCCGATTCACTCATAGGAGGAGTGACGCCCCGGCCGGTTTGGACAAATGACGGGCAGGGATTTTACGTCCTCGGGAGCGAGCAGGGAAGCACCGGTATTTATTATATCTCGATTGACGGCCTCGTCTATCCGATCCGATTAGAAGAAGAGTATGTGAACGGTTTTGCTTTTCATCCCGATCAGAAAAGCTGTATCGCCGTAATTGCCAAACCCGCCCGGCCTTCTGAGCTTTACAGCATTTCATTTGAAAACGGTAAAGAGAAGCAATTGACAAACAACAATGATTGTTTTACAGAGGAACGCATCATATCCGTGCCGGAGAAGCTGCAATATGAAACGAAAGACGGACTGACGGTGCACGGCTGGTTTTTAAAGCCCGCGGCTTTTGAAGAAGATCAAACTTATCCCCTCATTCTATACATACACGGCGGGCCTCACATGATGTACGGGCATACGTATTTTCATGAATTCCAAGTGCTGGCCGCGCAAGGATATGCTGTCGTCTATGTCAACCCGAGGGGAAGCCACGGCTATGGACAGGATTTCGTCAATCGTGTCAGAGGCGATTACGGAGGCGGAGATTACCGTGATGTCATGCAGGCGGTGGATGAAGCCCTTCAGGCGTATCCGTTTATTGACAGCGGCCGTCTCGGCGTGACGGGCGGAAGCTACGGAGGGTTTATGACGAATTGGATTGTCGGGCAGACCGGCCGTTTTAAAGCAGCCGTCACGCAGCGCTCCATTTCAAATTGGTTCAGTTTCCACGGTGTCAGCGATATCGGCTTCTTTTTTACCGACTGGCAGCTTGGCCATGATCTGTTTGAGGAAGCGGATAAGCTTTGGGACCGTTCACCTGTAAAATATGCGTCCCGCGTTTCAACGCCGCTTCTCATCCTGCACGGCGAGCGTGATGACCGCTGTCCGATAGAACAGGCTGAGCAGCTCTTTATCGCATTGAAGAAGCTGAACAAAACGACGGCGTTCATCCGATTTCCGAAAGCCACGCATGAGCTGTCGAGAAGCGGCCATCCGGAACAGCGGATCAAACGCATCCGTTATATTTGTTCATGGTTTAATGACTATCTGCAAAAATAAAATAAAAAACCAGGCTGTCATCAGCCTGGTTTTGTTATTAAAATACTTGTTCTACTTCAACGACACCCGGCACTTCTTCAAGAAGGGCGCGTTCGATTCCGGCTTTCAGCGTAATCGTTGAACTTGGGCAGCTGCCGCATGCGCCAAGGAGACGAAGCTTTACAATGCCTTCGTCAACGTCGACAAGCTCACAGTCACCGCCGTCACGAAGCAGAAACGGGCGTAATTTATCCAATACTTCCTGTACTTGCTCTTTCATTTCAACCTCAGTCATGAGATTCGCTCCTTTCATATGCATAAAACCATTATATTCACAGTAACGGTAAAAATCTAATGTTTGGTTTGCAATGCTGCTTTCTTCATTATAGCATATTTAAACTTGAACATAAAAACCGTTTTTTATACAAAAGCTGCCCCGTCCTTTGTATACTGGTGGAAAGGGGATGATAAACATGACAAAGCCGGTGACGCTCAGTGTTTACGGCGCTGAAACGCTCTGCGCAAGCTGTGTAAATATGCCGAGCGCCAAAGATACGTTTGAATGGCTGGAGGCGGCGCTGAAACGGAAATATCCGGAGCAGCCTTTTAACATGCAGTATATTGATATTGACACACCGCCTCAGCAAAAGGAGACAAAAGAGCTTGCGGAGCGAATCAGAAACGATGAATTTTTCTATCCGCTTGTGCTGGTGGAAGATGTCATTGTAGGAGAAGGGAATCCGCATTTAAAAGATATATATGAAGAAATGGAAAAGCGCGGCTATGTGGCGGGCTCATAAAAATGGCCGCTGATCGCAATCAGCGGCTTTTCCATTATCAGCCGTTATGATGCTTGTACATCCATAAAAGGCCTGATTTTAACAGGCGCGGCACACGCCCGATCAGCGGACGGTCGTTGACAAGACCGAAACCCGCTTTTTTTCCGAGCGAGCCGAGGACGCCTTTCAGCTTAAATTGCGGCATTGTTTCCGGCAGCTCTTCATTGTTCCAGCGTTTCAAAAGAACCTGCACAATTTGCTCCGCCTGCGCTTCAGCAAGCTGAGCGCTCGGCGCATGCGGAAGGCTCGCGCAATCACCGACGACGTAAACATGCTCATCGCCCGGAAGGTTATGGTGCGGTGTCAAAACGATGCGGCCTTGCGGATCTTTTTCAGCGTCCAGTTCTCTGACGGCTCTATTCGGCTGAATTCCCGCCGTCCACACGATGGCATCGGCCGGTATTGCTTCATCATGATTGTAAACGATACCGTCTTCCACTTTTGTAATATTCGCATTATTGATAATGGTGACGCCGTGCTCTTCAAACCATTTTTGAACGTATTTGCTGAGCCTTTTCGGAAAGCTTGATAAAATCAGATCGCCCCGGTCAAATAATATAATCTTCAGATCGTCACGGCTCTCTCTTAATTCACTGGCAAGCTCCACGCCGCTTAATCCCGCTCCGACGATAGCGACAGATGCATTGGCGCCGAGGTTGTTCAGCTTTTGATAGGCTTCGCGTGACTGGTCAATGGTTTGAATGCTGTAAGTATGTTCCGGCGCGCCGGGCACGTTATGATACTTATCCTCGCAGCCCAGTCCGATCACCGCGTCATCGTAAGAAATCGGTTCGCGGTCATGAAACAGAACTTGTTTGTTTTTCGTGTCGATGGAAGCCACCTCACCGTATTGAACATCCAGATTCGGATGCTCTGGAAAGGACACTCTGATATGATGATCAGAAATCGTGCCGGCGGCGAGCGCATAATATTCTGTTTTTAAGCAGTGATACGGGTTTCTGTCAATCAGCGTGATGGATGTATCTGACGGAAGCTGGTTCGGCAATAAGCGGTGCAGCACCCGCATGTTTCCGTAACCCCCGCCGATCAAGACCAATTTTTTCATAATGATTCCCCTTTTGCCCGAAAAATATGGTAGTCAATGTTGTTACAAAATAACGAACTATGTAAAATAACATCTAGAATTATATCGAATTTGATCTAAAACCACAATAATAGTTTTAAAATAACCTACAAATTGACCAGAAAACGCGTAATAGTAAAACCTTTAACCTGAATTAATATGTTACGATAACATTGAGTGTGAAACCGGATCTTTGACGAATAGAGGAAATTCCGTTAGGATAAGGTACATATGTGAGGTGAAACCGCATGAATCCGATGATTGAATTCTGTGTCAGCAATTTAGCGCGCGGTTCCCAGGAAGCACTTGAGATCTTAGAGAAGGATCCGAACTTGGACGTGCTTGAATACGGCTGTTTAAGCTATTGCGGGAAATGCATGGAGTCCCTGTTCGCCCTGGTTAACGGCGAAGTGGTCACGGGAGGCACGCCTGCTGAATTGGTTGACAACATATATACATTCATAGAAGAAAATCCGATGTTTTAATCAGAGGCTCCGAACGGGCCTCTTTTTTTATGCGCCCCGGGATTTGGCAAAATAAAAAATTTGTAGACAGCAAAAATAAATATTGTTATCTTAATAAAGACTTTTTTTAAATAAAATTTTAGAGGTGGATTCATTGAATATCGTTTGGGGGCTGCTTGGGGCAGTTGCTATATTAGCCATTGCTTTTTTGTTATCAGAGAAGAAAAGCAAAATTAAACTGCGAACCGTCATTGTCGGTTTATGTTTACAAATGGCCTTCGGATTCATCGTATTAAAGTGGGACGCCGGCCGGGCCGTATTTTTATGGTTCTCAAGCCGTGTGCAGCTTCTCATTGATTATGCGAACGAAGGCATCAGCTTTATTTTTGGCCCGCTGTTAAAAGTGGGCAGCAGCCCGGCTTTCGCGCTGAGTGTTCTGCCGGTCATTATCTTTTTCTCAGCGCTGATTGCCGTTTTGTATCACCTGAAAATCATGCAGCTTATTTTTCGCGTCATCGGAGGCGGACTGTCAAAGCTTCTTGGGACAAGCAGAACAGAATCGCTTGCGGCGGCTGCGAATATTTTTGTCGGACAGTCTGAATCACCGCTTGCCATTAAACCGCTGATTGCGGGATTGACCCGTTCCGAGCTGTTTACGATTATGACGAGCGGCCTTTCGGCTGTAGCGGGTTCGACGCTTTTCGGATACGCCTTGTTAGGCATTCCGATCGAGTACTTGCTGGCGGCCAGCTTCATGGCGGCTCCTGCCGGTCTCGTGTTCGGAAAAATATTAATACCGGAAACAGAAAAAACGCAGACGGTTAAAGGTGACTTTAATATGGACGAAGAAGGCGAAGGCGCCGCTAATGTGATTGATGCTGCGGCAAAAGGCGCGTCCACCGGCCTTCAAATTGCGCTAAACGTCGGCGCCATGCTGCTTGCGTTTGTCGCGCTCATCGCCGTAGTGAACGGAATTCTCGGCGGAATCGGCGGCTGGTTCGGTTTCAAACATATTACATTAGAATCCATTCTCGGTTACGTGTTTTCACCGATCGCATTTGTTATCGGAGTTCCTTGGCATGAAGCGCTGGGAGCGGGAAGCTATATCGGACAAAAGCTTGTGCTGAATGAGTTTGTCGCTTATTCCAACTTCGGTCCCCATATTGCGGACTTTTCTAAAAAAACGTCTACGATTATCAGCTTTGCGCTGTGCGGATTCGCCAACTTCTCTTCCATTGCGATCATGCTCGGCACATTGGGCGGTTTGGCCCCAAGCCGCCGTTCAGACATCGCGCGCCTCGGGTTAAGAGCGGTTATTGCGGGAACACTCGCTAACCTTCTCAGCGCGGCGATTGCCGGCATGTTTATTTAGTAAACGATAAAAGCTCCCTGCATATGCAGGGAGCTTTTATGTATGAAAAACGGGGGATATTTGTATTGTGTCCGAGGGGAAGAGCTTTTATACTAAGTAAAAGAAAAAAAGTTGGAGGCCGATATGAATTCATTCCGTTTTACCAAGATGCACGGTCTTGGAAACAGTTATATATATGTTAATCAATTCGAAGAACAGCTGCCGGAAGAACGGCTGGCTGAGATTGCCGTTAAAGTGTCCAGCATTCATACGGGCATCGGTTCTGACGGCATGATCCTCATCTGTCCGTCAGAAAAAGCGCCCGTCAAAATGCGGATTTTTAATAATGACGGTTCAGAAGGAAAAAATTGCGGCAACGGCCTTCGCTGTGTGGCAAAGTATGCATACGAACATAAGCTGACAGAAGAAACGTCCTTTTTCATTGAAACGCTCTCAGGTCTTGTGAAAGCAGACATTACGGAGGACAACGGGATAGTGCGTGAAGTCGCCGTTGATATGGGCGAACCCCGCCTGACCAAAAAAGAGCTGCCGATGCTCGGCAATGAAGATGAACGGACGATCGATGAAACCTTTGTCTTCGGAGAGACGGAGCTTTCAGGAACTGCCGTATCAATGGGAAACCCCCATATTGTCTTTCCGGTTGAAGATATCAGTCAAGCGCCTCTTACAACGCTCGGCCCCGTCATTGAAAAAGACCCGAGATTCCCGGAAGGCGTCAATGTCGAGTTTGTGGAAACCGTCAGCGCGGATGAACTTCATTTCCGTGTATGGGAACGCGGCTCCGGCATCACACAGGCTTGCGGAACAGGCGCCTGTGCGGCGGCTGTCGCATCCGTATTGAACGGTGTTTCTGAACGGAACCGGGATATCACTGTTCATTTAGCGGGAGGCGACCTTGTGATTAATTGGCAGGACAATGGGCACGTGCTGATGACAGGGCCCGCCGAAACCGTATGCAGCGGCGTCTATTATTTGTAAACAGCTCGTTTGAGAAATACGCTTCTCAAGGTTTATAATAGACATCAGTATTCGTTTTTAAAAAAGGAGGTCTACCTATGAGTGTTCCAGTAACCATCACTGAAGCAGCAGCTTTGCATATAAAAGATATGATGAAAGAGCATGAAGAAGAAAACGCGTTCCTCCGTGTGGGCGTAAAAGGCGGCGGCTGCAGCGGCCTGTCTTACGGAATGGGATTTGAGCATGAAAAAGGCGAAAAAGACAGCATGTTTGAACAGCACGGAATCACCGTTTTGGTCGACAGTGAAAGCCTTGATATTATGAACGGCACGATCATTGACTTCAAGCAGTCCATGATGGGCGGCGGTTTCACCATTGACAACCCGAATGCCATCGCTTCTTGCGGCTGCGGATCTTCTTTCCGCACGGCCAAAAACGCCGGTTCGCCGGAAGAGTGCTAGGGCTCAACCTGCCATTCTTAGGATGAAAAAATATGGCGTCTTTCTTTTCGATGGCGCTTGCACCATTGTTAAGAAAGGCGTTTGTTTAATAAAAGCAAAACCCGCTCAACAGAAGCGGGTTTTGCTTTTTCAAAGATGTTATTCAATTGTATGTTTCATTGCATTGTACATATTTGCCGTGTGTTCATCGGCTTTATCCCGGGACATGCGCAGCCGTTCCACAGAAGAACCATATCCGATTTCAAGTTTGCCCTCTTTTAGTCCTTTAAAAATCCCATCAGCAAATTCATCCAGCGGTTCTCCTTGCGTATGCAGTCCTGCTCCGCCTAAATCTGTATTCACCGCCGGAGGCGCAACTTCAATCACTTCTACAGCTGAATCAGAAAGCTGGTGTCTCAGACTCATTGTAAATGAATGAAGCGCCGCTTTCGTTGCTGAATAGATCGGTGCAATGGCAAGCGGTGTAAAAGCCAATCCCGAAGAGACGTTAATGACAGCCGCATCTTCTTTTCCGGCAAAAAACGGAGCGAACAGCATGGACAGGTGGAAGGGAGCTTCAATGTTCGTTGTGATTTCTTTATTGAAATAGTCCCAATTGTCCTTCGCATCTGCTTTCAGCACATGAAAACGTTGTTGAATCCCCGCGTTGTTGACTAACACATTCACTTCCGGATAGTTCTCTGTCACCCAATCAAACAGTGATACACGTTCAGATGGAATGCTCAAATCACTGACATAGGTAATAAGATCCGGAAATGTTTCCTTTGCTTTTTGAAGAGCATGTTCACGCCGTCCGGTCACGATGACTTTATTTCCCGCTTTTAAAAATCGTTCTGCAAAAGCCAATCCTATTCCGGCATTTCCGCCTGTAATCAGTATTGTATTTCCCGTCAGTTTCATATGAACTCCTCTTTTCCAATTGTTTTACAATTCTTTGATAACATTTCAGCTGCAATCCAATCAATATATTTTTGGGGATCATCGGGAAACCCGCCAAAACTATTCTTTCCTTGTCACAATATGATGATACGGCTTAAAGTGCGGTTTAAGTCAACAAAAGAACCTTTTCCGTTCCAATCGTGGGATCTTTATTGATGCGATAAAGCGTACCGTACAACATGGGAAAAAGGCAATTAAGAAACGTTTCTGATTAAAACAAAAGGACGGCGATGCATATGCAGGAAGGAAACAGCGTTAATATCAGGCCGCTCAGCCTGAATGATGCTGAGCAGGAACTGATTTTGCAGACGGAAAACCTTGTCGAGACAAGAGGATTTTTATACGCTGGAAGGCCGGAAAAAACGAATTGAACAATCACTGAAGAATGCGGAAAATGACACAGAATACAGCTTCGGCATTTTTCTTCAGGATCAGACCCTGATTGGCACGATCAGCCTTTTCAGGTGGTTCGGGGTGACATCCAAAGCGCTCTCATCGGTTACTTTTTAGATGGCAAACATAACGGAAAGGCTATGCGACGAAGGCTGTCAAGCTGGCAGCCGATTATGCATTCAATGAGCTGAACCTGCATCGGATAGAAGCCGGAGTCATGCCGCACAATAAGGCGTCAATCCGGGTGCTCGAAAAAGCCGGCTTTCATAAAGAAGGCATTGCGAGAAAAAATGTAAAAATAAATGGAAAATGGGAAGATCATCAGGTGCTGGCGATCATACATCCGGAGGATACATAACGATATCCTCCTTTTTTGGATCCTGCGTCTCATTACGCAGGTCATTCTCTCAAATATCTCAAATCCATTGTCTAAATCGTACTATTTGCAAATTAAGAAAAAAATAAAGGGTATATAGCATCAAAAACTATGAAAAATATGCTCTTTGTCAACACGTTCTAAAGTCATATTTTTCGAAAGGATATTGATTTTTTGATAGGAATAAACTAAATTGTAAAAGTATAGAATAGTTCATTTATTTTGTAAGAAAAGGATGATAATATGATAGGTCAATTGAGCAATAAAAAAATATTTTTAAGTTCTTTTTTCATCATTTTGATCTGTTCATTACTCTTCCAATTCAGTATTTCAGATAAAGTGCTGCAGTCTTATTACTCTTCTGTCGGAGAAAATACCTACGATATCGGGGAGAAAAGTGTTCGTACGATTGTCATGTTTCTGCAAGGGTTTATGATCTTCACCACTTTTGTGGAAATCCTGATAGGCGGGTTTCTGTTATTCGTTGCCGCTTTTATTCTCGGTACAAAAAAACCAAAAAAAATATATTTGCTTCTATATACGCTGACTTCTTTAATCTCGGCATTTAAAATGTTGATTCTGTCAGTTGTTAACTACTTAACGGCTGATTCCTCACTTATATATTCTGCCGGCGGCACCAAACTGAGTTTACAGCTGCTGGATCCATTTCTGCTTCTGTCAATCGCGGCTCTTTATGCTGCCGCAGGAAAACTTACCGATCTCAGCAAAGGAAAGAGAATCATTTTAACTGGATGTTTTGTTTTATTAAAACTCTTCACTATCTTCTTTAATTATTTTATGGCGGATAAAATTTAGCTCGGGAGAGAGTCAATTAAGCTGAATTTTATTATATATTAAAAACAGAGCAGGGAGATGTTAAGATGAACTTAGTAAAATCTAATAAAAAATCTTTCATTTTGTTTGGCGCGGCTCTTGCTGCAGCGACGTTGGTTTATGCACTTTTATTAACTGGCACTGAATTAAATGTGGCGGCGGCTCATGCATTCTCAGCCAATGCTGAATTAGCTTCGACTCTCGGTATCTCTACAGCAGCAGCTAAAAAAGCAATTGATATCATTGATGCGGCTTCAACAATTGCTTCTATCATTTCTCTCATCGGTATCGTTACAGGCGCAGGCGCGATTTCTTATGCAATCGTTGCAACAGCAAAAACAATGATTAAGAAATACGGCAAAAAATACGCAGCTGCTTGGTAAAATCGATCGATAAATAATTGCTCTTTTTGTACAAGCTGCAAAAAGAGCCTCTCTCCCAAATACATATGTAAGGATTGAAAGTATGATAGTCAGACAAATTACAGCTCTTATCAAATATAATACCCTGTCGTCGTTCCGCAAAAAAAAGGAAGATTGGGGAATTCCTCAACTCAACGGCAAACTGCTTTCTGCCATTATTATTTCTCTGTTATGTGTTTATCTTATTTTACTGGGATGCGGCGTTGTATTCGGGACAAAACTGATTCAGCTTCCTATCAGCGCGTGGGGGCAATTTGTTTTAATCGCCGTTTCATTGGAGCAGCTTTTTTGGGCTGCCGGCTTCTTTAAAGAACATCAAAATGCTTTTCTGCTGGATACGCGCAAGGTCATTCATCAATTAAAAAAGGTTCGTTTTTTACAGCTGTTTTCAGTTTTTACCGGCCAGGCGATCAAAAAAACCATTTTCGTATGGTATCTTTTTGTTTTTCCGGTCTTTTTGTTTTTAACCGGCGCAGGCATGGCTGGATCTGCAGCGGTCATCGTATTTTTCCTGGGCTTCGTTTATTTTCTTCTCAATTTATTTTTATCTATGCTGTTTTCTTACGTTGTTTATCTTCTTACGAATATGTGGAGCAAATGGTTTTACTTGAAAATCATGAAGGGCATTTTATTCAGCGTCAGCCTGCTGGTGCCGCTGGCAGTGGGGTATGCCGTTTATCTTCTCGTGTTTGGGGAGTATACGGTAAAGGACATTTCCGGATTTACGGAGTCGCCGGCTTTCCGGAACATCCTCATGAATACACCGTATGTATGGCTGGTATTCCGCTCAGATTCCGTGCTCGTTTTCGCAGCAGTATTTGCAGCCGCCGTCCTTTTTACGGCTGGACTGTTTAAGCTGTGGGCGGCTACCCTGAAGAAAATGGATCTTATTCCTTATATGTTTTTGACAAACGCGGCTTTTGCACCAAAGCTTAAATTATATAGGAATAACAAAATATTTCATGCCGTTTTTCAAAAGGACCTTCTGTTTCTAACGAGAATTGACGGGTTTTTTATCAGGAATTTCGGCAGTATGCTTTATTTGTTCATGCTGTTTTTAGGTTTTTGTGTTCCGTTGCTTTCTCATCATTTTACCGGGTATTCGGCAGCCGCCATCGTATCCGTGGCGGTTATCATTGCGAACTTTTCGTATCAGCTTGTCGGGGACGCGCTCAAAACCGTATTATCCGTTGACGGAGAAATAAAAAATCAGCATCTGTTTCACCGGAATATCAAACATGCGTGGCAGCTCGTGTTTCCGAAAGTATGTATTTATAATCTTGCGGCTCTTATCTATTCATTCATCATGACCATTTTGATTACGGTGTTTTTTCCGTCCTCCGCTGCGCTGACGGTCTACCTGTTTATTGTATTTTTATGTTCGGGTTTTTTATACAGTCTTGTCCAGATTTCAAGCACCGCCTTGTACCCTAAAAAAAACTGGGAGCATCTGTACGAAATCGGAGAAGCCGGGAAAGCAAAGACGTACAACAACTTATACGGTTCTTTGATTTTCATTGTGTCGCTTCAAATTGCTGCGATCACGTCATATTTTATTTATAAAAAGCCGGAACTTGAAACGCTGCTTATTCATTCTGCATCAGGTATATTTGTCCTGTTCACACTATTAAACTATGGAGTCATGTTTCTGTTTCTTCGCAGAATTAATATGGCGGAAAGGTTTGCGAACAATGATTAAATTAGTGAATATACAAAAAAAATATAGTGAAAAACAGGTGTTAAAGGATATTTCTTTTGAGGTGAAAAAAGGCTCAATCTATGCTTTGCTCGGGACCAATGGAGTCGGGAAAACAACGACTTTGAAAATCATTTCGGGCCTGCTTAAACCGACGTCAGGCTGTGTCATGATTGACGGCAAAGAAATAGATTCAGAAGAGGGAGGGCAAATATCGGCTGATATCGGTTTTGTGCCCGACCATGCCTTTTTATATGATTATTTAACGGGAGTCGAATACTTGAGTTTTACAGCGGAGATGTTTCAAGTGCCGTCTCAGCGGACAAATGATTATATAAAGAATATGTTAGAGACGCTGAAGCTTTCACAAGACGGAAATCAGCTGATTAAAACCTATTCACACGGAATGAAACAAAAATTATCAATCGCTGCCGCGCTCATTCATCAGCCTAAGATCTTAATCCTTGACGAGCCGCTGACGGGCATTGATTTAATCAGCGGCAAAACGATACGGACGTTATTGAAGGAGTACGTCAAACAGGGGAATACGGTCCTGTTATCGACTCACCTGCTGGAACTGGCGCATTCGTTGTGCGATACGATCGGTATTATCCATGACGGCGTTTTTGCGGCGGAGTATCAGTCATCCGAGCATTCATTAGAAGAAATCGAAGAAATGGCTGAGCGTATCTATACATGATGAACCGCATTTTGCCGGCAATCAGAACGTCCGCCATTCCGTTAACCGCGTCATTGCTGTTTTTTTCAGGCGGTGCAATCGCTGCGGTTTTTACCGATCACTTTGTATCATCAGCGTCTTATAATGGCTCGTCAGGCTCAGTTGAATTGTTAAAAAATAATGCAATCGCTTGTCTGTTTTTAGCGGCAGGTTTTTTTACTTTTGGGTTGACCTCAATCTTTTATTTATTCACCAACGGATTTATTTTAAGCGGCTCTATTATCGAAAATCTGCATAGCGGGGTTCCTTTTTATCAGATTTTTTTACTGCTAATTCCTCATGGTATATTTGAAGTTCCTGCGTTATTATTGAGTGGCGCCATTGGTTTTAAAGGCGTTGATTTGGTCATCAGGCTGTGTTTTTCTAAGGAAAAAAAGATAATGGCTTCAATGTTCAGGCATATCGGAATATTGGTGCTGCTTATTATTTGTCTGCTGATCGCCGCTGCCATTATTGAAGCTTACATCACACCAATTTTTAAGTAAAAGGGGCAGAAATCATATGAGAAGTAAATTATCATTAATCGGTGTGCCGATTGTTATGATTATCGGTTATATCATTTCTTTATCCTTTGAGTGGCTGTTTCCTGTTCTTACTTTTGGAGTGGCAGGACTGTATCTCTTTATATTTGCTCCGGTGCAAAATAAATTCATCCGTTACATCTTTTTGTTTATTTTTGTGATTAATCTGTTGGCCAGTGCGGCTCTTTATTTTGGTATTTAATAAAAAAATGACATTCATGTTGAATGTCATTTTTTTTATTTTCGAGCGGCTCTGCTGTGGGTTAAAATCTGTCGCCGTTGAAAATTGAGTTTTTTACGATTACGTAGTCGACATTGCGGATGGCTTCGAGTTTATTGCCGCCGGCGTAAGAGATGGAAGACTGCAGATCCTGCTCCATTTCAATCAGCGTATCCTGCAGAGATCCTTTATGCTCAACATGCATTTTTTTGCCCTCGACGTTTTTCTTTTCGCCTTTTTGAAATTCGGAAGCGGAGCCGAAATATTCTTTGTACAGCTTGCCGTCGATTTCGATTGTTTGCCCCGGTGATTCTTCGTGGCCGGCGAATAATGATCCGATCATGACCATAGACGCGCCGAAACGGATGGACTTCGCAATATCGCCGTGCGTGCGGATGCCGCCGTCAGCAATGATCGGTTTGCTTGCCGCTTTTGCACACCAGCGAAGCGCGGCTAATTGCCATCCGCCGGTTCCGAAGCCGGTTTTAATTTTTGTGATGCATACTTTCCCGGGCCCGATCCCCACTTTTGTCGCGTCAGCGCCCGCGCGTTCCAGTTCCCGTACAGCTTCAGGCGTCCCGACATTCCCTGCAATGACAAAGCTTTCCGGCACATGTTCTTTAATAAATTGAATCATGCTGATCACGGCATTGGAATGGCCGTGCGCGATATCAATAGTAATATAATCCGGTACAAGCTCCTGTGCTTTCAGCTCGCGGATGAATTCATAATCGTTGTCTTTCACGCCGACGCTGATCGAGGAAATCAGTCCGCGTGCTTTCATATTCTGGACAAAGGCCAGGCGTTTTTCCGGCTCGAAGCGGTGCATGATATAAAAATACCCATTTTCAGCGAGCCAGGCCGCGATGTTTTCATCTATAATCGTCTGCATGTTGGCCGGTACGACCGGAAGTTTAAATGTGTGTCCGCCCAATGTAACTGATGTATCACATTCAGATCGGCTGTCCACAATGCATTTTGCAGGAATCAGCTGAATATCTTCGTAATCAAATACATTTTCCATAAATAACACCCCTAAAAGCGAATGATAAAATTATAATTAAATAAAATGTTCGTCTTTTTATAATGTACTTTGTTTTGTCAGGAATGTCAAATGATTTCATGCTGCCTCATACGCCGTCAGCTTGTCATCTTTTTGCAGTTTGGTTATCATAGTAGTATTGTGTGTTGTAAGACATTTGTTACGATAGATAGATTTGCAAAGAAGGGAGGGGCCGGTGTGGAACAAAAACAGCCCGGGCACAGCCCGAAAGCCCAGAAAATTCAGGACCGGATTATTTTAGGCACGATTTGGGTCGTGTCGGCGCTTGTGATTGCGCTCGTTGTCGGAACCGTCATGAATTATATGTGGATCTTTAAATAAAAAAGAGTCTGTGCCGGCAGGACACAGACTCTTTTTTATTATTTTTCAAACATGCTTGTAGAATGCAGAGGCTGGACGCGCGCTTTCGGGTCCATGTAAGCCTTCGCGTTGTTCACGGCTGTCGGAGCTTCGCCGAAACCGCTCGCGATCAGCTTGACTTTGCCTTCATATGTGCAGATATCTCCGGCGGCAAAGAAGCCTTCGATATTGGTTTCCATTGTGCTTTTGACGACGATGGAGTTTTTCTCGATTTCAAGACCCCAGTTTTTAATCGGGCCGAGGGAAGAAACAAAGCCGTAGTTTACGATCAGGTCATCAATTTCAATGATTTCTTTGCGGTCGCCTTTCACTTCTTCGAGAACGAGCTGTTCGATCCGGTCTTCACCGACAAGTTCAGCCGGAACAAACGGTGTCAGCACGTTGACTTTAGAATTGTGCAGGTTTTCGACACTGTGCTCATGCGCGCGGAATTTATCACGGCGGTGGATGATGCTGACTTCTTTGGCGATTGGCTCAAGCATGAGCGCCCAGTCAACGGCGGAGTCGCCGCCGCCCAGAACGGCAACGCGTCTGCCTGCGAATTGATTGAGGTCGTCAATGAAGTAGTGCAGGTTTTTGCCTTCATATTGCTCCGCTGATTCCAGCTCAAGCTTTCTCGGCTTAAATGCGCCGTTTCCCGCGGTGATAATGACCGTTTTTGAATAATGCGTTTCTGAATTCGTGACAAGCTTAAACACACCGTCAGCCTGTTTTTCAACAGATTCAACGGCCTGCTCTAAGCAGATGGTCTGATCGAACTTTGCCATTTGCTCTTTTAAGTTGTTCACAAGTTCTTGGGCGCGGATTTTCGGGAATCCGGCTACATCATAAATATATTTTTCAGGGTACAGCGCGCTGAGCTGGCCGCCAAGCTGAGGCAGGCTCTCAATGATTTTGACGCTCGCCTGTCTCATTCCCCCGTAAAAAGCGGTAAACAGGCCGACCGGGCCGCCGCCGATGACCGTAATATCATAAACCTTTGAATCCTCTTGCATACCAAATTGCCTCCTAATTGAAAATTGTTATTAATTATAACATAGAATTTGAAAGGATGACGAGTGCCGAAAACCGCCCGGCCGCTTCATTCTTGAAAAAAATTGCGCCTGCCGCTAATATGGGGACAAATTCCAATCCGTTTTTTCCTGAATGTTTTCCGATGCTTCCGGATAGTATGGTGATATGCAGACATGTGCGGTTTTCTAAAAAATTTATAATTCATTTCATAAAATCCCGCCAATAAGCTGAAGCTAATACAAATGTTGATTTGATTATGCGTCTAACAGCAAAAAAAAGAAGGTGGATGTGATGGCATTGAATAAACCCAAAATCGTGGTTTTAGGTGCAGGTTATGGTGGATTAATGACAGTAACAAGGCTTCCGAAGCATATCGGGGCAAATGACGCCGAAATCACTTTGGTCAATAAACACAATTATCATTATGAAACGACATGGATGCATGAAGCGAGCGCAGGAACGCTCCACCATGACCGCTGCAGATATCAAGTGAAAGATGTAATTAATGATTCACGGGTCAAATTTGTGCAGGATACCGTAAAAGCAATAGATGTGCAAAATAAAAAGGTGACGCTTTCACAAGGGGACATCCCTTATGATTATCTCGTTATCGGGCTGGGCGCCGTCCCTGAAACATTCGGGATTAAAGGCTTAAAAGAGTTCGCCTTTCCGATCGCGAATATTAATACGTCACGTCAGCTGAAAGAGCATATTGAGCTCCAATTTGCGACATACAATACGGAGGCCGAAAAACGCCCCGACCGCTTAACCATCGTCGTCGGCGGAGCGGGCTTTACGGGAATTGAATTTCTCGGCGAACTTGCGAACCGCAAGCCGGAGTTATGCAGAAATTATGATATAGATGAAAGTCTCGTCCGGATCGTCTGCGTCGAAGCCGCTCCGACGGTTCTGCCGGGATTTGACCCGGAGCTTGTCGATTACGCCGTTCAATACCTTGAGAGCAAGGGTGTTGAGTTTAAAATCGGCACGGCGGTTCAAGAATGCCGCGCGGACGGTGTCACAGTCGGCAAGAAGGATGAAGAGCCTGAAGAAATCAAATCGCAGACCGTTGTCTGGGCCGCAGGCGTACGCGGACATCCGATCGTGGAGGAAGCGGGTTTTGAAAATATGCGCGGCCGCGTCAAAGTCAATCCCGATCTTCGGGCGCCCGGCCATGATAACGTTTTTATTCTCGGCGACAGCTCGCTCTTTATTAATGAAGAGACGGAACGGCCGTACCCGCCGACTGCTCAGATCGCGATGCAGCAAGGAGAAACCGTGGCCAAAAACCTGGGCCGTCTGATTAAAGGAGGCCAGCTTGAAGAGTTCAAGCCGGACATTAAAGGAACCGTCGCCTCCCTCGGTGAGCATAACGCGGTCGGTGTCGTATACGGCAGGAAGCTCAAAGGCACGCCGGCGTCCTTTATGAAAAAGGTCATTGACAACCGTTCGTTATTTATGATCGGCGGACTCGGCCTGACACTGAAAAAAGGGAAGTTTAAATTCTTCTGAAAAACCCGCAGGAGCGGGTTTTTTCTTCTTTCAAAAAAGAGCGTTATATAAAGCATGTAAGAGAAAAAAATGAATGTTTCCGCTTACATGAAATGATTCGTTACATATTCTGACTTGGTGCTTGACAAGTAAATATGATATATTATCAGAAAATTAAGAAAAAGGGTGATCCGCATGAAAACGACAGCAAAAAGCACGGCGGCGTGTCCGTTCTGCTCAGGTAAAGGGTATTTTCAATTGCTTCTTGGCGGCTCCGAAACATGTCCCTCCTGCCAGGGAAGCGGCAAAGAGAGACGCTGAATTTTCCATACGTTGACTTTTTTACCGCCCCCGAGGTACACTGAAAGTGCTGTAGGGGGTGGATGTTTGTGATTAGTTTGCCGGTGGTTCTGATCTCAATCGTACTATTTTTCGTACTGTTTTTCGGCATTGGCTTTCTGTTGAACATGCTGCTGAGAATGTCGTGGATTATGGCTGTTGTCTATCCGATTGTATGCCTTTTCATTATCAGTAATAAAAAGATGATCAGTTACGTGCAGGCGCCGGGGGAATCATTTCAAAGCCTGTTTCAGCGGATCATGTCATTAGCGGCTGCGGATGTCGTGATTTTGGCAGGCGGACTGGCGGGAGCGATCATGTCAGGCATTGCCATAAAGGCGCTGAGAAAAAGAGGATATCAAATGTTTTAAGCCGCTTTCTTATTCAAAGAAAGCTTTTTTTGTGCCTCGGCGCTTTTTGTATAGCACCTCACCGGGTTGGGAACACTGACTCGGAGGAGAGTGATTTCAGATTGACGATAATCAGACGCGTATTCATGATTGCGCTTTTTTTGGGCGCATGCCATGCGACATACTTTTCCATAACGGGTGTTGAAGCAAAGGATCTGACAAATTGGATGACGGAACATCGAGGCGCCGTTATGAAAAACATCGGCACTCCGTTTCAATCCTTACAGAATCAGCCGGAAAAGCAGGCATCAGGCAAGGTAAAACCGCTGGAAGAAGCTTTTGACTGGGAACGCTATCCGTCAAAAAAGGTGACGGCCACCGGTTATACCGCAGGAGCGGAATCTACGGGGAAATCTCCGGGCCATCCGCAGTATGGAATTACATATTCAGGCGTGAAGGTCAAACGCGATCTATATTCAACTGTGGCGGCCGATCCGTCTGTTTTCCCGATCGGGACGATTCTGTTTATACCGAATTACGGATACGGGGTTGTCGCCGATACCGGCTCGAAAATTAAAGGCAGCCGTCTGGATCTCTACTTTGACACTGTAAAGGACGTCTATAACAACTGGGGCAAAAAAACACTTGATGTCTACATTGTCAAAAAAGGGAACGGCAAAGTGACCGAGGACGAACTTGTAAAGCTGAACGAAACAAAGTCACTTCAAGTCTTCAGAAATCAATACAAAACGGTAAAAGAATAAAAACGCTTCAGCATTCGCTGAAGCGTTTTTTACATAAAGAAATAATTTAAAATCAGTGTCAGTACAATGCCGGTGACGCCGCCGAAGAACACTTCGATCGGCTGATGGCCGAGCAGTTCTTTCAGTTTCTTCTGTTTTTCTTTCTCTTCCGCTTTCTGAAAGTCCTTCGCTTCGCTGACAAACCGATTAAAGTCGATGACCAGTTTATTAATGACCGTCGCCTGTTCACCCGCATGCCGCCTGACACCGGTAGCGTCAAACATCGTAATGACGGCGAAAATCGCGGCGACTGCAAACAGAGGCGAGTCCAGTCCCTGTTCCAAAGCGACTCCGGTTGACAGCGCGGTGACGGCGGCGGAATGGGAGCTCGGCATGCCGCCGGTGCTCGTCACAAGAGACCAGTCAAGTTTTTTGGATACAATAAATTGAATAGGCACTTTTACAACTTGGGCAAAAATAATGGCAGCAAAACTCGCCAGTAAAGGAAAATTCATAAATACATCCATATGCGACATCCTTTCTGTATCTGCGAAAGTCCGATCATATCGAAAAACTGCAGAAAACGCCCTTAGTTTGGTAAAATAAAATCAATGGAAAAATGTTTTTTCATTATACCACTTTACATAACAAATACCCACATAAGGAGTGTGTACTCATGTTTTATGCATCTGATCAATTGCGGCATCCCGAAACCCTGGTCATCGGTCTTTTTCAAAAAAGCATGCTGAGCGGATTTACGAAGGAATTAGATGATAAACTGGATGGACATTTGACACAGCTGTTAAAGGACGGTGATGTGTCTGCCAAACGCAATCGTGTATCAAAAGTATACCCTCCGGCTGCGACGGGTATGAAACGTATTTACTTTATCGGCTTGGGAAGGGAAGCGGATTATTCGTTTGAAGATGCGAAAGAATGCTTCGCACGCGTGTTTCAGCAGATTCACCAAGATAAAAAACAAGAAGTATCCGTTCTGCTTGATACGTTCGTCTCCGGTGAAGTGCCTGCCGCCGATGCCGCTCATGCGCTTTCGGAAAGCTGTCTGCTTGCGGTTTATGAGGTGCAGGATTATAAACATAAATCGAATGAGCCGGATCAGGAACTGACTTCCGTCTGCGCCGTGACCGAAGAAGACTTGAGGGAAGTGCAGGCCGGCCTGAACGTCGGCGCGGCATACGGCCAAGGGACGAATTCAGCCCGCACGCTTGTGAACATGCCGGGAAATATGCTGACGGCCACCGATTTGGCGTCATATGCCGCTGAGCTTGCGGCAAAATATGATTTTGAGTGTGAAATTTTAGAAAAAGAAGAAATGGAAGAGCTCGGAATGGGCGGGCTGCTAGCCGTTAACAAAGGCTCATCCGAACCGCCGAAAATGATCGTTCTGAAGTATCAGGGCAAAGATTATTGGGAAGATGTCATCGGCCTGGTCGGAAAAGGAATTACCTTTGATACCGGCGGATATTCGATTAAGCCGAAAACCGGCATCGTCGGCATGAAAAGCGATATGGGAGGGGCCGCTTCAGTATTGGGCGCAATGGAAATTATCGGCGAACTGCGGCCTGAACAAAATGTGCTAGCCGTCATTCCGTCTACGGACAACATGATCTCGTCTGATGCCATGAAGCCGGATGACGTCATCGTCTCGCTCAGCGGAAAAACCATTGAGATTCTGAACACCGATGCGGAAGGCCGCCTCGTGCTTGCCGACGGCATCACATATGCCAAGCAGCACGGAGCCTCTGTCCTCGTAGACGTCGCAACGTTAACGGGCGGTGTCATTGTCGCCTTAGGAAACGAAATGACGGGCGCCATGACCAATCACGCCGGGTTTTATAAGCAGGTGGCAGAATCGGCGAAGGAATCCGGAGAGCCGATCTGGCAGCTTCCGATTACAGAAAAGGATAAAAAACGCGTGAGAAACAGTCAGATGGCTGATTTGAACAATTCTCCGGGAAGAGAAGGCCACGCGATTATGGCGGGCACATTCATTGGTGAATTCGCGGAAAACACCCCGTGGGTTCATCTCGACATTGCGGGAACCGCGACGGCGAATAAAGCGACATGCTTCGGCCCTGCCGGCGCAACAGGCGTCATGGCAAGGACGCTGGCCGTTTTGACTGAGCGGTTTACGCCTGAAAGATAACAGCACCCGCTGCCTTGATGCAGCGGGTTTTTTGATTTCCAAAATCTTTAGTTGACTAAAGCGCGGAATGTATGTTAACTTTAATTATCTACTACATTAGCAAACTAAAGGATTTTTGGAGGGACTCATCAATGAATGCTGTTGTTGTCGCAGTATTGCTTATGCTCGTCTTAAGCCTGCTGCGTGTCAATATTATTATAGCTTTAATGATCGGAGCGCTTGCCGGCGGACTGACAGGGGGCTTAGGCCTCGGAGAGACGGTGAAGGCTTTTACGGACGGTCTCGGCGGAAATGCAACCGTCGCGGTCAGCTACGCGCTGCTCGGAGCATTTGCCGCGGCGCTGACAAAGACGGGGCTCCCCGATGCAATGGTCGAAGCGTCTGTCAAACTAATCGGTAAGAAGGAAGATTCGCGGAAAAAAGCACTGTCTAAAGTGTTAATCGTACTGATTATTTTAATCATATCCTGTTTCTCGCAAAACGTGGTGCCCGTTCACATTGCGTTTATTCCGGTATTAATTCCGCCGCTTTTAAAAATATTTAACGAACTTGAAATGGACCGCAGGCTGGTCGCGTGTGTGATGACATTCGGACTGACTGCGCCGTACATTGTTCTGCCGATCGGATTCGGACAGATTTTCCAGGGGATGCTGAGAGATAATATGGCATCAGCCGGTTTAAAGGTGCCGCTCAGTGATATCCCGTATGCTTTAATCATCCCGACGGCGGGGATGGTAGTCGGTTTAATTTTATCCGTCATCGTCTTCCGCAAACCGAAGAAATATGAGACGAAGGAGATTGCCGGATTATCGTCTTCTCCTTATACGAAAAAAAGCATTGCGATCGCCCTGTTCTCCATTGCCGTGTCGCTTGCCGTTCAGCTCTACCTGTCACAGGTGCTCGGAGTGGAAGGCATGATCATGGGCGCGCTCGCCGGCTTGTTTACGCTGTTTATCAGCGGAGTCATGAAGCGCAATGAAGCGGATAAGCTGATCACAGACGGCATGATTCTGATGGCCTTTATCGGTTTTGTCATGCTCGTTGCGGCCGGTTTTTCAAATGTATTGAACAAAACGGGCGATGTAGCTTCCTTGGTCAAAGCATCAACAGGCTTGATCGGCCACAGCCAATCGTTAGGCGCGCTCCTGATGCTGATCGTCGGTTTATTAATCACAATGGGAATCGGATCGTCATTTGCAACCGTCCCGGTCATTACGACTATATTTGTTCCGCTGTGCGCTCAGCTCGGATTCAGCCCGATGGCGACGATCGCCGTAATCGGAGCGGCTGCTGCAGTCGGTGATGCGGGTTCTCCTGCAAGTGATAGTACGCTCGGGCCGACGTCAGGCCTCAGCGCCGACGGACAGCACCACCACATTTGGGATACGTGCGTCCCGACATTTATTTTCTATAACATTCCGCTTGTCATATTCGGCTGGATTGCCGCAGTTGTCCTGTAAAAAAAGGCTCCCGGAAAGGGGAGCCTTTTTGAATGCTTGAAAAAACTTACGCCGGATTTCGATTGAAGCCCGTCGCTTTATGAATGGACCTGTAAATGGCAGGCGCGATAGATGCCAATAACAGTGCTAAAATGATATCTTTTATGAAAAACCAAATCATATAAAACCAGGCCATTCCGTAGCTGATCGGGGCATGAAGCCATAATTTCAGCGCAATATACGTATAGGTCGTGCCAATGATATAAATGACCGCGGTTCCGATCAAAGAGGCCCATGCATAATGCAGACGGCCGGGTTCTTTTGTCTTTTCCAGCAGCCAGCCGGCTGCAAATGCCGCCGGGATGTAAGCAAGAATAAATCCCCCGCTCTTACCGATAAACGGCGCAAAGCCTGCTGAGAATTGGGCGAAGATGGGAGCCCCCGCGAGTCCGGCCAATGCGTATACCGTCATTGCAATGGCGGCCCGTCTTGCGCCGAGAAGCATCGCGGCTAACAGACAAAAGAAAGGCTGCAGCGAGAGCGGAATTCCCGCAACTTGCAAAAAGGGAGCCATTGATGTAATGTTGGCGCCGATGGCCATCAGTGCGGCAAACATGCCGATAAGCGCCATATCGCCCGCGCGAAGGTTGCGTTGTTTCATTTGTTTTTCCCCCTTACACTTGTACCAGATTAGCGTAATCGAAGGATAATTAATTGTCAACATGAATTTTATATAGGTTTACTAAATGGAGGGAACCCTATGTTTTTCGGGAAAACGAAACAAACAGGACAGTCGGATCGGATTCCGCCAAACCAAAATGTCACAACGAAGTTTCCCGTGCTTCACGCCGGAAATGTTCCTTATTATGAAGATATGTCAAAATGGAACCTGCAGGTGTACGGGCTTGTCGATCGTCCTATGCTGTTAAGCTTTGACGATATTAAAGCCTTTCCGAAAGCCGAATTGAAAAATGATATTCATTGCGTTACGGGCTGGTCCCGTCTTGATAACGTCTGGCAGGGCATACGCGCGAAAGACATCGCTGAGAAAGCTGGCGTTCACAAAGAAGCCGGTTTCGTCATTTTGCACGCTGAAGAGGGCTGGACGGCCAATCTGCCGCTTTCTGATTTTACGCGGGAGACATCCCTGCTGGCATATGCGCATAACGGCGAGCCGTTAACGCCCGAGCACGGCTATCCGCTCAGAGGCGTTTTCCCCCATCTTTATTTTTGGAAAAGCGCCAAATGGCTGCGCGGCATTCAGTTCACAAAGGAAAACCACCCCGGCTTTTGGGAGAAAAACGGCTACCATATGAGGGGAGATCCATGGAAAAATCAGCGCTTTACATGGGATTAAACACATATCATCATATAGTTCTTAGGTACCTTATTGAAATAAGGTGCTTTTTTTATATCCAAAATCCATTGACTTTGTTTGGCAAAAAACCTATTATTTGAGGTGTCTTTTGATATTGAAAATCATTATCAATAAGCGGAGCGAATGTCATAGAGGAGATGAACTCATAATGGACGGAAAACAAACAAAGCGGGGTTTCGCGCAGGCCGGACGATACGCGATTCCGGGTACAGAAGTAAGAGAAATGCGTTCAAAAGGAGGCCGTACGTATCGTATCTTTGTCTCTTTTCCTCAGGAAGAACCGCCTCCATCCGGCTTTCCCGTCATCTATCTGCTTGATGCGAATTCCGTGTTCGGTACAATGGCCGAAGCTTTGCGGGTGCAAAGCCGCCGGCCGGAAAAAACAGGCGTTGTCCCGGCGGTGATTGTCGGAATCGGCTACCCGACTGATCAGCCGTTTTCCGCCGAACGCCACAGTGATTTTACGATGCCGCTCTCTCGATCAGAACTGCCGGTGCATCCGCGCGGCGCGGCATGGCCCGAACAGGGAGGAGCGGAAGCGTTTCTGGCATTTATAGAAGAAGCAGTAAAGCCCGCGGTGGAGCGGGATTATCCGATCGACAGAGACAGGCAGACGATTTTCGGCCATTCGCTGGGCGGTCTTTTTGTGCTGCAAGTGCTTTTGACGAGACCGGACATGTTCCAGACCTATGTTGCCGGGAGTCCGTCAATTCACTGGAACAAACGTTTTATTCAGGAAGAAGCGGATCGTTTGTCAGACCGGCTCTCTGAGGACAATCTTCAAGTCAGCGTACTGCTGGCAGCGGGAGAAATTGAAAAGACACATAAAAGCAGAATTCCGCAGCACGCAGAGGTGCTGTATTCTGTACTATCCGAGTTTGAAGGTGGCGGAGTCCGCGCTGAATACCGCGAGTTTGAAGGAGAGGGCCATATCTCTGTCCTGCCCGTTTTAATCAGCAGGGCCCTGCGTTTCTGCCTGAATCCGGGAGGGCCTCATACCCCGTATTCTCCTGCCTGAGAAAAAACAGGCCCTTAGAACTAAATACGGCTGATTCTAATTTTCTAATTGACGGAGTGTTTTGATTTGGATATGATTGTCTTGAATCATAATTGATAATGATAATCATTATCAATATAGGGAGGGAATGATAATATGGACGCATTGGGAATGAGAGGGAAAACGGCGGTTGTCACCGGCGCCGCTCAAGGCATCGGAGAAGCAACAGCGCTCGCCCTTGCTGAACAAGGCGTAAATGTGGCTGCTATAGATAAGAACGAAGGCCTGCTTCGGGGGCTTACTGACAGACTCAGGGAAAAAGGCGTGCAGGCACAGGCTTTCGCAGCAGATGTATCAGACAGTGCGGCTGTCAATGATATCATCGCCGCCGTTGAACACGACATGGGTCCTATTGAAATATTGGCGAACGTTGCGGGCGTGCTGCGGCCAGGGCCGGTGCATTCCCTCAGTGATGAAGAGTGGGATCAAACATTTTCAGTTAATACGACCGGTGTATTTCATGTGTCACGGGCTGTCAGCCGATACATGATGGAGCGGAAAAAAGGCGCCATCGTAACGGTCGGTTCAAATGCAGCCGGAGTTCCGCGTGCTTCCATGGCGGCTTATGCGGCGTCGAAAGCGGCTGCTGTCATGTTTACGAAATGCCTCGGACTGGAGCTTGCGGCCTATCATATCCGCTGCAACATCGTATCTCCCGGCTCAACGGAAACCGACATGCAGCGTGCGCTGTGGCGGGATGAAAACGGAGCACAGGACGTTATCAGAGGTTCGCTTGATACATATAAAACGGGAATTCCGCTTCAAAAGCTGGCAAAGCCTTCTGATATTGCAAATGTCGTTTTGTTTCTGGCCTCTGAACAGGCAAGCCATATCACGATGCATGATTTATGCGTGGATGGCGGCGCTACTTTAGGCATTTGATGTAACGAGAAGGAGGGACAATCATGACAAATCAACATTTATTGACGGAAGTGTCTGCAAAAGAGGTGCTGGACGCTTACAAGCCCGGAGCGTTCTTTTTAGCTTCCCCGAAAAGTACGCTCCTTGCAGAAGGTGTGTTTGCAAAAGTGCCGGATGCAGACGCGGAGAATCAGCTGGACTCACTGCCTGAACGTGTGAGACAGACGCTTCTTGAGGCAAAGCAAGCCGGCATCAAACATCCGATTGCGGCCGGCGCCATTCCGTTTGACGGGAGAAAAGCTTCGCGGCTTTTTGTACCGAAAGCCGTCCTAACGGCAGGTCCGCTTTCGTTTACGGAAGCTTCCGCAGAAAAACCCCAAGCGAATACATATGACATCCGGCCCGTTCCTGACCCTGAGGGCTTTATGAGCGGTGTGGAACAAGGCATTTTAAATATTACGGACGGTCCGCTCAGCAAGATTGTACTGTCAAGGACGCTGCATCTGACCGCTGAAAGAGATATCGACATTCCCCAGGCCGTCAAGCATTTGGCGCAGCACAACCCGCGCGGCTATACATTCGCTGCAGATGTGACGGGAACGTCAGAAACAAGAAAAACGCTTTTCGGCGCGAGTCCTGAACTGCTTCTGTCGAAAAACGGAACATCCATTTTGTCCAATCCGCTGGCAGGTTCCAGACCGCGAAGCACAGATCCCGAAGAGGATCAGAGAAGAGCGGAGGAACTCCTGCAATCAGCTAAAGACCTGCATGAACATGCCGTAGTCGTTGCCGCAGTTGCCGCCGCACTTAAACCATTCTGCCGTGTGCTTGATGTGCCGGAAAAACCGTCACTCATTAAAACTGAGTCGATGTGGCACTTGTCCACCGAGGTAAAGGGAGAGCTTAGTGATCCGTCAACGACATCGCTTGAGCTGGCCATCGCTCTTCATCCGACGCCCGCTGTATGCGGAACGCCGACGGATGCGGCGAGAGAAGCGATTCAAAATATTGAGCCGTTTGACCGCAATTTCTACACGGGAATGGCGGGCTGGTGTGATGCTGAAGGTGACGGAGAATGGATTATCGCACTTCGCTGCGCCGAAGCGGAAACAAGGTCTCTCCGGCTCTTTGCGGGTGCCGGGATTGTCGCCGGATCAAAGCCGCAGGACGAATTGGACGAGACATCGGCGAAATTCCGCACCATGCTCCGGGCGATGGGGCTTTATCAAGATGAGATGTAAAAAAGGAGGAAACAGATCGTGCTGACTGGATTTACGCCATGGCCGGAAGAATGGGCTGACAAATACCGCAAAGACGGCTGCTGGAAGGGTGAAACTTTCGGAGGGATGCTGAAAGAGCGCGCGGCTTTATACGGAGATCAAACTGCCGTGACGTGTAAAGGTGTACATTGGACCTACAAAGAATTGGATGAAAGGGCCGACCGTTTGGCGGCGGGACTGCACAAGCTCGGAATTCAAAAGGAAGACCGCGTTGTCGTTCAGCTGCCGAATATCGCTGAGTTTTTTGAAGTGATTTTTGCGCTGTTCCGGCTCGGGGCGCTGCCCGTCTTCGCGCTGCCTTCTCACAGAAGCAGTGAGATTACGTATTTCTGCGAGTTTGCGGAGGCGAAAGCATACATCATTCCTGATACGCATTCAGGCTTTGATTACAGAGCGCTTGCCAGACAGGTGAAAGACAAACTTCCGGCTTTGGCGCATGTCATTGTGGCCGGCGACGCTGAGGAATTTCAGGAACTGAGCAGCCTGCATAGAGAGCCCGTCCAGCTGGAAGACGTCAGCCCGGCGGAAGTCGCCTTTTTACAGCTTTCAGGAGGCAGTACGGGGCTGTCCAAGCTGATTCCGAGGACACACGATGATTACATATACAGTCTGCGCCTCAGTGCGGAAATATGCGGCTTGGATCATAACAGCGTTTATTTAGCCGCTTTGCCGACAGCGCATAATTATCCGCTCAGCTCACCCGGTGTGCTGGGAACTTTATATGCCGGGGGCCGGGTTGTTCTGTCACCCGCGCCGAGTCCGGATGACTGCTTCCCGTTAATTGAAAAAGAGCGTGTCACGATTACAGCGCTCGTCCCGCCGCTTGCGATGGTGTGGATGGAAGCATCCGCTTCGCGGCGTGATGATTTATCAAGCCTTCAAGTGCTTCAGGTTGGAGGCGCCAAATTCAGCGCTGAAGCGGCCCGCCGTGTGAAAAGCGCTTTCGGATGCACTCTTCAGCAGGTTTTCGGAATGGCGGAAGGATTGGTGAATTATACGAGACTTGATGATCCCGAGGAGATCATTGTCAATACGCAAGGCAGACCGATGTCACCATTTGATGAGGTGCGGGTTTTAGATGATGACGGGCGGGACGTGGCTCCCGGAGAAACAGGACATTTGTTTACACGCGGCCCTTACACGATCCGCGGATATTATAAAGCGCCTGAACATAATAAAAGAGCATTCACAGACGACGGCTTTTATCAGACCGGCGATCTCGTCAAAGTGACGGCGGAGGGGTATATCGTCGTCGAAGGACGCGCGAAAGATCAAATCAACCGGGGCGGCGAAAAGATTGCCGCTGAAGAGGTGGAAAATCACCTTCTGGCTCATCCTGCCGTTCATGATGCGGCCATGGTTTCAATGCCGGATGATTTTCTCGGAGAGCGGTCCTGTGTGTTCGTCATTCCGAAAGGAGAAGCGCCGAAACCGGGAGAGCTGAAAGCATTTTTACGGGAGCGCGGGCTGGCGGCATATAAAATTCCCGACCGGGTTGAATTTATCGCTTCTTTCCCAAAAACCGGCGTCGGCAAGGTCAGCAAAAAGGACCTTCGCGAAACAATCGCCCAAAAATTGAAGCCTGCTGAAATCAAACAATCATAAAAAGGAAGTGTTTATATTGGCTATACCGGCTATTCCCGCATATGCGCTGCCGACAGCGTCAGATATGCCTGAAAATAAAGTATCATGGACGCTGAACCCGAAACGCGCGGTGCTTTTAATCCATGACATGCAGAATTATTTCGTCGATGCTTTTGAGAAAGGGAAGGCTCCGATCACGGAGGCGGCTCAGAATATCAAGAAAATAAAAGAGCAATGCAAAGCGCTCGGCATTCCGGTGGTGTACACCGCGCAGCCGGGCAGCCAAGACCCGGCAGACCGCGCCCTGCTGACGGATTTTTGGGGGCCGGGACTTAAAAGCGGTCCTTATGAAGAAAAGGTCATTCCGGAGCTTGCCCCCGAAGATCAGGACATTGTCCTCACAAAGTGGAGATACAGCGCGTTTAAACGGACGAATCTCCTTGATATCATGCGTGAAAAGGGCAGAGATCAGCTCATTATTACGGGAATTTACGCACACATCGGCTGCCTCGTCACAGCCTGTGAAGCTTTTATGGATGATATTCAAAGCTTCTTTATCGGAGACGCCGTAGCTGACTTTTCTTCAGAAAAACATAAGATGGCCATCGAATATGCGTCCCAGCGCTGCGCTTACACAGCTTTGACAAACGAAGTGCTGGAAGTGCTAGGCGGCTCGCCGGTTTCTGACGGAAAAGAGAAGACTCCCGCCGCATTGACAAAAGAACGGGTTCGGGAGCAAATTGCGGCGATTCTTCAAGAATCCCCGTCCGATATTCCGGATCAGGAAGACCTGCTGGACAGAGGCCTTGACTCCGTCAGAATCATGAGCCTTGTCGAACAATGGCGCCGTGACGGAGCTGAAGTGACGTTTGTGGAACTGGCGGAGAATCCGACGCTTGAAGAGTGGTGGAGACTGCTTTCTTCCCGATCTCAAAAAGTCTTGCCGAATGCAGATTATTTATAAGGGAGAGAATAGAATGCATGATACACAACAGCTGCCTCTGACAGGCGCACAGGCCGGTATCTGGTTTGCGCAGCAGCTTGATCCTGATAATCCGATTTACAATACAGGCGAGTATGTTGAGATAAATGGCGCGCTCGATGTGAACATATTTAAAACGGCTCTTGAACGTGTGCTGACCGAAGCCGCGTCATTACACGCCCGCTTCACAGAGGGAACAGACGGACCGAGACAGACGATCGCTCCTTCTTGTGAGGCCGCGATTGATGTCATAGATGTGAGCGCAGCGGCTGATCCGAAGCAGGCCGCACTCAGAATCATGCAGACTGATTTGGCTGAGCCCGTTGATATGGCGGCCGGGCACTTGTACCGCGACATTGTATTCCAAGCCGGACCGGAACGTTTTTTCTGGTATCAGCGCATTCACCACATCGCGATAGACGGCTACGGTTTTTCACTGCTGGCACGGCGTACGGCGCAAATGTACACCGCAATACGGGAGGGACGTCCGGATAACGGGCGCTCCTTCGGTTCTTTGGAGGATCTGGTAAAAGAAGATCAAGAGTACCGCGCGTCTGATCAATTCCTGAAAGATCGGGAATTTTGGATGGAGAAATTTGCAGATGAACCTGATGTCGTCAGCTTGGCGGAAAGAGCGCCGAGAACGTCAACAAGCTTTCACAGGAGCACGGCTTATTTTTCTGAAACGGCTTTACAGCATGTGAAAGCGATTCCGAACTGGCATGAGGCGGTCACGGCCGCGGTAGCTGTATATGTTCATCGGATGACAAGCGCCGGGGATATCGTGCTCGGTTTGCCGATGATGGGCCGGATCGGTTCGATTTCACTGAATATTCCGAGTATGGTGATGAATCTGCTGCCTTTGCGGCTTTCTCTCCGCCCGGATATGCATTTTCACGAGGCGGTCAGCCAAGTGGCAAAAGAAATCCGAAGCATCCGGCGTCATCAGAAATATCGCCATGAAGACCTGCGCCGCGATCTTAAATTATTAGGAGAAAACCGCAGGCTGTTCGGTCCGCAAGTCAATGTGATGCCGTTTGATTACGCGCTTGATTTCGCCGGATCGCGGGGAACCGTTCATAACTTATCAGCAGGGCCCGTTGATGATTTGTCAATTAACGTTTACGACAGAGCCGACGGCAGCGGATTACGTGTGGACTTTGATGCGAATCCGGAAGTGTACAGCGCCGAAGATATTGAAAACCATCAAAAACGCTTCCTGCTGCTGTTGGAATCAGCTGTGAAAGACCAGACACAAAAAATCGGCACACTCAATCTTCTGCTTGAAAGCGAACGTCTCCGCGTGCTGAAAAGCTGGAATGACACGTGCAAACCTGAAAAGCAGAAAAGTCTCCCGGAGCTGTTTTACGACCAGGCCGTAAAAACACCGCACCGCCCGGCAATCATCACGGAAAACGAAGAGCTCACCTATGCCGAATTGAACAAGCGCGCAAACCAGCTTGCCGCCATGTTAAAGCAGAAAGGGCTCGGGCCGGAACAATTTGCCGCTTTACTGCTTCCGCGGTCACAGGATTTAGCCGTGAGCATGCTGGCCGTTTTGAAAACGGGAGCCGCGTACCTGCCGCTTGATCCTGATTTTCCTTCTGAGCGGATCACATACATGCTCAAAGATGCACAGCCTGCATGTCTGATTACAACGATGGAATTATCGGGCCGCATGCCGGAAGACAGCAATGCAAAAAGGATTATTCTTGATGACCCGGATACGGTAAAAATCATTGCCGGTCAAAATGCTGACGGTCCTGCTCAGGCGGAATGTTCACCTTTAAACCCTGCTTATATCATTTATACTTCGGGCTCAACGGGCAGACCGAAAGGCGTTGTCGTCACATTAAAAAGCGTAAGCAATTTTCTCTTATCCATGTGGGAAATGTTTCCGCTCGGCGGACAAGACCGCCTGCTCGCCGTTACGACTGCGGCGTTTGATATTTCAGGACTTGAGCTCTTCCTTCCGCTCATCAGCGGGGCGGGGTGCGTCATCGCCCGAAAAGAGACGATTCAGGAGCCGCAGGCGCTTGCGCACATGATTCACTCATACGGTATTTCAATCATGCAGGCAACGCCGACATTATGGCATTCATTAGTCACAAATGAACCGGATTCACTTCGGTCGATTCACGTGCTTGTCGGAGGTGAGGCGCTCCCGAAAGCGTTAATGCATGCCCTGCTTGAATTAGGCTGTACGGTGACGAATCTGTACGGGCCGACTGAAACAACAATCTGGTCGGCCGCACAGCCGCTTGCAAAAGACTATACAGGGACGCCCCCGATCGGAAAGCCGATTTGGAACACGCGGGTATATGTGCTGGATGCCGCATTGCAGCCCGTCCCGCCGGGAGTTGCGGGTGAGCTTTATATCGCAGGCGAGGGGCTTGCCAGAGGCTATTTTAACAGGCCTGATTTAACAGCGGAAAGATTCATTGCCGACCCGTACGGCCCCGCAGGTGCGAGAATGTACCGGACGGGGGATCTCGTGCGCTGGCGTGAGGACGGTTCACTTGATTATATCAGCAGAGCCGATCATCAAATTAAAATCCGCGGATTCAGGATAGAATTAGGGGAAATTGAGACGGTGCTGTCGAACTATCCGGGTATTTTGCAGGCCGCTGTCATTGTCCGTGAAGATCAGCCGGGAGACAAGCGGCTGGCGGCTTATGCTGTCGCGGATCACCCCCTTGATATCGGCGGCCTTCGTGCATATATGGGCGAAAGCCTGCCGGATTATATGGTGCCGGGCGCATTTGTACAGCTGGAGGAACTGCCGCTGACACCGAATAAGAAGCTCGATCGCAATGCTCTGCCTGCACCTGATTTTTCCGCTGTCCTGAGTGACAGAGGGCCGCGGACGCCGCAGGAAGAAATATTATGCGAGCTGTTTGCCGAGGTTCTCGGTCTCGCACGGGTCGGAATTGATGACGGATTCTTTGAACTGGGCGGCCATTCACTCTTAGCGGGACGCCTGATGAGCCGGATCCGGGAGACGATGGGCGCAGAGCTAGGCATCGGCCGTCTGTTTGATACACCGACGGTTGCAGGGCTCGCCGCACAGCTGGACACTGCAAAGAACGCGCGGCCACAGCTTAAGCCGTTTGCCCGTCCGCAGCATATCCCGCTGTCATTCGCGCAGCTGCGTCTGTGGTTTCTCTACTGCCTTGAAGGTCCGAGCCCGACTTACAACATTCCGGTGATTGTCCGTATGTCAGGAAAGCTTAACCAAACAGCGCTGAAACACGCCTTTTACGATGTTGTCAGCCGCCATGAAAGCTTGCGCACCGTTTTTCCGGAAAATAAGGGCTCGTCTCATCAGCTCATTTTGCCTGCTGAAGAAGCCTGTCCCGTGTTTACAGTGACACATGCAGACGAAAACGAGCTTCAAGACATGCTTGCCGCTGCGGCACGCTACCGGTTTGATCTCGCAAAAGAGCCGGCCGTACGGGCTGAGCTGTTTGATCTTGGCGACGGTGAATATGCGCTGATGGTTCTCCTGCATCACATCGCAGGTGACGGCTGGTCCTTGAATCCGCTCATGCGTGACTTATCCGCGGCCTATAACGCCCGCCAAACAGGCAAAAAAGCAGAATGGCCGCCGCTAGCGGTTCAATATGCTGATTATGCGCTTTGGCAGCAGCAGCTTTTAGGAAGCGTATCTGATTCTGAGAGCTTAATAGCGCGCCAGTTGAATTTCTGGAAGAAAACACTTGAAAATGTACCGGATCAGCTGGAGCTGCCGTCTGATTTTCCGCGACCCGCCGAATCAAGCTACAGAGGCGGCGTCATTCCGGTCAAAATCGGCCAAGAGCTTCATACCCGTCTTCTCTCACTTGCCAGAAATCAGCGCGTAAGCCTGTTTATGGTGCTTCAATCAGGGCTTTCCGCACTGCTGACCCGGCTCGGGACCGGAACCGATATTCCGATCGGCAGTCCGATAGCCGGCCGCAGTGATGACGCATTGGGCGACCTTGTGGGCATGTTCATTAATACTCTCGTGCTGAGAACCGATACCTCAGGCGATCCAAGCTTTTGTGAGCTTCTTGAAAGGGTCCGGACGATAAATCTCGCCGCATATGAACATCAGGACGTGCCGTTTGAACGTCTCGTGGAGGAATTGAATCCGGTTCGTTCCCGGTCAAGACATCCGCTGTTCCAAGTGATGCTCGCATTCCAAAATACGCCTGATCCTGTACTCAGCCTTCCGGACATAGAAACAAGCCTGCAAATCAGCAGCGTAGGAGCGTCCAAATTTGATTTGACGCTGGAATTGGCCGAACAGCGCCATGACGACGGGACGCCTGCCGGTATTGAAGGTCTTTTGGAATTCAGCACGGACCTATTCAAACAAGAAACGGCTGAAGCACTTGCAGGACGTCTGCTTCTTCTGCTCAAAGATGCCGCATCGCATCCGGAAAAGCCGATCGGAAGCTTAACGATTCTTTCTGATGAAGAGCGCCGAAAGCTATTGCCGGTTAAACGGAATAAACAGCACACTCAGCCTCGAAAGACATTGCCTGAACTGTTTGAAAGACAGGCCGCCGAAAAACCGGATGAAACGGCGGCCGTATTTAAAGAGAGCCGGCTCACTTATAAAGAGCTGAATCAAAAAGCCAATCAGCTCGCACATTTGATGATCGCCCGCGGCGTCGGCCCGGAGCAGTTTGTCGCGCTGGCCCTGCCGCGCTCTTTAGATACGATTGTCGGGCTGTTAGCCGTCCTGAAAACGGGAGCTGCGTATTTGCCGCTTGATCCCGATTATCCGTCGGACCGCATCGCTTTTATGTTACATGATGCCAAGCCTGTATTTATGCTTACCGATCGTGAAGGCGCAAGTAAGTTTCCTGCCGAAAGTGGTATGCCGTCCTTCATTTTGGATGACCCGCAGAAAAAAGAAACACTTGAGCAATATGCCGTCACGAACCCGACTGACGCAGACAGGATTTGTCCGCTGTCACCGCTTCATCCGGCTTATGTCATTTACACGTCGGGATCGACCGGTGTGCCCAAAGGAGTCATCATCCCGCACAGCAATGTCATCCGGCTGTTTGAGTCGACACAGCACTGGTACCGCTTTAATTCTGATGATGTATGGACGATGTTTCACTCTTACGCATTCGATTTCTCTGTCTGGGAAATGTGGGGGCCTTTGCTTCATGGCGGACGTCTCGTCGTCGTGCCGCATGACATCAGCAGATCGCCGGAAGCGTTTCTGGATCTTCTTGTGAAAGAGCGGGTGACCGTGCTTAACCAAACGCCGTCAGCGTTTTACCAGCTGATGCATGCGGAAAAAGAAAACGAAGAACTGGGGCGGCAGCTCGCACTCAGATATATCATCTTCGGCGGCGAGGCGCTTGAGCTGGGCCGGCTTGAAGATTGGTACAGCCGCCATCCGGATGATAAGCCGGTGCTCATAAATATGTACGGCATTACGGAAACGACGGTGCACGTCAGTTATCTTGAATTAGACAAAAACATTGCGGAACTGAAGGCAAACAGCCTCATCGGCTGCGGCATTCCTGATTTGAACGTATATGTGCTTGATGACCGGCTTGAGCCTGTGCCTCCGGGCATCACAGGCGAAATGTATGTTGCAGGGGAAGGTGTGGCACGCGGTTACTTAGGGCGGCAAAGCCTGACCGCGGAACGCTTTGTGGCTGATCCGTACGGCCCGCCGGGAACGAGAATGTACCGGACGGGGGACTTAGCCCGCCTGCGGACGGACGGTTCTCTTGATTATATGGGAAGGGCGGATCACCAGATAAAAATCCGCGGATTCCGGATTGAACTGGGAGAAATCGAGGCGGTTCTCGTCAAACATCCGGGAGTTGAGGACGCGGCCGCAGTCGTTCGTGAAGACCGGCCGGGAGACAAACGGATCGCCGCTTACCTTGTCCGCTCTGACAGCAGCAGCTTAGATACGGGAGAGATTCGCCGGTTTGCCGGAGAAAGCCTGCCGGATTATATGGTTCCGTCTGCTTTTGTCCAAATGGATGAACTGCCGCTGACACCGAATGGAAAGCTTGACCGAAAAGCGCTCCCTGCGCCTGACTTCCAAATGGAGGTCTCCGGCCGGGGACCGAGAACACCTCAGGAAGAAATGCTGTGTGAGCTGTTCGCAGAGGTGCTGCACCTGCCGCGTGTCGGTATTGATGACAGATTCTTTGATTTAGGCGGCCATTCTTTGCTTGCGGTTCATTTAATGAGCCGTATTCGGGAAGCGATGGGAGCCGAGCTCAGTATCGGAACATTATTCGAAGCTCCTACGGTGGCAAGTCTTGCTGAAAGGCTTGAGACGGGCACAGGGACAAGCGCGCTTGATGTGCTTCTGCCGCTCAGAACAGCCGGAGAAGAAACACCGCTGTTTTGTGTCCATCCTGCCGGCGGTCTCAGCTGGTGTTATGCCGGGCTGATGTCTTCTTTAGAAGCCGATTATCCGATATACGGTTTACAGGCGAGAGGCATCGGAAAAAAAGAACCGCTTCCCGAAAGCCTTGATGACATGGCGGCGGATTATATTGAAAAGATCCGCACCGTGCAGCCGAAAGGGCCGTACCGTCTGCTCGGCTGGTCTCTCGGGGGAAATGTCATTCAGGCCATGGCGACACAATTACAGAGCCGGGGCGAAGAGGTTTCGCTTTTGGTGATGCTTGACGCGTACCCGAATCATTTTCTGCCGATAAAAAATGCGCCTGATGACGAGGAAGCCGTCATTGCGCTGCTTGCCCTGGGAGGGTACGATCCGGACAGCCTCGGGGATCAGCCGCTTGATTTTGACACCGCGCTGACCATTCTCCGCCGTGAGGGAAGCGCATTAGCCAGTCTGGACGAGTCGGTGATGATGAACCTGAAAGACACGTACATTAATTCTGTCGGGCTGTTAGGAACATACAAGCCGAAGCCGTTCCACGGAGATGTACTGTTCTTCAGATCCGCGATTATTCCGGAGTGGTTTGACCCGATTGAGCCGGATACTTGGAAACCGTATATTACGGGAAAAATCGAGCGGTATGATTTAGACTGCCGCCATAAGGATATGTGCCAGCCGGGACCGCTTGCCGACATCGGCGCGATTCTGGCAGAGAAATTAAACGGACGGCGTACAGTCCGGTAAAGAAAGGATCAATCTGCTATGACAAATCCATTTGAACGGGAAGACAGCTTATATCATGTCCTGGTCAATGCTGAAGGCCAGTACTCACTGTGGCCGGCCTATCTGGATGTGCCGGACGGCTGGGAAACTCGCCTGATGAATGAAAACCGCTCCGTTTGTCTCGAATATATTGAAACAAACTGGCGTGATATGAGGCCGGAAAGCCTGAAACAGGCCGAAGCCGCTAAGATGTAATAAATTAAAGCCTGCCGCTATTTCGGCAGGCTTTTTATACGAATATCAGCTGTTAAGCTGTGTATGATCACAAAATGTATAAGGGTGTCCTTCTTCATTCGTGCACCATGACTGAGACAGAAAAGCCAAAAAGACCGCGGCCCACTGGTCTGCAAACTGGATTAAAATACCGCCGTCGTGCCACGTTCCGTTATCCTTCTTCCAGCGTGTGTCAATTGGATTTCCCTGATTCATATGAATATTATGCATGCCGTTTGTCGGTTTGAATCCGAAAATCTTATCAGCGCCCGGCTCCGGTCCGAATTTAGAGCCGTAAATATAGACGGCGGCTTTTTCCGATTTTGCTTTTTGCATATACGTCTCAATAAAATCATTTAAGTCATTATCAGGCCCGGTGACTTCATGCGGGAGCGGCACCATGTTCCGGGGATCAAACAATCCGCCGCGGACATAATCCAGCGCCAGCTCACGGCTCGTTTCATCAATTGGGGTGTACCCATACGGTATGTTCGGCAGCAGGGTGATCGCGCTTGCGTCAAAATGATCGCGCGCCGCATACAGAACCTCTGATTCTTTTGAACTTGACATGACATTGATCGCACAGCGATAGTGCGTATCAGGCTCGCCTAGCACCTCGACTTGAAAATGCGGAGAATCATCATCTGTTTCCCTTCTCATATCTAACACAGTGCCTTTTAATACACCATAGTGCTGAACAGCCATATGAATCCTCCTTTTTCTTCCGGGATATGAATTGATATTCGAGACAGGTGTCCGTTTTTCCTTTTATGAGAAAGAAAAAAGGACAGCCCGCTGATCAGGCTGTCCTCTTCATATCTATTAAGCTTTTGCAGCTGAACCTTGCATCGCTTTTTCAGCAGGTACGTAGTCATAGCCTAAGTCTTTGGCTACCGCTTCATACGTGACATGTCCGTTAGCCGTATTCAGCCCCGCTTTAAGCGCCGGGCTCTCGGCAATGGCTTTCGCCGCGCCTTTATTGGCGATTTCAAGCGCATAAGGAACGGTCACATTCGTTAATGCGAGCGTAGATGTACGCGGTACGGCGCCCGGCATATTGGCAACAGCGTAATGAACGACGCCGTGTTTTTCGTAAGTCGGATTATCGTGTGTTGTAATATGATCAACGGTTTCCACAATGCCGCCCTGATCAATGGCAACATCAACAATGACGGAACCCGGTTTCATCTGTTTGACCATTTCTTCGGTAACGAGAGTCGGCGCTTTGGCTCCCGGGATGAGTACGGCGCAGATCAGAAGATCAGCTTCCGCGACAGAGTCTGCAATATTTACAGGGTTTGAGATCAGTGTTTTAATCTGATGCCCGAAAATATCATCAAGCTGACGCAGGCGGTCTGCGTTCAAATCGATCATCGTCACATCGGCACCGAGTCCGACAGCCATTTTCGCGGCATTTGTTCCGACGCCGCCCCCTCCGATGATCGTGACTTTCCCGCGGGATACACCCGGTACGCCGGCTAATAAAATTCCTTTTCCGCCCTTTGGTTTTTCAAGGAACTGAGCACCGATCTGAGCGGCCATTCTTCCAGCCACTTCAGACATCGGCGTAAGCAGCGGAAGTGAACGTCCGTCCGTTACCGTTTCGTACGCAATAGCTGTCACGCCTTTTTCTGTAAGCGCTTTAGCTAATTCCGGCTCTGCGGCTAAATGAAGGTAAGTGAATAAGATCAGGCCCTGACGGAAATACGCATACTCCTCAGCCAGCGGTTCTTTTACCTTCATGACCATTTCCGCATCCCATACTTGCTTTCTGTCCTCCAGAATTTCCGCGCCTGCAGATACATAATCTTCATTAGTAAAACCGCTTCCGAGTCCCGCTCCGGATTCCACAAGAACCCGATGGCCGTTTCCGATAAGCTGTGAAACGCCTCCAGGTGTTAATGCCACTCGATTTTCATTGTTTTTGATTTCTTTTGGAACCCCGATAATCATGTCTGTTTCCCCCAATGTTTGTGTGATGCTTCAAGTGTAGCGCGATTTTTGCGAAAATTCTTTGTTTGAAACAGAAAATAAAAAAACACGGATTTGTGAAATTTCACGAACCCATGTTGCGAAGCTTGATATCAAGGTAAATCGTAAACTTTTCATTCACGTTTTTTAAGTCGATTTCTGCGATCTGGCTGATTCTTTTCAGCCTGTAATTCAATGTATTGACATGGATGTTAAGCGCTTTAGCGGCGGTGTTGACGTTGCTGTCGGCATCAATAAAATGTTCGAGCGTTTTTACCATATCGGCCTGATGCTCTCTGTCATACTGCTCAAGCTTTGACAGGGAATAGTTCATATAGCCGCTGTGCTTGCGTTTTTCATCCAACACATCAAGGTACTGATAAATGCCGAGTTCAGAAAAGCTGAAAAGGTGTTTGGTTTCTCTCACAAACCGTTCTTTCGCTTTTAATACAGAGAGCGCTTCTTGGTAAGACCGGTAAACATAAGAAATCGATTCGTAAATACCGCCGAAAGCAATTGACGCATCCTCAATTTTATATCGTTCTTTCAGCTGTTTTTGAACATGGAGGGCGAAATGCTTTAAATCTTTAAAAGGCTGATCGGTTTTCGGCGCGGTTAATAGGATTAATTCATTTGAATCGACAGTCGCCAGCATGACATGAATCTGCTGTGTCGTTTCCTGCAAATATTGCAGCTGCTGTTCCGTCTTTTCAGTCAGCTCCTCATGCAAACGGATGATCATGACGCTGAATACGGACGGCAGCGCCATTCCGAGCTTATGAAATCCTTCGGCCATCTCGGCTTCCTGATAAATATGGCCGGTCAGCATTTTCCAAAAAAACTCCTGGCCCCGCTCTTCGATTTTCGTTTTGCGGATCTGCAGGTGCAAAAGCTTGTTCCGCACTGCTTTGGCTGCCAGCTGAAGCGTCTTCAGATCCTCGTCATTGAGCTTTTTTTTGATTTCAAGCGCCCAAATAAATCCAAGTACCTGACTGTTTTTCCAGATGGAAATCGCCACGCGGTTGCTCAGGCCTACCTCGTCAATTTCTTTCACTTTGATCGGCTGGTCCGTTTTTAAAAGGGCCGGAATGGTTCCGTCTTTCCACAGTTTGTTGATGACTTTTTCAGGCACCCTCCGCCCGATAATCGTCGACGTCCGGGCCGGATCTGTACAATCGCTGTGCGTGCTGTATGCAAGCAGTTTATGATTAACGTCTTCTATTGTAATGGGGCATTGAAGGACCTCGCTGATATGGTCGGCTACATCTTCAAGCCTGTCGAAACTGTACTTAAATGGATCTTTTGGATTGGTCATCTGTATCCCTACTTTTTCATAGCTTCATATCTTGATCTTACCATCTTGTTTTTCAGACTGAAAGGCATCTTTGAACGGAAGCGGAGTAGGAAAATAGGATCATTTGAAAAAATGGAAAAGAATAAGATAATCATACTATTATATTTACAAAATGTGTAAATATAACGAAAAATCCAATATATCATAAGACTCATTTTGTAAAATTAAAACAGATTTGTTTGACTGTGCCGAATTGTTGTTTTTATAATAATGACGTTCAAAAAATAAGTGAATTAGCCCATATTTAGGCTGATGACACAGGAGGGTATAAGGAATATGTCTGGATTAATTCGTGTCACACCCGAAGAGCTAAGAGCGATGGCTAAGCAATATGGCGTTGAAAGTCAGGAAGTCATGAATCAGGTTGACCGCCTGAACCGCATGATTTCTGATTTGAAAGGCATGTGGGAAGGTGCTTCAAGTGAAGCATTCGCGGATCAATATGAGCAGCTGAAACCTTCATTTATTAAAATGTCTGAATTGCTTCAAGATGTGAATCATCAGCTCGATCAAACGGCAAATACGCTTGAGTCTACTGACCAAGATATCGCTAACCAAATTCGCGGATAATAAGATGAATGAAGAACGGAGCGCCTGATTCAATCAAGAAGACGGCGCTCTTTCTATGTAAGGGTGATATGAATATGTATATCGATATTACAATAGATTTAACACATTATAACGGCAGCGTCTTCGATCTCAGATTGTCAGATTACCATTCTGTGAAAAAAGTCATTGATATTGCCCGGCAGGCTCAGCAAGTATCCGTTCCGCCGCGTGAAGGCTATTGGATCAGAGTGGTCAATAAAGAAACGGTTTTTTCCGGAGAGCAAAAATTATCTGACTGCGGCATTACGAACGGAGACCGCCTTGAAATTTTATGAGAGGACATGGTGGAATGACAGGTCATAACAGATCTTATTTAGAAACAGAACTGGACGCCGTCCGGGAAGAAACCGAATCAGGCTTCACGTTCACCTTCCAGCGGGAAAAAGTCAAGCTTCTTGACGGGCTGGAAGCAAACGTGATTAAAGAGGCTGATCCTTTTTTTCAAAAAGAGGTTTCAGTCTCAGAAGACGAAGTAACCATAACGATCAGACCCCCTTCTTCTTACCAGGCTTTCCGCTATATAAAAGGAAAAGATAAAAAAAGCAGGTGGCAATTTGCCTACCGTCTCGTTCAAGCCGTGAAACAGCATAAGCTGAAACGGCTCAATCTGATTGCCGCCCCGGAGAATATCGTGTTTGATAAAGCGCTGACACCTTACTTTCTTCATTACGGCGTAAAGGAGAGCCTCCCGCCTTATGAGGAAGACAGAGAAAGGGTGTTAAAAGAGCTCAAAGCATGTGCGGCGCTTGCGGCTGACGGGGCTTTCACCTTCGAAGAATATTTGAAGTACAAGGAGACGCTTCAATTCACTCCCGAGGTAAAAAGCGTGTTAGAAGCGGAAACGTTTGAAGAACTGGAAGAAACCATTCTAACCGTAATTGATTCCCTCGAAGCAAGGGACAAGACATACATAAAACTGCCGAAAAAGAAATGGAAAATCCAAAGATACGCCGGACTGGCGCTTGCCGTCCTCCTTGTGCCGGCGCTTCTGTATTCCTTGTACGCACTGTTTTTCGCCCAGCCGAAGCAAGAGGCAATTACGGAAAGCAACCGCTATTTTTTAAATCAGCAGTACAGCAAAGTCATTGACACACTCGCCAAATACGATGCGGAAAGCCTCCCGGAATCTGTGCAGTACGAGCTTGCTTCCTCTTATGTGGCAGTTGAAAATCTGAGGGAAGAACAGCGGAAAAACATCGGAAATCTGGTCACCCTGCAATCAGATCCGAAGCACTTCCTTTATTGGATTGATATCGGCCGAGGGGAAAATGAAGAAGCCATCAATATCGGCCGCAATCTTGAGTACAACCCGTATATCTGGCTCGGGCTTACAAAATATAAGCAGCAATTATTGGCGGACGACAGTATGAAAGACGACGAAAAGCAGAAAGAACTGGACGCTGTGGAAAGCGAGCTGGAGAAGGCGAAAAAAGAGCAGGAAGAGCAAAACAAAGAAGCGGACGAAAACACCGCTGAAGCTTCCGCAGGACAGGATAAAGACGGCAAAAAGGACGAAGCAAAGGATAACAAAGAGAGCGACAAGAAAGATGAGAAAAAAGATGAAAAAAAATAACAGCGTATATCAACTGGCCGTAAATAACGATCAGGCAGTCAGGAGGTTCGCCATATGAGTCTGTTATGGGTCTTTTACCGGGAGCATGTACAAAAGATTCAGCTGTCTGAACTCCCGCCGTCTCAGCCGATTACGATCGGCCCGGAAATAAAGGATACGATCACGTTCGGCACACTGCCGTTACGGCAGCCTGCCGCAACCCTTTATCGTAAGGAAACAGATCATTACGAAGTTTTCCTGGGAAATAACTGTGCCGGCGAATTGACAATAGGAAATGAAATGCCCTGCCGGATTGAAGAAGAGACGCTGCGGCTTCTTCTCACTCCTGATCAGGAAGAATCCTCCGTTTACTTTATCGGTGGGAAGGACGAGATCGTTTTCTCATCAGCAACAGAGGAAGCGGATATATACAAAGAGCCGTCGTCCGCTCAAACAGGCGATTTTTATCTGCGAAAAGCGGGAGGAAGCTGGTCTGTTGTTCCTGGCGGCCGGGAAGTTTATCTGAACGGAGAGCTCACAAAAGCTCCTGAAAAGCTTCGGACGGGAGATGAGCTGCTGTGGAATTTTCTGCGTGTGAGGCTGACCGAGGATGACCTTTTAGAAGTCATTCATCACGAACCGTTTCAAAGCGGCTTAATCAAAACGTTAAAGCCAAGCACCGAAATGAAAAAGAAATACCCGCAATATCGAAGAACGCCGCGGATGGTCTACGATCTTCCCGAAGACCGCGTGTCATTCAGTTTCCCTTCGCAGGAAAGCGAACAGAATAACCGGGGGCTGTGGCTCGTCATTCTGCCTCCTGTGGTCATGCTGATTGTAATGGGGGTTGTCGCCATTATACAGCCGAGGGGTATTTTCATTCTCGTCTCTTTGGCGATGTTTATGATGACTCTCATTACGTCCACCGTGCAGTATTTCCGAGAAAAAACGCAGCGGAAAAAACGGGAGGAAAAGCGGGAGCGTGTGTACAAGCAGTATTTAGAAAACAAACGGAAAGAGCTTCAGACGCTTTCGGAAAAACAATTGCAAGTGCTGACGCATCACTTTCCTCCGTTTGAAAAAATGAAATATTTAACCTCTGAAATCAGCGGCCGCATTTGGGAGAAATCGCTGGAAAGCAGGGATTTCCTGATGCTCCGGCTCGGAACGGGCACGGTTCCGGCAAGCTACGAGATTTCGATGAGCGGCGGAGACCTGGCGAATCGGGATGTCGATGATTTGATGGAGCAGTCGCAGCACATGCAGCGTGTATATAAAGATATCCGCCATGCGCCCGTGACCGTTGATTTACAAGAAGGGCCGATGGGGCTCGTCGGGAAACCCCAGATCGTCAAAAATGAAATTCATCAGCTGATCGGCCAGCTCGCTTTCTTCAACAGCTACCATGACCTGCGGTTTGTCTTTATCTTTCATGAAGAGGAATATAAGGATTGGGAATGGATGAAGTGGCTGCCGCAATTTCAGCTGCCTCATATGTATGCGAAAGGGTTTATTTACAATGAACAGACGCGCGATCAATTGTTATCGTCCATTTATGAGCTGCTGCGGGAGCGGGATTTGGAAGACGAGAAAGAAAAAAAGATCTTCCAGCCGCATTTTGTTTTTGTCATCACAAATCAGCAGCTGATTGCAGAGCACGTCATTTTAGAATATATCGAAGGCCGGCATGAGCATCTCGGCATCTCGGCGATCATTGCCGCGGAAACGAAGGAAAGCCTGGCAGAAAACATTCACACCCTCGTCCGCTACATTAATGAGGATGAGGGCGACATTCTCATTCAGAAGAAAAAAGCGGTGCAGATCCCGTTTAAGCTGGACAGGCATGAACGGACAGACAATGAGCGGTTTTCCCGGACGCTTCGGACATTGTACCATCAGGTCGGGATGACGAATTCCATTCCAGAAACGGTCTCATTTTTGGAACTGTTTCATGCGAAGGAAGTAAAAGAAATCGGCATCAGGCAGAAGTGGGAGACAAGTGAGTCTGCTAAATCGCTGGCTGTTCCGATCGGCTACAAGGGAAAAGACGATATCGTGTATTTAAACCTGCATGAAAAAGCCCACGGGCCGCACGGATTGCTGGCGGGGACGACCGGCTCCGGGAAAAGTGAATTTCTGCAAACGTATATTCTGTCATTGGCCGTTCATTTCCACCCGCATGAAGCGGCGTTTTTGCTGATTGACTATAAGGGCGGAGGAATGGCGCAGCCGTTCCGCAAGATGCCGCACCTTCTCGGAACCATCACGAACATCGAAGGAAGCAGAAACTTCAGTATCAGGGCGCTTGCCTCCATCAAAAGCGAGCTGAAAAAACGGCAGCGGCTGTTTGATCAATACCGCGTCAATCACATCAATGACTATACAAAGCTGTATAAACAGGGAGAAACGGATATTCCGATGCCGCACCTGTTTTTGATTTCAGATGAATTCGCCGAGCTCAAAAGCGAAGAGCCTGACTTTATCAGGGAGCTTGTCAGCGCGGCGCGCATCGGGCGGAGCCTCGGTGTGCATTTAATCCTCGCCACGCAAAAGCCGGGCGGCATCATTGACGACCAGATATGGAGCAACTCACGCTTTAAGGTCGCGCTGAAAGTGCAGGATGCAAGCGACAGTAAAGAAATCCTGAAAAACAGTGATGCGGCGAATATTACCGTCACCGGACGCGGCTATTTGCAAGTCGGAAATAATGAAGTGTATGAGCAGTTCCAGTCTGCCTGGAGCGGCGCCCCTTACATGGAAGATGTATACGGCACCGAGGATGACATTGCCATCGTTACCGATACCGGCTTAATTCCGCTGTCTGAGGTCGACGCGGATGATGCGGCGAAAAAAGACGCCCCGGCAGAAATAGAGGCCGTAGTCGAAGAAATCGAGCGGATTCAAAAAGAAATGGGCATTGAAAAGCTGCCGAGCCCTTGGCTGCCGCCGCTTGCCGAACGTATTCCGCGCACGCTTTATCCTGCGAAGGAAAAAGACCGCTTCTTCATCGCCTGCGTGGATGAGCCTGATCAGCAAAGACAGGCGCCTCTCGCTTATACGATGATGGATGACGGCAACATCGGTATTTTCGGCTCATCGGGCTACGGCAAGTCAGTTTCTGCCATCACATTCCTGATGAACTTCGCGGAAGGGTACACGCCACAAGAGCTTCACATGTATATCTTTGATTTCGGAAACGGAACGCTTCTGCCATTGGCAAAGCTTCCGCACACCGCAGATTATTTCTTAATGGATCAAATGAGAAAGATTGAAAAATTCATGATCCGCATCAAGGAAGAAATCGAGCGGCGGAAACGGCTGTTCAGAGAAAAAGAAGTCAGCCATATTAAAATGTACAATTCGCTCAGTGAAGAAGAGCTGCCGTTTATATTTATCACAATTGATAATTTCGATATCGTCAAAGACGAAATGCATGAATTGGAAACGGAATTCATCCAGATTTCACGCGACGGGCAAAGCTTAGGCATTTACTTCCTGCTGACCGCAACGAGGGTAAACGCCGTCCGCCAGTCGCTGTTAAACAACTTAAAAACGAAAGTCGTTCATTATTTAATGGATCAGTCAGAAGGATACTCCATATACGGGCGTCCGCCGTTCAGTCTCGAACCGATTCCGGGCCGCGTCATGATCCAAAAAGAAGAACTGTATTTCGCGCAAATGTTTCTTCCGGCAGAAGCGGAAAATGACCTCGAGATGTTCCAAGCGCTGAAAGACGATGTCAAAGCTTTAGCTGTTCGCCATGCCGGAACGGAGGGTCCAAAACCGATTCCGATGCTCCCGGACATGCTGACGGCCGGCGAATTTTCGCTCCGTCTCGAACCGGGTCAAGAACCGTTCCGAATTCCTGTCGGGCTGCATGAGGAAAAGGTCAGCCCCGTGTACTTTGATCTGGGTAAATATAAACATTGCCTCATTTTAGGACAGACACAGCGTGGAAAAACAAACATCCTGAAAGTCATGCTGAATCACCTGCTGCGTGAAGGAACGGAACAGATCGGACTGTTTGACTCAATTGACCGCGGACTGTCGCAATATGCGCAGGAAACAAAGGTCAGTTATCTGGACACAAAAGAAGACATACAGCAGTGGATCGAATCTGCTGAAGCCATATTCACGGAGCGTGAAGCCCAGTATGCACAGGCCGTTAAAAATGGTGATGTGCACAAACTCAGTTTCTCTCCGATCGTGTTAATGGCCGACGGCATTACAAGATTCCAGCAGACAATCGACACCGCCATTCAGGACAAGCTGGCGATGTTTATGAAATCTTACGCGCATGTCGGCTTCAGTTTTATCCCGGCGGGCAATCATAGTGAATTCTCAAAAGGCTATGATTCCTTAACGACGGAAATGAAACAGATCCGCCACGCGATGCTGCTTGTGAAAAAATCCGAACAAAACGTCATTCCGCTGCCTTACCAAAGGCAGGAACCGGACATTCAGCCGGGCTTCGGCTATTTGGTTGAAAACGGGAAGGAGCAAAAAATCCAAATACCTCTATGTTCAGCGGAAAGGGAGGCCGTCAGATGACAGAACAACGAAAAAGCCTGATCAAATTAATAGCCGCGGTCGTTATCATTCTGGTGCTGCCGGTGCTGTTTTTCCGATTTATCGGCGATGACCCGGGAAAACAAAAAATCAATGCCACCCGCCAAATCGCAGTCGTGAATGAAGACATGGGCTTACAAACAGATGAAAATGAGGGGCAGGAATCCGTCCATTTCGGAAAAGAAGTGGCGGCGGCTCTCGGCGGCCGTCCGGATTATTCTTGGACGGTTGTCAACAGGAGCGCGGCTGAAAACGGTCTGGCGGCTAAGAAGTATGACGCCGTCGTTTACATTCCATCCGATTTTTCAAAAGACATTTTAAGCTATGACCAAGAGCGTCCGCAAAAAGCCACGCTGACATTCAATATTCAAAGCAGCCTGAACGCCGTCAACAAAGAAAAAGTGCAGCGTGAGCTTGAAGACGCCCAAAAATCAATGAATAAAAAAATGTCGGCATTGTATTGGAATTTCGTCTCACAAAAAGTGAACAATGTCAGAGGCGATTTTGACAAGATCGTCAATAAAGAATCAGAATTTCAAAACGTCATGTACAACTTTTACAAGCCGAGCTCAAATGACTTAGCGGGTGAAATCAAACGGCAAAAAGACCTGATTGACGAACTGAAAAAATCAATGAATGAAGCACAAGGCGCGGCCAAAGAAAAATTGACTTCGGCAGATGAAGCCAAAAACACGCTCAAAGACTTTGCCGATACGGTTGAGCGCTATAAACAATATCAGGAAAATCAGAAAAAACTGCTGATGGCCGCGCAGGAACAAAATCAAAAGCAAATCACAACCGGCCTGAACGCCATTAAAGCACAGCAGGCCGCCAATCAGTTCAGCGCCATGATGAGCGGGCTGTCTTCAGGCATAAACCAGGCGCAGACACAGCTTGACCAGACAGGAGCGGCTCTGTCTGCCGCCCAGCAGGTGAGAGAAGCACAGGTGCCTGATCAGGAACGCGGGATGGCAAATATTCAATCCAATTTACTGGACAATTATTTGACTCAATATAAAGCTCAAGCAAGATTTGAAACACTGAACAGTATCCAAACCCTGATGAAAAGGGATCGGCAGGCATTAACCGTTCCGGAAAATGATCCGGGGGATGACGGCTCAGATGAACCGAAAGAAGAAGAAAAACCGGAAGAAGAAAAACCCGGCGATCTGAAAATTGACCTTGACGATCAGCGTGACGAATTAAAACGCATCTCCGCTGAAATCAATCAAATTTCAGACGGATTAAAAGAACCGGAAAAAGAAAATCCTGACCCTGAAAAACCGGGCCAAGGCGATGACGGTGAAAAACCCGGAGGTACCGATCCGAATAACGGAACGGCTCCCGGAGAAGACGGAAAAACGGAAGATGGCACAAAAGATCAGCAGCCTGATTCCGATAACACTGGCGGCGAAGAGCCAAAAACCGTCCAAACCGCATCGGCCGCTAAAAACGTCACTCCGCCTGCTGTTGAGCCGACGGATGATTCAAACGATTCTGAAGGAGACGGCGGCACGGGAGTTTCTGACGCGAAAGAAAGGCTGAACCAAGCCGCAGAGCGCATTCAGCAAATTGAAAAAGAGCTGGAAGAGAAACAGCAGACTCATAATGAAGAACTGAAAAAACGTCTCGATGATCTTGATGAAGAAATCCAAGGCCTTAAAGACCGAATTGATGACGCGAAAAAACGAGCGGACAAATTACGTGAACAGCTGGAAGAATCAAAAGAGACGAGAAAACAAGACTTCAATACCATTTACAGAATGATTGTAAAAACAGAACAGAACATTCTGAACTACCCGTCATTGGATAGCGGCCGCAAATCTGCTCTTGAACAGATGTTTGCCGCTGACATCAATACAACAGATATATCCGATTTAATGAGTTACTATAATGATTTATCATTGTATGAGGCAACACTCTATCACTCTCTTGACGCAGGCTCGCTGCCTGATGTGAAAAACAGGGTGCTGAAAGCCCAGCAAGGCGAAGTCCAAACCGTTCTCGCCATCAAACCGGAAGAAACGGCAAGCTGGGAAAACTTGAAAAACAATAAGATGCAGACAGATGAAGACATCAGCAATTTCATTAAAGGCATGACCGAATTCTCGGATAACTACAGCTCGTATATCAGAGATGAACAAGCCGGAGTGCTCAATGAGCTCGCCAGCATTTCAGACAGCGCGGCGAAAGCATCCGATCAGCTGGCAGAAGGTGCTGTGCAGGAAGCGGCCGCATTCAGCGGAGACGGATTAACCGGAACGATGGCGCTCGGCGCTCAGGATACCGTCGGCCGCGAAGTGCTGCAAATGTCTGACACGATGGGCCATCTGTCAGAACGCCAGTCCGGCATTATCAGCTATACCGACAATATGCAGCAAAGCGTAAATGACGTCCAGCAAAAAGCGGACACCCTGAACAGCAACTGGGGCAAAAATGTCGATTCCACGAAATTGATCAGAAATGACGTGTACGGCATTTTAGGGAACGCGCTCGTTGACGGACAGGAAAACGGATATGTTTATGATTATCTCGCCAATCCGCTTAAAATCAGCGGAGAGGTGCCGGAAGACCGGGTTCAGAATGTTCCGCCGGTCGTCATTTTGGTAATCGTTCTGATCAGCAGTCTTCTGATCGGCTATTTCAGCTCGTATTACCAGCAGGCGCCGCTTCTTGTCAAAGGCGCGCTCTTTGGGATTTTAAACATAATGGTCGGACTGATGATCAGTCTGTTCGGTCTGAATATCTACTCGCTTCCGGACGATCAGACGATTAAATGGTCAGTCTTTACGATTCTCCTGCTTGCGGCGAGTTCAGCTTTCATCCGGGCAGCCTTTGTCTTTGGCTCAATCACCGGATGGATCGCATCATCAGCGCTCATTCTCTTTTATGTGGCGCCTTTGATCGACCTGATTATGCCGAACTTCAGCTTTGACAGCCCGGTATCGAAAGTGTATATCGATATTCAATACGGAACGGGCCATCTGTTTGCGATGGGCATAACGGTTCTTGCGATCATTACGCTGATTGCGGCGGCGCTTCCGCTCATCATTCGGCTGCTTGCGGAAAAAACGGAGGAAAGTGATCAGTCTTATGAGGCGTAACACAATCGTGGAAAAAGGAGTTTTGCTGTTTGCTCTCTCCTTTCTCCTTTTCCTCCCGCATGCCGCAGCCGCGAATGAGGACAATACTGATGTCAAGCCGAATGAATATGAAAAGAAGGACATTGAAATTCGTACGGATTATCTTCATGACGATGCCTACTCCGAGGAAAAAACGGCGCTTCCGAAAGAGCAGAAGGACATCACGTTCGATCAGCCGGCAGAAAACCCGGATGAAAAACTGATATCAAATTTGTTTACATCGTCAGAAACGGAGCCGAATACGATCAAAGCGCAATCGAAAAAACTGGGTATCACCTTTGCCGAGCCTGCGGTGCGGCATACCTCAGCAGACATGGAAACGGATGAGAAAAAGACTTCCTTTCTGCTGCCTGTCATTTATGCCGTCTTGATCCTCCTTGGCATCGCCGCAATGATCTATCTGATTCCGAAGGTCACGGCGCAGGAAAAGGCAAAGCGGTAAACGGATCGCTTGTGTTTGCGGGAAGACAGCCCGTAAAATAAGAAAAAAAGGAGGAGTTTCATGCAGTTTTTTCTTATAACAGGCGCGTCAAAAGGATTGGGACGGGCACTGACGGAACAGGCGCTGCAAGAAGGAGCCGAAGTCGCCGCGCTTTCAAGAACGATAAGCGGGGAAAAGCGTGAGGGACTGACAGAATACAGTGTTGATTTAACCGATCTGGCAGATACAGAGCGGCAGATGAAGGCGATTCTTGATCAAGCTGAGAAGAAGCGGTATTCCGCCGTCACACTGATCAATAATGCCGGAATGGTGGAGCCGATCAAGCGGGCGAAAGAGGCTTCCGCGGAAGAATTGAACCGCCACTACACCCTTAATCTGACGGCGCCCGTTTTGCTCAGCCAAATGTTCACAAAGCGTTTCGAAGCGTTCAGCGGCAGCAAAACAATTGTCAACATCACATCTGGCGCGGCGAAAAATCCCTATAAAGGATGGAGCGCGTATTGCAGCTCAAAAGCGGGGCTTGATATGTTTACGAGAACATTCGGATTCGAACAGGAAGATGAAGAGCTGCCGGTCCGCATGATATCATTCTCGCCGGGAGTGATGGATACAGACATGCAGGCCGTCATCCGTTCTTCGTCAAAAGAAGATTTCCATGACATTGAGCGGTTCCGCAATCTGAAAGAAACGAAAAACCTCAGAAGCCCGGAATACATCGCCGGCGTCATTCACTCACTGATCGCGGGTGAGCCGGAAAACGGACGGATATACGATATTAAAGAGTTTTTGTAGAGCAGCTTTTACGCTGCTCTTTTTTTGTTTGTACAATCATTTCAGCGCCCGGCGGCATATTATGAATGAAACACCGTGTAAGGGGTATAAGAAATGTATCAGATGAATTGAGTTTCTTCTCGATTTATGTTAGGATTCTAAAAATATAATTAAGGAGGGGTTTCCATGAGAAATGTAACGTTAATGGATGTCTTCACCCATCCAATCGCACAAAAGTATTTACAGCGCTCCGGTGTCGCCCATGCGATTGCCTGCGCGTTTCATGCATACCGTCTTGCCGTAAAAGCGGGTGTCAGTCCCGATCTTGCAGCGAAAGCGGCTTTACTGCATGATGTCGGCCATTACGAATGGTACACAGACGGCAAATGGGATTATGAAAAGTACAGAAGAAACGATATCCATGCCATAAAAGGCGCGGAACGGGCGCATAAGCTGCTCATCCGTCTCGGTGAAGAACCGAAAGCGGCGAAAGACATTGCGCTGGCGATTCTGCTTCACACCGATTCCTATCTGCCTGAGGGTGAACTGGACAAGAATACGCTCCAGCAAATTGTGAAACAAGCGGACGAACTCGATGAAGAACCTGGCGGACATCATCATTACCGCCAAATGGATCACACGGCCGCGCTCAAACAAATCCAAAAGCTTGATCAGTTAATTGACCAAGCCCAATATCCCATAAGAAGCTCAGTCTAGGCCACTCATGCGGCCTTTTCCGCTTTACATACCCCCGCAAACTCACTAACACCTTTTCCGCTCCGATAGACGTACTGTGTCAAAGCCTTTGTCCGCTGCATATGATGAAGGAAAACATAGTAAAGGGGATCAGCGAAAATGGCCCATCAAGGAAGCCCGCAACTCGTCTCGTTAGTAGATCCTTACGTTTATCAGACCATCCATAAGCTTATCGGCTCAAGGTTTATCATTCAAACCGTCAGACGGATTGTCAGGGGACGGCTGATTGATGCCGCTCCGGATCATATCGCCATTGAAGAAACCCATGACCGCGTATTATATATCAGGAACCGCCATGTGGTTTCTGTCATGCCTGATTATACCGAACGTGTGTAACAGCCCATATAAGGCGCAGACCGGAGGCGGCCCTTACAGAACCCCGGTGCGTCTTCTTTTTTGAGATACATAGATGCACGGCACCTTTTTTTGGTACAATCACAGTACAAGTTCACATGACAATAGGAGGAAACCGCTTGTTGAAATCAAAGGTCCATTTTTGGACGCTGCAAATTTTGCTCGTTTTGCTCATTATTTACGTATCAACGAAAGTCTCGTTTATTTTTCAGCCGTTTTTCGGTTTCATCACCACTCTGTTTTTTCCGATTTTGATCTCAGGCATTTTGTTTTTCATTTTTAATCCGATCGTGCGCCTGCTTGAGAAAAAAATCCCCCGGACATTGGCGATCCTGCTCATTTATCTCGTTTTCATCGGCCTGATCGCCTTTATGTTCACCGCAATCGGACCGATCGTGGCTTCTCAGGTCACGGGGCTGATTAACAATTTCCCTGATTACATTAATCAGATTCAAAGCTTGATTACACAATTATCTCATTCCAAATGGTTCACGTGGATGATGACGCAGGATTATGTGTCGATAGAAAAAATCCGGCAGTCTCTGACGGGATTTTTACAAAGTCTTCCGCAAAATATTACCGCAAGCCTGTCGGCCGTGTTCGGCGTCGTTACGAATATTACGCTTGTCGTGATCACCGTTCCGTTCATTCTGTTTTATATGCTGAAGGACGGCCGGCGTTTTCCGCTTTTGGCGGTTAAAATTCTGCCTTCTTCCTACCGTGCGGAGGGCCGGAAAATATTTAACGACTTATATGTCACATTGGCCGCATATTTCCAAGGCCAGCTGCTGATTTGTCTCTTTGTCGGAACGGCATGTTTTATCGGTTATTGGATCATCGGCCTGCCGTATGCGTTAATCCTCGGGATGGTGATCGCCGTCACCAATATCATTCCGTACCTGGGACCGTTTCTCGGGGCGGCGCCGGCGGTCATTATCGCGTTTATGGATTCTCCGGCTAAGGCGCTGTTTGCCGTGATAGTTGTCGTTGTCGTCCAGCAGCTTGACGGAAACCTGCTTTCTCCGCTTGTTATCGGTAAGCGGCTCAATACCCACCCGCTCACCATTATTCTTCTGCTTATCGGAGCGGGCAGTTTCGGAGGCATTCTCGCAATGATTCTGGCCGTGCCGGTTTACGCGGTCTTAAAAGCCTTCGTCTTAAATATCGTCCGGCTTATCAAACTTCGTCAGCGATCGAAGTTGGAAGACAGCCGCAAGCCGAAATAAAAACGGGCACAACTCCAACAGCAGCGCATAAACTGCTGTAAAGAAAAGCGGAGGTGTGGGTATGCCTGCAATTGTGGGACCGATTTATATCATGAGCTTAGCCGGAGATGCTGCGGCGAGCTTCGGTGACGTGTTTGCCATTTCTCCCAAAGCTGTTGACCACTCAGGCGCGGGGTCAGGGGCGTTTCATTCCGGAGATTTTGTCAAAGTCACTAATAAATTCAGCAAAACGCGCTTTGAAGACATTGATCTGTTTGACGAACCTGATTGGTTTAACGCGTGACAGCCTCCTTTAGGAGGCTGTCGCTTTTTTGTAGTATAATAGAATCAGTCTTTTATAAAAGGGGAATTTTTATGAAAATCAGAAAAGCGAATATTACCGTTCAGTCCGGAATGATCGGCGACGTGTATCTGCATGAAAATAAAAAAGAACAGCATACCCTCGTAGCCGTTCCGGAACTTGAGTGGAGCACGATCATTTCCTATGAGGAAGAGAAAAAGGCGCTGGCGCAGCGGCTTTTACAATCATTCAGCAAGCTGATAGATGAAGAGCCCGCCGGAGAGCTCGCAGGAAAGATCTCCCATTGGGTCGCTGAAATGTAACGAAGACGGTTTACCGCGTCCCGTCCGGGGCGATAATTGTAAAACAAGCTGAGGAGGGAAGGCCGATGAGCGACAAAACGGTTGACCTTTATTTACAGCAGGGTATGTACGGCCCTCTGCAGACGAAACCGGATGAACGGCATTTATTTTTAGGCTCGCTGCGTGAACGGGTCATCATTGCCCTGACGAAGGGGCAGGTGCTGCAAAAGAAGCCGTATGAAGAAGTGAAACAGACGCTGAAAAAACGAAAAGATGCGGTGCTCTATATAAACGGAAGGCTCCCATATCATGCTTATTCACCCTATATGAAGCTTGCCGCACTGGAAGGTGTCCGAAGCTCCGTGATCTCGGATCTTCAATTCGAAACGCCGCTCGGCCTGGTATTTGCCGCCGATCATGCGGTGAACCTTGACGGCATTTACGTTCAGGATGACATTTTCAAGCGCTCACTCCTGAAATCTTAGAAAAGCAAGTGTCATTTTATAATGCCAATTCACTTACAAGTGGAGATAGGATATAATGGTTTTCATATGAATGGCGGGGAGGCCGGCTATGAAAAAAGCATTTATTTGCATTGATTATACGAATGATTTTGCAGCAGAGAACGGAGCATTAACCTGCGGAGAACCCGCAAGGCAAATTGAGGATAAGATTGTCAGTTTGACACAAGCATTTATAGAAAATGGTGATTACGTTGTCTTTGCGGTAGATTCACATGATGCAGACGATGACTTTCATCCGGAAACACGCCTGTTTCCTCCGCATAATATCAACGGCACGGAGGGCAAAGAGCTGTACGGAAAGCTCTCGCCTCTTTATGAGAAACATAAACACGCAAAAAACGTAAGCTACATGGAAAAATCGAGATATTCTGCTTTTGCTGGAACGGATTTAGAGCTGAAACTGCGGGAACGGCAGATCACTGAACTGCATCTTGCGGGCCTGTGCACCGACATCTGCGTTCTTCACACGGCGGTTGACGCCTACAACAAGGGCTTTCAGATCGTCATTCATCAAAACGCTGTGGCAAGCTTTAATCCGGAAGGGCATGAATGGGCGCTGTCCCATTTTAAGAACAGCATCGGAGCGCAAGTGGCAGAGTAAGGAAGGGGAAAACAATTTTGGTGGAGCATGGTTTTAAAGACGACAGTTTGTCTTTACATACAGATCTTTATCAAATTAATATGGCCGAAACGTACTGGAGAGACGGCATTCATGAGAAAAAAGCAATTTTTGAGCTTTTTTTCAGAAAGCTTCCTTTTGAAAACGGCTATGCGGTATTTGCGGGCTTAGAAAAAGCAATCGAATACTTGGAGAACTTCAAGTTTACTGACAGCGATCTGAACTATTTAAAAACGGAATTGCACTATGCTGATGATTTCATTGATTATTTGCGGGATCTGTCATTTACCGGATCTCTTTACAGCATGAAAGAAGGAGAGCTCGTCTTTAACAACGAACCGATTATGCGGGTCGAAGCGCCCCTCATTGAAGCGCAGCTGATTGAGACGGCTCTGCTTAACATTGTGAATTACCAAACATTAATCGCCACGAAAGCGGCCCGCATTAAAGGCGTAGTCGGTGATGAAGACGCCCTTGAATTCGGAACGCGGCGCGCCCATGAAATGGATGCGGCTATGTGGGGAGCGAGAGCGGCTCTGATCGGCGGCTTCAGCGCGACGAGTAATGTAAGAGCCGGCAAGCGTTTTAATATACCGGTATCCGGCACGCACGCTCATGCACTCGTACAAGCGTACCGCGATGAGTACACGGCTTTTAAGAAATATGCGGAGACGCACAGAGACTGCGTGTTCCTCGTCGATACGTACGATACGATCCGTTCAGGCATGCCGAATGCGATTAAAGTCGCGAAAGAATTCGGCGACCGGATCAATTTCATCGGCATCCGCTTAGACAGCGGGGACTTGGCGTACCTGTCAAAAAAAGCGCGAGAAATGCTTGATGAAGCGGGTTTCAAAGACGCGAAGGTCATTGCTTCAAGCGACCTTGATGAGCACACGATATTAAATCTGAAATCGCAGGGAGCGAAAATCGATACATGGGGAGTCGGCACAAAGCTGATTACCGCATACGATCAGCCGGCCCTCGGCGCGGTTTACAAGCTTGTCGCCATTGAAGAGGACGGCAAACTGACCGACACCATCAAGATTTCGTCGAACCCTGAAAAAGTGACAACGCCGGGAAGAAAGAAAGTATACCGGATTATCAACAAGCTGAACCACCACTCGGAAGGGGATTATATCGCTCTTTATGACGAGCGGGTAAATGACCAGAAACGTTTAAAAATGTTCCATCCCGTTCACACGTTCGTCAGCAAATTCGTCACTGATTTCTATGCGAAAGACCTGCATGAGCCGATTTTTGAAAACGGCGTTTTATGCTATGATAATCCCGAAATCACCGACATCCAGCAATACGTGCAGGATAACCTCAAACTTCTGTGGGAGGAATACAAACGGATCAGCAAGCCGGAAGAATATCCGGTTGATTTAAGCGAAGACTGCTGGAGCAACAAGATGCAGCGGATTCATGAGATCAAAAGCAAGCTGAAACGGGAACTTGAATAGAAGACAAAGCAGCCTTTCCTTTCTCTGGAAAGGCTTTTTGTTTGCGATAATATTTTTCACATTTAGACAAAATTCGTCAAATTATTTGATATACTTATGTTCGAAGGCCGCATCTAAGGGGGTAAATGAATGAAGGTGTTTGTTGCCAGACAGCCTATCTTCAACAGGAATGAACAGGTTGTTGCTTATGAACTTCTTTACCGGGAGAGCGAAGAGAACCGTTATTCGGCCGCAGACGGAGATAAAGCTACGACTGATCTCATTATTAACAGCTTTATCAACATCGGAATCGAAAAACTGACTGAGGGAAAACGCTGCTTTGTGAATTTTACAGAAAGCCTGATGTTTTCAGATCTCCCTACCTCCTTTGATCCTGACCAGCTCATTATCGAAATTCTTGAGGACATACCGATCACCCCGGCTCTGATCTCAAGATGCAGACAGCTGAAGAAACTAGGATATACATTAGCACTTGATGATTTTTACGCCATCAATCCGGCAAATGAAGAATTATTGGAACAGCTGATGAAATATATTGATATTTTAAAAATCGACTTTTTGCAATCCTCGCGTCTGGAACGCAAAAAAATCATTCAGACGTACAGCTGTAAAAGTCTGATTTATTTAGCGGAAAAAGTGGAGACAAGAAAAGATTACAAACAGGCGGCCATAGACGGCTTTCACCTGTTTCAAGGATATTTTTTCAGTGAACCGCGTGTCATCAGCGGGAATGATCTGACGTTTCATTTTCATTCTTACTACCAGCTTTTAAACGAATTAAACCAAGACCAGCCCGATATAGAGCGCGTGACGGAATACATAGAGCGGGACGTTACATTATCGTATCAGATTCTGCGTTTTTTAAACGGATCGCAGACAAGGCTGAAAAAAAAGATAGACAGCATCCGGCAGGCCATCATGATGCTTGGGCTGAATGAGATTAAGCGCTTGATTTACATTCTTTCATTCAGAGATTTAACGGCGAAAAGCCACTCAAGCCAAAAAGAAATCATTAAGATTTCCTTAATCAGGGCCAAGCTGTGCGAACTGCTTGCGAAAAGGACCGGAAGACCGCAGCCCGCTTCCTACATGCTGATCGGCATGTTTTCACTCATCGATACGCTTCTCCACAGGGAGCTGGAGGATATCGTCAAAGAACTGCCTTTAATTGATGAAGTCGGACAGGCGCTGCTCGGTTATGAAAACGATTATTATAAGATGCTCGGGCTCGTCAAAGCCATTGAATGCAACAACTGGGACTGTGACGAATGGGGAAAAGAACTGGACAAAGAAGCAGCGTATGAATGTTACTTGCAGGCAATCGAATGGTGCCGGCAGCTGATCGTGGATTGATGCTTTAAGCTGACCACCTGAGGGCGATGATGAACCGGCTTTGCTCCCTGATCAGACTGACGCGGATGCCGTCGGGATTAAATGTCACGTCAAAGTCATTTTTGATGCCGGTCTGCTTAATGAGCCGCTTGACCGCTGCGGCGTCAGATGATTCCGCTGCGGTGAGGATGCGGCGCGCAAGCTCTTTTGACGCCGACAGCCGCGCAAGAAGCAGGCGGGCATCCTCCAGCATGCCCGCAGCGTCTTTTGCGGACGCTGTCAAAATATTTGCGGAAGCCTGGGGAGCAGGCGCAGGATTGCGGTACGGCGCGGCGAAAACAGGGCAGCATAGATACACATAATGCATGCGGCGGCCTCCTTCCTGAGATAACATTCGTTATATATGAGTATAGGCCGCGTGATAACGAGTTATGACATGCAAAAAGACCACAATGCGGGGGTTGCGGTCTTTTCGGTGTTTGTCGGTGGATATGCGACGCTGTTCGCCCATTCTGTTTTGAAATTGCGACGACGGGGACTATAGTCCTTGTCGGTTTGTCGGAAAACCGTTCAAAAAACAGCAGAACCACAAAATTGATCTGCTTCACCCCAAACGTCTGCCTTTATCATAGTTATATAGTCCTGTTCTTTAAATGCTCCATTCGGGACTATAGGATTATCGAGGTTTGCGGTGTCACGCAGATACTTTTACACATACTTTTCGGTGAAAAATCCCGCAAAAACGTTTACACTATTAGTAACAGATCAAATACCTAGGACTCGTTCACCATACACAATTCATTGATCTTTCAAAAAAAGGAGTGTGGAAACGGTGGAAAAGAAATTAGAAGAAGTAAAGCAATTATTATTCCGACTTGAAAATGATATCAGAGAAACAACCGACTCTTTACGAAACATTAACAAAAGCATTGATCAGCTCGATAAATTCTCATATGCAATGAAAATTTCTTAAAAAGACTTGGAAACAAGTCTTTTTTTTGTGCATTTGTTATACAATTAATGGATAAAGTATTATATGATTGTTAAAAAACAATAAACATGCTGTATTTGAACAAAAGGGTTTAGTAAAATAAAGTGAGGGATTCATATAGCTAAGAAATTAACTCTAGAAGCAGAGGATGTAAAGGACACAATAAACCATATTCTCAAAAAAAATGATGTGAATAAAGAAGTAAGTAAACATGTTTTGAATTTTGCTGATACAAAAAACAACTTTCCATTCGCTGAGTTAGCTTTAGATCATTATTTGGCTTTTGGAGGGAACGATTTTGAAGAAATACTAGATTTAGGAACAGGGATTGAACTGCTTATCTTAGCGGCTGATATTTTTGATGACATACAAGATAAGGATCGTCCAAATGCAGAATGGATGAAAATGGATCATGCTGTATCTTTAAATATTGCAACTTTAATTTATACAATAGCTCTCCAAGTTATATCATCTCGAGATCCGGAAGGGTTATTACTCAAGACAGCTCTAAAATATACAGTTCAAGCTATGGAAGGACAACACATTGATTTGGTTGATAATACTTTAACTGAAAATCAATGCATTGAAATGATTAAGAAAAAGTCAGGGGCTTTGACAGCTTTAGCAAGTATGCTGGGTGCCGTACTTGCAACTAAACGTTATCAATCAGATGTGGAGCAGTATGCTTTCTATATAGGGGTTGCAGCTCAATTAAAAAATGATTTATTTGAAGTAATGTATGTGAATAATACGGAAACCTTTTTCAAAAAGACAAATTTGGCAATTCAGTTCTTAGAGAAAAAATTCAACACAGTGTCCACAAAATTGTTAAACAACAACTTTCAACAATCAGAGTTAAAACGGCTTCTCTTAGAATCTGGTGTTATCCATTATATGTCAGTTATGATTAATCTATATAATTTGAAAGTGAAAAATGGACTCGAAAATTTAAATTTGACTTTAGAGAACAAAAACTATTTAATTAAAAAAATTTGCGAAAATGAGAAGGTGGATAAAAATGCAGGAAATAGTAAATTATTTAGTTCGTAATCCCGAAATTGTTCAAAAATTGAGAAGAGAAGAAGTCAGTATTATAGGTTTAGATAAAGAAGAGGTGAAAGGAGTATTGCTTGGATTTGATCAATTAATCTCAATGAGTTCAAAAGACGAGATATATTGGAAACCGTCATGAAACAGGGGTAAATATGAAGTTATCTAAAAATACGTATTCCATTTTATTAATTTTACTCAGCTTGTCTTATATTTTCTATTTAACTTATATAAATGTAAATAATCTATTTGTGGGAGCCACCGCAAATGTTAATAACAAAGGTCAAATAGAAATTACCAGAGTGTCAGATTATACTATGGCTTATTATGCAGGTGTCAAAAAAGGCGACATTGTAATTAAAATTAATCAGGATCAGAATGTTGAACCAAAAGATTTAAAACAGAATACATTAAAAAACGTTAGATCTATGACAGTTAAAAGATCTGGTGAAATAGTTGAACTCAAAAACTTAAGTTTATTAAGTGAGGACAATTTATTTGTTTATTTAATACCTGTTATTTTCTTCTTCGTATGCCTTAGTTGTATTATCCTTATTTTAAAAATTAACAAGGAAAAAAATTCAGTTTCAGCATTTATATTGATCATCTTTTTACTTACTACTGGTATGGCATACGTAAGTGCGGGAGGCTCGTCAAAAGGAGATATAATAAGTCGATACGTAAATGTCATAACTTTAATATCCGTCCCGGTAAATTATCTCTTGTTTATTTATCAATATATTAAAGAATTTGGATACAAGATTTTTAACGGGAAAGTTTTTGTTGCTTTATATACAGTCCCTGTTATTAATATAATACTAGAGTTTTTTAGGCAGTGGTTTGAAAGAGGAGTAGTGGGAAAAGTTAATTTAGTATCAATATCACTCCTTTATTTAATAGCTCTATTTTTCATTACTGTAGGTTTAATAAAGTACAAAAAAACAGAGCAAGCAAATATTCTTAAGACTTTTCTTTTAATTAATATTTTTGCTTTCTCACCATTTGTATTCTTGTATGTGGCACCCTACATTATTTTTAATGACTATTATGTTTCTTCTTTTTTAGTTGCGCCTTTTCTTTTATTAATTCCTTTTTCTTTAGTTTATCAATTTATGACTAATAAAATCTATGAAATTGATTTTATTATTGGGCGGTTGAAATATTATAGTCTTTTAGCTGTCACTCCTACTTTACTTATTATTACAATTTATGATCTTGTACAAGATCCAAACTCAGAGTTTTATACGTTTAAACTAACTTTGCTTACATATATTATTATGTTAGCTGTGTTTTATTCGAAAGAGATCTTAGATTTTCGTTTCCGTTTAAAGCGTTTTTCTGAAAAACATAATTATCAGGACAGCATATTCAAGTTTACTCAAATAATTAAAGGAGCTTCATCCTTAAAACAAGTATTCACTGAACTTGAATCTACTCTACTTGAAGTTTTGATGGTTAGTAAAGTCTGTGTTTTAGAAGCAGAAGGAGACTTAAATGTAAGATGTTTTTTTAATGATAATGAGAAAAAATTATGGGAGCCGTATTCTCATCAATTAGCTGAAACGACCAGCGAAATCGGCAAAATAGTTCAGGTAGATAAAGGGTTTTTAATGAAAATAGGGGAACGGGGCAGTAAATCATACATTGTACTGTGTTTATCATTTATGAATACTCCGAAACTAACTTGGGATGAGATTTCTTGGTTAAAGACCTTATCATTCTACACCAGTATTACGATGGAGAACGTGCTTAAAATCGAAGAACTGATGAATCATCTCGAAGATTTAAAGAAACAGGAGACAAACCCGGTCTGGCTCAAAAAGCTGATGTTTACGATCGAGGAAAAGCAGCGGTCGGATTTGGCCCGTGATCTGCATGATTCGGTGCTGCAGGATTTGATTTCTTTGAAGCGCCAGTGTGAGCTGTTTCTGGCTGATTTTAAAAGAGAAGAGCCTTGCCAGTTAGAGGTGCAGGACAAGCTTCATCAGATGAATGAGCAGATGTCGGATGTCATTTTGATGACCCGGGAGACGTGCCATGAGCTTCGGCCTCAGCTGCTGTATGATTTGGGTCTGGTCAAGGCGGTATCCAAGCTTGCCGCACAGCAGCAGGAGCGTGCGCCGTTTCATATCCGTCTGAATACGGGCCGGTTTACGGCGGCGCTGGATTTGGATACGCAGCTGAATTTGTACCGCATCATTCAGGAATTTCTTTCGAATGCCATGAAGCATTCACAGGCCAATGAGGTGCTGATTATGCTGATCAGCATTCAAAATAAAGTGATTCTGCATTATGAAGATGACGGGGTCGGGTGCAATCAGGAAGAAGGCGGCGGACAGTCGATGAGCATGGGGCTTTCGGGCATTAAGGAGCGCGTCCGGGCGCTTGACGGCCGGATGAAAATCGACACAAGTGAAGGAAATGGTTTTAAAGCGGATATTGAAATGGAATTGTAACCAATTTATCACCAAATCGACTTGGCAGAAGCCAAGTCTTTTTAATAAAATGGAAATGAATGAGTAAAAGGGAGGAAACCATGAAAAAGATACTAGTGATTGATGATCATCCGGCTGTCATGGAGGGCACCAAGACGATTCTGGAAACGGACACGAATCTTTCTGTCGATTGCCTCAGTCCCGATGCCAGTGAACAGTTCGTTCTCCGGCATGATTTTTCAGCTTACGATCTCATATTAATGGATTTAAATCTGGGTGATGACCTCAGCGGCATAGAGCTATCCAAGAAAATCTTAAAAGAGAATCCTCTCTGTAAAATCATTGTCTACACAGGCTATGAAGTTGAAGATTATTTTGAAGAATCCATCCGCGCGGGCCTGCATGGCGCCATCAGCAAAACCGAATCTAAAGAGAAAATCATGCAATACATATATCACGTGCTCAACGGACAGATTTTAGTTGATTTCTCCTATTTCAAACAGCTGATGACCCAGCAAAAAACAAAAACGTCTTCTTCCCCTCAAAGTGAGCAGGATCGGTTAACCCCGAGAGAGCGCCATATTCTCCAAGAGGTCGAAAAAGGTTTGACCAATCAGGAAATCGCCGATGCGCTTCACTTAAGCAAGCGGTCGATTGAATACAGCCTGACATCTATTTTTAATAAGCTGAATGTCGGCTCCCGCACTGAAGCGGTGCTGATCGCCAAGTCAGATAATGTACTATAAACCTTGAAAGGAGAATGATCTATGAATCTGAATCATACATTGCTCGGCGCACTCGGCATTGAAATCACTGAAAACACGGCGGAGAGATGCGTCGCTGTTATGCCGGTGGATAAGAGGACGGTGCAGCCTTTCGGATATCTGCACGGAGGCGCGTCCGCAGCGCTGGCGGAGACTGTTGCAAGCATCGGCGCCCAGCATTTTATCGACCGGTCGAAACAGGCCTGTGTCGGGCTTGAGATTAATGCCAATCATTTAAAATCCGTGAAAGAGGGCGGTACGGTCACGGCGATTGCGGAACCCGTTCACACAGGCAGGACAACCATTGTGTACGGGATTAACATTTTCGATGAAAGAGAAAGGCTGATCTGTGTGTCCCGCTGCACGCTGGCTGTTATAACAAAATAAACAAACAGCCGGAACCCTGAATCGTCCGGCTGTTTGTTTTTACAAATATGAATCTTCTTTTCGTTTGATCACAAAGTTTCTGATCCCTTTATAATCATCCTGAACGCTTCGTTTATCAAGCGCCGTTCCCGAGTTATACGCGGCTCTGCATATGAGGTGCGCCCCGACCGGCGCCGTCAGCAGGATAAAAATGATGCCGAGCAGTATTTTTACGGAAATTTCTCCGGTCAGCATCCACAAGTAACCTAACACCCCGAGCAATATCAAATTAACGCCGAGTGTCGAGCCTTTTGAAGAGGCGTGGGCGCGTGTATACATGTCAGGAAGTCTGAGTGTGCCGAAAGACGCGACCAGGCAGATCAGCGATCCCATCAGAATACAAACGGCGACGGCCCATTTAACGATTTCGATCATTTTCGATAATCTCTCCTTTCTCCAAAAACTTAGCGAAGGCAATCGTGCCGATAAATGATAAAATGCCGAGCAGCAGAATGATATCCAAAAAGGCCGTTGTTCTTAAAAGGATGGATACGAGCGCGGTCATGGCAATCAGATTGATGCCGATCCCATCAAGCGCGACGACCCGGTCCGGTATCGTAGGCCCTTTAATGACTCGAATGACGTACAGAAGAGTCGAAACCGCCATAATGCCGAGTGATAATTGCAGAATAAACGTAAACATCAGCGGCTCACCTCCTGAATGGCTTTCTCAAAAGAGACGCGGATGTCATGAATCGCTTTCTCCGCATCCTCAATGTCCATAGCGTGTATATAGAGAATCGACCGGTCATCGGAGATATCCATCACAAGCGTACCCGGCGTCAGAGTGATTAACAGCGAGAGCAGTGTGATCTCCCAATCCTCCGTCAGTTCCGTCTTAAACGCGAAAATGCCCGGGCGGATGTTCATCTTCGGCGAAATAACGGTTTTCAGCACGCTGACATTGGCCAGATATAATTCTTTTATAAAGATCAGCATCAGTTTGATGACCGACCATATTTTCCAAATGTAAAACGGCCGCGAGAAGAAGCGCCGGAAAAAAAACAGCGCCGCCAAGCCCGCGATAAATCCGGTAACAAATCCCGCCGCGCTGAGGCTGTTTGTAAGAAACATCCAGCAAACAGCGAGAAGAACATTTAATAATAGTTGCAAAGCCATGCCATCTACTCCTTCAAAACAGCTTCAATGTATTTTTCCGGATTCAGCAGATTCTCAGCCGTCTGATTGACATACGGTGAAACCCATTCGGTTCCGAGCCCGAACAGAAGCGACAAAAGGAGAAAAGCGGCTGCCGGATAAAGAAGCCCTTTTGCGGACCGTCCGCCCGCGCCCGGGATTTCTTTTTCTTCTCCCCAAAAAGCCGTCGTAAAAACCTTCAGCACGGAATACAGCACAAGCAGGCTCGACAAGAGAATCAATACGGAGAACAATGTTTCCCCCTGATCAAAACCGCCTTCAGCAATCTTCAGCTTGCCCACAAATCCGCTGAACGGCGGGATGCCGGCCAAAGATATGGCGGAGATAAAGAACATCCATCCCAAAACGGGATAACGGGTGATCAGGCCGCTCATTTTATGCAGACTCGCCGTGCCGGTCAGCGTGATAAGCGTTCCCGCCAGCATAAACAGCGCTCCTTTTATCAGCATATCGTGAATCAAGTAATAAACCGCTCCTTGAATGGAGGCCGGGGTGTTCATGGCGATGCCGAACAAAATCACGCCGACGGCTGTAATAATATTATAGATGACGATTTTCATGACATCCGAAAAGGCGATAGACCCGATTACGCCGAATAATACCGTCAGCATCGCAAGCCACATCATCAATTGGTGGGTAAAGCCTGCATCGTGAATGAAAATCAAGGTGAATACTCTCAAAATGGCGTACAGGCCGACTTTCGTCAAAAGAGATCCGAATAAGGCCGAAATCGCAGCCGGCGGGGCGTAATAAGAGCCCGGCATCCAGAAATACAGCGGGAATATCCCGCCCTTTAAACCGAAAACGACGAGAAACAGGACGCCGATGACAGTTATCAGCCCGGTCTGGCCCGATTCGCTGATTTTCACGCTTAAATCAGCCATATTCAGCGTCCCCGTCACCGCATATAAATAACCGACACCGATGACAAAAAACGCGGATGACACAATGTTAAACACGATATACTTCAATGATTCTCTTAATTGAATTTTCGTTCCGCCAAGCACGATCAGCATGTAGGACGCGATAAGCAGAAGCTCAAAGAAGACGTACATGTTGAACAGGTCACCCGTCAAAAACGCTCCGCTTACCCCCGCGAGAAGAAACTGCACCCCTGAATAATAGAAAGCGCGCTCCCGTTTTTCTCCGATAGAGCGGAAGGAGTACAAAATGACGAGCAGCCCGATGACGGCGGTTGTCAAAACAAGCAGTGCGGCGAGCTGATCAGCGGCGAGCACAATGCCGTACGGCGCTTTCCAGCCGCCGAGTGTCAGCGTCTGAATTCCGTGTGTAAAAACCGTCTGAACGAGAACGGCGCTGATGGCGATGGAGACACAGGAAGCGGCAGTACTGAATATCCGCATCAGCATCACGTGCCTGTTCATAAAAATCAGCAGCACTGCGCAAAGCAGCGGCACCAGAATAGGCAATATCACAAAGTTATTCATGTTGATCATTTCCCCTCATTCGATCCATATCGTCCGTTTTCAGTTCCTGATAGGCGCGAAACGCCATCACAAGCAGGAAGGACGTGACGCCGAACGAAATAACGATCGCCGTCAGTATAAGTGCCTGCGGCAGCGGATCGACAAACGATGTGCTTTTTCCGCCCAGTATGGGAGGGGCGCCTTTTTTCAGTCCGCCCATGGTCAGAAGCAGCAAATGGACGCCGTGGCTTAAAAGCGCGGTGCCGATAATCACGCGCAGCAGACTTTTAGAAAGCAGCAGGTAGGTTGCCGCCATAAACAAAATACCGGCAATGACAGACATTAAGATTTCCACTATTCTTCCTCTCCAATCGTTTGAATAATGGTCATCGTCACGCCGACAACAACGAGATACACACCTAAATCAAACAAAGTGGCCGTCGCAAGCTCCGTATTCCCGAGCACCGGGAGATGAAAATGGCCGAATGTATGGGTGAGAAAGGGCGCTCCGAAAAAGAACGAACCTGCACCCGTTGCAATCGCGATAAGCAGACCCGCGCCCGCTACATAAATAAAATTGACGGGCAAAATCGACTTGACGGTTTTTAAATCAAAGGCCAAAAGCAAAAGCACAATGGCCGAAGATGTAATCAGCCCGCCGACAAATCCTCCGCCGGGAGCGTTATGCCCCGATAAAAATAAATAGAAAGAGAAAAGCAGAATGATAAAAGATACAAGTTTCGTTGCCGTCTGAAGGATGATGTCGTTTGTTTTTTGCTGTCTCAACGCTCTTCTCCCTCCTCTTTTACTTTCGTTCTGATCATGCTGTAAATGCCGAGTGCGGCAATCGACAGCACCGTGATTTCAAACATGGTGTCAAATCCCCTGAAATCAACGAGGATGACGTTGACAATATTATTGCCTCCCCCAAGCTTATGACTGTAAGCCGTGAAAAAAGAGGCGATACTGTCTTTTGTTTTTTCGCTGGAAGACGCGATTCCGAGCATTGTCACGATGACGCCGACACCGAGAGAAATGATAAAATTCGTCAGCCGGAATGTTCTGGTCTTCTTTTTCCGCCGCATTTTCGGCAGATGATAAAAACAAAGAAGAAACAAGGCGACGGATATCGTCTCAATGACAAGCTGCGTGAGCGCCAGATCGGGCGCTCTGAAAATCACGAAAAACAGCGCGAGCGTATACCCGACAACTCCGAGTGCGATAATGGCCGTCAGCCGCGATTTGGCGAACACAGTCGCAATCGTTGCGCTCACCATAACGAGCGACAGCACGATTTCATACAGACCGATCTCAGCCATTCCTTTCGTTGTCATGGAAAAGCCGCCTTTCATCACGAACGCCGCTCCGATGAGAATGATAAACGCCGCAAAAATATACAGCAGATAATCCCGCAAAAATCCGGTCATATAAGATGACGTCAGCTGGTAAGATCTTTTTTCCATACTGCCCGTCACCGCATTGTAAAGCCGGTTCAGCGTCAGTTTCTTCGGAAACAGACCGTATACCCGCTCCCATTTAGACAGAGACACGTAACCGATCGTGCCGACAATGATAATGCCGACGGTCATCAGCACTTCAGCCGTCACACCGTGCCACTGGGAAATGTGGACATGGAATGTATCCCCGCCGGTTAACAGAGCCGGATAAATGGAATTCATCGCCGGTTCAATCAGGCTGTAGGATAAAACATTCGGTGCGAAAAACAGACTGACGGCGCAAGCGGCAAGAATCACCGGCGAAATCAGCATGCCAAGCGGAGCTTCATGCGGCGTCTTTTCAAGCTGATCCGTTTTGCGCGCGCCTCTGAACGTTCTGAAAAACAGCTTCATGCTGTAGATAAACGTGAAGACGCTGCCGATCCACGCCAGAACGGGGAACAGCACGCCCCACGTATCCAGGCTGAAAATATCTGCATGAGCAATCCGCAGCATACTTGTAAAGAACATTTCTTTACTTAAGAAGCCGTTAAAAGGAGGGAGGCCGGCCATGGAAAAGGTTCCGATCAATGAAACGGTAAACGTTATCGGCATAAGCGCCATCAGTCCGCCGAGCCTGCGGATATCCCTCGTTCCCGTTTCATGGTCGATAATGCCGACCGCCATAAATAAACTTCCTTTAAAAGTAGCATGGTTAATTAAGTGAAACACAGCCGCGGTCACAGCCGCCGTGAAATACTCCGAATGCTGAAAGTGAAGCGCGGCGGCTCCTGCGCCGAGCATCGATACAATCATACCGAGCTGGCTGACTGTGGAAAAAGCCAGAATCGCTTTTAAATCGGTTTGTTTAATCGCGTTGAAGGAAGCCCATACCATCGTGATCAGACCGACTGAGGCAACCGTCCAAAACCAGACGGGTGAAAACGCAAAAACCGGACTGAATCTGGCAATCAGATAAATGCCCGCTTTCACCATTGTTGCCGAGTGCAGGTAGGCGCTGACAGGAGTCGGGGCTTCCATGGCATCAGGAAGCCAGATGTAAAACGGAAACTGCGCTGATTTCGTAAAGGCCCCCAATAACAGGAGAACCATTGCCGGAATAAAGAACGGATGGCCGGCGATAATATGCACCTGGTTGACCATTTCCCTGATACTGAATGAGTCCGTCATCAGATACAGCAGGATAAAGCCGCCGAGCATGCACAGTCCGCCGCCGACGGTAATCAGCAGTGATTTTTCCGCCCCGTAACGTGATTTCTCCCGCTTATGCCAATACCCGATTAATAAAAAGGATGACAGGCTTGTCAGCTCCCAGAACATATAAAGCACAATGACGTTATCGACGAGCACAACGCCGAGCATCGCGCCCATAAACATCAGCAGGTACACGTAAAAGGGGCCGAGCCTTTCTTTGTCCTTCGATAAGTAAAAAATACTGTAAAGTGTCACCAGAGAGCCGATGCCCGTAATCAATAAAGCGAATAACAGCCCGAGTCCGTCAATATAAACGGTATAGTTAATACCGAGGGAAGGAATCCATTCGGCCGCATACCGGACGGTTTCTCCCGCCATTGTCAGCGGGAGCTTGCTGATAAAGTAAACAAACAGCACAACGGGCAATATCAGCACAAACCAGCCTGTATGGACTTGTTTTACCCGTTTATAAAGAAAGGGAACGATAAATGCAAATAAAAAAGGCGCCAAAATCGCGAAATGTAACAGCTGCAACAGAAGACCTCCTTTGCTTGTTTTTCATCAAGCAACTGCTTTATGTAAGAGTGAAAAAATCAATTCACGGTCATAGGACCCAGTACAAATTATATCGCACTTTTTTTTACCCTGCTACGGCATAATGTATTCCTCTCTATGTTTTTGTGGTCTTTTGAACCTAAAATAAATTTATCAAATATCCGGATCTTTGTATATACATTTAGCTTTCAGATCAAGCTTTACAAAAGGAGCTGGTCAGATGAAAAGAAAGGCGGCAGCCTGTATTGGAATATTTTGTTCTATTATTGCAGGAACATTCATAGCGGACGATTTCTGCAAAGGGAGGCAGGAGACGGAGGCAGATGAATGGGAGTATTTTTTTCTCGGGACAGAATACGCGCACGACAAGCTGAGTGCGGCTGAATCAATGCAAAAGCCGTTTCAGCCGCGTGAATATATTAGAATCGTTTATAGATGAAAAGAGTTCCGGCAACAGGGCGCGGAACTCTTTTTGTATGATGATCAGCGTTTTCCTTTAATATAAGGGATGCCGTTGGCTTTAGGCGCATCCGCGCGGCCGATGAACCCGGCAAGCGCGAGAATGGTCAGAATGTAAGGAGCCATCAGCATGTATACATTCGGAATGTCTTTGAACAGGGGCAAAAGCGAGCCGATAATGCTCAAACTCTGCGCAAATCCGAAAAACAGCGCAGCCCCGAGCGCGCCGATCGGATGCCATTTGCCGAAAACAAGCGCGGCAAGAGCGATAAAGCCTTGTCCGGAAATGGTGGAGTGCGTGAAATCAAGCGCGATCGTGGAAGCATATACACCGCCGCCGAGCCCGCCAAACAGCCCGCTGATCATGACGCCGATATAGCGCATGGCGAACACGTTGATTCCCATCGTATCTGCCGCCATCGGATGTTCCCCGACAGAACGGATGCGGAGGCCGAACGGTGTTTTGAATAAAATAAACCAAGAAACAAAGGCCAGTACGATGGCTAGAATCGAAGTATAATATACGTCTGAAAAGAAGATTTTTCCTAAAATCGGAATGTCGCTTAACCCCGGAATGTTCGTTTTGTAAAAGGGCTCCGGGATTTTATCAGTCTGCGCCTTGCCGTATATCAGCTTAACGATAAACAGCGTCGTTCCTAACGCGAGCATATTGATCGCCACCCCGGTTACCGTCTGATCGGCGCGGAAAGAAACCGCGGCAGCCGCGTGAATCAGCGAGAACAGCCCGCCGGCAATCATAGCCGCAGCCAGGGCGAGCCACGGGGCAGCGGCGCCGAGCTCACGTCCGAAAAATAAGTTGAACATGACGCTTGTAAAGGCGCCGATAATCATCAGCCCTTCCAGACCGATATTGACAACCCCCGATCTTTCAGAAAACACGCCGCCGAGAGCGGTTAAAATAAGCGGAGCCGCATAAACGAGTGTGGCCGGGACAATTATGGATAAAATCTGCAGGAAGTCCACTTACTTCGCCCCCTTTTTCTTCAATTTATCAAGGATGAGCCGGATGGCGTAGCTTGATGCCACAAACAAAATAATAATGGCGATGACGATGTCAACGACTTCAGAAGGCACACCGGATTCAATCGGCATATTTAAGGCGCCGACTTTAAGGCCGCCGAGAAGACAGGCCGCAAGAACCACGCCGATTGCCGTGCTGCTCCCTAGAAGCGCAACCGCGATGCCGTCGAAGCCGACTCCGGTAAACGCGCCTTTAACCGCCGCGTATTGAAAGGTTCCGAGGCCTTCCATCGCGCCGGCAAGCCCCGCGAAGGCGCCGGAAATCATCATGGCATACATCATATTTTTTCTGACGCTCATTCCGGCGTATTGTGCCGCGTGCTGATTAAAGCCGACAGCCCGAAATTCGAATCCGCTTTTTGTTTTATGAATGATAAACCACATGAAGACTGCCGCAAACAAAGCGATCAGTATCCCCCAATGAAGGCGGGAGTAGTCTGTCAGCTGCTCTAAAAACGGCGAGCGGAGCGACGCGCTTTCATGAATTTTGTCTGTTTTGTCCCTGTGGTCCGTCATGACATCGGATATGAGGTAATTGGTTAAATGAAGAGCGATATAATTCATCATGATCGTGACAATCACTTCGTGAACAAAAAAACGGGCTTTTAAAAATCCGGGAATCAGTCCCCAAATGCCTCCCGCGGCAGCAGCCGCCAATAACGAAAGCGGGAGGTGGATGTAAGCGGGGGCGTCAAAGGAAGTCCCGACCCAAACCGCGGCCGTCCAGCCGACAAGGAGCTGTCCCTCAACACCGATATTGAACAGGCCGGTCCGAAATGCGAACGCCACGGCCAATCCGGATAAAATATAAGGCGTAATCTGCCGGATCGTTTCCCCGAGATAATACATTTCACCGAAAATGCCGTTCCAAAGAGCCGAATACCCGCTTGCGACATTGTAGCCGCTGGCAAGCATGATGACCGCACCCGCAGCCAGGCCAAGAATGATTGCAATCAGCGGCACAGCCAGATGAGAAAGTCGATTAATCATGTATGTTCCCTGCCTCCATTTGCTTACTTCCCGCCATTAAAAGACCAAGCTCCTGCTCGTCTGTTTCCGGCGGATTGACGTTTGCGATGATGCTGCCTTCAAAGATGACGGCGATGCGATCGCTGAGATTCATGATTTCATCAAGCTCAAAAGACAACAGCAGCACAGCTTTACCGGCGTCACGCTGCTCAATGAGCTTTTTATGGACGAATTCAATCGCGCCGACATCGAGCCCCCGAGTCGGCTGGGCGGCAATTAATAGATCGGGATTTCTGTCCACTTCACGGCCGATAATGGCCTTTTGCTGATTTCCTCCCGAGAGAGCGCGTGCGGGCGTATATTCATCAGGCGTTCTGACGTCGTATTCTTCAATCAGGCTTCGCGCTTTGTCATAAATCGCGTGTTTATTTAATATGCCGAAAGAAGAGTAGGGCTTTTGATAATAACTTTGCAGCACGATATTTTCTCCGATCGGAAAATCTAGAACGAGTCCATGTTTATGCCTGTCCTGGGGGATATGCCCGATTCCTGCTTCAGTGACTTTCCGCGGCGGCATGTTTTGCAGCTGTTTGCCGTTTAACGTGATCGTGCCGGCATGTGTTTTTCTGAGGCCTGTAATGGCTTCGATTAATTCAGATTGGCCGTTGCCGTCAACGCCCGCAATGCCGACAATTTCACCTGCTCTGACAGAGAGGGAGAGCTGTTTGACCGCCTCAACTCCGCGCGCGTCTCTCACCGTTACATCAGAAAGCGAAAGCACCTCCTGTTTCGGTACAGCCGGCTGTTTATCCGTCTTGAATGAAACTGCGCGTCCGACCATAAGGCTTGCCAGTTCATCCTGATCCGTATGTGCGACATCGAGTGTTGTAATGCCTTTTCCTTTCCGGATGATGGTGACACGGTCGCAGACTTCCATGATTTCTTTTAATTTGTGGGTGATGAGGATAATGGATTTTCCTTCATTGACCAGGTTTTTCATAATCTGAATCAGTTCTTGAATTTCGTGCGGGGTCAGCACCGCGGTCGGCTCGTCAAAAATGAGAATGTCCGCGCCCCGGTAGAGGGTCTTTAATATTTCCGCCCGCTGCTGCATACCGACAGATATATCGGCAACTTTAGCTTCAGGATCAATCTGCAGGCCGTAACGGTCGGAAATATCGCGCACGTCCCGGTCGGCGCGCTGTCTGTCAATCCGTCCTAATTTTTTCGGCTCTTTTCCGAGAATAATATTTTCTGAGATGGTAAAGGTATCCACAAGCATAAAATGCTGATGCACCATTCCGATGCCGAGGTCGTTGGCTTTGTTCGGGCTGTTGATGTGAACACGTTCACCCCGCACCCGGATTTCGCCTTTTTCCGGCTGATACAGGCCGAATAAAACGTTCATGAGTGTCGATTTCCCCGCGCCGTTTTCCCCGAGCAGGGCGTGTATTTCGCCTTTTTTCACTTGAAGCGTGACGTCATCATTGGCAACGATTCCGGGAAACTCTTTGCGTATATTAAGCATTTCAATGATATAATCCACGATTTGACGCTCCTTTTCAGAGATGCTTTGATGAAAAAGCTTGGCAAAAGAAAAGCTGCAAGAGATGCAGCTCTTCCTTCACCGCTCTTTCCAAAAAAGAGAGGGGATAAGCACGAAAGTCTCCTTATCCCCTGATTTCTTACTCAGCCTTGAAGGATTTCAATTCTTTTTCAGTTGAAGGGATCTCGAGTCCGTCCGCGATTTTCTTCTTCCAATCGTCTGTTGCTTTGATGACATCGTCAGAAAGGTTTTCTTTGTGATCCGAGATGCCGACTGCATCCTGTGCCAATCCGTAAGTTAATGTTTTGCCGCCCGGGAATTTGCCGTCACTTGCTTTTTTCGTTAAGTCCTTCACGGCTGTATCCACTTTTTTGACCATTGATGTGAGTGTGACATTGTCTTTGGTGCCTTCAACTTGACCTTCCGCATACTGGTCTTTATCAACGCCGATGACCCATACGTTGCGTTTCGGATCTTCTTTTTTGAGGTTTTTGGCTTCCGTGAAGACGCCCGTACCCGTTGCGCCGGCCGCGTGATAAATGACGTCAACGCCTGATTTGTACATGCTTTCAGCCGTCGCTTTGCCGACATCGGCTTTGTCGAATCCGCCCGCATATTTCACTTCGACGGCCGCTTTCGGATTTGCGGCTTGTACACCGGCGCGGAAGCCGATTTCAAATTTTTTGATTAATTCAGACTCCATGCCGCCCACAAATCCGACTTTTCCCGTTTTGCTCGATAACGCAGCGGCTACTCCCGCGAGGAATGAACCTTCCTGCTCTTTAAATGTAAGGCTCGCCACGTTGTCTTTTTTGACAACGGCGTCAATAATCGCAAAATTTGTGTCTTTGCGCTGATCGGCGATTTCGCTGATGGAATCCTGCATCAGGTACCCGACGCCGTAAATCAGGTCAAAGTGTTCCCGTGCTAATTTATTTAAGTTCGTTGTGTAATCTGCATCTGATTTTGATTGGAGATAGTCAAACCCGCTTTTGCCTTTTGTAAGCCCCTTGTCTTTTCCGAATGCCTGAATGCCTTCCCAGGCGGACTGGTTAAATGATTTGTCATCGACTCCGCCGATATCCGTGACCATGCCGACGGTAAAGTTTTTGCTGCCGGAGCCGTTTGCTTTGTCACTCGAACCGCATGCGCTTAATAGGGTTCCGGCCGCTGCGATGAGCGCAACCGCCATTCCGATTTTGCGTTTTTTCAAAGATATAACCCCCCTGTAAAATATGGCTGATACCGTTTTTTTCAGACTTAAGCCGCCGATAGGATACAGAATCGAAAAACTTTCTGATAATAGTGATGAGACGTCTCTCTTTTTCCCGCTTTGAGCGGCTGTCTCGTATTAGTTCGGGACTTATGTCATATCTGAAAAGATCAGCTAACCAATCATAATTTATCATTTTACCCAGCATAAATAAATAGAAATTTGCTTATTTTTAAAAAAATATCAATATTATGAATCTGTTTCCTCATTTGGATAAATCATCGGCGGCTCCGTCGGGTCATTATTCTTATATAGCATATCAAAACGGAATCTCAAGCCTTTTGTCAGGGGATATGACAGTAAAAAGCACCGTTCACGGCGGAACGGCGCTTTTGACATTATAAATATTGTTTTATGGTGCTGACATTGCCGGTGTTGATATGGTATTGAAAGACGGGTCTGCCGATCGTGCCGTACGCCATCTCTACGTTCAGCACTTGAATGTCTTCAAGAAATTTAAGGTATTTCCGGATGGAGACTTGCGAGATTTCAGTATGCTTGGCGAGGTCTTCCGTAGTAAAAGAGCTGTCGCCGAAAGATTCGATGCTCGCCCAGATGAGTTTAAGCGTGCTTTTTGTCAGTCCTTTCGGAAGGTGAACCTTTTCCGCCGCTACTTTCTTTTGAAAAAGCTCCGCATCTAATTCTTTCTGTGTCATGCTTCTGTGTGATTGATAAACCTTCTGCTTGCGTCTGTAGTCGGAAAGGGCGGTTTGAAAGCGGTCAAACTCAAATGGTTTGATTAAATAATCGACGGCGCCGTACCGAAGTGTTTTTTTGATGACATCCAGCTCGCTTGCGGCTGAAATGACGATGACATCGACCGATTCATTTTGTTTGCGGATTTCCGTTAAAAGCTCAAGACCGTTTTTTCCCGGCATATAAATGTCAAGGAGGATGAGGTCGATATGATGCTCGCTTAACACGTGCAGCGCGCTTTGAAAGGATGAAGCGATCCCTTTCAGCTGAAAGCCTTCAATCTGGCTGAGATAGCGTTTATTTAATTCACCCACCATGGGGTCGTCTTCAACTATGAGTACATTAATCATCATTTTCCTCCTTCGGTTCATACGGAATGCGAAGACTGAAAGTCGTTCCTTCATTCTTTTCACTTGTCACAATCATGTGGCCTTTTAAATTTTCTGTTGCCTGCTGGGTAAAATAGAGACCGAATCCCCGGTTTGTCCCTTTCGTGGAATAGCCTTGTTCAAAAATACGGGTTTGGTCTTCGGCGGACATTCCGGCCCCGGTGTCCGTAATTTCTATATCAAGCAGTCGATCCTGAAACCGCATCGAACACGTAATGTTTTTTTTCGGCATCTGCGCCACCGCGTCAAGCGCATTGTTCAGCAGATTTCCGATAATCGTAATGAGCTCGTGGATGACGGCGGGGTCCGCCGCATTCGGAATCATGCTGCCGAGCTGAATGTCCAGGTCAGCGCCCTGTTCGCGTATATAGCTTTGTTTTCCCAGCAGAAACCCTGCAAGAACCGGACTTTTGACATCGCTGATAATCTCGCTTGTTTCCGTCTTCTGCTGAATGGCGATATCCTTAATATAAGTGCCGAGATCATCATATTCTTTTAACTGGACAAGTCCTAAAATGACATGAAGCTTATTCATGAATTCATGGGACTGTGCTCTTAATGCGTTTGCATACATTTTAACACCGGACAGCTGTTCTGCTAAATGTTTGACCTCAGTTTTGTCCCTGAAAGTGGCGATCGCTCCGACGGTTTGTCCTTTCAGATGAATCGGAACCTCATTAAAAACAAGCTCAAGTCCGTTAATGCGGATATCCCTGTCTTGAAGCGGTTTTTTCGTTTCAATCACCTGCTTCAGCCGGCTTTTCGGAAGAATATCGTTCACATCTTGATCGACCGGATTAGTCGGAATACCCATTTTAATAAAGAGGCGTTTCGCTTCGGCATTGGCGAGCTTAATTTTTCCCCGCGCGTCAACCGCGAGGATGCCTTCCTTCGTGGATTCGAGCATGGCGCTCCGCTCTTCAAGCAGAGTGGCAATTTCATAAGGCTCAAGACCGTACATAATGTTTTTAACGGTGCGGGCGACAATGACGGCTCCTATAACGCCGACAAAAATACTTACGCAGATAATGAAATAAAGCGGTCTCAAACTGTGGCTGACGACATCCTGTATTTTGTTAAGCGAAATTCCGACCGAAACGACGCCCACTTGTTTTTTATCTTTTCCGTAGATCGGAACGAAGGCTCTCATGGATTTCCCGAGCGTTCCCGCTGATGTGCTCGTTTTGATATGGCCGTGCATCGCCGGCTGTTCGTCTCCGCCGGTGAATTTCTTACCGATTTTATTTGCGTCGGGGTGGGTGAGACGGATGCTGTTCATATCCATCACCACGACAAATTCGGTTCCTGTCGTATGCTGGACATCCAGTGTATAGTGCCGGAGCTCTTGCAGCCCTTTTCTTGTTTGCAATGCCTGCGCGACACTCGGTGTTTCCGCGACCAGCTTTGCGGTTCGCAGGGCGGTTGTCCGCTCTTCTTCTTTCACGCGGTCTGCGGTCTGGACGCTGATAGTGAAAAAGGTGATACAAAGTGCGATAAGAACGACAATACAGACGAATATCGTTAATCGGGTTTGCAATTTTAATGTTTTTTTCATGACAGCCTTCCTTACGTTTATCATTCCCGCGTTCTACTTTACTCCGAAAAAGCCGGTTTGTGAAGATCGGGCTCTTATTTCGTAAAAGTGAGGAAAAATGGAATTTTTTATCTTGTCAATGTGTTTTAAGTCCTCCATAATAAGTGAAGTAGATTACAGAAAGGGACTTTTTATATGAAAAATACTTATTGGACGGGTTATTTTCCGCTCGTTGCGATTCTGCTTTTTAGTTCGTCATTATCCATTTCTACCTCGCTTTATGTCATGAAAATGCTTCAGACGCTCGGCATGTATCAGGGAATGCTGGATTATTTCTCTGAGAAAGGGATCAGACTGGCGCTTTTTGCAGCGTTCGCCCTTGTGTATTTTATGCTTTTTTCGGCTTTGAAGCTGATTGCAGACACAGTGACAGAGCTGTCTCTATTGTTTTTCACAAATGACCCTGAAGGGGAAAACCTGAAAAAAATCAGATTAGGCTCTTTAATTTATGTAGGCGGCGGAATTCTTTCCTTTGCGCTTGTGCAGAATGGTTTCTGGATTGCGGCGTTTTTTGCCGTTGTCACACTCGTTTATTTGATCTTCATGGTGTACAGAATCTATTCAACGCTCTCGGTCGTTTCGCTGATCGGTTTCATATTGCTCGAGATTCTGTTTTGGTTTACTTTTGTTATCGGTATTTTGTACATCTTTATCAAGCTTTATAATAGCATAATGGCTAGCTTACCTGTGTAAGCTAGCCATTTTTATTAGGATAGAAATCTGTTTTTGATTTCAGGGGAGGGGAGCATGCATGCTTCCTTCTTTCCGAACCATTTATAACGGCGCCGGGCGATGAAAGAATAAGCTCTGTCCCTGAGAGGGCGGGGCACTGCGAAAAAAACCGCTGACAGCCGCCAGGCCCCGGAGAGATGCCGGGCAGCCTTTAATACGGCTGCGGATTTTTTGTAGATCCGCCCGTTTTCGATAAAAATCATGCTGTCAAATTGTTCTGTCGGAAGTCCTTCTGATGCCAAAAGCTCCCGGGCGGTATCTGATTGCAATGATGCAAATGAGATCAGGCCGGCCGGATCGCGTTTAATGATGAATTGAACGGCGCCGTTGCATAAGTTGCAGACGCCGTCAAACAAAAGCACGCGGTCCGGAAGCTGAGCTGGTTTCAAGTCGGATCCCCTCCATTATCTTTAATAAGCTGCCTGCAGCGTGTTTTTCCAGATCGAAAGCTGAGGGCTTGCGTCATGCAGATATTCGACGCTTGACGGTGTATCCTTGCCGACCCATACCCCCATCGTGTAAGCATCCGTCAGGCCGACAAACCACATATCGTGATAGTCATTTGACGTCCCCGATTTTCCGCCGACGTACGGAGCTTTAAAGTTCGCTTTTTTCCCTGTTCCGCTTTTCACGACGGCTTTCATCATTTCTTTGATCTGCATGTTGGTCCGCACGCTGAATACCGGCGTCGGCTCATCTTTCCATTTTAATATCGTTTTTCCTTTTAAATCAGTCACTTTCGTAATCGCGTGACTCGGCGTATAAACGCCGTTGTTTCCGAACGTGGTGTACGCATTGGTCATTTCAAGCGGCGTCATGCCGTTTGTAAAACCGCCAAGCGCCGCAGGCAGACGGTAATCCGCGCTGACCAGCTTCGCGAAATGAAACGGTTCAAGATAGCTGAACGCCTTATTGACGCCCACGCGGTCCATGATTCTGATGGCCGGTGTATTGTACGAGTATTTAAACGCCGTTTCCAGCGTAACCGTCCCGTACGTGCGGTTATTATAGTTCTGCGGGCAGTAATCCGCACTGCAGAATTTGCTTGCGTCAATCTTGCTGTGCGGCGTTGCGCCGGTCTTTTCAATGTAAGGCCCGTAATCAAGCAGCGGCTTAATGGATGAACCGGGCTGTCTGTATGCCTGATAGGCGCGGTTGAAATCATATTTATGATAATCTTTCCCGCCTGAAAGCGCGATAATCTGATGCGTCTGATGATTAATCACGGCCGCTCCGCCCTGAACGCCTGCATACGGCAGATTTTGATTCACTTGGGCGACGACCTGATTTTGCATATACGGATTCAGCGCCGTATAAATCTTCACACCGTCTTTTAACAATGTGCCGACTCTATCGGAAAGCTCGCTCTGTATTTTTTGTTTCGCCTTTCCGGAAGCTTTTTCAAGGCGTTTGTCATAGCCTTCAGATGATGAAACAAGCTGTGTGAATTCATCATTTACATAGGAAACATAGTCAGGATATTTGTTTGTTTTTTCGTTTATATCAAGCTTGATCTTTTCCTTTTCGGCTTTTTTCAGCTGTTTTCCGGATATGACACCCGCTTTTTTTAATCCGTTAAGCAATCTGACTTGTCGTTTTTTCGTATAGTCAAAATGCTTGAGAGGATCATATAATGTAGGGTTATTAGGGATGGCGCAGATAAAGGCCATTTCTCCCAAGGTGAGAGATTTCAGCGGCTTGCTGAAATAAAATTGTGCCGCCGAACCGACACCGTATACACCGTTATTAAAATAAATCGTATTTAAGTAGCCTTCCAAAATCTCATCTTTGCTGTATTTTTTCTCAAGCTGATAGGAATAGGCCAGCTCCGTCAGTTTTCGGCTGAAGGTGCGTTCATGGCTTAAATACACATTTCTCGCCAGCTGCTGGGTGATGGTGCTGGCGCCCTGGTCAATTTTATGATCTTTGAAATTGGAGGCGGCCGCTCTGACCATCCCCATAAAGTCAAACCCTTTATGCTCATAAAAATGACGGTCTTCAGAGGTTAAAAACAGCTGTTTTACCTCATTCGGTATTTTATTAAAGGGCACGATCACGCGGTTCTCATGATCGCTGACAATCTCAGAAACAAGGCTTCCGTCCCTGTCATACATGTAACTGTTTTGAACCAGGTTGATCGCTTTTAAATCAATATGTTTATCGAGCACCTGATCAAAAGGCTTGATTTGTTTTACCTCTTTGCCGGAAGCAATAACTGTAAATGCAAACAACGGGATAATGCCGAGCAGCAAAATCCATCCGATTATTTTACGTACCATGGTCACTCTCTTTTCTCCTGATTTCTAGCCATATCGTATCATTCTTTTAAGAATACGAGAAGGTTAAATTTAGAAGAAATCGTAATTGCTGATCGGTCAGCCCGCATCAGACACTGTATCTTTTTGCAAATGTCCGGCCAGCCATAAAAGCCCCGCGCCTGCCAAAAAGAGAAAAGCGGTGACGTAGAAAGCGGCCGAAATGGAAAAGCCGCTTGACACCGCACCGCCGAGCAGAGGGCCGATTACGTTTCCGAGAAAACGAAAGCTGACGTTATAGCCGAGCACCTCCCCCTGAATGCTGCCCGGCGCCCTGACGCGGATCGCTGCCGTAATACAAGGCAGCGTCCCGCCCATGACCATCCCGAAAAGAAATCTGAAGACTAAAAGGATGGAAAGGGAGGAGGCGATCGCCTGGGGAATAAAAAACACCGCTGAGGCAATTAAAAGCACGATTAAGATCCGGCTGTGGCCGAAGCGGTCGCCGAGGTCTCCCCATTTCCGGGCCAGCAGCAAGCTTCCGAGTCCGGTCGCAGAAAACGCCATTCCGGAGAAAAAGGCTAAATTAACAGGTCCGTGCAGCTCATTAACATATAAAGCGAGAAGCGGCTGAATACTGAAATTGCCGGTCTGCACGATCATAGTAAGCACCATCATCGCCCAAAGCGCGGGCTGGTGAAAAATATAAGAGAGCACCTGTTTTCTGGAGTAGGTTTTCCGCTTGCTTTGTTTCTCGCCGAGCGGCTGCTCATTGACCTGAAATAAAACGAGAAGCACAGATGCGAAAATGACAAAAGACGTAATAAAAAACGTGTACGTAAACCCGAAGCTGTCAGCAAGCAGCCCGCCCAGCATCGGCCCGAATAAAGTGCCTGACACCTGACCCATCTGCAGCGTGCCGAGTGTTTTCCCGGCAGTCTCTTTCGGCGTCTGCGCCGAAATCATCGCCAGTGATGTCGGAACAAAGCCCGTGACAAGGCCCATAAGCAGCCGGAGGACAAACAGCTGATAAACCGATGTCACAAACCCCATCAATAAAATGCTGACGGCAATGCCGGTGCCGGTAATCAAGAGAATTTTTTTGTAGCCGCGCTTATCGCCGAATCTTCCCCAAAACGGGGAAATCACAAACGCCATTAAAAACGTGACGCCGAACACATAACCGCTCCATCTCTGCACATACCCGCCCGAATGGGGGCTGATCGTTTCAATATATAACGAAAGAAACGGAACAATCATAGTCATGCTGGCGGAAATAAAGAAATTTGTAATCCAAATGACGACGAAGTTCTTCTTACGGACAGAAATAACATCACCTTCTTTACTTTTCGTGTGTCTAATTATAAGTATATAGGAATGAATCCGGTATTTGTATTTTCGATGCGGATATAGGAAAATTCATTATTTTTAGAAAATGAAGAAAGTTTCAGAGGGGAAACTGATATACTATCATAAAATATCATTTTTGATCGGAGGAAAGGCAGGTGTAAAAAAGTGGATCAGCGCAGTCTTCTCATTATTGATTTTGAATTTACGATGCCTGACGGAAAATACAGCCCGCAAAATTTCTTTCCCGAAATTATTGAAGCGGGGATTGTCAAGACAGTGAATGATGAAGTGACTGAAACGTTTTCGAGTTATATCAAACCGAAAAAATTTCCGAAGCTGACAAAACGATGCAAAACCTTTCTGAACATCACTCAAAAAGACGTGGACGGCGGAATCACGTTTAATGAATTCATCCGCAAATTAAATGAGCTTGACCCTGATAAAAACTGCACGATCGTCACCTGGGGCAATATGGATATGAAAGTGTTAAAGCAAAATTGCATGTTTAACCACATCCCCTTTCCATTTAAAGGAGAACTCCGGGATTTGTCCCTTGAATATAAAAACTTCTTCGGAGACAGAACTCTGACCGGGCTTTGGAAAGCGGCTGAAGAGTATGGCGATAAAGGGACGGGCACACATCATAAAGCGCTTGATGATGCGCAGACGACTTATAAATTATTCAAGCTTGTCGAACGGGATAAACAATACCTTGAAAAACCGAAACCTCCGACGATCGGCGATCGCGTCGATCTGACTGAACTGTTTCGCCGGGCCACATAAAAAAACCCAATCATGCCGACTGGGTCATAGTCTTTTAAAATAGTCGCGCTCTAACACGGCCAAGTTGGCGAGCGAACGTTCCGCCCATTCTGAGCCGTCCGCTGTGAGCTGATCTTTCAGCCGGGCAGCCGCCGCTTGTAAGGAAGCCGTATAATCAGGAACTTCGCCTTCAAACGGTTTGACCATATGATGCGGTATGTTTGTCTGTTCTCCGAATGCCAGCGCTCTTCTTTCATGAAAAAACGGAACATCCGCCTGCTTCGGATGATGAAGATCTCCTTGAGCGGGATGCGTCAGAACGGCTTTAATTTTTACTAAATAGTGATTGGGCCTGACGTCTGTCACTTCCCCTATGTATACTCCTGTTTTATAAAACCCTTTTACGATTGTGCCGATTTCAAATGAATTCATTGCGTTCACCTCTCTGTTTATTCTATATAAGATCAACGCGATTGGCTAGAGAACAGCTGCCGGAAGCCTGACAGAGGCCGTGGTGCCCGAGTGCTCTCCGCTGGTGAAATAGACGGAGCCTTCATGATGCTGAATAATGGAGAATGTCACAGTAAGCCCAAGTCCGGTGCCGTTAGTCTTCAGCGTATAATACGGCTTGCCGAGTTTTTGAAGTTCTTCGTCGGACATGCCGATCCCATTATCCGTAATCTGAATGAGAATCATCTGTTCCTGTTTTTGGACGGAGACCTCGATATGGCCGTTTTCAGAAGGCACGGCTTCAATACTGTTTTTAATCAGATTAATGAAGGCTTGTTTCAGTTTTTTCACATCCCCGAACACATATAAATCCGGCTCGCTTCGAACAGTAACGGTCACCGATTTAAAATTGGCGTATGACTCCATTAAGGAACCAGTTTCCTTCACAAGCAGAGAAATATCAAACTTTTCTTTTTCATAATCATCCTGCTTCGCCATATCCAGATAATTCGTTATGATCGTCTGAGCCCGGTCAAGTTCGGACAGCACAAGCTTCTGATACCCGGCGTGTGATTTTTCCTGAAGCTGATCGCCGCTGAACAGCAGCTGCACGAAACCTCTGACGACCGTGAGCGGATTGCGGACTTCGTGTGCGACGCTTGCCGCAAGTTCGCTGACGACAGCCATTTTCTCTGAGTGAATCAGCCTTGCCCGCATGGACGCATTCTCATCAATGATTTCAATCAAATAAATGCACAGCACAAGAGCGCTGATCTGAAAAAAAACGGATACTCCCGCCTCATAATATACGGAAGATAGATTTTGAAAGTTGAAAATATTGGTCACGGAATAGATGAAGACAGATGCGGTTAATAAGGCGGCTTCAGTACAGCCGATGAGAAGAGCGAAAATCAGTTTCTTCCGCTTTGAAAAAAAGGGCCATTTCGTTTGGAGCTGGATAGAGATGATGATTAAAAAAGGAATTAAGGATAAGAAAAAAAGAGCGGAAGGTTCAAACCATATGAGCTGGAACAAAACAGACGCTGCTCCTGCGGCAAGTCCTGCGGCAGTTCCGGAATAAAGCAGGCAGACGATAATGGGAATCAGCTGCAATCCGTAACGGACGGAATGAAGCTCCTGGATGGGAAAAGCCGTACATAATAATGAAGATGCCGCTGCAAATACGGCGACCAGCAGGCGGTTCGCTCTCGGCACAAGCAAATCGGGCTTGCTGAGCCAGAAGACTTGATAGAGAAAAATAGGAAATAAAAGAAAAGAGAAGTGAAGCAGATAATCCTTTACAATCTCCATTTATGCGAAATCCTTTCTTATGTAAATATGAACCTATTATAACATCTTTACCGGCAAAAAAAGTATATATTTCTCTAAAGAGAACGCCCTCATCTCTTCTGATAAAGGCGTCCTTTACATTATGAAGCAAGCGCTGCTTTGATTCTCTCAAGCCCTTCTTTTACAGCTGCGGCTGAACAGCCGACATTGAGTCTCATAAATCCTTCGCCGCCCGGCCCGTATTTCGTTCCCGGTTCTAAAATGATTTTCCCTTTTTTGAGCATTCTTTTTTTGAGCTCGGCGTCTGAAAATCCGTATTCGCTGAAATCCATCCAGATCAAATAGGAAGCATCAGGCTTCATCATGCGGACTTTCGGCAATTCTTTTTTAAAAAAGTCCTCAGCTAATTTCATATTTCCCTCAATGTAAGGAATCAGCGCGTCAAGCCAAGGGCCTCCCTTTGTATAAGCCGCTTCGATTGCTGCAACCGCAAATGTGTTGAGATTGGAGATCCCGTTCCGATGCAATGCCGCGGAGAATTTCGCCCGCTTATACCGATCAGGAATGATAATGGCCGATGCCTGAAGGCCGGCAATATTAAACGTCTTGCTCGGCGCGACACAAGTAACGGAAATCCGCGCAAAATCCTCAGACAGAGAAGCAAAAGGCGTGTGCGGTTTTCCGTACAGCATCAAGTCGGAGTGAATCTCGTCAGAAACGACGGTGACGTTATGGGCGGCGCACAGTGATCCGAGCTTCAAAAGCTCATCCCGGCTCCACGCTCTGCCGGACGGATTGTGCGGATTACAGAGAATCATCAGCTTAACTCCTGAATCGCTCAGCTTTTTCTCAAGGTCCTCAAAATCCATGCGGTAGATTCCATTTTCTTCCCGTAAAGGATTATGTAAAACCTGCCGTTTGTTTTCTTCGATCATCTGATAAAAAGGCGTATATACCGGTGACTGGATCAAAACCTCATCTCCCGGTTCGGTAAAGGCCTGGACGGCCATGCTGAGCGCCGTCACAACTCCGGGGCTGAACGTGATGCTTGCGGGATCTGGCCGGTAGCCGTGCCGTGTATCAAGCCATGAAGCGACGGCTTCTTTTGTGTTTTCATCAGGAGACGTATAACCGAATATGCCATGGTCAAGACGGGCTTTTAATGCGTCTGTGACTGCTTCGGGAGCGCGGAAATCCATATCGGCCACCCACATCGGAAGTGCGTCCGATACGCCGAATAACGCTTCCGCCTTGTCCCATTTCACCGATTGAGTGCCAAAGCGGTTTTCTCGAAGGTCAAAGTTCATGTATGTCACTCCTGTTGTATCATTATTTTTCACATCGTATCTATGATAAAATAGATTTTCAAACTTTATTATAAGCGGTGATGAAAATGGAAGAAAGCCAAGCGGTCATGGAAATGATGAAAATCATTGCCAAGTGGGACCCGTTTAAATATGGAGAAGAATTTTATGAGACAGAAGCTGTCGATATCGTTCAGGCCGTATATCGTGAAGACAGCGCCGGCAAGCTGGCAGAAGCCATACAGGACATCTTTGAAGTTTCATTTGAACAAAAGCTTCCGATCGAAGACTGTCAAAAGGCCGCCGCGCAGCTTCTGCTCATAAAAGAAAGCAGCTCCTGCACCCCTTAAAACCGGCGGAAACGCCGGTTTTTTTATTGGACAAATTCAAAAATCCGCTTCGAAACAAACTCAGGACGCTCTTCGGGGACGAGGTGCCCCGTATCTTTAAGCGAATATAAAATAGAATCCGGCAGGTCGTGATGAAGCCGTTTTCCAACTGAAACCGGCACGACCCGGTCTTCTTCCCCCCATATTAAGAGCGCGGGGTTTTGTATTTTCTTCAAATCCTCGGAGTCCAAATCGCCCTCCCTGTGTCTGATGAACCTTGTCATCGCTTTGAAAATCTGGCGGTCTGTAAATGGTTTTTCATAGCCGTCAATCATTTCCTGGTCGATAAGCGTCCGGTCGTGCACGACATTTAACAGGTTTTTCAGCACGCCGTCTTTTGAAAGCCAATACTTAAGATACAGGTCAAAACAAGGGAGGTGCGTTCCGACTATAATCGACGGATGCGAGCGTTTTAAATACCCCGAGCTGCACAGCAGGACGATTTTAGTAAAAAGCTCGGGTTTAAGCAAAGACGCGGATAAGGAAATCTGGCCGCCCATCGAATGGCCGACGAGCGCGGCCCGGCTGATATTGAGCTTTTCCAAAAGTCCGATCAGAAGCTTGGCGAGGTTTGCATAAGTGTATACGAACGTCCGTGACTTTTCCGATTGTCCGAAAGGAGGCAGGTCAACGGCGATAATATCATAATGGTTTCTGAGCAGCGGAATCAGTTTTCTGAAGCTGAAAGCCGAAGATAAAAAACCGTGTACGCAGACGAGCGTCTGTCTGCCGGGATTCTCATAATGCTCGTAATACAGCTCAACTCCGTGTATCGCGGCCCGTTTAATCGGTGAAACAGCTTCCATGAGCGTCTTCTCCGTCCTTTCTGTGTTGTAGTGTAATGGCTTTTTAATTGTCAGATTTTAGCTCTGGTTTCTTGCGGGTTTTTCTTAGCATTTGTCGAAAATCATGATATAATGTCATGAAGATTTTTGATTAAGCAAAGGTGTGAAACGTATGAAGCTGACCGAAAAAGAAACAGAAATATTAGAAATTTTAGACGAAAACAGCCGCGTTGATGCGGAAACGATCGCCAAAATGGCGAACATTCCCGCTGATGAAGTCAAAAGCATCATTGAAAAGCTTGAAAAGGAAAAAGTCATCATTGATTATGCGGCGATGATCGACTGGCGCAAAGTTGACGGGCTGGAAGGCGTCACGGCGATGATTGACGTAAAAGTCACTCCGAAACGAAATGTCGGCTTTGATGAAGTTGCTGAACGGATATACAGATTCCAGGAAGTCGAATCAGTGTACCTGATGTCAGGGGTGTATGACTTATCTGTCGTCATCCGCGGCAATACGATGTCAGACGTGGCGAGCTTCGTTTCTGAAAAACTGTCCACCCTTGAGTCTGTCGTTTCCACGACAACGCACTTCATCCTGAAAAAATATAAGCATGACGGCAAAGTCTTTGAAAGCGGAGACGATGACAAAAGAATCGTGGTGTCTCCGTAAATGGAAACGAAGACTTCTTATTTATCGGATTATGTGCAGCAGATTAAACCGTCAGGCATCCGCAAATTCTTTGATCTGGCCGCTACGATGGAAGGCGTCATTTCACTGGGAGTGGGAGAGCCTGACTTTGTGACGGCTTGGAACGTGAGGGAAGCGAGTATTCTTTCTTTAGAACAGGGCTACACGGCTTATACCGCAAATGCGGGTCTTTATGAATTGAGAGAAGAGATCAGCCGCTATTTAGATCAGCGGTTCGGCCTGAATTATTCGCCTGACAGTGAACTGATTGTTACGGTAGGGGCAAGCCAGGCGCTTGATCTCGCTGTCCGCGCCATTATGAATCCCGGAGAGGAAATGTTAATTCCCGAACCGTGTTTTGTCGCATATGAATCACTCGTGACGCTGACGGGGGCGAAGCCGGTGCCGATTCAGACTGTCGCTGCAAAAGGTTTCAAAGCATCCCCGGCCGATTTTGAAGCGGCCCTGACGGACAAAACGAAAGCGCTGCTTCTTTGCTCGCCGTCAAACCCGACCGGTTCCGTCTATTCGAAAGAAGAACTTGAATCGATCGCTGCCTTCGCTGAAAAACATGACTTGATTGTGCTTGCCGATGAAATTTATGCCGAGCTGACGTATGATGAGCCATTCACGAGCATGGGGGCCATCCGCGGCATGAAGGAGCGGACGATTCTGATTTCAGGGTTCTCCAAAGCATTTGCCATGACGGGATGGAGACTCGGATTTACGGCGGCGCCTCCCGTAATCAGAGATGCCATGCTCAAAATTCATCAGCACGCGATGATGTGCGCGCCTTCTATGGCGCAGTACGCAGCGCTTGAAGGTTTGAAAAACGGTCAGGAAGACGTCGAACGAATGAAAAAAAGCTATCGGAGACGCCGAAATCTGATTGTGGAAACATTGAACGAAATCGGACTCGGCTGCCACCATCCCGGCGGAGCGTTTTACGCTTTTCCTTCCATTCAATCGACAGGCATGAGTTCAGAAGAGTTCGCGGAACAGCTGCTTCTTGAAGAAAAAGTAGCCGTCGTTCCGGGGAATGTATTCGGCCCGAGCGGCGAAGGGTACATCAGATGCTCCTATGCAACATCTATTGAGCAGATTCAGGAAGCGCTCGTCAGAATCAAACGGTTTGTTGAAAAAAGGGCATAAAAAAAGATACGAACCCGGTTCGCATCCAAATAAAAGGGGGGGAATACTAGAAAGCCTTCGTAATCATAGTATACCCACCTTTTTCTGTGCTTAAACATCATCATACAAAAAAGTTCCCTTTGCGAAAAACAAACTTGTATGATATAATTTTAAATTGCGTATAAACTGTATTTAATTTAACTTAGGAGTTGTTATGAATGGCAGCAAAATTTGAAGTGGGCAGTGTTTACACTGGTAAAGTAACAGGATTACAAGCGTATGGTGCGTTTGTTGCATTAGATGAAGAAACTCAAGGACTTGTTCACATTTCTGAAGTCACTCACGGTTTCGTAAAAGACATTAACGAGCACCTTTCTATCGGTGACGAAGTACAAGTAAAAGTTCTTGCAGTTGACGAAGAAAAAGGTAAAATCAGCCTTTCTATCCGTGCGACTCAAGCAGCGCCTGAAAGAAAAGAAAGCAAGCCAAGAAAACCGAAAGCGGCTCAAGTTTCTGAAGAAACATCTGCTCCGCAAGGTTTCAACACACTGAAAGATAAGCTTGAAGAGTGGATCGAACAGTCTAACCGCAAAGACCTTATCAAAAAATAAGCATCAAAAAAAGCACCGGATATGTATGTTCGGTGCTTTTTTTATGTTTATCTGACTTCTGGATTTGCCGCTTCCTCGCGGGATGTTTCTTCGTTCGGCTTAAACAGCAGGCCGAGATTGATGAGACCGGCGATGCCGACAAGGCCGTAAATAATCCGCGACAGAGCTGATCCTTGGCCGCCGAAGATGGCTGCTACTAAATCAAATTGGAAAAATCCGATCAGTCCCCAGTTAATCGCGCCGATAATTGTTAAAACGAGACAGATACGCTGAATAACACTCATGTAAACAACCTCCTCTATGAATTCGTGAAACAGTTATAGATTGTGACAAAGCAAAGAAACTATGCATGTTTCATTCTCCGCCGTGTAAAAACACACACTGTCTCATGCTGTACCAGTGCCTTTCCCGTGAACCCGCTGTCATGAAACTGTGTGATGTGCCGTCAAAAAAGCGGATTGCTTTACATTGAACGTCAACTTTCTGCATAATATAAATCCAAAGGAGGAGATGTCATGCAAAACTTTACATATTGGAATCCGACAAAATTGATTTTCGGAAAGGGAGAGGTTGAAAAGCTTCCAGAAGAAATCAAGCCGTACGGAAAAAACGTGCTGCTCGTATACGGAGGCGGCAGCATTAAGCGCAGCGGTCTTTATGATCAAGTAACCGAGCTGCTGAAAAAAGCAGGAGTTACGGTACATGAATTGGCAGGCGTAGAGCCGAATCCGCGTGTCTCAACGGTGAACAAAGGTGTTGCGCTCTGTAAAGAAAACAACATCGATTTCTTATTGGCCGTCGGCGGCGGAAGTGTCATTGACTGCACGAAAGCCATCGCCGTGGGCGCTAAATATGATGGTGATGCGTGGGATATCGTCACGAAAAAACACCAGCCGAAAGAAGCGCTGCCGTTCGGAACAGTGCTGACACTTGCGGCGACCGGTTCGGAAATGAACGCCGGATCAGTGATCACAAACTGGGAGACACAGGAGAAATACGGATGGGGAAGCCCGCTCGTTTATCCTAAATTCTCTATTCTTGATCCGGTAAACACATTTACCGTTCCGAAAGACCACACCATTTACGGCATGGTCGATATGATGAGCCATGTGTTTGAACAATATTTCCACCACACGTCAAACACGCCGTATCAGGACCGGATGTGTGAATCACTTCTGCGCACGGTGATTGAAACAGCGCCGAAGCTGATCAATGATCTGGAGAACTATGAGCTTCGTGAGACCATTTTATATACAGGCACCATCGCATTAAACGGAATGCTGTCAATGGGCGCAAGAGGGGATTGGGCTACACACAACATCGAGCATGCGGTGTCAGCGGTGTACGATATCCCGCACGCCGGAGGTTTGGCGATCCTGTTCCCGAACTGGATGAGACATGTGCTCAAAGAAAATCCGGCCCGCTTTAAGCAGCTTGCCGTCCGTGTTTTTGATATTGACGAGGCAGGCAGATCAGATGAAGAGATCGCGCTTGAAGGGATCAGCAAGCTGTCTGCTTTCTGGACGAGCCTCGGCGCTCCGAACAGACTCGCTGATTATGATATTTCAGATGAAAAGCTGGATACGATTGCAGATAAAGCGATGGCAAACGGTGCATTCGGACAGTTCAAATCACTTCAGAAAGAAGATGTGCTTGCGATACTGAAGGCATCATTGTAATAGAATAAAGGGGGCGGCCGAACTGGCAGCTCCTTTTTTTCTGTGTTATAGTAATTCCCTTACGATTTTTTTTGGAGGTTATGATAAATGGAGAACTTTACGTACTACAATCCGACGAAACTGATTTTCGGAAAAGGTCAAATCGACCAATTGAAAAAAGAGCTGAAACAATACGGGAAAAACGTGCTGCTTGTATACGGAGGCGGCAGCATTAAGCGAAACGGCCTGTATGACCAAGTAACAGGCATCTTAAAAGAAGAAGGCGCAGCCGTTTATGAGCTTGCGGGCGTTGAACCGAATCCGCGTCTGGCAACGGTGAATAAAGGAATTGAGCTGTGCAGACAGCATGAAATTGATTTTCTTCTTGCAGTCGGCGGCGGAAGCGTCATCGACTGTACAAAAGCGATTGCGGCCGGAGCGAAGTATGACGGAGACGCATGGGACATTTACAGCAAAAAAGTAACGGCACAGGACGCGCTTCCGTTCGGCACGGTGCTGACGCTTGCGGCGACAGGCTCTGAAATGAACCCTGATTCCGTTATCACAAATTGGGAAACGAATGAAAAATACGTATGGGGCAGCAATGTCACTCATCCGCGTTTCTCTATTTTAGACCCTGAGAATACATTCAGCGTTCCGGAAAACCAAACCGTTTACGGCATGGTGGATATGATGAGCCACGTATTCGAACAATACTTCCACAATGTTGAAAATACGCCGCTTCAGGACAGAATGTGCTTTGCGGTCCTTCAGACGGTGATTGAAACAGCGCCGAAACTTTTGGAAGACCTCGGGAATTACAAGCATCGCGAAACGATTTTATACGCGGGTACGATCGCTTTAAACGGCACGCTGCAAATGGGCTATTTCGGCGATTGGGCTTCCCACACGATGGAGCACGCCGTATCAGCGGTTTATGACATCCCTCACGCGGGAGGACTTGCGATTCTGTTCCCGAATTGGATGAGATACACGCTTGATACAAATGTAGACCGTTTTAAAAACCTCATGCTCAACATGTTTGACATTGATACCGAAGGCAAAACAGATAAAGAAATTGCTTTAGAAGGAATCGATAAGTTATCAGCGTTCTGGTCAAGCCTCGGCGCGCCGTCCCGTCTTGCGGATTATGACATCGGCGAAGACAAGCTTGAGCTGATCGCAGATATCGCCGCAAAAGAAATGGAACACGGCGGATTCGGCAATTTCCAAAAACTGAACAAAGATGACGTGCTTGCCATCCTGAAGGCGTCTCTGTAAGATCACATCCTGCAGATCTATCGGATTTTCTATGAGTGAATCAGGAGCAAGTGAAACACTCCTTGCACTGAAACAACTATGGAAAGTAAGAATAAAAAAGAGCGCTGATTAAATCAGCGCTCTTTTTTATGCATTCTGTGTACTAAGATCTCGCTGCGCCCCCATATAGCTCCCCATTAAGTTTTGGTAACCAGGAAGATGACTGGAAATTAATGCGCCAAACCCTTCAACATCGTTGCGCCAATCACGTTGTAACTCGCATGCTACACTAAACCAGTTCATAAGCTGTGCGCCCCCATGAGCCATACGGGTTAATGATGCATCTGCTACTTGCTTACTGAATGTTCCCGAAGCATCTGTCACAACAAACACTTCGTAACCTGCTTTGATTGCGGAAAGTGCAGGAAACGCAACGCAGACATCTGTAACTACACCTGCGATAATAAGTTGTTTTTTTCCAGTCGCTTTAATGGCTTTCACAAAATCTTCGTTATCCCATGCATTAATTTGTCCTGGACGCGCTATTTTTGGTGCATCAGGAAAGAGATCCGTCAATTCCTGCATGAGTGGGCCATTAGGTCCGTTTTCGAAACTCGTTGTTAAAATAACCGGTAAATCAAAGAATTTAGCCGTATCGCCAAGAGCCAATACATTATTCTTAAATTCATCAACACCATAGTCACGTACTAGACCGGAAATAAGGCCGGTTTGATGATCCACCAAAAGAACAGCAGCATCATCTTTTGAAAGACGGGAATAAAGATCAGACATTTTATCATCCTCCTTAAATTCATTAAGTAAGTTTGTCAAAGGCATCTAAGAATTATGTAGAAAGCTTCTGAGGTGACTTTTAGTGAGGGTTATGATCCTTCTATTAATCTAGAACGGGAACCGGAGCATGATCAATCCAATGGATGAACTGTTGTAAATAGCGTTGAAGATAACGGTTTGTTTGTTCATCCGTAAGTATATTTTGAGTGGAATCAATTTTCTTATGGACTTGCGAAATCAGCATTTTTTGAAAGGGCAGCACATTGACTTGCATAGCTTCGAGTACTTCTCTCATTTGCATTTGGCTAAAGGCAGTACCGAACCCTCCGGGGGTTGCTCCGATTAAGCCAACCGGTTTTCTGTTGAACACAGAAGAGGTCCGAGGCCTCGATGCCCAGTCCAATGCATTTTTTAATACCCCCGGCATTCCGGAATTGTACTCTGGACTTACAATGATGACGCCGTCAACGTCTTGTATATCTGCTCTAAAGGATGTTACGGATTCTGGCGCTCCGGCCATTTCTAAATCTTCGTTAAAAAAAGGAAGACGGTCTATTTCAATCCAACGAAATTGCGCCGAATGATCCAAGTCAATCAATGATTGAGCAATTGCTCGATTATACGAGTTTTTTCGTAAACTTCCACAAATAAGACCAATGGTTTTAGTCATAAAGTCACCTCCCGGTTTGAAATTATTTTCATCTTAACATGATAACCCAAATATAGACACTATTTTTAAAAATGGAAGTATTTGATTTATCGTGCGTGCATTCACCTTTACTGCATTTTTCGTCATCTGATTAGTGATCCTTCTCACCATGCATACAAATATAACGTTCTGTACAATACCTATCTCAAAACCGAGATATTGTATGAAAAAATGAATGCGTCTTTAGCGCAAATCCCGTACCCGTCAGGCCTTCTTCATGACTTGATTTAGAGGTAGAGTTCATATAAAGTGGAAGAGAAAACAATTCACCGTGATGGAGGGACAAGCAAATGACGCATGTACGCTTTGATTACTCAAGAGCGTTACCTTTTTTCAATGAACATGAACTTACATACGCACGTGATTTCGTAAAAACGGCACACCATAATATCCATGAAAAAACAGGCGCCGGAAGCGACTTTTTAGGCTGGGTGGACCTCCCTGAAAACTACGATAAAGAAGAATTTGCGCGCATTAAAAAAAGCGCTGAAAAAATCAAATCAGATTCAGACGTGCTTCTCGTCGTCGGAATCGGCGGTTCATACTTAGGCGCCCGCGCGGCGATTGAAGCGCTCAACCATTCTTTCTATAACGTCTTGCCGAAAGATAAACGCAAAAACCCTCAAGTCATCTTTATCGGCAACAATATCAGCTCAACTTATATGAAAGACGTTATGGATCTTTTGGAAGACGCTGATTTCTCTATCAATGTCATTTCTAAGTCAGGAACGACGACGGAACCTGCCATCGCTTTCCGGATTTTCCGCAAACTTCTTGAAGAAAAATACGGAAAAGAAGAAGCGAAAGCGCGGATTTACGCGACAACTGACAAAGAGCGCGGCGCTTTAAAAACGCTTTCTAACGAAGAAGGATTCGAATCATTCGTTATTCCTGATGATGTCGGCGGACGTTTCTCCGTTCTGACTGCGGTGGGTCTTCTGCCGATTGCGGTAAGCGGGGCTGATATCGACGAAATGATGAAGGGCGCGTTTGATGCAAGCAAAGACTTTTCCAGCTCGGAATTAGAAGAGAATGCGGCTTACCAATATGCCGTCGTCCGCAACGTTCTGTACAATAAAGGCAGAACCATTGAAATGCTCATTAACTATGAGCCAGCCCTGCAGTACTTTGCAGAATGGTGGAAGCAGCTCTTCGGTGAAAGTGAAGGAAAAGACGAGAAAGGAATTTATCCTTCCTCCGCTAACTTCTCAACAGACCTTCACTCTCTCGGCCAATACGTGCAGGAAGGCAGACGCGATCTGTTTGAAACTGTATTAAACGTAGAAAAACCGAAGCATGAGCTGACAATTGAAGAAGCGGAAAATGATCTCGACGGCTTAAACTACTTAGCCGGCAAAACGGTCGATTTCGTCAATAAAAAAGCGTTCCAAGGTACGATGCTGGCTCATACAGACGGAAAAGTGCCGAACTTAATCGTCAACATTCCGGAGCTTAACGCATATACATTTGGATATCTCGTCTATTTCTTTGAAAAAGCAGTGGCAATGAGCGGTTATCTGCTCGGAGTCAACCCGTTTGATCAGCCGGGTGTTGAAGCCTACAAGGTGAACATGTTCGCGCTTCTCGGCAAACCGGGCTTTGAAGAGAAAAAAGCAGAGCTTGAAAAACGCCTTGAGAAATAAAAAGAATGGCTGGCCCGCATGACGGGTCAGCCTTTTTTAAACCGTGAAAGGTGTGATGATGAATTGACACGGCTCTTATGTAAGCATACCGTCATTTCCTTCTGTTCCGCTGCTATTGTCTTTTTTGCGCTGAACCCGTCCTCTGCTTCCCTCTTACAAACGATCTTTTTTTTCGCTCTTCCCCTCGGCTTGTTTACGGATATGGTCCGGCTGAAACTGAAGATGGGCCGGATGCATTCGCTCATTACGAAGTGCTGTCTGTATGCCGTCGTTTTCCTCATTTCGCCGGATGCCGCTCTCTCCGCAATTGTGACGTATGTTCTGATTGAATGCGCCGTTACCTCTTTTCAGCGTCTGTCTGCTGCTCCTGATTCTTTGCGGAAGCCGTATGAAGATATCGCAGACGGGGGACGCTAAAGACTAAAAGGAGCGTATTTACATGATCAGCATACCATCTTCACTTGAAGGACAGTCTTTTTTACTCCGCGAATTGGAACAGGTGCTGAAACCGATCGGTTATACCATCGGAGGCGGCTGGGAATATGACCGGGGATTCTTTGATTACAAAATTTCCGATCAGGACGGCTATTTGTTTCTCCGTATCCCTGTTGAAGCAAATAAAGGACGCCTTGATGAACGGGGAACGGCCGTTACAATCGGCACACCCTTTTTGCTGAGGCACGTCTATCAGCAGGAAACGGATGATGCAGCAGGGGGCGGAGTTTTTGAATCATTATTCAACCAATTCTCCGAGCCGAAACGCCGGGGTGCGGCAATTGACCGCTCATATATAGATATCGGCATCTCGCTCGTGAAAGAGCTGGAAGATGTCCTGCTGCATTAAAGCGCCAAAAAAAGATCAGTACTGAGCACCTGGTATGACAGAGGAGGGGTCAGCATCGGCCCCTCTTCTTTTTGTATGCCGATAATCGTTGTATTCCGTTTGAGATAATAGCGCGCACAATCATGATAAGAGGAGCCCTTTAATTCCTCGGGGACGGGAATGATGCGAACCTTTTTCTCCAGCGTCAGGTCGGACAGCGTCTGCGGCTTGGCAAGCTGCATCTTGACCCGGTAATGCTCAAACATCACCCGGCTCGACAGGCGTGATGTGCACAGAATCTTATTGGCTCCTGCACGTTCGGCGTTTTTGACATACCGTTCCGTTAAAATTTCCACGATACAATAAACGGACGGATGCAGCCCTTTGATGGCGAGAAGCGTTAATACCGAAAGCATATCAGCTTCGGATTCATTTTTCTGCTGGTCTGCTGTCAGAATGACGGTATCGGCTTCCATAATATTCGCTTTATTGAGCGTGCTGTCATCAGCGGCATGTCCGCGGATGAAATGGACATTTTCAATAAGCGGCCCTTCCCTTAATGAATCATCAATCAGGACGACAGTTTTTGACGGTGCGATGTGCTGCAGTTCTTTCAGCAGCATATGCGACTTCTCATTCCATCCGATAAGAATGACGTGCCCCTTGCCTTTAAAGGCGACCTTCCCTTCGATATAACGGTGCTGTTTGCTGAACACGGCTGAAGAAAGCGTAGCGAAATAGGCGGTCACAAAACTCGCTCCGCTTAATACAAGCACCATGGCGGCAATCTGCCCGAGCGGAGTCTGCGGAACATAATCGCCGTAACCGACCGTGGCTACCGTAATAACCGCCCACCAAACCCCTTCAAACACAGACGTGAATTGCTTCGGTTCAAGCATGTAAATCAATTGGCCGAACAATAAGATCAAGGCGATAATGATCAGTCCGATCCGGATATATAACGGCCATCTCAGCCAGGAAATAAAGATACGGTTTGATTTCATTCGGCCTGCTCCTCTTTCGACAAAGAGATGGACAAAATCTGCTTAATAATGGTGTTTAATTTTTCATTCAGCTGTTCCTGCCCGTATGAGTCACGCGCCTGTTTGATTAAATCGGCCGTCTCCTCTTCAAACTGAATGAGAGGTTCGTCGTTTTCCGATTCATTATAGAGCTGGATGAAGGCGTCAAGCCCCTCATTCATTCTGTCTATCGCATTGCTCAGCTGTTCTTTTTCGCCATTTGTCACTTTCATGATGGATCACACCTGTATCTTTTTTATACAGTATGTCCCAGTTCGTTTGATGTCTTTCAAAAATCAGCGAAAACATATTCACCTTCATTTTTTCATATGATAAAGAAAGCGGACCGAAAAAGGGTGAGTCAGATGACAGTCATTCAAAAACTGCTGGCGGCGCTGGCCGGAGCGCAGCTGCTCGCTTCAGCGGCCGTATTGCTTATTTTCGATTTAAATGGATATGATCATATGTCCGGCAGCTTTTCATGGCTCGCTTTCGCAAAAGGGACTGTCGGCACGTTTCCGTTTTATACCGCAATGGCCGGATGTGTTCTGATTTTGCTCGGAGGATTGATTCCTGTCAGAAAAAAGAAGCGGATTTCTGTACAGGAAAGCGGGCAATCATTAAAATAATATATAAGCAGATCGTACGATATAAGAGAAAAAGGAAGAGGATAATATGCTGTTTGTCTTTTTAACAATTGCTGCATTGGGATTGTCGTTTTGGGCACAATTTAAAGTGAAAAGTAATTTTCAGAAATACTCAGACGTGGAAGCTTCCAGTCAGCGGACCGGGGCGGAAACGGCAAGACGGATTCTTGATATAAACGGTTTATATGATGTGCCGGTAGAACCGGTAAGAGGCACTTTAACAGACCATTACGACCCGACGGAGCGGGTGGTGCGTTTATCTGAGCCGGTATATTACGGCCGCTCCATTTCCGCCATTTCCGTCGCTTCCCATGAAGTCGGACATGCTTTGCAGCACCAGGAATCATACGGCGCGCTTGTGCTGAGGCACAAAATTTTTCCGGTCGTCAATTTTGCCTCAGGGGTCGCCCCTCTGCTTTTCTTGGGCGGAATGCTCCTTGGCAGCTTGAATTTAATCGGGCTTGGCATTATTTTGTTTTCTGCCGCTGTTTTTTTCCAGCTTGTCACACTGCCTGTCGAGTTTAATGCCAGCGCGAGGGCGAAGCGGATTATCGTGTCGGAAGGATTCATTCGCAACAGTGAAGAACACGGCGTGAATAAAGTGCTGAACGCCGCTGCGCTGACGTATGTGGCTGCGGCGCTCGTTTCATTATTCGAGCTGCTTCGTTTTGTGATGATTTTCTTAAATGGTCGTGATGAGAATTAACACGAAGGAGGTGGCCCCTTACCGTTTGCGGTAGGGGTTTTTTTGCTTATATTAAAACTGATTCTCATTATGCTGTTAATCGGATTAACGGCCATCTTTGTCGCTGCGGAATTTGCGATTGTCAAAATCCGCGGTTCAAAAATTGCGGAGCTGGTTGAAACCGGAGACAGCCGGGCGCTTGCGGCGCACCGGGTGATTACAAATCTCGACGAGTATTTATCAGCGTGCCAGCTCGGCATTACGATTACGGCGCTCGGACTCGGCTGGCTCGGCGAACCGACGATTCAGCGGCTTCTTCATCCTGTTTTCAGTCTGATCGGAATGCCGTCATCCATTACGCACGTCGTCACGTTTATTGCGGCGTTTATCGCCGTCACGTATCTGCACGTCGTCATCGGGGAGCTTGCGCCGAAAACGATATCCATTCAAAAAGCTGAAGCCGTCAGTCTGTGGACGGCAAAACCGCTCATCCTCTTTTATAAAGTGATGTATCCGTTTATCAAGCTGTTAAACGGCTCAGCCGGATTTTTGGTCAAGCTGTTCGGATTTCATTCGGTGAAAGAACATGAAGTCGTGGTCAGTGAAGAGGAATTGCGGCTGATTTTGTCTGAAAGCTATAAAAAAGGTCAAATCAATCAATCCGAATTCCGTTACGTCAACAAAATATTTGAATTCGATAACCGTGTCGCCAGAGAAATCATGGTGCCGCGCACCGAAATCGCCGCCATCTCGCTCGAGCAGTCAGTTGATGAAGCCATTCATCTGATCATCAACGAGCGGTATACGCGATATCCGGTCATTAAGGAAGATAAAGACCACATTCTCGGCATTATTAACAACAAGGATTTATTTAAAGCGTATTTTCTCGGCCGCTCCATCGAGTTAAAAGAAATTATGCGTCCGGTCATCAGAGTCATTGAAAGCATCCCTGTTCAAGAGCTGTTGATCCGCATGCAGAAGGAGCGGATTCATATGGCGATTCTTGTTGACGAATACGGAGGTACGGCGGGACTTGTGACTGTCGAAGACATATTGGAGGAAATCGTCGGCGAAATCCGTGATGAATATGACCAGGATGAAATGCCCCACATCGTCAAAAAAGGCGAGCATCATTATGTGATGGACGGAAAAGCGCTGATAGAAGAGGTGAATGATCTTCTTGATATCGCGATCGAAAATGAAGACATAGACACGATTGCGGGCTGGCTCCTCACACAAAAAATGGAGCTGAAAAACGGTGATGTGTTTCATGCTGAAGGGTGCGAATTCAAGGTGCTTGAAGCAGAAGACCACCATATCCGCTTTGTTGAAATTAAAAAAACAGATTTCTGAGCCTCCTGCTTTTGCAATGAGGCTTTTTTTGCGAAAAAAATGCTTCTTCATCCCGCTCCTTCATATGCTGTAAAGAAAGGAGTGGACGGTATGAAAACGGATTGGTGGAAAACGGCGTCCGTCTATCAAATTTATCCCCGCAGCTTTATGGATTCGAACGGGGACGGAATCGGCGACATGAACGGCATCAGAGCAAAGCTTCATTACATAAAAGAGTTGGGGGCTGATGTGATCTGGCTTTGCCCCGTTTTTGACTCGCCGGGCGCCGACAACGGCTACGATATTCGAAATTACAAACAAATTGCTGAAGAATTCGGGACGATGGAGGATTTTGACCGGCTCCTCGCGGATATCCATGCGCTCGGCATGAAGCTGATTATAGACCTCGTCGTCAACCATACGAGTGATGAACATCCTTGGTTTATCGAATCGCGCTCAGCGAAAGATTCTGAAAAACGGGACTGGTACATTTGGAGAGACGGAAAAAACGGCAAAGAGCCGAACAATTGGGAAAGCATTTTCGGCGGATCGGCGTGGGAATATGATCAAAAGACAAACCAGTATTACCTTCACCTGTTTGATAAAAAACAGCCTGATTTAAATTGGGAAAACGAAACGATGAGGCAGTCCGTTTATGAGATGATCCGCTGGTGGCTTGATAAAGGCATTGACGGCTTCCGGGTGGATGCCATTTCTCACATCAAGAAAAAAGAAGGGCTCCCTGACATGCCGAATCCGGACGGTCTCCCGTATGTCCCGTCCTTCCCGTATCATATGAATACAGAAGGCATCGTGGATCTCTTAAAAGAGCTGAAGCGTGAAACATTTTCACATTATCCGATCATGACGGTCGGCGAGGCGAACGGGGTGACGGCTTGGGAGGCAGCTGATTGGGCCGGTGAAGAAAACGGCGTCTTCCATATGATTTTTCAATTTGAACACCTCGGCCTTTGGGATACGGATGATGATCAAGGCATTTGCATCCCGGCGCTTAAGCGCATTTTGTCCGACTGGCAGAACAGCCTTGAAGGAAAGGGCTGGAATGCGTTATTTATGGAAAATCACGACCAGCCCCGATCCGTTTCGGTATGGGGTGACGAACGGTTTTTGACAGAAAGCGCTAAGGCACTTGCCGCGATGTATATGCTGATGAAAGGCACGCCGTTTATTTACCAGGGACAGGAGCTCGGCATGACCAATGTGTCGTTCCCATCCATTGAAGATTACGACGACGTCACAATCAAACAGCTGTATGAAAAAGAGACGTCCCGCGGCGTTCCGCATGAAAAAGTGATGAAGACGATCTGGAAGAAGGGCCGGGATAATTCACGGACACCGATGCAATGGAGCGGGACGGCGAACGGCGGGTTTTCTGATGTTTCTCCGTGGCTCGGGGTGAATCCGAACCACACATGGCTGAACGCTGCATCGCAAATGAAGGATGAAACTTCCGTATACCATTTCTACAAACGGCTGATCGCCCTCAGGAAAGAACATGACGTATTGATCAGCGGAACTTATGAATTGCTGCTTCCAAAAGACCGGCAGATTTATGCCTACTTAAGAAAAAACGGAACAACAACCGCCCTGATCATCACCAATCTGTCTAAAACTCCCGCATTATACAGGCACCCCGGTTATCCGCTTGCCGCCGATGCGCTCGTGCTCGCAAACATGGAAACACCGCCGCATCGGCATGTGACATCCTTCCTTTTAAAGCCTTATGAGGCCCGCGTATATATATGGTGAAAAACTTCAGTTTTGGGGCTGAAGTTTTTTATGATCTGCGTTTATCATCGCGATCCGACAGGAAAAGACAAATACAGAAACGAATATGGGAAAGGGAAAGAAAAAGAGAGGAGGCATTCATATGCTGAAACAATTGCAGATTCAAACAAACAGACGGGATGAAATGATCGACATCACACATGAAGCCGAAGCGTTTCTCCGCGAAACAGGCGTGAAAAACGGTTTGGCGCTCATATACTGTCCCCATACCACCGCCGGCATTACCATCAATGAAAATGCCGACCCGGATGTGAAAAAGGATATGCTCCGCAGGTTTGACGAAGTGTATCCGTGGAAGCACGAACTGGACCGGCATATGGAGGGAAATACGGCGGCACATATGAAGGCGAGTACAACGGGCGCATCCCAGCATGTCATCATAGAAGGCGGGCGCCTGATCCTCGGAACGTGGCAGGGCATTTATTTTTGCGAATTTGACGGTCCGCGAAACAGAACATGTTATATCAAAATCCACGCTGAAGCGGAGGCAGCCGCAAATGAGTGAATGGATGGACGCATTATCATTAACAAAGCCGGTCATTCAGGCGCCGATGGCCGGAGGGCTTGTCACGCCGCGCCTGGCTGCGGCGGTATCAAATGAAGGGGCGCTCGGAAGTCTCGCTTCAGGGTACGTCAGCCCGCCGGCGCTTGAAAAACAGCTTATCGAGATGAAAGACCTGACCGGCCGCTCCTTTCAAGTGAATCTGTTCGTCCCGGAAGAAAGGAAGATGCCCGAGGAGGAACTGGTTGAACAATGGAAAGCGCGCATCCCGAGGGCAAAAGACGCCAAGCCGTTCTCCGATCTGAAAGAAGAGTGGAACGATTTTGAAGAAAAAGCGGAGCTTCTGATCCGTTACGGGGTCAAAGCGTGCTCATTCACCTTCGGCCTGCCGCCGGAAGAAACGGCGGAAAAGCTGAAGAAAAACGGCTGCTTCCTGTTCGGCACGGCGACAACGCCGGAGGAGGCGAAGGCTTTTGAAGAGCGGGGAATGGACGCCGTTATCCTACAAGGAATAGAAGCCGGGGGACATCGCGGATCGTTTCTGCCGGTTAAAGGAGAACCGGCTCTCGGTCTTATGGCGCTCATTCCGCAGGCTAAAGACGCGCTGAATATCCCGGTCATTGCGGCAGGCGGCATTTTTGACCGCCGCGGGGTGCAGGCGGCCCGATGTTTGGGTGCGGACGGCGTTCAAGTCGGCACGCCGTTTCTCCTTTGTGAAGAAAGCAGCGCTTCACCGGCATATCAAAAAGCCATTGCCGAATCAAAAGGAGCCGACACACGGCTGACCACCTTGTTTTCGGGAAAACAGGCGCGCGGAATTGTGAATCAGTTCATGAAAACATATGAAGCTGACGAGGGAAAAACGCTGCCTTATCCGCTGCATAATACGCTCACAAAGCCGATGCGCGGGCATGCGGCTCAATCGGGAGATGCGGAGTACATGTCTTTATGGGCGGGCCAGTCCGCCGCGAAACTTGAAGGGCCGACAGATGTGAAAGCCGTTTTGGACCGCTTGTGCCGATCATAATCAAGATGCTGTGAGGTGATGGAAGATGAAGATTCTTCAAATGTCCTATAAAAAAAGAGGAAATATTGAATTTGTCTTTGAAGATTTTCCGCATTCCAAAGTCACCATGGCGCCGATTAAAGGGTATTACTTTGTCCGTGCCATTAAATGGAGCAGACGGGACAGAGCCGTCACCAGCCATGATTTAGAGAAGTTTGAATGGGCGGCAAACCAAGCGCTCGGCACGACGGCTTTTTACCGAAAAAGAAAAGCATTTCACATCCCATCGTCACATTGACAGACGATGGGATTGTTTTAATGCATCATCCGATATAGCGCGGGCGCATCAAGCCTTGTCGCCTGAGAAAGCAGATAAGCTGACTGCACGGCATCTCTTTTTCTTAAAGAATTCAATTTCTGGATAATCTGTTCAGCGGTCAGAATCCCGAGACCGTGGGCGAAATATTGGTCATTCCCCATCACAATGACATTTTCTCCCCGCCACTGGGCCTTTGCAGGATTAAAATCAGGGTTTTTAAAATATAAACAATCTCCCCTTAAAAAGTGGCTGCCGGTTTCTGTGTAGATCGGCAGATGCTCATAGTGCCAGTCATACAAAGTAATATCCCGGAAAAGGCGGTCAAACCGTTCTTCACCAATGGTCTTTAAAACGGCCAGATAATAAATCACGACAATGGCCGTCGCGCATTCAAATGCATAAAACGCCCCGTTTTCAACAATATCCCGAATCGCTTTTGAAGCGGGAATTCTGTACTTCAGCTCCAGGGCTCCTTCCGGCGTCAGTCTCCAATAAGCCGTATTTCCGTATGTTTTGGCGAAAGTTGCAAATTTTGCACCTGATCCGTGCAGTTCCCTTGCGGCTTCCACAATATGGCGCCGCACCCGGGCTTCAAACATCAGTTCAGCAATCGATCCGTAATCAAATTGTACGGGAGAATGGGTCAGTTCATTTAGATACGGAACAAGGCTTTCTTCCGTCTGCCAGTTCGCAATGTCCTGGGGCCGAAGCACTTGGCCGGAAATGATAATCATCTGCGCGCCCCCCCTATCTTTTTTTATAAGATATGCAGGAAGCTTGGGAAATGAAAATCAAGTCATAAAAAAGGAGGAAATGTTAACAAAATGTGAAGTCTGAGCCGATATATAAGGTATCACACATGAGGGAGCAGCTTAATATGAAAAAATTCATCAATTGGTGCACAAAGGCATCGATTTCACGTAAATTAATCATTTCATTTATCGTGATCTTAATCATACCGATTCTCGTGTTAGAATTCAGTTCATACCATACGGCGAGCAATTCGCTGGATGATCAGATTTCAGGCAACGCGAAAAACAACATCGAATCTTTTAACACAACCATTACAAATGATATCGGCGCAAAAGCAAAGGCGATTGAATTTTTCAGTGAAACCTTAAAAGGGTCATCATTCTCAAAGAAAAACATGTCCGCTCTTGAAGAAAAGTTCGGGCAATACACGTCTATTCATAAGGACGTAGCCCGTATTTACGGAGGAACGGAAGACGGCAGCTACACACAGGCGCCGAAGGAAAATATTTCGGCTGATTACGATCCGAGAACACGCACATGGTATAAAGACGCTGTAAAGGCCGGCGGCACGCTCGTTGTCACCGATCCTTACACCGCGGCAAGCGACGGCAGCATGGTCGTCACTGTGGCAAAGCAGATGCAGGACGGAACAGGCGTAGTGGCCATGGATATTACGATTGACCAGCTGCTGAAACAGATGCAGGGAATCAAAATCGGGCAAAAAGGCTTCGTGTTTATCACATCTAAAAATAAAACCTATGTCGCGCATAAAGACCACAAACCGGGCGATAAAGTCTCAACCCCGTGGCTGAACGAGGTATACAGCAAAGACAGCGGGATTATTTCATACAAGCTTGATGATGAAAATAAAAAAATGGCATTTACGACAAATAAACTGACCGGGTGGAAAATAGAGGGGAGCATGGAGCTCAACGAAATTAAAGACGCCTCACAACCGGTGCTGACGATGGGAATGATCGTCCTTGCAGCATCCATTATCATCGGGGGAATTTTAATTCTGTTTATTGTCAGATCCATTACATCACCGCTGAAACGTCTTGTCCGCTCGTCTAAACAAATCAGCGGCGGAGACTTGACTGAAACCATTGAGATCCGCTCGAAAGATGAACTGGGCGAACTGGGCGCAAGCTTTAATGAAATGGGAGAATCTCTGCGCGGACTGATCAGCGCGATCCAAAGCTCGGTCGACAACGTGGCTGCGTCATCAGAAGAGCTGACTGCTTCAGCTTCGCAGACAAGCAAAGCGACAGAGCATATTACGATGGCGATTGAGCAGTTTTCAAACGGGAACGAAGAGCAGAGTGAAAAAGTCGATTCAAGCTCAGCCAAGCTGAATCATATAAATGACGGGCTCGCCGCCGTTTCCCGCACATCATCATCCATTACGGAAGCATCTAAGCAATCGAAAGAAGCTGCCGGCACCGGGGAAGAATATGTGCAGCAAACCGTCGGGCAGATGAATCTCATCAATCAATCCGTCCAGCAGGCGGAAGCTGTTGTAAAAGGTCTTGAGGCCAAATCAAAAGACATCGCTCATATTTTAAGAGTCATCAACGGCATTGCCGATCAGACAAACCTGCTTGCATTAAATGCAGCCATTGAAGCGGCAAGAGCCGGTGAATACGGGCGGGGCTTCTCAGTAGTAGCGGAAGAAGTGAGAAAGCTTGCCGTCCAATCCGCCGGTTCTGCAAAAGAGATTGAAAAACTCATTCAGGAAATCACGTCTGAAATTAATACGTCGCTTCACATGTTTACATCCGTTAATGAAGAAGTGCAATCAGGACTTGCGGTGACGGACCGAACAAAAGAAAGCTTCCAGAATATCTTCGGCATGACAAATGACATCGCCGAGAAGCTGCAATCCATGAACGGCACGGTTGAACAGCTGTCAGACAGCTCTCAGCACGTCTCAGCCGCGGTAACCGATATTGCGGACGTTTCACGGGAAAGCGCAGCAAGCATTCAGGATATTGCCGCATCCGCAGAAGAACAGCTTGCATCTATGGAAGAAATCAGCACATCCGCCGACACTTTGGCGCAAATGGCCGAAGAACTGCGGGAATTAACGAAACAATTTAAAATCAACTAGTAAAAAAGGACGCTTTCCGGATGGAAGGCGTCTTTTTTTATGGCTTCATCGGGAAAATTAAATAAAAAGTCTTGCTTGTAAAAAGAGCATATAGAACTATTTTTCATTTATGACTAAATTTTCAATGTAATAAAAAGGGAGATTGCCGATATAAACAGTAAATGATTGAAAGAGGTTTACAAAATTGAAAAAAACAGCAAAAAACATCGCAAAAAAATCAATAGCCAGAAAACTCATCATTTCATTTTTACTGATCTTAATCATTCCGGTAGCAGTGCTGGCTGCCAGTGCCTATCGTTCGGCTGCCTCATCCGTTGAAAATCAAATGATGGAAAGCGCCGAAGGGAATGTGCAAATCTTAAACAATATGATTGATGACCGGATCGGGACGTTTACAAAAAGCTCAGCATATTTCAGCGAATGGGCGACAAGCGCAAAATTTAAAGAAAAAAACCAAACGGAAATGAAAGACAGATTCAAGCAGTTCATAGAAAGCAATGATAAAGCTGCCGCCGTATTTTCAAGCAGCAAGGATGGCACGTTTACACGTTATCCTCATGCCGATATGCCGGCCGATTTCAATCCGCTTGAGAGAAACTGGTACCAAGAAGCCATGGAGAATAAAGGCCAAACGATCATCACGGACCCTTACCAGTCCATTTCAAACAAAAAGATGGTCGTCACCATGGCCCGTGCGGCTCAGGACGGCTCAGGGGTCGTCGCCATTGATATTAAAATCGACGATCTCATTACCATGACAAAAGAAGTCAATATCGGAAAAGAAGGATACGCCTTTATCCTCAGCAAAAATAAAAAAGCCGTTGCCTACAGCAATGAAAAATCCGGCGCGGCGGTATCGGGAAAATGGGTTGATACATTATACAGCGGGGAAAAAGGCGATTTTGAATATACGATGAACGGAAAAGCGAAAAAAATGGCGTATGTCACCAATGAGGCGACAGGCTGGAAAATCAGCGGAACCATGTCCGTTGATGAAATCAAGGACGCGGCAAGACCGGTTTTGATTACAGCCATTATCATTTTGGCCATAGCGGTTGCCGCAGGAATGGTTTTCATTTATTTTGTCATCCGCTCTATTACAAAACCGTTAAAACGTCTCGCAGCGTCAGCGGAAAAAATCAGAAGCGGAGATCTGACGGAAACCATTGATGTCAGCTCTCAAGATGAGCTTGGCGTGCTCAGTAAAAGTTTTAATCATATGACAGATTCACTCCGGACGCTTATTCAGGGAATTCAGGACTCTGTTGAACATGTCGCTTCCTCCTCAGAGGAGCTGACGGCTTCCGCCGAGCAGACGAGCAAAGCAACGGAACATATCACCCTTGCGATTGAACAGTTTTCTAATGGAACGGAAGACCAAAGTGAGAGCATTGAAAAAGCGACAGCCCAGGTGAATGACATGAAAGACGGGCTCAGCGATCTGGCGGAAGCGGCAGCCGTTGTAACGGAGACTTCTATTGAATCGGCGGAGGTATCCGGTGCCGGAGAGCGGCTTGTTAAGAAAACAGCAGGCCAGATGGACACCATTGATCAATCCGTAAGTAAAGCGGAACAAGTCGTAAAAGGGCTTGAGCACAAATCGCAGGACATCACCAGCATTTTGCGCGTCATTAACGGCATAGCCGATCAAACGAATCTTCTCGCTTTAAATGCAGCCATTGAAGCGGCAAGAGCGGGAGAATACGGACGCGGTTTTTCAGTCGTTGCCGAAGAAGTGAGAAAGCTTGCCGTTCAATCAGCCGATTCGGCAAAAGAAATCGAAACCTTAATCCATGAAATCGTTAAAGAAATTCATACATCGCTCGGAATGCTGGAATCCGTCAATCACGAGGTGAAAAGCGGACTTCAGCTGACGGACGAAACGGAAAAAAGCTTCCGGGACATTTCCGTCAAAACAAATCAGATTGCCGGTGAACTGCAAAATATGAATGCAACCGTAGAACAGCTCTCCGCCGGATCTCAGGAAGTATCGAACGCTTCAGAGGATATCGCGGCCGTCTCCAGACAAAGCGCGGCCGGCATTCAGGACATTGCGGCTTCTGCTGAAGAGCAGCTCGCCTCTATGGAAGAGATCAGTTCATCCGCCGTCACGCTCGAAAAAATGGCGGAAGAATTACGCGAGCTGACAAAACGCTTTAAAATAAGTTTTTAATTAAGTCTAAAAGACTACTTTTGTAATAGGAAAAAAGTATGTTTTGTTATATTTCTTCTTTTTGGATATGTATATTTACCCATAATCGCCGATATGAAGGGTAAACACGTAAGAGGAGATATAGCAGATGAAAAAAATCATGCAAATCATCAAGCAGAGATCGCTTACAAGAAAACTGCTCATTTCTTTTTTGGCCATTCTTATTCTGCCGATTTCAACGCTGGCTTTTATCGCATATCAATCGGCGGTAAGCACGCTTGACAAGCAGATGATGGGAAGCGCATTAGATAATGTGCAGCAGATTAATGATATGATCAATACCAGCATCAGCCAGAAGGAAGACGGAACGGCATATTTCAGCGATTGGCTCACCAAGGATCGGTACAAGCCGAAAAACCAATCGCAAATTACCGATAAATTCACAGAGTATATGAAAATCAATAAAGATGTGGAATCCATCTATACGAGTGACACGGAAGGCCATTTCACACGGTATCCCGATCTGCAGATGCCTAAAGGATATAATCCGCTTGAAAGGGACTGGTATAAAAAAGCCGTGGAAAACAAGGGGAAAGTTGTTGTAACAGATCCTTACCGCACGGCTTCCACCAATACGATGGTCGTGACGATCGTCCAGCAGACGAAAGACGGCTCAGGGGTCGTCGCCATCAATATGAAAATCGAAGAACTTCTGAAAACGACAAAGAAAGTAAAACTCGGAAAATCCGGCTATGCTTTCATCCTGACGAAAGACAAAAAAGTGGTCGCCCACCCGAACCGCACGTCAGGCACAGCATTAGACGGAGATTGGGCTGAACAGCTGTACGGCAGCAAAAAAGGTGATTTTCAGTACAAATACGACGGCCAGGAAAAGAAAATGGCTTATGATACGAACGAGCTGACAGGCTGGAAAATCAGCGGAACGATGTATCTGGACGAAATTCATGAAGCGGCGCTGCCGATCCTTCATCTGTCCCTGCTCGTTCTGGTGTTAGCAATTGTCATCGGAACCATCGTCATGGTGCTGATTATCCGTTCAATCACAAAACCGCTCAAGCAGCTTGTGACATCATCGAAACAGATCAGTGAAGGCGATTTAACCGAAACGATCGAGATTCAGTCAAAAGACGAATTAGGAGAGCTTGGCAAAAGCTTTAACAATATGGCAGCTTCACTCAGGTCTCTCATCCATGCCATTCAGGATTCCGTGAATAACGTCGCGTCTTCCTCAGAGGAGCTGACGGCTTCAGCGGAGCAGACAAGCAGGGCAACCGAACATATCACACTGGCAATCGAACAATTTTCTAACGGAAATGAAAGCCAGAGTGAAAAAATTGAAAGCGCCGCGGAACATATTTACCAAATGAACAGCGGGCTCAAAGATATGGCGAAAGCATCTGCTGTCATTACCGAATCCTCTGTCACATCAGCGGAAGTCGCCAATTCAGGCGGAAAGCTCGTTCATCAGACAGTCGGTCAAATGAACGTCATTGACCGGTCAGTGAAAGAAGCTGAACAAGTGGTGCGCGGGCTTGAAACAAAATCAAAAGACATTACAAACATTCTCCGTGTCATTAACGGAATCGCCGATCAGACAAATCTGCTTGCGCTGAACGCGGCAATTGAAGCCGCGCGTGCCGGTGAATACGGCCGGGGCTTCTCCGTCGTCGCAGAAGAAGTGAGAAAACTTGCGGTGCAGTCTGCCGATTCAGCGAAAGAAATCGAAAGCTTAATTATAGAAATCGTCAACGAAATCAATACATCTCTCGGCATGTTCCAATCCGTCAACAAAGAGGTGGAGAGCGGGCTGGATATTACGAATCAGACCGAAACGAGCTTCAGGCGGATTTCGGAAATGACGAACCAGATCGCCGGAGAAATTCAAAACATGAATGCCACGGTAGAACAGCTGACAGCCGGTTCGCAGCAGATTTCAGGTGCTTCCGAGCAAATCGCGTCCATCGCAAAAGAAAGTTCAGCCAGCATTCAGGATATCGCGGCATCCGCCGAAGAACAGCTGGCTTCCATGGAAGAAATCAGTTCGTCTTCAGAAACGTTATCCCAGATGGCGGAAGAATTACGTGATATGACGAAACAATTTAAAATAGAATAATAGTCCATAGAACACCCAAATGTGCTGTTTGGGTGTTTTTTTTAGTTTTTTTAATAAATCTTTTGTCCTAGCTGTCGATAATAGATTTAGCTTTTCAAAGAAGGAGACTGAAAAAATGAAACAACTGATACATTGGATCAAACAGCCATCCATCAGCAAGCCGCTTATCGCGGCATTTTTAGCCGTATTGGTGCTTCCAGTCGGCATACTTGCCTATTTCAGCTACCAAACGGCAGGAAGTACATTAGAAAACGAACTGACCCACAGCGCGCAAGGAAATGTCAGCGAACTGAACAGCGTGCTGGAAAACATGCTCGAAGGCAAGCTGAAAGGACTTGACTATTACAGTGAATTAATCACAAAGGACAAAATGAACAAAAAAAATAAATCCGACCTGCTTGAAAATATGAAGCAGTATGTCACCGTAAATGACGATGTCACATCAATTTATGCCGCGTCCGCCGACAAAGCGTTTGTGACATATCCGTCCGCTGACGTGCCGTCCGATTTCAATCCGCTCACACGCGAGTGGTATACAAAAGCGGTTGAAAAAAGCGGACAGCCGGTGTTTACCGAGCCTTATAAGGACGCTGCAACCGGACAAACGGTCGTTACGATTGCCCAGCAGACAAAAGACGGCTCAGGCGTTGTAGCGCTGGATATGAAACTGGGCGACCTTTTGAACGCTTCCGAACGCGTACAGATCGGTCATAAAGGATTTGCTTTCATTACAACGGGAGATAAAAAATACATCGCCCATCCGACCATCAAAGCGGGAACGGAAGGCTCCGGAGAGTGGACGAAAGAAGTATTTTCTAAATCAAGCGGATCGTTTGAATACACGTTTGAAGGACAGCAAAAGAAAATGGCCTTCACGACAAATAAACTGACGGGCTGGAAAATCGCCGGCACATTCTTTGTCAGTGAGATACATGACGCAGCCGCGCCTGTCATGAAAATGGCGCTGATCATTCTTGCGGTTTCTCTTATCGTCGGCGGGATTTTAATCTTCTTTATCATTCGCTCGATTTCAAAACCGCTCAAAAAACTTGTCTCGACATCAGCTAAAATCAGTGACGGCGATTTAACCGAAGTGATTAACATCAGGTCGAAAAATGAATTCGGTCAGCTCAGCCAAAGCTTCAATGAGATGTCGGCATCACTCCGGTCTGTCATCGGCGTCATTCAATCATCCGTCGAACATGTCGCTTCTTCATCCGAAGAGCTGACGGCATCTGCCGGTCAGACAAGCAAGGCGACCGAGCATATCACACTTGCGATTGAACAATTCTCAAACGGAAACGAATCACAAAGCGAGAAATTGGAAGAAAGTGCTGATCACCTGTCCCAAATGAATACGGGCATTGCCGAGACGGCGAATGTATCGGCGGAAATCACCGAATCGGCCATTCAAACCTCTGATACGGCCGGAAGCGGAGAAAAATTAGTGGCGAAAACGGTCGGCCAGATGAAAACAATTGATCGTTCCGTACAGCAGGCGGAAGCCGTCGTAAAAGGACTGGAAACGAAGTCGCACGACATTAAGAGCATTCTGAACGTCATTAACGGCATTGCCGATCAAACAAACCTGCTTGCTCTAAACGCGGCTATCGAAGCAGCCAGAGCCGGCGAATACGGACGCGGTTTCTCCGTCGTTGCGGAAGAAGTGAGAAAGCTTGCTGTCCAATCAGCCGACTCCGCCAAGGAAATCGAAACGCTGATTCAGGAAATCGTCAAAGAAATCGCCACATCGCTTTCTGTATTCCAAGCAGTGAATCAAGACGTGAAAGAAGGCCTTGATATTACGGACCAAACGGCCGAAAGCTTCAAAAAAATCTCGGAAATGACGACTCAGATTTCAGGCGCTTTGCAGCATATGAACGGAACGCTTGAGCAGCTTGCGGCCGGGTCGCAAAACGTGACAAACGCGGTGGAGCACATTACCTCAGTCGCCAAAGAAGGGTCCGCCGGCATTCAAGACATCGCCGCGTCAGCCGAAGAGCAGCTGGCTTCCATGGAAGAAATCAGTTCCTCTGCTGAAACGCTTGCGCACATGGCAGAAGAACTGCAGCAGGTCACACGGAAATTTACGATTCAGTCTGAAGGCGAAGAACAGCTGTAACGAGCTGTTTCTTTTCCTCAGCTGAAAAAAGCGATACACTTGAAAAAAAGAAGGGAGTGGCAGTGATGAGATTAGAAGGCAAGAAAGTCATAGCGCTTGTCAGTGACGACTTTGAAGACTTAGAGCTTTGGTATCCCGTCTACCGGATGAGGGAGGAAGGCGCGATCGTCCATTTAATAGGAGAAGAAGCCGGCCGTTCATACAAAGGAAAATACGGCGTGCCCGCGACGGCGGATTACGATTTTAAGAGCCTGATTATTCAGGAGTATGATGCCGTGCTCGTGCCTGGCGGCTGGGCTCCTGACAAACTGAGAAGATATCCGGAAGTTTTGGACATCATCCGTACGATGAACGAGCAGAAAAAGCCGATCGGCCAGATCTGCCACGCTGGCTGGGTGCTCATATCTGCCGGAATTCTCGCAGGAAAAAAAGTAACGAGCACGCCCGGCATCAAAGACGACATGACAAATGCCGGGGCACAGTGGCTGGATGAAGCTGTCGTAACTGACGGCCACATTGTATCAAGCCGCCGCCCGCCCGACCTTCCGCAGTATGCAAAAGCGTTCGCTGACTTGTTAGCGTCCAAATAAAAAACATCCGCCCGAAACCCGGGCGGATGTTTTTAGTTTTGATCGGCGGGAAAGACAATTCCGATTTGTTTTCTCGCTTCTTCCATAATGCTTGCCGTAATGAAAGAACGTTCAAAGGTATTTTCGGAAGACTCCTGCTGTCCGTTCCGAAGAAGGCTGATGAATTCAGCCGTTTCATAATACATCGCCGGTTTCAGATCAGGAACGGAAATGTCCTCCATCCGTCCGTCACGATAGCGGATTTCCGCCCGCTCCGGCCCGTGAATGCTGTCCAGCACGATTGTACCGTTTTCACCCTGGATTTCCGCCGGGGCAAACGAATTTGAAATTTTTGAATGCATCAGCACCGCTTCAAACCCGTCGTATGACAAAATAACCGTGCCTTCGCCGTCAACGCCGGATGCTAGTTTGTGACCGGTCGCAATGACGTTTTTCGGTTTGCCGAACAGGACGACGGCCGGATAAATGCAGTATACGCCGATGTCCATTAACGAACCGTTCGATAATTCAGGCTTAAACGCATTAAGCACCGTTCCGTTTTTATATGCATCATATCGTGATGAATATTGGCAGTAGCTTGCTGTGAATCTCCTGATCGGCCCGATTTTATGTAAGTGGTGTTGAAGCATGCTGAAGTTCGGCAAAAACGTCGTTTTCATGGCTTCCATCAAGAGAACGCCGTTTGATTTGGCTGCGTGAATCATGTCTTCCGTTTCCCTTGCGTTAGACGCAAACGGTTTTTCGCACAGCACATGCTTGCCGTGTTCCATAAAAAGGATCGCCTGCTCTTTGTGAAATGCATTCGGGCTGGCGAGATACACCGCGTCATAGGCTTCGCTTTCCGCCATTTCTCTCAGGCTGGTGAAATAATGAGCTGCGCCGTGCTTGCCGGCAAATTCCGCCGCGCGTTCCTCAGTTCTGGAATAAACCGCCGTTAATTGAAAATCATCAATAGCAGAAGCCGCTTCCAGAAATCGTTCTGTAATCCAATTCGTTCCGACTGTTGCAAATCGAATCATTGCTATCGCTCCTTCTATGTATTGGCTTACATTATAGCTTTTTTTCAAAGAAACATAAATGGAAAAAAGACTGTCCGCCAAAAGTATAGGAAAAATTCCCATAGAGACCGGTTATTATTTTTCATTACAGGAACGATAGTGTACAATTTAAGTAAAATACATATGATGGAGGAACAATAGTGGAAACATTGCAAACATGGGGCGGCAGATTTAAACAGTTTTTCTTAGACAATAAATTTGTCTTGTTTTTGCTTGTATTGCTGCTCATCGGTCTCAATATCCTTGTCTTTATGAAGACATCTTTTATTTTCACACCCATTATCGTCCTGCTCAAAACGATTGCGCTCCCCGTTATTTTGACAGGAATTGTTTATTATCTGCTTAATCCGATTGTAGATATATTGGAAAAAATAAGAGTGAAAAGAGTCTATTCCATCCTGCTCCTTTACCTCGTTATTATAGGGCTGATTACAATTACGATCGTTTCTATTATTCCGTTTTTAAAGGAACAGATCATGAGTTTGATCGACAATCTGCCGAAATATGTGGACATCGTTGAAGATCAGACGAAAAGCCTGATCGGAAGCGATTTTGTAAATCAGGCGCAAAAGACGATGAATATCAACATTTCCGATCTTGCCAATAAAGTATCGGCGCAGGCGGCGACAATTGCAAACAGCACATTTACCGGAGTCGGGAATTTTATCGGTGCGCTGACGGAAGTGATTATTTCAATTGTGACCGTGCCGTTTATTCTCTTCTATTTGCTGAAAGACGGCAAAAAACTGCCAATCTATATCTTGAAATTTGTGCCCACCCGTCTGAAAGAACAAACGTATACGATGCTGAGCGAAATGAACCACAGATTAAGCTCCTATATCAGAGGACAGGTCATCGTCAGCTTCTGCATCGGGTTTTTATTATTTATCGGCTATCTGATTATCGGACTTGATTATGCGTCACTGCTTGCGGTCATTGCCGCTTGTACGAGCGTTGTTCCGTATTTAGGGCCGACCATTGCCATTACGCCGGCGATTATTATCGCTTTGGTCACTTCGCCCCTTATGCTGCTGAAGCTTGCGATTGTATGGACCGTTGTCCAGCTCGTGGAAGGAAAATTAATTTCTCCGCAGATCATGGGGAAAAATCTTCACATTCACCCGATTACTATCATTTTTGTTCTTTTAACCGCCGGAAAGCTGTTCGGGGTTGTCGGCATTATTTTAGCCATCCCGGGCTACGCGGTCATCAAAGTGGTCACGACCCATCTGTTTGATTGGTTCAAAATGCGCTCGCATTTATATGAAGAAGAAAAAAATGATGAAGTATCGAAGTCATAAAATCGGAACCGACATGATATTTATTATAAGACAGGCTTTCCTTCAGAGGAGAGCTTCTCTTTTGTAAATGATAAATGAAGGGAAGAATAGGATGACACTATGGGAGATGTTCACAGCAGCCGTTTTGGGAATCGTGGAAGGGCTGACGGAATACGCGCCGGTTTCTTCCACGGGACATATGATCATAGCGGATGACATCTGGCTGAAATCCGGAAGCCTGATGAATCCGGAAGCCGCCAATTCCTTCAAAGTGGTGATTCAGCTCGGTTCGATCCTGGCGGTGGCCATTGTGTTTAAGGATCGGATATTAAATTTACTCGGCCTCAAAAAAAACGTGACGCGCGACCAGCAGAAAGGATACAGGCTGACCATTGCGCAAATCGCTGTCGGTCTTGTTCCGGCCGCAGTGCTCGGCTTTTTATTTGAGGATTTCATTGACCGTTATCTATTCTCCGTCAGAACGGTCGCTTACGGACTAATTGCCGGAGCCGTGCTTATGCTGATTGCGGACTGGATCAATAAAAGAAAAGATACGATCAATACGGTAGACAGAATCACCTACAAACAGGCTTTCTGTGTCGGTTTATTCCAATGTCTCGCCTTATGGCCCGGCTTTTCCCGATCAGGCTCAACGATTGCCGGAGGTGTCATTCTAGGCTTAAATCACCGGGCAGCCGCAGACTTTACATTTATCATGGCCATTCCGATTATGGCGGGTGCAAGCCTTCTGAAGCTGGTGAAATACTGGAGCAGTCTTTCTCCTGACATGATTCCGTTTTTTCTTGTCGGTTTTATCTGCGCCTTTGTCGTCGCTCTCTTAGTCGTCAAATTTTTTCTTCGGCTTATTAATCGGATTAAGCTTGTCCCGTTCGCCATTTACCGTGTCATCCTCGGCATCATTTTAATCATGCTCGTGCGGTAAACGAAGAGGCCCCTCGGAGGGTCTTTTCTATGTTTGAAAAACGTCTCGGAAAAATGTAAGCAAACTGAATTTTCGGCTTGAAATTCGAAGGGAACTCGTCTATAATAAAACATGACGTTACCGCACGGGGCCATAGCTCAGCTGGGAGAGCGCTACGCTGGCAGCGTAGAGGTCAGGGGTTCGAGCCCCCTTGGCTCCATACTAATAAATCTTGATCTAAAGCCATTCTTGAGAATTTCAAGAGTGGTTTTTTATTTGCTCTAATCTATAATTGGCAACAAAACGGAAACATTTGTGTCTGAGTTTTTAAAGTGGCAACACGGTATCTTATATTAAGAAAAGAAACAAAAAAATAACCCCCATCACAGGAGGTCACAGTTTTATTGATCGCTGCAGGTTATCTATAAGTTTCTTCTTGGTCTTAGACATGATGTGTACATAGGTGTCGTAGGTAAAGCTTGATTTTGCATGTCCCAGTCCAGAAAACTCCTACCTCCCCTCTCATTCTGTTGAAGTGAAAGGAAGTCTCGATGGAAAAGTTAACGGACTTTATACAATATCTACAGAGACAAAGCCTATTGCGCCAGAAGCGGGAACAATTTGGATCGATCCAAAGACTAATAAACAAGAACTTTTTAATGGTGAAGAGTGGATTGTGTCTTCTGCGGGCTCGGCTGATTCATTAAATGGTTATACGGGCTTCACCAGTATCCACGCCTAATTCAATACCTGTACGTAATGACCAAGGAATCATTACAGGTTCCATAGATGGCAACGCTGAGTTTCTTGGTGGTAAACTACACTCAGAATATGCGTTATCCTCTGATGTTCCTCAGATGGCAAAAGGAACGTATGTAGGCGATGGAACAATTAGTAAACAAATATTGCTGCCTTTCACTCCAACACATGTGAAAGTGTGGCCAGTCTCTTCTAATGATTCCATGTTATTTTAATTGATGAGACAGAAGGTTATACGTATCAGGTAAATGAAATGGGAATATCCCTGGTTGGGGAAACTCTACATATGGAAGTATAAACGAAATTGGATTTATAACAGGCTCAGACAGCAATCAAACAGGGAATAAATTAAACGTCAAGTATATAATGGGAAGCATATAGGCATGTACATTAAACAGGCGTATCCTTATTGGATACGTCTGTTTATCTATTAAAACCCACTTTGTGGTAAAATTATAAATAAAAAACAAAGGGGCAATCTTTATTGACTACATCATCTTTACAATCTCAAATTAATATCAACACTCGTCCTTTGCAAGATGCCATAAATGCAGCTTTCAAAACACAATTAGAGCTAATTGAAACTCTAAAAAAACAAAATGTTGCTTTAAACAGAATTAATCTCCTACCTAAAATCTACACTTTGGATGTCTTAAAAGCAACAAGGGTTGAGACTGCAAAGATTGAAGCTGCAATGAATCAGATGAGAGTGATGTTCAGCCCCAAGTACAATGGGAAATATATTCAACACTTAAGAAATAGTTTAATGCATGACTTAGGTTCCAATAGATTTCAGATAGCAACATACATGCAGCAACTTAGAACAGTATTCAATGACCAAGCTATTCTAAATTCAAGCATATATGTTACAAATGATGAAATCTCTTCTGAAACCATAAATGAGATCGAAGAAATTTCTGATTATGTTGAAGAAACAGTAATATCTTTAACAAATGATAATTCAATTACAAGAAGAGAATACTTTGAAAGATTTAATGATTATTGGGTTATCCTCATATCAATTATTAACAATAATAAAAACACAGCAGTCAAAGCACTGCTTTCGGTGTTTGTTGCTACGGTATTATATCCTGTTGGTGAAGCACTGACAAACAAGTATATAGTAGATGAATTCATTGACAAAAAACCAGAAACAGTAATCGAAGCTAAAAACGTTTTAAAAGACATCCCAATGAATAAAGAACTTAAAACCAATTACAGAATGGTTATAAAAGATACATTAGTAGTTAGAACACGTCCCAAAACAAAATCAAATGTAGCGTACGTCTTAGACAAGTCATCAATTGTCTTTGTTGAAGAAAAGAAAAAGAATTGGAGCAAGGTTCTCTTTCGTAATGAAGCTGGTGAGGATCAAAGCGGATGGGTTTATACCCGCTATATTAAAAAGCTTGATTAAAACTGATTCCCTTTTTTGTTTCAACTTTCTTTCTAAATAAAATTCTTCTTTTATGCCAAGACTTGACCGTTTTCATACGATAATAAAAATACCTTGTAAATTATAAATTATTTTACCGCTTTATTCCATAGTAGAAATTGTGTCATGATGGATTTTGGTAGATAAAGTGTTTAACAGAAAGAGTGAGGGGATCAGCAATGAGTGACAAAAAATATGAATCTATACACTGGTTTACGTCAGTACTAGCGTTTTTATTAATAATTTTGAATAGTTTTTTTATAAAAATTGAGGGTGTAACTGTTGGTATTGCGATTGTATACATAGTGATCATTGGAATTGTTAGGAGTACATGGAAAAAAGCTTAGTGTGAAAAATATTTCTCTACCCAAAGGAAGTGTACCCATACCCCATTTGTTTATGGGAGCTTAAGTGCATTCATTTGTTTTATTACTGCCGTGGTTTTAGCTAATCATGACAACATACCTGGAATGTGGCTTGCTTTATTCGGAGTTTTAGCTGACATCATTAACCGCTTATTTGCAAAGAGTCAATATAACCATTTCTTCATTATAATTCCCCCAATTTTGTTTGTTCTGTCTCTATATATCGGACAAACCTTCCTAATTATAATTATAAAACCAAAGATTGTAAAATTCATTTTGGCATTTTAGGACAATCAAATACAGTTGTGTGGTGAAATTTGGTAGTATAACCTTAGAGGAGGGAATTTAAATGGAAGAAGGAAAGTTAATTCGCATGACTCTTAATGGGATAATGGAAGCTGTTTCGAAATACGGAACTTTTCCTATGTTCCAACATGGAGGGCATGTCATGGAAGATGCTGCTTTTCAATTCAGAGATCCAGCCAGTCCTCTAGAAGTTAGCAGTTTAGAAAAAAAGTTTGGGGTAACTTTACCTAATGATTATAAAGAGTTTCTATTCAATCACAATGGAATGGAAATGTTTAATGGTGTTGAGCTTCTTAGCACAGAAGGGATAATTGAATTTAATGAAGTTCAAGACTTCCCTAAGGGCTATATCCTAATTGGATACCACTATGATGGCAGGTATGTTGTTGACACAAACAAATCAAATAAGGGATTAGGATATATGATGTATCTAGATTCAATTGATGACATTGAAGATGCGGTATATTTAGACTCTAACTTTGAGATTTGGTTTGACATGTTGGTGTCTTCAAATGGAACAAAATATTGGGAAGTGACCCCGAAAACTCAAGAATACTATAAATATGTTTCAGAATAGGAAATAAGATTAAGTGGAAAGGAGACGTAAATGAAGGTTTTTGAAGCATCCTCGTTAATCTCAGCAGCGGAAAAGCGAGCAAAAGAATACGATAAGGTCAGGGAACAATTTATCAATCTCAGAAAAGCATTTCAGGGAATGGCTGATCTAGATGACAGTGAGTTTTCGGGCAAAGGTGCTGATAACATCAAAGCATTCTTTCAAGATCACGCTAGTGTCACAGACAGCTGGCTTGATCTGATCGATATGAAAATTGCGTTTCTAAACAGTATCTCAGGAAAAGTAGCTGATGCAGGATTAGTCGATTCGTTTGTGGAAGAGTCATTTTTAGAACATGAGTTGATTCATGCGAAGAATAAATCAAAAGCCATCATGCAAGAGCAGTGGAATGAAATGAGGGATATTCTTAATGAGATAAGCGATATTGTTCATCTTGAGGTTTTCTCGACAGAGGATGTCGATCAAAAGCTGGATTCAGCTGATAAAAAAAGAAGCGAAACGATACATAAACTCGGCAAGCTTGATCACGATCTAACCAGAGAATACGCAGAAACCGAAGCGAACGAACAGTTCATCCAAGCCGACTTTCAGCAGCTCCAAAACGCCACAGGCAAAGGAAAAAGYGCCACGCCGCTTCACTACAATGCCAAGGCGTTCCGTGAAAGCGACATCCATAAGAAAAAAGGCGAGATTGAAAGACACTCCGATGCTTATCTGACGATTAAAAAGGAAGAAGCGAAAGAGCGGGAAATCAAGGATTTGAAGAAAAAGCTCGCTGACGGTGTGACCGATCCGGATGAATACTTAGAGATTGCGAAGAAAATCGGTTACGAGAACCTTGAACCTTCCCAGCAGCAGTATGTGATTCAGCTCGAACAAGCAAAACAGATGGAAGAAGCCGGAGAAGTGACTTGGGATATTTTAAAAGGAGCCGGCGTTGGTTTATATGATGTTGGGAAAGATACGGTAACCGGCTTATGGCAGCTGATCAGCAAGCCTGATGAAGTTGTTGAAGGTATCGTAGGGGCAGTTGCTCATCCGATTAACACGTATAATGCCATTTCTACAGCTATTGAGGAATCGTATCAAAAAGATATGGTAAATGGAGATGCGTATTCCCGATCAAGATGGGTGACATATGCGGTCGGTACAGTAGTTACCTCTGTAGTAGGCACAAAGGGAGCCGGTTCACTTACAAAAACAGATGTAGCTGGAAAAGTCAGCTCTAGAGTCAGTAAAACAAGCCAAAAGATGAAAGATGTCTCAATTGCTGATTTATTGCCTTATAATCCCCGTTACGATGTTGTTCCGGCTGGAGGAGTTCCTTATAATGTAGTTAATAGTGAAAATTTAAAGGATCGTCTGCTTAAATTAATTGAATCAGCAAATCCTAGAACGGTATTACCAAGGAATAAAGGTCAGTGGGAAGGTACACCTGGTGACGGGAAATGGTATTCCGACATACCTGAAGTAAAAGCAGCAACTAAGGGAGAACCAATTACTTTTAAAGATGGACGTCCTGATTTTACTCCATGGACTGTTGCAAACATTAAGTTTAAACCTGGTGAATTAAATGGAACCAAAAAAGATTTTAGGCTTGTATATAAGAAAATTAAAGAGATCAAGGGATTTAAGTCCCAGGCACAGGCGAAAAAATGGCTGTCACAACAGGGACTTACCCCGCACCATTTGGATAGTATCACAATACAACTAGTGCCTAGTGTGATTAATAACAAAATACCTCATATTGGAGGAGCTTCTGATTTAAGGGGAGGGTATTAGCATGAGTTTCAATAAAATTGAACAAAAGTTAAAAGAATTTACGATAGATGCTGAAATAGATTTCAACATTAATACAAACGAGCAACTCAAAGAAATTGAAAGAAATATAGGTAATCAATTGCCTTCCGACTATAAAGATTTTTTGAAGAGATATGGAGGCTGTTATTTAGAAAGTAAAAAAACAACAGATGAAGTTGAGTATGACGTTTGCTACAAACCTATAGAGAAAGATCCTTGGATGGGCAAGGAAGATGATACACAATTATTAGAGAACTTCTATGGTTTAGCTAACGATCATAACAGTCTTCAAGAAGCAATCAACACCTATTCTGATCGCTTTCCTAGGAATATTATTCCTATAGCAAGCTCAGCAGGTGGTAATGAAATATGCATGGACATCGACAATGAGAAGGTTTTGTTCTGGGATCATGAATTAAGTCACCCTGATAAAGACTTTTTCTTAATTGCCAACTCTTTTGAAGAGTTTATTCTAAGTTTAGTAGATGAACCAATTGAATCTGATGAACATGGGAGTGATGTGGAAGTTGAGATTTTAGACAATGATTTTGGAAAATTGCTCTTTGGCAAGGACAACTAGGCCTTATTTTTTAAAAAGCTCCTTAAATAAAAGTAATGCAAAGGTGTGGACTTGAGTATTGAAATGTTAATCAAGAAGATTGCTTCTACACCGGACTGCCGGCTGTTTGAAGCTGATGGTCTCCCGACAATAGATGAGAAGCATCGACTGCCAAAAGATATTAGGGAATTTTATGAACAATGTGGTGGAGCAGTTTTATATGAAAATGCGGATTATCAAATATATATATTACGACTAGCTGAGTTTAAATTGGCTAATCTCGTTATTGTTGGGGAACTTTGTGAAGAAGATATTTCATCCGAGTGGTATATTGTTTGTACGGATGGAAAAGGAGAATATCTGACAATTGATTTAAATGAAGATCGTAAAGGTAAGTGTTACGACAGCTTTTTTGATCGACATGGAATTGTTGGTGAAACACAGGTAATAGCCACTTCATTTACTGATTTAATTCAACGGTTGCTTGATAATAAGGGACGGCATCGGTATTGGCTAAGTGATAATTTTAGTACATTGGGCAAGTCCTTCACCATGCCGAAAACCGCCAATCATCGCGCCTAAAAAGTATAAACGCCATATTATAACTCCCGCTTTTGGAAAGTTGTGCAAGTAACAAATTAGGGTACATTTATCTGGTTTTAATCTGTTTAGACAGGATAAGTCGAATATTGACAAAAAATTATGACCACAAATTCAAAGCAAGAGTCGAAAACCCCCAAGCTAATATACCGAACATCACAGAGAACCTAAGACAAGCTTCAAATTTTGTAAGCCCTCGCTCTCTTTTTGTTTTACCTAATTTCCAATAAACAGCATATCCGGAGAACACCAAAATGATTACTCCGAGTCGTGTCATATTTTCTAAAAATTCTATACCATCCATTGATTTTCACCTCGTTTATTTATGAGAAAAAAATAAAGTAGACTTGTAGAGAGTCTACTTATAAACCAATTCCAAAGTACACATTTTCATAAGCTTAAAACATTTGAGTGATAAAGTAAGGCGCATTTTAAAATGACACATCCTTAATCCTCCCAATTATATTCCCCATGCATTAGTTTTATTATCGCAAATGGAATGGACGATTCCAACAGTTATGTGAAAATAAGTAATCTGGCAGACCGTAAACAAATTGCGGTTTTTTATCCAAACATAATTTGGAAATGTTAGAATATTATATAAAAGGAGGAGTGGCCTTGTGAGTTCTGTTTTACCATCATCGGAGGTAGGCGTTAAAATTAATGAATGGTACAAAATGATACGTCAGTTCAGTGTTCCGGATGCGGAAATTTTGAAAGCGGAAGTGGAGCAAGAAATAAATGAGATGGAAGAAGACGAGTATCTACTGATTTACTACACCCTCATGAAATTCCGCCATCAGCTCATGCTGGATTATTTAGAACCGGTGACTACCCGCGTGAGACCGACAATTGACGAGCTGCTGGAAAAAATCGAAGCATCAAATAAAGGAATTTCCGGACTGCTGTGCTATTACTCTTTATTTTTCCGCGGCATGTATGAATTTGATCAAAAGCAGTATGTAAAGGCGATCGGCTTTTATAGAGAGGCTGAAAAACAACTTGTTCATGTGCATGATGAAATTGAGAGAGCGGAGTTTCATTTTAAATTGGCTGAAGCATATTACGGTATGAAACAAAGCCACGTCTCCATGCATCACGTAAAGCAAGCGCTCGATATTTACGATCAGTATGAGTTGTATAAAGTCCGGAAAATTCAATGTCTATTCGTCATATCGGGGAATTATGTTGACTTTAAACGCTTTGAAAAAAGTTTGCCGCATTTAGAAAAAGCTTTAGAGTTGTCGAAACAACTAAATAATAATGAAAGGCTGCTCAGTTCTGCTTATTACAACATAGGAAAGAATTACGGAGACCTAGAAGAATACAGTAAAGCTGAAATCTACTTAAAAAAAGCAGCGGAGATATCTGAAAAGTATAAATTGGGTAACCTCCCGCATTCCTTGTTTACATACGCAAAGCTTCTATTTAAACAAGGGAAAACAAATGAGGCGATTCAAATCAGCAAAAAGGGACTTTCATCAGCGATACATCACGGGGATAAGCTGTTTGAATCTCTGCAAAAATATTTGGATGCTTTATATATTAATGCAATAGACCAAATGCGAATCAAAAAAACAATTGATTACCTTGAGAAAAATAAAAACTATTCGTATGTGGAAGATATTGCTCTTGATACGGCTGCTGTTTATGCAGAGTCAAAACAATATGACAAATCTTATGTTTATCATCAAAAAATGATTCAAACGCAAAAACAAATTCAGAGGGGGGAATGCCTGTATGAATTTTAGAAAAGGCGTATTTATCATTGTATCGGCTGTCGTTTTAATGTCAGGGGTCGGTCTAACGGCCTCGGCTGTTTCATTTGATGGATCATATCAAGTTTCATCTGATCGTAATCAAACCTAAGAAGGAGAGTGCCTGTATGAATTTTAAAAAGAGCATCTTCATCGTCCTGGGTCTGACATTGACTTTAGTATGTGGATTGGGTATGAACTCGGTAGAAAAACAAGCACAAGATACAATCAAAGTAGCTTCTGATCGCCTTCAAACTTGAACGTATAACGCCTTTTCTTCGGAAAAGGCTTTTTTAGTTTCTTCTTTAGTTTCAAAACATCCACCTGGTTTTTCTTTTCAATGTTCCATGGAGGGAATTTTCCCAAAGCGGGTCATATTAAAAATAATCCGATACACTTTTCGTTCAAAATCAGTCATTTGATCATCTCCCAACTTCATAAGTCTCAACGGATAATAGAGAATCAAATACAATAAGCCATGTATCCCCCTTTAAGTCCCTCACACGAAATCCTTCCGTAGGTGGTCCCGTAATGAACTGCGCAGATAACTTTGCGTATGTATCGGTCGCCATCAGCTCGAACGATAAATCTATGCTAATATTTAAAAAATATGGCACTCAATATTTATAAGTTCAATTTTCTTTTCAATTTATCAATTTAATGGAGGGAAAATAGAAAGGAGAGAAATGAGAAAGTATTTTGGGATCGTCTCGCTTATCATCCTTTTATTCACATTGTGCTTTCTGCCTCATATTCATTGGGCGCTTGGAATGCTAGGAATTGTCGCGGGGAGTATTCTGGCAATCAAATCGCCTAAAGGAATCGCAAAGAATATTTCTTTTGTTATCCTGGCACTTTGTTTACTTTTACTATTATTATTGATTGTGATGGGCGTTTTGATGGCAGGTCTAGTGGGGAATTAACCTTTAATTTATCATTCTATTTGGGGACCAACTTGTTCATTTTTCGCCAAACAGAAGATTTTTTATCAGAAAGATTCGTCAGCAAACCCTATCATTTCCACACTGGCAGCGTAGAGATCAGGGGTGCGAGCCCCTTGGCTCCATACCTTTATAAGTTTTTAATCCTCTGCAGCAACCTCTGTGTTCTGCTTACTATTTCTAACAACTAAATAAAAGGAATGAGAGGAAAAATGAAAAAGAAAATCTACCTTATACTAACTCTTTCAGCGGCAGTGGCACTTCTTTTAACAGCGCTCCCCGTTCTTTCTCCTGTCGTCTTCACGTCTGCTTCAGAAAAAGGAGCCATCAGGCATGACATTTATAAAAAAGGCTATCCGTATCAAAGCTACTTTGCGATTCTTCGAAAAGAAGAAAACAACAATGAGGCCGGGAACCTTTATGATGTAAATTGGTTCGATTGGAAAGATGAAACCGGACAGACGCCGCACTTATGTTATTCGAAAAAATTGCCCGAAGGTGAGTACAAAGTAAGCTGCGGAACCGGACCGTAATGATTAAGAGCCCCTCTTTCATGAGGGGCTTTTTTTAATGCCGCTCCTGCTCTCCGTTTAATACCCCCAATATAACGGCGGATCATAATGCCGATACGGATCATTCGGATAATGCGTATTTGGCTGATAAGGTTTATTCATATCGTGAATACCCGTATTTTCAGACTGCCCGCAGTATTTATCGGGACCTATCACAGTTGATTTGCGGATCGGTGAAACAGCTTTTTCCCATTCCTGTTCATTCAGACAGTACGTATGCGCCATGATCTCGGGCGGTGTGAGGCGGAGAATATCCGAGCCGTAAATCACTTCAGGCGTATGGGCGTCAAATATGGCCAAAAGATGGGTATTATCTGAAGTCGCGATCTCATAATGCCACCACCCCTGCGGAATATTCGCCACTTGCCCGGGGGTGATCGGGTAATTTCGTATTTTCTGGGTGAACGGATTCAGCATCGACACGGTTGCGGAACCCGAAATACAGTACACCAATTCAGCGGCATTTTGATGGGTATGCGGTTCAATCACATTTGTCTTGCTCAAAAAGATATCCAATAATGAAATATTTTCAAGCGTGTTTAACTGTTTAATCCCCAATACATTGATAAAGTTCCGATGATCTTTAGTGAAAAAACGGCTCTCATTCACATCATATGTGAACTGTGTATTCGGAGACGTGTAATCCATATAAGAAACCATCCAATCCCCTGCTTTCATGTGTAAACGTATAATTTCTAGAATATGTGTCCCGGTTCCAATAGGTGAAAAAGGGAATAAAAACCAATGATTCCAAACTGACCACAATATTGTGACGACTTTTCTAAAGATTCATTTAAGATATATCTTTTATTCGAAATATCTCTTACTATAAAGATATATTGAAAATACATCTTTAGAAGGGTTGAGGATTAACATGCTGGATGAGAGAACAATAGACATCATCAAAAGCACAGTACCCGTATTGAAAACACATGGAGAAAACATCACAGGACGCTTTTATAACCTGATGTTTCAAGATCATCCCGAACTGTTAAATATGTTTAACCAAACGAACCAAAAGAAACAGACGCAGCGCGCAGCATTGGCAAATGCAGTCATTGCGGCTGCGGCGAATATTGATCAATTAGAACAAATCATTCCGGCGGTCAGACAGATCGGCCATAAACATACTAGCATCGGGGTAAAGCCGGAGCATTATCCGATTGTCGGAAAATATTTGCTTCTGGCGATCAAGGATGTGCTGCAGGATGCCGCAACCCCTGACATTATGGAGGCTTGGGAAAAAGCTTACGGCGTCATTGCAGAGGCTTTCATCGGCATTGAAAAAGATATGTACAATACGGCCGGATGGCAGGGATATAAAGAATTTACGGTGATAAAGAAAACCGAAGAAAGCAAAGACATCACATCATTTTATATCAAACCGAGCGACGGCTCTGCGCTTCCTGAATTTGAAGCGGGGCAATATATCAGCATTAAAGTGCGGATTGCAGATTCTCCTTATACGCACATTCGCCAATACAGCCTGTCTGATGCTGCCCGAAAAGGCGAATATCGGATTTCTGTGAAAAAGGACGGGGCGGTTTCTTCTCATCTCCACAATGAAGTTCAAGAAGGAGATAAACTTGAAGTCAGCGCACCCGCCGGGGATTTCAAACTGTCTTCCGCCGAAAAACCGGCTGTCCTTCTCAGTGCCGGTTCCGGAATCACGCCGATGATAAGCATGCTGAAAACAGCCGCCGAAAAACAGCCGGAGCGTTCCATTACTTTTATTCATGCCGCGAAAAACGGAGAGTACGCCGCGTTCCGCAAAGAAGTTGAGCAAGCTGCGGCAGGCAATCCGAATATTAACGTCATTTATGTATACAGTGAACCGTCAGAACAAGACCGCTTAGGAGACAAGCCTTTTTACAGCGGCCGGATTGATCAAAGCTTTTTAGAGCAGCTTCATCTGAATCAAGATATTGAATTTTACTTGTGCGGTTCAGCACCGTTTATGACGCAAATGAAAGATATGATTCTTGCACTCGGGTTTAACTCTGATTCCGTACAATTTGAATTGTTCGGTCCTCAGCTGAGCATGGCATAACAAAAAAAGACCCCTCTTTGAGGGGTCTTTTTGTTTGCACACATGTTCTTTCTCCGTCTTTTTCCCTATTTTATTGAAATTTTCATCAATGACCAGTAAAATTATAAATCTAGTGATTCCGGAATTAAAGGAAGGTTGATATGAAAAAGAAAGCAAAGACCAAAAGGGTGCTTGGATGCCTTTTTGCTGTATCTCTTATATTCGGATTATTTCTGGTATCAATGGTGTTTTCGAAATTCATAGCGACGGAAGAAAAACCGCCTGAAGAGGTGGACGGGCAGCAGGTCTTTATTGACAGCCTTTCCGGGCATGCTCAGATTTTATATGAGAAATATCATGTCCTTCCGAGCATCACCCTTGCACAGGCCATTCTCGAATCGGATTGGGGGAACAGTGAGCTTGCGGGAAAAGCGCGCAACCTGTTCGGTGTAAAAGGTGATTATAAAGGAAAACACGTCACGATGAAAACAGATGAATTTGAAAAAGGGAAACGAAAAACGATTCGGGCAAAATTTCGTAAGTACAACACGTTTTTTGAATCCATGGATGACCACGCCAAATTATTTGTCAAAGGAACGTCTTGGAATAAAAAGAAGTATAAACCCGTCATAGAAGCGGACGATTATAAATCAGCTGCGGCAGCCCTTCAAAAATCCGGCTATGCCACAGATCCCGACTATGCGGAAAAAATTAAAGATGTCATAGAAACCTATAACCTGAATGAATTTGACAAAATCAATGCCTCTCTTAAAGCAGTTGATAAGAAAGGCGCCATCAAAGACTACGCCATGGAAGACATTTGGTCCAAGCCGTCGAAAGAGCAGCATTCTATTAAACTGGCATCGGCGCAAAAGTTTACCGGCCAGCATATTAAAGTTGTCTCTGAGAAGCAAAACGGCGGATCTGTCTGGTATCAATTTCAGGTGAAAGACAAGCTGATCGGCTGGGTTGACCAAACCGCCGTCCAGTTAAATGAAGAAACATAAGCATCACAAAAGCCGGCCGCAGCCGGCTTTTTTTACATTCCCTCTGTTTCAAACCTTTTAATATCACGTTTATGCCCCATCAGCACAAGGCAGTCACATTCATGGATGACAGACTCCGGAGAAGGGGACAGCTGAATGTCTCCATTATGTTTCACGGCGAGAATGGTGCAGCCGAATCTGGCACGGACGCCGAGGTCAAGAATGGTTTTTAAATGGAGTTTTTTCGTGGCTGACAGTTCTACGATGCTGTATTCATCTGACAGATCAATATAATTTAAGACGTTTTCATCCGAAAGGCTTTGCGCAATCCTCACGCCCATATCCTTTTCCGGATGAATAATACGATCAGCGCCGATTTTCTCAAGCACTTTGTGATGATAATAATTTTGCGCCTTCACCCAAATGTTAGGGATGTTCAGTTCTTTCAATAACAGCGTCGTCAGCGTGCTTGCCTGAATGTTGGCGCCGATTGCCACGATGACATATTCAAAATTTCTGATGCCGAGCGATTGAAGTTCGCTTTCTTCCGTCGCATTTGCCCGCACGGCATGAGTGGCATAAGAGGAGTATGCGTTGACCCGCTCTTCGCTGATATCGACGGCCAGCACCTCATGCCCCATTTTAAAAAGCTCTTTGCAGATGCTTCCGCCGAAACGGCCGAGTCCGATGACGGCAAATTGTTTATTTTTGATTTTTCCCAAACCTCATAACTCCTTAAGAAACTGTTTTCGTCACTCCAAATACAACAAACAAGAATGTACTCCTGTTTCAAAGGTTTGTCAATGTGAGAGCCGGAAGATAAAACGGCACAAAAAAAGACCGGCTGACAAGCGGAGCTTGTGCCGGTCCGTTTTTCGCAATTATTTGCAGTTGCAAGGCTGTGTCGGCGGTGTGCTGCGTTTTTGAACAACAATTGTGTCCTCAGCATAGAATTTAGAGCCGATGCTTAATGATTTATTTTCTGCACGGAACTTATATGTACCTGCAGCAGGCAATGTTTTATTATTAAGAGAAAGCTTAAATTCCGCTGCGCCGAGCAAATCAATGTTTAACGGAAGTCTGACTGTTTTGCCGTTATTTAGAATCTGTCTTTCACGCAAAGCGTGTCCGTTGATTGTATCTTTTGTTGTAGCCGCAAATCCGCTAGGAAGGGTAAATTCCATAACGCCTAAGCTTAGGATCGTGTTCGGGCGGTACGTCAATTCGATATCAGAAAATGACCATTCCTGCTGGCTGGCACCTGTGTATTTTGCAAATAAAGTAGCAGTCGCCTTTGTGGACATTTCCGGCTCGTGAACGGTTGAACCTGATTCAGCGGCGAATGACGCTGTCGGCAGAGAAAGCAGTAAAGCCAAGCCGAATAAACTTGCCATGACAGTTGAGAAAAACTTTTGTTTCATATCAAAATCCCCCTTAAAAAAATTTGCCGATCGTTCTTAAAAAAGAACGACCGTACCTATAAAAATTTACCATCAATTTTAATGGAAGTAAATGGGGTTATGTTCCTATATTTCCTCGAAAATAATCAAATCGCGTCGAAAAATGACGAAGAAAAAACGCCTGATTACGATTCAGGCGTTTTTTCGTCTGTTTCTATCGGAATAAAGTTAAAAATCTCTCCGCTCCGGACTGAATCGGCGAGCCGCTTCAGCCAATGATAATAGGCCTTCGAGCTTTCAAGCTGATCATATAACTGCCGCGCTTCTTCCTGTAATTCCGCGCTGCCTTCCTCTGCCAGCAAAACGGCCTGCAAATCCGCCTGGGCCTGTACGATGGCGGACAAATTCACCTGAACTTCCCGATCCCATTTCGGCGGGAAGAAATTCGTGAAAAACGTAAAGAAATCCTTTTCCGCTACAAATGTATGCTTCCGCGTGCCGCGGTGAAAGGTTTTTTTGACCACATTTAAATCCTGCAGCTTTTTGACGCCTGTGCTCATACTCGGTTTGCTCATCTGCAGTTCCTCACGCATTTCATCAAGCGTCATTTCATCCCTCATATACATTGTTCCGTATAAAATCCCGACACTCCGGGTAATTCCGTACAGATCCATCGTCTCAGCAATGGAATCAATGACAAGATCCCTTGCTTGTTCTATAGCTGCAAATTCTGGATTCTCATCCATACTGTCCCTCTTTTCCTCTTGAAGATTAAATTGATTAAGTCATTTCTTTATGTTCTTAATCTTAACGAATCATGGCAAAATGTCAAAACCTAAGCGGACAAACAAGGTTTTGACAGGTTAAAAAACATGTGTTAAATTAACATTGTTAAAAACATTAAATTTTTATTTAACAAACTTACTTTTCGGTAAGGAGGACTCTCATGAGCAAAACGCTTTATATCGGCGGCGAATGGATCAGTGCAGAAAAAAAGCAGACCCGCCGTATCATCAATCCATTTAATCAGGAAGAAATTGCAACAGTATGCGAAGGAGACCGGGACGATGCGGTGAAAGCCATCGCCGCAGCCAGAAAAGCATTTGATGAAGGGGAGTGGCCGGTGCTTTCCGGACTGGAGCGCGGTCAATTTGTTCTGAAAATTGCGGAATTAATCAGACGCGATCTGAACGAATTAGCTGAGCTGGAATCGCTGGACACAGGGAAAACCATTGAAGAAAGCAAAGCCGACATGGATGATATCGCAAATGTTTTTCAGTATTATGCCGGTTTGGCGGATAAAGACGGAGGCGAGGTCATCTCATCTCCTATTCCTGATTCCGTAAGTAAAATCGTCAGAGAGCCAATCGGCGTATGCGGACAAATTACGCCGTGGAACTATCCGCTCCTTCAGGCGAGCTGGAAAATTGCTCCCGCTCTTGCGGCCGGAAACACGATCGTTTTAAAGCCGAGCGAGATCACTCCGCTGACAACGATTAAAGTCTTTCAATTAATAGAAGAAGCCGGTATTCCGAAAGGAGCCGCCAATCTTGTGCTTGGACCGGGCGCTTCTGTCGGGGATGAGCTGGCGAGAAACCTTGACGTCGATTTGGTGTCCTTTACGGGCGGAATTGAAACAGGCAAAAAAATCATGCAGGCGGCAAGCGGCAATGTGAAAAAGATTGCCCTTGAGCTTGGCGGCAAAAATCCGAATATCGTGTTTAAAGATGCGGATCTCGAAACAGCTGCAGATCAAGCGCTCAACGCCGTGTTTTTTCATGCCGGCCAAGTTTGTTCTGCAGGCTCGCGCCTTTTAGTGGACGAAGCCATTCATGATGAATTTTTAGCCGAGCTGATCAAGCGCACGAAACGCATCAAATTAGGAAACGGTTTTCATGAAGATACGGAAAGCGGTCCGCTGATTTCCGCCGAGCATCGGGCCAAAGTTGAAAAATACGTAGAAATCGGCATCGAAGAAGGGGCAAAGCTGGAAACAGGCGGCAAACGTCCTGATGATCCCGCCCTTCAAAACGGTTTCTTCTATGAACCTACTATTTTCTCAAACTGCAAGTCTGACATGAGAATTGTCCAAGAGGAAATCTTCGGCCCCGTTTTAACAGTCGAGTCATTCTCTTCTGAAGAAGAAGTCATCAGACTCGCCAACGATACCATTTACGGGCTGGCCGGAGCGGTATGGTCAAAGGATATTGAAAAATGCGAACGTGTAGCCGCAAAACTGCGGATGGGTACGGTTTGGATCAACGATTTTCATCCGTATTTCGCGCAAGCGCCGTGGGGCGGGTACAAACAATCAGGCTTCGGCCGTGAACTCGGCAAAATCGGTCTGGAAGAGTACACGGAAATCAAACATATTTACCGCAACACGAAACCTGCACCTGTGAACTGGTTTCAAGCATAACGAGGAGGAGATATAATATGACATTAAATATGAAAGTAGAAAGCATGCATAAATTCCATACATTCGAAATCCCGACAGTTATTAAGCACGGAATCGGCGCGATTCAGCATGCGGGAAAAGAAGTCAGAGCGCTTGGCGTCACAAAAGCGCTGCTCGTAACAGACCCGGGAATTTATAACGCGGGAGTGGCAAACCCGGTTATTGAATCCTTGCAGGAAGCGGGCATCGAAGTCGTCCTGTTTAACAAAGTGGAGCCGAACCCGCCTGTACGTCTTGTGAACGAAGGATCTGAACTGTATAAAAAAGAAAACTGCAACGGCCTTGTGGCTGTCGGCGGCGGAAGCTCCATGGATACGGCGAAAGCGATCGGAGTAGAAGCGACACACGAAGGAAGCGTGCTTGATTATGAAGCCGCGGAAGGCAAAAAGCCGCTGGAAAACCGTATTCCTCCGCTGACAACGATCCCGACAACTGCCGGAACAGGTTCAGAGGTTACGCAATGGGCGGTCATTACGGACGAGGAAAGAGAATTTAAATTCAATACGGGCGGACCGCTTATCGCCGCGCATTTAACAGTCATTGACCCTGAGCTTCATACGTCCATGCCTCCGCATGTGACGGCCATGACAGGTATCGATGCCCTCGCGCACGCCATTGAGTGCTATACGATGAAATTCGCGCAGCCGATCACTGATGCTGTGGCTTTAATGGCTATTGAATATGCGGCGCATTATATTAAGCGTGCGTTCGCGGACGGAGAGGATTTGGAAGCGAGATACGGCATGGCACAGGCGGCGATGCTTGCCGGACTTTCATACGGCAGTGAATCCGCTGGCGCTGCGCATGCAATGAGCCAGACACTCGGCGGCATCATCCCTGTCGCTCACGGACAATGCGTCGCAGCTATGATGGGGCCGGTAATGGAATACAACTGGAAGGGATATCCGGAAAAATTTGCCCGCATCGCCAAAGCATTCGGAATCGATACAAGCAAAATGACAACCGAAGAAGCGGCCAAAGCGTCCGTCAATTGGATGTATGACCTTGTAAAAGATTTAGAGGTGCCGAGTTTAGAAGAACAAGGTGTGTCTCCGGACATGATTGAGCGCTTATCAAAAGAAGCCATGAAAGATCCGCAAACCTTCGGAAATCCAAGAGACTTGAATGAGAAAGCATACAACTGGATTTACAAACGCTGCTTTGACTTAACGCCAAAAACGGTATAATAATTGAACCCCGCTCCTTTACAGAGCGGGGTTTTTTAAGGATAATGTCAAGAAAAAGGCGGTGACGGGTGATGTGGAAGTGCATAACAGCAAAGGCGGAAGGCGTATATATAGCGGATACGGAACAATTTGTTACCAAAAAGATGGACAGGCTTCGTGCGGAATACGGCGGGTTTCCCGGTGACCTTCATTTCGGACTGACAAAAAAAGCCGGTGCGCGGGAGCCGATGTATCAAAGAGGGACGGAAATTTTTAACCGGAGACAAATTTCAATCGTGTCCATGGAGGAATGTGATGAGATTGCGGCGGCGATAGGGGTTTCTCATATCTTTCCCGAATGGCTCGGCGCTAATATTGCAATCAGCGGTTTTTCTGCACTGACGTCGCTTAAAGAAGGAAGCAGAATAATATTTCCAAGCGGTGCGTCTTTGTTGTGCGAGGGAGAAAATGATCCGTGTATTCAGCCGGGAGAAATCATTCAATCCTTTTACCCGGATCAGCCAAAACTCGCTGCGGCGTTTGTGAGGCACGCGATGGGCAGAAGGGGAATTGTGTGTATTGTTGAACGGCCGGGAGACATATGCACGGGTGATTCGGTCGACATTCATTCTTATGAACCGAAACGCGTCAAGAAAAAAATCGAAAAGGTCTGACTCAGACCTTTTCGATTTTTTGTTTGATTTCTTTTATTTGATTGATGTGACGCTTTTCATGATGGCCGATAAAATCAATCCACTGGCGGATCGTCAGTTCTTGAAAAACGGGATGCGGAAGCACCCGTTCAAAGTCTTCCTCGTTTAATGATGAAATAACGGCGGTCAGCTGCTGTCTTGCCGTATCTAGCTCTTGTTTCGCTTCAATGACTGATATTCGGTTTTGCTCAGGTTCAAGCTGTGACGGCGCCGGCCGTTTATTTGTTCTATCCTCTATAAACTCCATCGGTTTTTCTTCGATTTTTTTAAACGGTGCGTCTTTTGCCTGCTTTGTTAAAAGATTCTGCGCTGATTCGTCAATTTTCTTTAAATGGTCAAGGACTTCGCGCACGCTCCATTCATCAGCCGCAGGCTTTTGGTTGAATTCCTCATCAGAGAGTCCTTTCAGTTCTTCCCAAGTCTGCTGTCTGGCTTCATTAAAAATGCTCATTCTATCTCCTCCTTTGGAGTAAACATACCATATCCGGATTGGATAATCATGTAATCAGCCTTTCTTATCAGAAAATTGAAACCATTTCCCTTTACACCCGTATATAAAGTAACACTCCGAGACCCGGCCGAAAGGAGGAAAGTATGTGGACATATTTCATCTGCCGCTTGAAACGATCTATCTTTACACACTGATTATTGCGGGGAGCCTCACGCTCTTGATTCTGTTTTTTCAAGATGTGTTTCACGGCCTCTCGGAAGCTATTCCTGTTTCATTCGTAAATCCAACGTTGATTTTGTCGTTTTTGACTATCTTTTCAGCCTCAGGTTACATTGGCGAAATCGCAACTCCGCTTTCACAACCTGTCATTGCATTACTTTCATTTGTGCTTTCAGTTTTTTTGGTCAGCCTGCTTTACTTCTTCATCCTTGTACCGCTTTCATCTGCGGAAGAATCGCTCGTATATCGGGAGTCGGATTTAAAGGGCAGAATCGGCAGGGTTATTACTTCCGTTCCGAAAGACGGCTATGGGGAAGTGATCATAGAGGGCATCGGAGGCGCCATTTCTAAATCTGCGGTCAGCTTTGATCAAGAACAGATTAAGTACGGAACGGCCGTATTAGTGATTGACGTGAAAGACGGAGTGCTTTTTGTGACGCCGCATGAACCAATCTGATATCTAAGGGGGAGCAGTTATGACTATGCCGATTATCATCGTCATCGGAATCGTATTCTTTTTACTCATCGCACTAATTGTTGTATTTATTACGAAGTACCGGACGGCGGGGCCGGACGAAGCCCTTATCGTAACCGGAAGTTATTTGGGAAATAAGAACGTCCACATTGATGAAGGCGGAAATCGTCTGAAAATCGTCCGGGGCGGGGGAACGTTCGTGCTTCCGGTGTTCCAGCAGGCGGAACCTCTCAGTTTACTTTCAAGCAAACTTGATGTCTCTACACCTGAAGTTTATACAGAACAAGGGGTGCCGGTAATGGCCGACGGAACCGCCATTATAAAAATCGGCGGCTCCATCGGGGAAATCGCAACAGCCGCTGAACAATTTTTAGGGAAGTCTAAGCAAGACCGCGAGCAGGAGGCGCGTGAGGTGCTGGAGGGCCATCTGCGTTCCATTCTCGGCTCCATGACCGTTGAAGAAATTTATAAAAACAGGGAAAAGTTTTCTCAGGAAGTCCAGCGGGTCGCGTCTCAGGATCTTGCCAAAATGGGACTGATGATCGTTTCCTTTACGATTAAAGATGTCCGCGATAAAAATGGCTATCTAGAATCATTAGGTAAGCCGAGAATCGCCCAAGTCAAGCGGGATGCGGACATTGCCACGGCAGAAGCGGATAAAGAGACGAGAATTAAACGCGCGGCGGCTGATAAAGACGCAAAAAAATCAGAGCTGGAGCGGGCGACGGAAATAGCTGAAGCGGAAAAAATCAATCAGCTGAAAATGGCGGAATACAGAAGAGAGCAGGACACAGCAAAAGCCAATGCCGACCAGGCATATGACCTCGAAACAGCAAAGGCCCGCCAGCAGGTGACAGAGCAGGAAATGCAGATTAAAATTATTGAGCGGCAAAAGCAGATTGAATTGGAAGAAAAAGAAATTCTCCGCCGTGAGCGCCAGTATGACTCTGAAGTGAAGAAAAAGGCCGATGCCGATCGTTATTCGGTAGAACAAGCGGCCGCAGCTGCAAAGGCGAAGCAGCTCGCAGAAGCAGATGCCGAACAGTATAGTATTGAAGCGATGGCCAAAGCGGAAGCTGAACGCGTGAGAATTGACGGTCTTGCTAAAGCAGAGGCTGAAAAGGCGAGAGGAGAAACCGAAGCGGAAGTCATCCGCCTGAAAGGTCTTGCGGAAGCGGAAGCTAAAGAGAAAATTGCTGAAGCCTTCGAAAAATACGGGCAGGCCGCAATCCTCGATATGATTGTGAAAATGCTGCCTGAGTATGCGAAGCAAGTCTCGGCGCCTCTTTCCAACATTGATAAAATAACGGTTGTTGATACGGGAGGAAGCGGTGAAAACGGCGGAGCCAATAAAGTCACGGGCTATGCAACCAATTTAATGGCCGGTCTTCAGGAAAGTTTAAAAGCATCTTCCGGAATCAATGTGAAAGAGATCATTGAGAATTTTTCAGGCAAAGGAAACATAAAACAAAGCATAAATGAACTTACAAAAGAACTGAGCGATTCGAAAGAAGAACGCAGCTCTGGATAAAAAAACAGCAGGCATAACCCGCCTGCTGTTTCAATTTGCCCGCTTGGATTCAAGAAGCCGCGGCGCTGTCATGAATAATAAGATAAGGACAATGGCTGAAAGGATAAAAGAAGGAATCATATAAGTCGCGTTGTAGACGAGCGAATAAATCCAGACCGGAGTGCCCTTCGGAGCATAGCTTCCGAAAAAGACCGCACCGGAAATCACATGTGCCGCATACCGCAGTACACTGCCGATAAAAACGCCGCTTACCACATGCACCGTTAATGCGCCTCTTTTTTTAGCCAATGCCGTTTCACGGACACCGGAAGCAAACAAGCCGCTGAAACCGAGAACTGCAAACGCCGCGATATAATCAAGAAATAGCTGCACCGGATGCTGTAAAAACAAATTGCCGATGGCGATCTGGACAATCCCTGTTAAAAAGCCTGTCGTAAGCCCGGCCTTCACTCCCCAGCGGAATGAAATCAAAAAAATCGGAATCATCATAATAGAGACTGATCCGCCTTGGGGCATCCGGAGAAACATACCTGACACAATGTCCAGAATGACGGCCGCTCCGGTCATAATCGCTATTTCTATTAAGCGCACAAGCTGTGTTGAATGATTCATAGTTTTCCCCCTGCTCAGACAACCGTATCAAGGATAAACAAAAAAGCAGCGCGGGGAAGGATGGGAAAAGGTCCGCGCGCTGCTTACAAAACTGCAATTCATTTGGCTTTGCCACATCCCTACGCCAGCGTTAACTAACAGGTTCAAAGGGTCAGAACAAAACGTTCACTCTCAGCTTTAATGCTCCCCTTGTGGTCATCAAGTATTTAGTTCAATCTTACTATACAAGAAAATATACCAAACCACAAGACTGCATTCTTTCTATAGAAGAGAAACTGAAATAAGTAAGAAAGAAAATAAACGGAGACTTTTTTTAAAAAACTATTGTCATACTTTCAAAAGGGTGTTATATTATTAAACGTCGCTGATGAACAGCAGACAACAACAAAAAGCTTCAAAACGACTTAAAAAAAGTTATTGACATAAAAGAAGCTGAGTGGTAAGATAATAAAGCTGCTTCRACAAGCGGTAATGATCTTTGAAAACTAAACAAGACAAAACGTACCTGTTAATTCAAAGTTTTAAATAAATCGCACAGCGATGTGCGTAGTCAGTCAAACTAAGGTCTGCACGATGCAGATCACACAGACGTTACTGCAGGATGCAGTGAACTTAGTCTGTGATCCATTTATCGGAGAGTTTGATCCTGGCTCAGGACGAACGCTGGCGGCGTGCCTAATACATGCAAGTCGAGCGGACAGATGGGAGCTTGCTCCCTGATGTTAGCGGCGGACGGGTGAGTAACACGTGGGTAACCTGC
>NZ_JBFTRO010000006.1:0-232459 GCF_056399565.1 Bacillus sp. 01N42_2 | reverse complement strand
AGCCGCTCCATTCTGAGCCTGCCGCTTGATGAAAACGATGAAGCGAACCCGCAGACGGAAACAATGGCGGATCATCTCGCTTATATGATTTACACGTCAGGAACGACCGGACAGCCGAAGGGTGTCATGGTCGAACACCATGCGCTGGTAAACCTGTGCTTCTGGCATCACGACGCATTCGCCATGACGGCGGATGATAAAAGCGCCAAATACGCGGGCTTCGGTTTTGACGCCTCCATCTGGGAGATGTTCCCGACATGGACCATCGGCGCGGAGCTTCACGTCATTGACGAGGCGATCCGGCTGGATATCACCCGCTTAAATCACTATTTCGAGGAGAACGGCGTGACCATCACCTTCCTGCCGACACAGCTGGCCGAACAATTTATGGAGCTGGAAAATACCTCTCTCCGCATGCTTCTCGTCGGAGGCGACAAGCTGAAGCGGGCGGTGAAGCAGCCGTACACGATCGTCAACAACTACGGCCCGACGGARAACACCGTCGTTGCGACAAGCGGCGTCATYAATCCGGAGGAAGGATCGCTTTCGATCGGACGGGCRATTGCCAATACGAGAGCKTATATTCTCGGGGACGGCGATCAGGTGCAGCCGGAAGGCATTGCCGGTGAATTGTGCGTGGCAGGCCGCGGACTTGCGCGCGGATACCTGAACCGTGAAGAAGAAACGGCGAAGCGGTTTACCGCAGATCCGTTYGTRCCAGGCGAGCGCATGTACCGGACCGGCGACCTCGTCAAATGGAACGCGCAGTGCGGCATCGAATACATCGGCCGCATCGACCAGCAGGTCAAAGTGCGCGGCTACCGGATCGAGCTTTCAGAAATCGAAGTCCGCCTCGCGCAGCTTGCGGACGTTCATGACGCGGCGGTGACGGCGGTGGAAGACAAAGCGGGCAATACCGCGCTTTGCGCCTATGTCGCACCTCAGCAGGATGATATCGAAGCGCTCAAAGCCGCGCTGAAAGACACGCTTCCGGACTACATGGTCCCTGCGTTCTGGGTGGAGATGGACGAGCTTCCGGTCACCGTAAACGGAAAGATTGACAAAAAAGCCCTGCCGGCGCCGGACATTGAAGCGGGAAGCGCGGCGTACAAAGCGCCGGAAACAGAGATGGAGACGCTGCTTTCTGACATTTGGCAGGAAGTGCTCGGACTGGATCAGATCGGCGTAAGCGATAATTTCTTCACGCTTGGCGGCGACTCGATCAAAGGCATTCAAATGGCGAGCCGCCTGAACCAGCACGGCTACAAGCTTGAGATGAAAGACCTCTTCCAGCATCCGACCATTGAAGAGCTCGTCTCCTACGTGGAGCGGACGGAAGGCAAGCAGGCCGACCAGGGACCTGTCGAAGGCGAAGCGGAATTAACGCCGATCCAGCGCTGGTTCTTTGAGAAAAACTTTACGGACAAACACCACTGGAACCAATCCGTCATGCTTCACGCAAAAGACGGCTTTGATCCGGTTCTGGCGGAAAGAACTCTGCAAGCATTGATGGAACACCACGATGCACTGCGGATGGTTTACCGTGAAGAAAGGGAAGGCATCATTCAGACATATCTCCCTGTCAGTGAATGCAAGGCAAGCTTTGAAATCGTTGATCTGTACGGAACAGACGAAGACATGCTGAAAAGCCAGATTCAGCGGCTTGCCGATCAGCTTCAGGGCAGTCTTGATCTGAAGAACGGCCCGCTGTTAAAAGCAGAGCAATATCGGACAGAACAAGGCGACCACCTGTTAATTGCGGTTCACCATCTCGTCGTGGACGGGGTTTCATGGAGAATTTTGCTTGAGGATTTCGCTTCAGGTTATAAACAGGCGCAGCAGCAAAACAGCATCGTCCTTCCGCAGAAAACCCACTCCTTTAAGGATTGGGCAGAGGCGCTGAGCACGTTTGCGCAATCAGAAGAGCTGAAGAAGCAGGCGGATTATTGGGCGCAGGCAGATGCAGAAGAACTCCAGCCGCTGCCGAAAGACCATGAGCCGACAAAACGGCTCGTCAAACATACGGCGGCCGTGAAATGTGAACTAACCGAGGAAGAAACGGCGCAGCTGCTTACAGATGTTCATCATCCGTACGGAACGGAAATCAACGACATTCTGCTTAGCGCGCTCGGCTTAACGATCGGTGAATGGACGGAAAACGGTAAAGTCGGCATCAACTTAGAAGGACACGGCCGGGAAGAAATCATACCGAATGTCAATATTTCACGGACGGTCGGCTGGTTTACGGCCCAATATCCGTTGATTCTGCAGATCAGCAAGGAAGACGGCGTCTCTTCCGTCATTAAAACGGTAAAAGAGACGGTGCGGCGCGTACCTGATAAAGGCGTAGGGTACGGGATTCTCCGGTATCTGTCATCCGATGAAACAGAAAAAGGCGTCACGCCTGAAATCAGTTTTAACTACCTAGGGCAGTTTGACAATGAAGTGAAAACTGAATGGTTTGAACCGTCACCATATGATATGGGGCGTCAAGTCAGCGAAGAGTCAGAGGCGTTATACGCACTGAGCTTCAGCGGGATGGTTACAGGCGGCCGCTTCGTCATTTCCTGCTCATACAATCAGGAAGAATATGAAAGAAGCACAGTCGAAGCACAGATGCAGCGGTTTAAAGAAAACCTCTTAATGATCATCCGCCATTGCACGGCCAAAGAGGAGAAAGAATTTACGCCGAGCGACTTCAGCGCGCAGGATCTGGAGATGGATGAAATGGGAGACATCTTTGACATGCTTGAGGAGAATTTAACGTGACAAAAACAGTTAACAGAAGGGGGGAGCGGAGCAGATGAGCCAGTTCAAAAAAGATCAAGTTCAGGACATGTATTATTTGTCGCCGATGCAGGAGGGAATGCTGTTTCATACTCTCCTGAATCCCGGCCAAAGCTTTTATATCGAACAAATGACAATGAAAGTAAAAGGCAGCTTGAATATCAAATGCCTTGAAGAAAGCATGAATGTGATCATGGACCGGTACGATGTATTTCGTACCGTGTTCATTCACGAAAAAGTAAAAAGGCCGGTCCAAGTCGTATTGAAAAAACGGCAGTTTCATATAGAAGAAATCGATCTGGCACACTTACCGGGCAGCGAGCAAGCAGCCAAAATCAATGAATACAAAGAACAGGATAAGATCAAGGGGTTTGATTTGACGCGGGATATCCCAATGCGTGCGGCTATTTTTAAAAAAGCTGAAGAAAGTTTTGAATGGGTGTGGAGCTATCATCACATGATTTTGGACGGCTGGTGCTTTGGCATCGTCGTGCAGGATCTGTTTAAGGTATACAATGCCCTGCGCGAACAAAAGCCATACAGCCTGCCGCCGGTCAAACCATATAAGGACTATATCAAGTGGCTTGAAAAGCAGGATAAACAAGCATCACTGCATTACTGGCGCGAGTACTTAGAGGAATTTGAAGGACAAACGACATTTGCGGAGCAAAGAAAGAAACAAAAGGACGGCTATGAGCCGAAAGAGCTGCTCTTCTCACTGCCGGAGGCGGACACAAAGGCGTTTAACGAGCTTGCAAAATCACAGCATACCACTTTGAGTACGGCGCTGCAGGCAGTGTGGAGTGTATTAATCAGCCGCTACCAGCAGTCCGGCGATTTGATCTTCGGCACAGTCGTTTCCGGGCGTCCCGCAGAAATCAAAGGCGTTGAACATATGGTCGGGCTGTTTATCAATGTTGTCCCGAGGCGGGTGAAACTGTCTGAGGATACCACATTTAACGGATTGCTCAAGCAGCTGCAGGAACAATCGCTGCAGTCTGAGCCGCATCAATACGTGCCGCTCTATGACATCCAAAGCCAGGCCGATCAGCCAAAGCTGATTGACCACATCATTGTGTTTGAAAATTATCCGCTTCAGGATGCAAAAAATGAAGAAAACAATGAAAACGGCTTTGAAATGGAGGATGTCCATGTTTTTGAGAAGTCGAATTATGATCTCAACCTGATGGCTTCCCCGGGAGACGAGATGCTGATTAAGCTTGCCTATAATGAGAATGTGTTTGATGAGGCATTTATCCAGCGCTTAAAATCACAGCTTCTCACAGCGATTCAGCAGCTCATCCAGAAGCCGGATCAGCCTGTTCATACGATCAGTCTTGTTGATGAAAAGGAAAGAGAGTTTCTGCTTACAGGCTTAAACCCGCCTGCTCAAAACCATCAGGCGAAGCCTCTGACGGATTGGTTCAAAGAGGCGGTGAATGTTCATCCTGATGCGCCGGCGCTTACGTATTCCGGCCAGACTCTTTCCTATCGCGAATTAGATGAGGAAGCGAACCGCCTTGCACGCCGTTTGCAAAAGCAAGGTGCGGGTAAAGGCTCCGTTGTCGCGTTGTACACGAAGCGCTCGCTTGAACTGGTGATCGGCATTCTCGGCGTACTAAAAGCAGGAGCGGCTTATCTCCCGGTTGATCCGAAGCTGCCGGAGGACCGAATCTCGTATATGCTGACTGACAGTGATGCAGCCTGTCTGCTGACACATCAGGAGATGAAAGAAAAAGCGGATCAGCTGCCGTATACAGGAACAACACTCTTCATTGATGATCCTGCACGATTCGAAGAGCAGGCAAGCGACCCTGCAGCCGCAATTGAACCCGATGATCCGGCATATATTATGTATACGTCCGGCACAACCGGAAAGCCGAAGGGCAATATCACCACTCATGCCAATATTCAAGGATTGGTCAAGCATGTAGACTACATGGAATTTTCTGAACAAGATACGTTCTTATCCGTTTCGAATTACGCCTTTGACGCATTTACCTTTGATTTCTACGCGTCAATACTGAATGCGGCACGGCTCATTATCGCAGATGAACAGACACTGCTTGATACAGAACGGCTGACTGACTTGATCCGGCAGGAGAATGTCAATGTCATGTTTGCGACGACTGCACTTTTCAACCTTCTCACCGATGCGGGAGAGGATTGGCTGAGGGGGCTTCGCTGCGTGTTATTCGGAGGTGAGCGCGCGTCTGTGCCTCACGTCAGAAAAGCGCTTAAGATCATGGGGCCGGGCAAGCTGATTAATTGCTACGGGCCGACTGAGGGAACAGTGTTTGCGACAGCTCACGTCGTGCATGATTTACCGGATTCCATCTCTTCATTGCCGATCGGAAAGCCGATCAGCAATGCCAGTGTTTATATTCTTAACGAGCAAAATCAGCTTCAGCCATTTGGAGCTGTCGGTGAACTGTGCATCAGCGGAATGGGTGTATCAAAAGGGTATCTGAACCGTCATGATCTGACGGAGAAAATGTTTATCCCAAATCCGTTCAAGCCGGGAGAAACGCTTTACCGCACAGGGGATTTGGCACGCTGGCTGCCGGATGGGACGATTGAATACGCCGGTCGAATTGACGATCAGGTCAAAATTCGCGGACACCGGATCGAGCTTGAAGAAATTGAAAAGCAGCTGCAGGAATATCCGGGTGTGAAAGATGCGGTTGTTGTTGTTGACCGCCACGAGTCTGGAGATGCATCAATCAACGCCTACCTCGTGAACCGGGCGCAGCTGTCAGCCGAAGACGTAAAGGCGCACCTGAAAAAACAGCTTCCTGCTTACATGGTGCCGCAAACCTTTACTTTCTTAGAGGAGCTTCCTTTAACGACAAACGGGAAGGTCAATAAACGGATGCTGCCAAAACCTGATCCCGCTCAGCTGGCGAAAGAATGGATTGGGCCCCGAAATGCGACGGAAGAAATGATTGCACACATCTGGTCCGAAATTCTCGGCAGACAGCAGATAGGCATTCATGATGATTTCTTTGCACTCGGCGGGCACTCCTTAAAAGCGATGACGGCTGCGTCCCGTATTAAAAAAGAGCTCGGTACGGATATCCCGGTGAAGCTGTTGTTCGAAGCGCCGACAATCGCAGGCATTGCCGATTATCTGATTCACGGTGAAGAAAAAGGGATGAAAGACCTCACCATCATGAATAAAAATCAGTCTGACACACTGTTTGCGTTCCCGCCTGTTCTCGGTTACGGGCTGATGTACCAGCCGCTGGCAAAACATCTGTCCGGCTATAGAATCTGCGCGTTCGATTTTATCGAGGAAGACAGCCGTATCGAACGCTACACAGAGCTGATCAATCAGCTGCAGCCGGAAGGCCCGGTCAAGCTGTTCGGATACTCGGCAGGATGCACGCTTGCCTTTGAAACCGCCAAACGGCTTGAAGCCGAAGGACGTAAAGTGGAGCGGCTGATCATGGTTGATTCCTATAAAAAACAAGGCGTCAGCGACTTGGAAGGCCGCACAGTAGAAAGTGATGTCGAGGCGCTGATGAAGGTAAACAGGGACAATGAAGCACTGAATAACGAAGCCGTCAAAGAAGGACTCGCCAAAAAAACAAATGCATTTTATTCTTATTTCGTGCATGCCGTCAGCACCGGCACCGTCAATGCGGACATAGATCTATTAACATCAGAACCGGACTTTGCGATGCCGCCGTGGCTCGCTTCGTGGGAGGAAGCTACGGCAGGTGAATACCGTGTGAAAAAAGGCTGCGGCACTCACGCAGAAATGCTTCAGGGTGAATGTCTCGAAAGGAATGCGGCATTTTTGCTCGAATTCCTAAGAAATGAACATCTGAAGCTGACAACTTCACGATAGAAAAGGAGGAAGCCGCTAATGGTCCAGCTCTTTAAATCGTTCGATACCACAGAAAAAACGCAGCTCATCTGTTTTCCGTTCGCAGGAGGCTATTCAGCATCATTCCGCCCGCTCCACACCTATCTCCAAGGTGAATGTGAGATGCTTGCCGCGGAACCGCCTGGACACGGGACGAATCAAATGTCCGCCGTTGAGGATTTTGAACAGCTCGTCAGCTTGTACAAGCAGGAGCTGAATCTCCGTCCTGACCGTCCGTTTGTGCTGTTCGGGCACAGTATGGGAGGCATGGTCGCTTTCAGGCTGGCGCAAAAGCTGGAGCGGGAAGGCATTTACCCTGAGGCCGTGATCATCTCAGCCATTCAGCCGCCGCATGCGGAAAGAAAAAAGGTTTCTCATCTTGATGATGAAAAATTTCTCGCCCATATTATCGAGCTTGGCGGAATGCCGCAGGAGTTAGTGGAAAATAAGGAGGTCATGTCATTTTTCCTGCCTTCTTTCAGATCCGACTACCGCGCGCTTGAAAGCTTCCGGCCGTCTGATCTTCACACCATTCAATCACCCGTCCATATTTTTAATGGGCGGAAGGATAAAAAATGTATCAAAGATGCGGACGGATGGAAAAAATGGGCCGCAAATCCCGTATTTCACGAGTTTTCGGACGGCCACATGTTCATATTAAGTGAAACTGCAAAAGTGGCGGAACGAATCTATGAGATTATTAACAGGAGCACTGCAGGCCAATTGTTATAGGTTATGACAGACAGCATTCGCTGTCTGTTTTTTGTAACAAAATCTGCCCGATCGTTTTCTCATTTATCAAAAATTTTATGTTATGATTTGATGGAATATAATTTTGAAGGGATTGTCGTACATGAATGATGCAGCAAAAGAGCTGAACAGAACATTATCTGAAGAAAACCCGCACGTGCTTCATATGCTTTCTGATTTGGGCAAAGATTTGTTTTATCCGAAAGGGGTGCTGACGCAATCAGCGGAAGCGAAAGCCAAGGCCGGAAAGTATAATGCCACGATCGGAATCGCCACCTCACAAGGGGAGTCCATGCACTTTTCCCATATTCAAGAGACATTGTCCGCCTATAACCCCGATGATATCTACGATTATGCTCCGCCGCAGGGAAAAGAGCCGCTCAGACAGGAATGGCTGAAAAAAATGCGTCTCGAAAATCCTTCATTAGCCGGCAAAGACATCAGCACGCCGATCGTGACAAACGCTTTGACACACGGGCTGAGCATTGCCGCCGACTTGTTCGTCAATGAAGGGGATACGCTCCTTCTCCCTGATAAATATTGGGGGAATTACAACTTCATTTTCGGTGTCCGGCGCAAGGCATCTATTGAGACGTACCCGCTCTTTCAGCACGATGGGCGTTTTAATGCGGCAGGGCTGTCCGAGCTGCTGAAAAAGCAGGAAGAGAAGGCGATTGTCGTGCTGAATTTCCCGAATAATCCGACAGGCTATACGCCGGGAGAAGAGGAAGCGTCAGAAATCGTCAGCGTGATCTTGGAGGCGGCGGAGGCCGGCAAAGAGATTGTCGTGCTCGTAGACGATGCGTATTACAATCTGTTTTACGATGAAACGGCCATTCAGGAATCCATCTTCAGCAAACTCGCCCAAGTGCACGACCGGGTGCTTTGCGTGAAAATAGACGGCGCGACGAAGGAAAATTACGCGTGGGGCTTCCGCGTCGGTTTTATTACGTACAGCACAAAAAGCGAAAAAGCGCTGCGCGTGCTCGAGGAAAAAACAAAAGGGATTATCAGAGGGACGATTTCAAGCGCCCCGCACCCTTCCCAAACGTTTATGCTGCGGGCGATGCAGTCACCGGAATACGAAAAAGAAAAATCGCTGAAATATAACATTATGAAAAAACGGGCTGACAAAGTAAAAGCCGTTCTTGCAGAAAACAAGCACTATGAAGACGTATGGACGCCTTATCCGTTTAACTCGGGCTATTTCATGTGTGTCCGGCTGAAAGATATAAACGCCGGTGAATTGAGAGTCTCATTGCTTGAAAAAAGAGGAATCGGGACGATATCCATCAATGAGACGGATTTGCGAATCGCATTTTCATGCGTCGAAGAAGAACACATCGCGGATCTGTTCGAAGAAATTTATCAAGAAGCAAAGCAGCTGCAGAAACAGGCGGAAATATCAGGCTGACAAAAAAGGAGGGGGACACCCTCCTTTTTCTATTTTTACCGCAGCTCTTCATACGTTTTCATCTCAATTCCGTCACAAAAATTGGGATGAGCCGCACAAACGGCCAGCTTATATTCCTCGTCCGCATCATATGTGCGGATGAAACAAGGTTCATGTCCGTCCGGGAGCTCAATGGACACATGGCCGTCGTCTTTGAGGCGGACGCTGAATGAATCAAGCGGCAGGGAAAGCCCTTTTCCGGCCTGTTTGATAAAGCTTTCTTTCATCGACCACAGGTGGTAAAAATAATCGGTCTGCCGGTCAGGGTGTTTTGCTTGCAGATCACTGTATTCCGTCGGCGAAAAAAACCGTTTGGCGATATCAATCGTGCCGGGCTTCATTTTTTCAATATCAATGCCGATCGGTTTTGAATCAATGGCACACACGACCCAGCGCCCGGAGTGGGAAATGTTAAAGTGCATGTCCGGAAGCGCGGGGATATACGGTTTTCCGTATTCCTGGACGCTGAATGAAATCGCGGCCGGATCAAGTCCGTAAGCCTTCCCCGCGGCGGTGCGGATCAGCATATCGCCGATCAAGGTGCGGTGAGCATCCTCCTTATGGTAAAAGCGCCGGCATTTTTCCCGCTTATTGGCGGACACGGCCGCCATCATCCGATCTTCTTCTACTGGAGAAAGCGGCCGGTCCATATATACTCCGTAAATCTTCATGTCCAGATCCTCCGTCTGCAAATATTGTCAAAACCATCCTATCATATCAGACGCAAGCTGTCCGAAAATAAAAAAACAAAACCATTTCGGCTTTGTTTTTAATGAACGGACGTTGCCCGCCCTGAGATCGCATATGTTAACAGTTTAGAGGACTGCGGCAAAGAAAAGCGCAGAATCAGCCCCGTCAAAACCGCCGTAATAATCGTGCCGGCTCCGATCGGTCCGCCCATCGTCCAAGCTGCGGCCAGAACCGTCAGCTCAATGCCGTTCCGCACCCATTGCACGTTCCAGCCCGTTTTTTCAGATATCAGCATCATCAGAGAGTCCCGGGGGCCCGCACCGAGCCCGGCTGATACGTAAACCCCGACGCCGCAGCCGATCAGCAGCAATCCGAAAGAGAAAAACACGGCTGCTAAGGAAAAAGCGTGCGCCTCAGGAAGCAGAAACGAAAAGAAATCAATAAACATTCCCATCAGCACCATATTCAAGATGGCGCCGATTTTCGGGAGCGTCCTCGTGAACAGGCAGGTTAAAACGACGATCACCGCGCCGACCAAGATGGACCATTGGCCGACGGAAAGCCCGAAATGCTGAAAAAGCCCATAATGAAAGGCATCCCAAGGGCTGATGCCGAGAGCTTTTCCTTTAATGGTTAAAGATACCCCGAAAGACAAAATCAACAGACCGGCAAAATAAAACGTCCAGCGCATCACGAATTCCCGCTTCAAAGAGGTCCCTTCTTTCATAAAATCTCATTAATTGTCATTGTAGCATAAACGCCGAAAAAAAGAAGAAGCGAAATCAGTGTTTCGCTTCTTCTCCGGCTCCTACAAAGGATTCAGTATACGATTTAAGAACCGCTGCGTACGTTCTTCTTTCGGCGCGGAAAAAATTTGGGCCGGCGGTCCTTGTTCCACAATGACGCCGCCGTCAATGAAGATGACCTCATCGGCCACTTCCTGCGCGAATTTGATTTCATGCGTGACGACAACCATCGTCCACCCTTCGTTCGCCAAATCCTTAATGACTTTAAGCACCTCGCCGACCAGCTCCGGATCAAGCGCTGACGTCGGTTCGTCAAACAGCATCAGCTCGGGCTGAATCGCAAGCGCGCGGGCGATACCGACACGCTGCTGCTGACCGCCGGAAAGCTGGAACGGGTATAAGTTCATTTTGTCTTTCAGCCCGACTTTTTCAAGAAGCTCCATCGCTTCTTTTCTGACTTGCTCCTTGTCGCGCTTTTGCACTTGAATGGGTCCTTCCATGACGTTTTCAAGCGCCGTGCGGTGAGGAAACAGATGATACGCCTGAAAGACCATGCCTGATTTGCGGCGGAGGCGGAGGATATCAGCCTGCTTCACTTTTTTAGAGAAATCTATAGAAAAATCGGAGAATGCCAGCTCGCCGCGGTTGGGGATCTCAAGCGCGTTCAGACAGCGCAGAAGCGTCGTTTTTCCTGAACCGGACGGTCCCAGAATGGCGATGACTTTCCCTTTTTCTATCTCCATATCTATCGTTTTTAAAATTTCATTCTGGCCGAATGATTTATTCAATCCTTTGACGAAAAGCATATCGAAACCTCCTTATTTGGCCACATAACGGTCGAGACGCCGTTCGATCACATGCTGTACGATAGACAGCAAGAAGCAGATGATCCAATAAATAAAGGCGGCTTCAATATAGATGACCAAGATTTGATCAAGGTTTTGCGCACCGATCTCCTGCGCTTTTCTGAACAGCTCCGCGACAAGAATCTGTGACGCGAGAGATGTATCCTTGATCAGGCTGATAAATGTATTTGATAATGGCGGAATGGACACGCGAAACGCCTGCGGCAGGATCACGCGGAACAATGTCTTGCGATAGGTCATGCCGATCGTATAACCGGCTTCCCATTGCCCTTTCGGCACGGATGAAATAGATGCCCGGATGATTTCAGAAGCATAGGCGCCCACGTTTAATGAAAACGCGATGACTGCGCTTGGGAAAGGGTCCAGCGTAATATTAAAGGTCGGGAACAGATAAAAAATGATGAACAATTGAACGAGAAGAGGAGTGCCGCGCACTGCTGATACGTATACGCTGAACACCCATCTCAATGGTTTCATATTTGACATTCTGGCGAGCGCCGTAATCAGCGCGATGATCATTCCGAAAATAAAGGAAAGAATAGTAAGGGGAATCGAGTAATAGATTCCCCCGGAAAGAATCGGCCAGAATGACTGCTGCACCAGGTCCCAAGGAATGGCTGCCGCAATCACCGGCTCGGGCATGTTACTTAGAAACATCTTCGCCGAACCATTTTTTAGCTATTTTAGAAAGAGTCCCGTCCTCTTTCATGTCTTTTAACGCTTTGTTGACGTGAGTCACAAGTTCGCCGCTTCCTTTTCGGAATGCGAAATATGTCTGTTGCGGCTGGCCTGCTTCAAACGCGATTTTCACGTTTTTATTGCCGGACGTTTTTAAGTAGTTCAGTACGGCAAGTTTATCGTTGTAAGTCAGATCAGCGCGGCCCTGCTGAATGAGCTGAAGGGATTGCGCCATGCCTTCAACGCCTTCAACTTTCGCTCCGGCATCTTTCGCTAATTTATTGTAATTGCTTGTTAATGATTGAGCCGCTGTTTTTCCTTTGACATCAGCTTCTTTCGCAATCGTGCTGTCTTTTTTCGTCACGACGACAGCATTTGACGTTGTGTATTTATCAGAAAAATCATATTGGTTCTCACGGCCTGTTTTGCCGACTTGGTTGGCGACGACGTCAAACCGTTTCGAGTTTAAACCGGCAAACATGCTGTCCCATTGCGTTTCTTTGAAGTCAGCTTTCAGACCGAGACGTTTCGCGACTTCTTGAATCACTTCCACATCATATCCGGTCAGTTTATCAGTCTTTTTATCATGGAAGGTAAACGGTTCGTACGTTCCTTCTGTACCGACGGTCAGTACGCCTTTTTTCTTGACAGAAGCCCAAAGATCGCTGTCTTTTGACTTAGATCCGCTGCCCTGTGAGTTTCCGCAGGCTGCAAGCACCGCGATGCTGACCATCATGAATAAAGCGAACAATGCTTTTTTCATCTTCTTTATTCCCCACTTTTCTGAGTAGTTTTATTGAGAAAAAATAGCTCCCAATTGTAAAGGATAACTTTTTTTTAGTATGAGTCAAGTAATTGGTTTTCATGAGTGTGAAATCTCCGTGTTTCACGATCAAAATAATTCCAAAAACTGTCTGACCGGCTTCGGGAGATAGCTGTCTTTTCTCCAGATGACGGCCGGCGTCATGACAAACGGGTTGTCCTCGATGATAACCGTTTTGACATGCGAACGCATATGGACGGGAATCATCGTCAAAGGCAGAATCGTGGCGCCGAATCCTGATGATACGAGGCTCAAGAGCGTCGCGGAATCATGGCATTCACAGACAACCCGTAGGTCAAGATCGTACTGTTCACAAACATGGAGGACTTGATCATACACACCCCTTCCATTGACGGTGCGCAAAAGGATCAGAGGCAAAGAGGCGATATCATTCAGCTTAATCGTTTCACCGCACAGACGTTTCGTATGCTCGGACAGCACCAAGACGCACGGAATGTCTTCAAGTTCCTTCGATTCAATGCCATCGTTTTTAATTAAGGTGGTGGTGACGGCGGCGTCAATCTGTCTGGATTCCAATAGCTCCAGCAGTGAGACGGGTTCATCTTCCCAAATGTTAAAGGTGAGATGCGGATACCGTTCTTTCATCTGTGACACTTTTTCAAGCATGAGCGCGGCACAGTAAATGGTTGACCCTACGGCAAGCGTGCCGGCCACTTCCTCCTTCAGCTCTTGTACCTCGATAATGGCGTCCTCAAACTTATGAAGAATCTCTTTTGCTCTTTTCAAAAAGACATTTCCTTCATATGTAAGGGTCATTTGTTTCTTTTTATTGCGGTCAAACAGGATGACGCCCAATTCATCTTCCAGCTGTTTCAGCTGTCTGCTTAACGGCGGCTGCGCCATATGAAGCTTTTTGGCGGCCGTCGTGATTTTCTGCTCTTGGGCGATGGTGACGAAATAACGCAATTGCCTGATATCCATGAACAACGCTCCTTTATTTTATACCTTTAAAGTATGATACATAGATTTAACGAATATTTTTCATATGGATATATCAGGAGTATGATGGTTTTGACACCATATTTCAAGCGTAAAGGAGGGTCAATATGAAGCTCGTCATCGGAATGACCGGGGCTACGGGGGCCATATTCGGGATCAGGCTTTTAGAATATTTAAAAGCCGCGGAGATCGAAACCCATCTTGTCGTGTCACCTTGGGCAAATGTCACCATCACACATGAAACCGATTATACGTTAAAAGATGTCGAGAAACTGGCGTCCTATACGTATTCTCACAAAGACCAGGCGGCGGCGATTTCAAGCGGCTCGTTTGAAACGGACGGGATGATCATCGCTCCGTGCAGCATGAAATCACTTGCAAGCATCCGCACCGGAATGGCTGACAATCTGCTGACAAGAGCGGCAGACGTCATCCTGAAAGAGCGGAAAAAACTTGTGCTGCTGACAAGAGAAACGCCGCTCAGCCAAATTCATTTAGAAAATATGCTAGCGCTTACAAAAATGGGTTCCGTCATTCTTCCGCCGATGCCGGCCTTTTACAACAAGCCGGCTGACATGGACGAATTGATTGACCACATCGTGTTCCGGACGCTCGACCAGTTCGGGATCCGTCTGCCGGAAGCGAAACGGTGGTACGGAATTGAAAAACAAAAAGGAGGAATCTGATAATGGCCTATCAGGATTTTAGGGAATTTCTCGCCGCTCTTGAAAAAGAAGGGCAGCTGTTGACAGTCAACGAAGAGGTAAAACCGGAGCCGGATCTGGGCGCCGCCGCGCGTGCAGCCAGCAACCTCGGGGATAAAACCCCCGCGCTTTTGTTTAACAATATTTACGGACATCACCATGCGCAGGTCGCCCTGAATGTCATCGGCTCATGGCCGAATCACGCGATGATGCTGGGCATGCCGAAAGATACGCCTGTAAAAGAACAATTCTTTGAGTTCGCCAAACGGTACGATTCATTCCCGGTAGCGGTCAAACGTGAAGAAACCGCGCCGTTTCATGAAAATGAAATTACTGAGGACATCAACCTTTTTGACATCCTTCCGCTATTCAGAATCAACCAGGGGGACGGCGGCTATTACTTGGATAAAGCGTGCGTCATTTCCCGCGATCTTGAAGATCCGGACAATTTCGGCAAGCAGAATGTCGGCATTTACAGAATGCAGGTGAAGGGAAAAGACCGTCTCGGCATTCAGCCCGTGCCTCAGCATGATATTGCGATTCATCTTCGCCAGGCTGAAGAACGCGGCGTCAATCTCCCCGTTACGATCGCGCTTGGCTGTGAGCCGGTGATTACGACGGCCGCGTCAACTCCGCTGCTATACGATCAATCCGAGTATGAGATGGCCGGCGCGATTCAAGGGGAGCCCTACAGAATCGTCAAATCTAAGCTGTCTGATTTAGACATCCCTTGGGGCGCCGAAGTCGTTCTGGAAGGAGAGATCCTTGCGGGAGAACGGGAATACGAAGGCCCTTTCGGTGAGTTCACGGGCCATTATTCAGGCGGCCGCAGCATGCCGGTCATCAAAATCAAACGGGTATATCATAGAAACAATCCGATCTTTGAACATTTATACTTAGGCATGCCGTGGACGGAGTGCGATTATATGATCGGCATTAATACGTGCGTGCCGCTTTACCAGCAGCTGAAGGAAGCCTACCCGAACGAAATCGTCGCCGTCAACGCGATGTATACGCACGGCCTGATCGCCATCATTTCAACGAAAACACGCTACGGCGGCTTTGCCAAGGCGGTCGGCATGCGCGCCCTGACGACGCCGCACGGACTCGGCTACTGCAAAATGGTCATTGTCGTGGATGAGGATGTCGATCCGTTTAACCTCCCGCAAGTCATGTGGGCGCTCTCAACGAAAATGCATCCGAAACACGACGCAGTCATCATTCCTGACCTGTCCGTCCTTCCGCTTGACCCGGGATCTGATCCGGCTGGGATGACACACAAAATGATTCTTGACGCCACGACGCCTGTCGCGCCGGAAACAAGAGGCCATTATTCGCAGCCGCTTGATTCTCCGCTGACAACGAAAGAGTGGGAACAAAAACTGATGGACTTAATGAATCAATAAGAAAGGATGAGTTTGCTATGAAAACATGCCCGCGCTGTGAATCGAAAAAAGGAGAAACCGTCAGCCAATCGCCGGTCAAAGGCGCTTGGGAAATATACCAATGCCAAACCTGCTTTTTCACATGGAGATCCTGTGAACCGGAAAGCATCACCAATCCGGCGGCGTTCAACCCGGCATTTAAAATTGATCCGAAAGAAACGGAGACGGCCACACATGTTCCCGCTGTCCCGGAAAGAAAAGCGTAATGCTGACGGAGCACTTGCCGGCGGCGCTTTACACGCTTTTAGACGGAACGGAGCTTGAAAAAAAACAGCACGACGCATTTGTGCTGCAATCTGTCACAAAAGAAGGCCGTCCGCACGCGGCCATGATCAGCGCCGGTGAAATACTGGCTGTAAGCCGCACAAATCTCCGGCTTGCCTTATGGAAAAACACGACGACCGTAAACAGCCTGCTGCATTCGGGACAAGCTCTTTTCATCGCCTGGCACGGAGGAGCCGCATATTACGTGACATTGGAATGTGAGGCGCTTCCGCCGCTGAAAGAGGCGAAATACGAAAGGGAGCGGTTCAGCTGCCGCGTGATCACCGTCAAGGAAGATCGGGCGAAATACGCGGATCTGACATCCGGACCGGTCATCCGGCTTCACGAGCCGGAAGGTGTCCTGAAGAGGTGGAGCGAAACGCTTGAGGAATTAAAACGATAGACGCACAAAAAAAGCCTGCGGACGGTTCCGCAGGCTTTTTTAGTTATTGTACGCCTTTCATCGCCCGTTTAATAACAGGAGAAAGAAGTACTAAAATAATACCGAGAATGATCGAAATAAGACCGATTGAGCCGAAGTAGGCCGCTTCAGAAACCTTATCAAACAAACCGACTACTTTTGCGTTCAAGGCTTGACCGCAGGCATTTGTTAAGAACCACATGCTCATGGTCTGCGCTGAGAAGGCGGCCGGCGCGAGCTTCGTTGTGACGGATAAACCGACCGGTGAAAGACAAAGCTCACCAAGCACAACCAAAAGGAAGCTGAGCACAAGCCAAAGCGGGCTCACAAGCTCACCGCTTCCGCCCATAACCGGAAGCACCATGACTAAAAATGACAATCCGGCAAGAATAATGCCGATCGCGAATTTAATCGGTGTTGAAGGCTGGCGTTTGCCGAGCTTCAGCCAGATCCAAGCGAATACCGGTGCGAAAATGACGATGAATAATGGGTTCAGAGACTGGAACCATGATGACTCAAGATGTATGCCCGCAAAAGAAAGTCTCGTGCGCTGATCGGCATATAAAGCAAGAATCGTCGCGCCCTGCTCCTGAATCGCCCAGAACATAACCGCCGCAATAAACAGCGGAATATAAGCCGCAAGCCGTGATTTCTCCGTTTTTGTCGCTTTTTTGCTCATGAACATCACAATAAAGTAAATAATCGGAATGGCAATGCCGAGGATACTGACGATGTCAATCACACGCTGGATCGTCAGCCAGCCGGTTTGAATCAGAACGATGATAACCGCTGCTGCGATGATTATTCCGATTCCCGTTCCGATCACTGATGATTTAGAAATCGGATTCGGTACATTGGAGCCTGCTTTGCCGAGGTATTTCTTTCTCGTAAGAGCGAAAACAATCAGTCCGAGGAACATACCGGCCGCGGCGCATCCGAAGCCTAAGTGGTAGTTGTACTTCTGTCCGAGTGTTCCGACAATTAGCGGCGCAAGCAATCCGCCGAGGTTGATCCCCATGTAAAAGATACTGAAACCTGAGTCGCGGCGCTCGTCTTCCTTCGTATATAAAGCTCCGACAACGCTGGATACGTTTGGTTTAAGCAGGCCGGTTCCGATAATGATCAGAGTCATGCTTGTAAAAAACGCCGCCGTGCTGCCAGGGAAGGCAAGAGCGATGTGCCCGAACATAATTAAAATTCCGCCGTAAAAAACGGTGTTTGCCGTACCGAATACCCGGTCGGCCAGCCACCCGCCGATGACGCTCGACATGTATACGAGAGACCCGTATATGGACATGATGGCAACTGCGGTGGTTTTATCAAATCCGAGACCGCCATGAGCGACTTCCGTGTATAAATAGTAAAGCAGTATAGCTCTCATACCATAGTAGGAGAAACGCTCCCAAAATTCAGTAAAAAACAGTGTGAACAGGCCGCGGGGATGACCGAAAAAGCCTCGTTGCGGCACAGTTTCTGTTATAGATTCCTTTTCAATAGATGCCACCTGAGCCAACCCTTTCTTAAAAAAGTGTATTACAAAAATCATATTCTTATATAATACTTGTGTCAATATAATTTATACTGAATTCAAAAAATTCCAGAATGAAAAGATATTAAAACGTTGAATATAGATGGATTTTCCTAATTCCAATGGCTTATTTTGTCATATAATCTGACTAAACTATCTATATAAACTTTTTTAATAAAATTTAAAGTATGTACAGGCGGAGCGGATTATGACGGAATAAGATGAAATAAGAGAGGAAGGAGGAGATTATTACTTGCCGAATCGTATTTTAGATATAACGGATTGCGGTGTGGCAGCAGACGGGACTGCCGATGTGACGGCCGCCATCAATCAATGCTTGGCCAAGGCCGTCAGCGAGGGCAGTCATACGGTGTTTTTTCCGCCCGGAACATATAAAATTAACGGCACGCTCGGCGGTGACAAAAGCCAGCCGTTTAGGAACGCGGGAATTAATGTGCCGAGCCATCTCTCCATCATCATGGATCCGGAATGCACGATTAAAGTGGCGCCGAACAGCTCCTGGGGTTATTCGGCTTTCTATATAGGCAGGCGGGAAAATGTCACCATCACCGGCGGCCGCATCATCGGGGAACGGGATGAACACACGTATACCAATGTTCCTTTACGGTCGACTCATGAATGGGGGTTTGGCATCTGTATTGAAGGCAGCAGCAATGTGCTGATCGAAAATGTGAAAATATCGAATTTTACGGGAGACGGCATTATTGTCAGCCCGCTCGGTTTAAAAACAAACAGTGATTACGAAACATCAGAACATGTGACCATCCGCCGCTGTGAGATCAGGGAGTCAAGACGGAACAACATTTCAATCACCGGCTGCAATACCATTATGGTGGAAGAATGCGTGATCGAAGACGCCGGGCAAGGGAACGGAACGGCTCCGAAATTCGGAATCGACATTGAATCGTACGGAGAAGGCGATGTTGATTATGAAGAGGCTCTTCACATCACCATCCGAAACAACTTCTTTTACGGAAACGCCGCAAGCTCAGTCACCAACTTTAACGGATATCATGTGTTAATTGAAGGAAATCATTCCGACAACACAATCAGCTACGGATACAGCGCACATACCGTCATTTCCGGGAATGTTCTCTTTTGGTCAAACGGCGGCTCAAGGACCGGAATCGCCGGACAAGGTGTCTCCCAAGGGCAGGACAGCAGCAATGCCGTCATTTCCAACAATCTGATTACCGGTTTTTCCACGGGAATAGATGTAAGAGGAAAAAGCGTCCTGGTCACTCACAACAAAATCAATCAATTTGAAAATGCGGGTATTTCCGTCTATCAGGCGGAAGATGTGACCGTTGACGGCAATGTCATTGAAAACGGACGTTCCGAAACGAGACGAAGCACGGGGATGCGGGCGACGCTCTCGGACAACGCCGTCTTTATGAATAACACACTGAATCAGGTAACAGACGGAATCAGCATGTCAGCCGGCAATATCACCGTAAAACAGAATGTGCTGAAATCATTCAGCCGGGGCATATGGGTCACAGGCGGAAATGCCGTCATTGAAGGAAATACGCTCATCCCGAATGCGTTTCAGGGCGCCGCGGAGTCCTATGCCGTATCTGTTACAAATGACGCCAGGGCTGTCATCAAGGGAAATCTCTTCAAAAGCTACAAAAACTACCCCATTTTCAGTTCAACATCCTCAGGGACCTCTGTCATCGGCAACCGCTTTGAATCATCACCGCTTATCGTTACCGTGTATCTGAACTCAGGCACGCATGAAGTCATAGACAATACGATCACGATCAACCGAACGGCGGGCAGCCCGATCGGCATCTATTTGAACGGTGCCTCCAATTCCCTCATTTCGGGCAATACCATCAACAACCTTTCCGCCGCTTCTGCTTCCGCCATCCAAACCAGTTCCTCGGCAAGCACCAAAATCATCGGCAATCGCATTATCAAAGGCATCATTGTGAAACACACGACAGATACGGAAATCGGAAATATCGTCATCTGAAAACAATCCCCGCCGGAAAAATAAAAAGAACACATGAACTCCGACAAAGGGAGGGATGTGTTCTTTTTTGACACCATACAGACGTCTGTCAGGCATCTTTTTTACCTGATTTATATAAAGCCAGCATTTCTTTCATTAAAAAGAGGGCGAAGAAAAACAGCATCAGCCATTCCGAGAAGGTCATCAATTTAAAAGCGGACAGGTTGTTTCGAACCGCTCCATAGAGACTGAATCCTTGCAGCATATCCATTCCTATCGAAATCATCAGACAGAAAGCCAGCAAAAAAATTGAAACCCCCAATATTTTCATGCACATCACTCTCCCTTTTTATCCTTTTCGATTACGCAAAACTTATACAGACTATCCGCCGTGCATAATCTTTTGCCGTACAGGAAGAATATGAAAAAAACAAGGAAAGGTTTTTTGCGATATGCCGCCATTTTTTAAGCAGAAGAAACGAAAAAAAGACGATCAAAAGAACGGTGACAATGAAGACAGAAAAGAAGCGGAAACCAAATCAGATAAAGAGCGGGAAGAGCCGATCTCCATCAGCTTAAAGGAAAATATGAAGAAGCTGTCTGAGAGATTCGGCAACAGTGCCGATGTCGTCATCCGCCGGCTGAAAATCGGAAAAGAAGAGCTTCCGGCAGCGATCGTGTATATCGCCGGTTTGGTAGACGAGCAGCTTGTCAGCCAATCCCTGCTGGAGGATTTAATTGACATCCCGTCCGTTCAGCCGGAACAGGCGGTCTGCCTGATATATGAAAAAACGCTTGCGATCGGCGGAGTAAAAGAGGAAGAGAAATGGAAAAGCCTTTATGCCGGGCTGGTGGCGGGCAGCACGCTCATTTTTGTCGACGGGGCTGACAAGGCGCTGATCGCCAGCACGGAAGGAGGAGAGCAACGGTCCATTGAAGAACCGAGCACCCAGGTGTCCTTCCGCGGACCGCGGCAGGGATTCACTGAATCCCTGCAAACCAATATTTCCATGATCCGCAGATATGTAAAAAATCCTGATGTATGGGTGGAAAAAATGGAGATCGGGCACGAAACGAATACGGACGTCGCGCTGATGTATATTAACGGAATCTGTGAAAAAAAGCTGGTTAAGGAAGTCCGCAGGCGGCTGAAGCACATTGACATCGACAGCATTCTTGAATCCGGCTACATTGAACAGCTTATTGAAGACGCGCCGTTTTCCGTATTTCCCACTGTGTATCATACGGAACGGCCGGACGTTGTGGCGGGGAATCTGCTGGAGGGAAGATTTGCGATTATTGTGGACGGAACGCCGTTTGTTCTCATCGCGCCAGCCTTATTCATTCAATTTTTTCAATCGGTTGAGGATTATTATTCCCGATTTGATATCGCTACGAGCATCCGGCTGCTTCGGGTTTTGATTTTCTTCATTTCACTGGTGGCGCCGGGGATTTACGTGGCGGCGACGACCTTTCATCAAGAAATGATTCCGACGCAGCTGCTGATCGTCATCGCGGCCCAGCGGGAGACCGTGCCGTTTCCGGCCGTAATTGAAGCGCTGACGATGGAAGTGGCCTTCGAGATTCTCAGGGAAGCGGGCGTCCGTCTTCCGAGAGTGGTCGGCTCCGCCGTTTCCATAGTCGGAGCGCTTGTCATCGGCCAGGCTGCTGTACAGGCCGGCATCGTCTCCCCGGCCATGGTGATCGTTGTCGCGCTGACCGCGATTGCCAGCTTTGCGACTCCGGCTTTTGACATGGCGATATCTGCGCGCCTGATCCGGTTTGTCTTTATTCTGATCGCGGCCGTCATGGGATTTTACGGGCTGATTCTGGGCATTATCATAATGTTTGTCCATCTGTGCGGACTGCGTTCGTTCGGTTTTCCGTATATGTCCCCGCTCGCTCCTTTGACCCCGGGCGGGCTGAAGGATTCCATTTTCCGCGCTCCGTTATGGGCGGATGAAAAAAGGCCGGAGCTGCTCGTGCAGAAAAACAACAGGCGCCAAGGGGAACATCAAAGACCGAAACCGGAGACCTCCAGAGGAATGGTTAATAAAGATGTAGAAGAGGGCGGCGGCAATGAAAAGACGTAAATGGATACTCCTCCTTTGTACGATGGTTTCCCTTATGTTTGTATCAGGATGCTGGGATAAAAGAGAGCTGACCGATTTGGCCGTAATCTCCGCCATCGGTATTGACCGTACCGAATCGGGAAAATATGTCCTTCACTTTCAGATTATCAACCCGGGAAACGTAGCCGGCGGCCTGCAGGGCGGCGGAGCGGGAGACCGGCCGCCGGTTTCCGTCTATTCCGTGTCCGGAGACAATATGACGGAAGCTTTGAGAAAAGCCTCGATGAAGGTGTCCAGAAGGCTCTATTTTGCGCATACGAATCTTGTGGTGTTCAGTGAAAAGCTCGCGAAAGAGGAAGGACTCAATTTTATTCTGGACAATCTTGACCGTGATACCGAATTCAGAACAACCGCAACCGCGGTTATTGCGCATAATTGCAATGCTGAAGACATTATTAAAGTGCTGACGCCGATTGATAAAATCCCTTCCAATAAAGTGAACAAGACGCTCAGCTTCACACAGGAACAATACGGCAGAGTCGTGAAAACAAGCCTTCAGGACGTTCTGATTGATCTTGCTTCTCCGACCGGGTCGCCGTTTATTCCGGGTTATGAAATGCACGGAGACGATAAAGCCGGCCCTACGATGGAAAATACGCAGACGACTGAACCGAAAGCGGTGCTGTCAGCGGACGGACTGGCAGTGTTCAAAAAGGATGGGAGACTGGATTACTGGATTGAGGATGACGACAGTGTCGGCGCGGTATGGCTGCTGAACAAAATCAAGCATACGTTTATCAATGCGGATTGGAAGAACGTGAAGCATGCAATCAGTCTGCAGGTCACCCGTCAGAATACAAAGGTGACGGCTACCTTTCAGGACGGAAAACCGCATATTCACGTTCGTGCTCAGGTTGAAGGGCTGGTGGACGCTGTCAGATACCCTTTCCATCTGTCTGATCCGAAAGTGATCATGGTCATGCAAAAGGCGCTCAGCACGCAGCTTGATAGAGATATCACCAAATCGATTGAAGATATAAAAGCCCATAAGAATGACTTCGTCGGCTTCGGAGACCTGATCTATCGAAAACATCCGGACAAATGGAAAAAGCTCGAAGGGAAGTGGGATGAAGAAATTTTCCCCAACCTCCCCGTGGACGTAAAAACGGAAGTCATTATCAGAAGAACGGGCTTGCGGAATAACCCTCTCTCAGACAAGCTTGAGCACGATTGATTTGAGGAGAAAGGAGCGAAGCGTATGGAAAATGCGAAAATCGGCACACGCCAGCTGTTTGTGATGATCATTTTGTTTGAATTGGGCAGTTCGTTATTGATCCCGCCGGGCACGATGGCGGGGCGGGATGCATGGCTGTCCGTGCTTCTCGGGTGCGTTACCGGTCTCGGACTTTTCTACGTATATCAGGCGCTGTATCAATATTTTCCTGAGTCCTCTCCGAGAGATTACATGACCGAACTGATCGGCAGGCATCTGAGCTGGGCGGTCTCTCTTCTTTATATTCTCTATTTTGCTTATATCGCGGCCCGCATATTGAGGGATTTTGGCGAAATGCTTGTCACCTTCGCATATCAGGACACGCCCCTTCTAATTGTGAATGGCATGCTGATGCTCGCCGCGATATTTGCGGTCAGAAAGGGAATTGAAGTCATAGCGAGAGCCGGCGAGCTGCTGTTTAGCATTATGTATTTCCTGACGGCCATCGGGCTGATCCTCATTATCAGCTCCGGCACGATAAACCTGAGATTTCTCCAGCCTATTTTAGCGGACGGGATGGGGCCGGTCATTTATTCCGTATTTAAACAGACCATGTTCATCCCGTTCGGTGAATTGATCGTGTTTGTCATGATATTCCCCTACTTAAAAGATCGGAAAAAGGTGAAGAAAACAGGGATTCTGGCGATTATCATCAGCGGTCTGTTTTTGGCGATGTCAGTGGCGATTAATATTTGTGTGCTTGACGTCAACTTAATGCTTCGCTCTCAATTTCCGCTGCTGAGCACCATACAGACGATTAAAGTGGAAGAGTTTTTAGACCGGCTGGATGTCTTTTTCATGCTCGTGCTTGTCATCGGCGGTTTTTTCAAAGTCAGCCTTTTTACATATGCGGTTGTCGTGGGCGTGTCCACGCTGTTTAAAGAAAAAAATCCGTCCCAGCTGGCCTTCCCGGTCGGATTGGGGGTGCTGATTCTCTCCATCAGCATCGCAAGCAATTTGTCGGAACACATGAACGAAGGGTTAAAAATTGTCCCGATCTATATTCATCTTCCGTTTCAAGTGCTGTTCCCCGTCTTGCTGCTTATCATTGCCGTCATCAAGAAAAAAGTCAAAGGGAGCGTCTATACAGTTTCGAAGAAATAACCCGGCCGGTGCGCCGGGTTATTTTTAAAATCATGATTTTTTTCTTAATGCATTGACAAACTTGCCTGACAATTGTACATTTTGATTTATTCTTATAAATTTAATAGGAAATATAGGTTTAGTGGTGTTAATATGTTCCGCACCGTATTTCATTATAGAAGGAGATCGTCATGACAAAGAAAAAAGAAATCAAACTCGGTGTGTTTCTCGCAGGCACCGGCCATCATGTCGCCTCTTGGAGACATCCTGAGGCGCCGGCGGACGCGAGCATGAATTTGGATTATTTCAAAGAACTGGCGAAAACAGCGGAGCGGGGGAAATTGGACATGCTGTTTTTGGCGGACAGTTTATCAATAGACAGCAAATCGCATCCGAATGTGCTGACGCGCTTTGAGCCGTTTACCCTGCTGTCGGCGCTGGCTCAGGTCACATCCCGCATCGGTCTGACGGCGACCGCGTCTACCACATACAGCGAACCGTTCCATATCGCGAGACAATTTGCATCGCTGGATCATCTTTCCAACGGCCGCGCGGGCTGGAATGTCGTCACATCATCAATTGAATCGACCGCGCTTAATTTCAGCGGCGAAACGCATCTTGAGCATCATCTCAGATATCAGCGCGCGGAAGAATTCGTGGAAGTCGTCAAAGGATTATGGGATTCGTGGGAGGAAGACGCCTTTATCCGCGACAAAGAGTCAGGGACATTTTTCGAAAAAGACAAAATGCATGAATTGAATCATAAAGGAACCTATTTTTCAGTGAGAGGGCCGTTGAATGTCGCCCGCACACCTCAAGGACGCCCGGTCATTATTCAGGCTGGCTCATCAGGAGACGGAAAGGCGCTGGCAGCCAAAACCGCGGAGGTCATTTTTACCGCGCAAAATCATCTGGAATCCGCGCAGGAATTCTATCAATCTATTAAAGAACAAGCGGCTTCTTACGGCCGGGATCCTGAAAAAATCGCGATCATGCCGGGGATTTTTCCAGTTATCGCCGATACCGAAGAAGAAGCGCGGGCCAAATATGAAGAGCTTCAAGACCTCATCATCCCGTCTGTCGGCCTGAACATTCTGCAAAACTATCTGGGCGTCGTCGATCTTTCCGCCTACCCGCTTGACGGCCCGCTGCCTGAATTGGATGCGGAAGCGTCAAATGCCGTTAAAAGCCGGTTCAAGCTCGTTCAGGAGATGGCCAAACGCGATAACATGACCATCCGCGAATTGTACAAATATGTGGCGGGTTCAAGAGGCCATCACATCTTTGTCGGAACGCCTGAACAGCTTGCCGATAAGATGGAGGAATGGGTCGAAAAACAAGCTTGTGACGGTTTCAACATCATGCCGCCGCTGCTGCCTGAAGGTCTCACTCTTTTTGTAGACAAAGTGATTCCGATTTTACAAGAACGGGGCGTGTTCAGAAAAGAGTATGAAGGAACGACGCTGAGAGAACATTTCGGACTGGAAAAACCGGCAAACCGATATGCCGATTAAAGGAGGGCTCATTATGTCAAAACGATACCGGCTCGCAACGGAAGCGGACGCTGATGAACTGCTTTCACTGACACTAAGGGCATATGAACCGATCCGCAAGCTCGGCATCAACTTTGCCGCGGCAACGGCGGATAAAGAGCTCGTTTTGAATAACATACAAAAAAACGCCTGTTACGTTCTGGAGGAAGACGGACGCATCGTGGCGACGATTTCTTTGCGGATGCCGTGGGGGCCGAATCCCGGTCCGTACGGTGTCCCTCATATTTGGTGGTTCGCCGTCGACCCTGAAACCGGAAAAAAAGGGACGGGGTCAGACATGCTGGCGTGGCTGGAGAATACAGTGCTCCGCGATACATTAAAAGCGCCCTTCGTATCATTGGGCACAGCGGACAAGCATCCGTGGCTGATCGGCATGTACGAGCGGAAAGGCTACGTCCGCGCAGGCGAAAAGGATTTAGGAAAAGGGCACATCACCATCTATTTAAAAAAACAATTGCACGATTAACATAGAAATAGGAAAAGGCGGGATTTCAATGAAGAAGAAAACATGGGCTTTGCTGCTGTCTGCCGCTCTTCTGGCGGTCTTATCAGCATGCGGTAACGGCAAAGAAAGCGAAGGCGGCGATAACGTGCTGCATGTCGGCGCCACGGGGCAAAGCTATCCGTTCGCATATAAAGAAAACGGCAAGCTGACCGGCTTTGACGTGGATGTCATGGAAGCTGTTGCGAAAAAAATCAACATGAAACTGGACTGGAAGCTGCTCGAATTCAGCGGCCTGATGGGAGAGCTCCAGACCGGCAAACTCGACACCATCTCAAACCAGGTCGCTGTCACGGACGAACGCAAGAAAACGTATAACTTCACAGAACCGTATTCGTATGCGGGCACTCAAATCGTCGTCAAAGACGATAACAAAGACATCAAATCAGTCAATGATCTAAAAGGAAAAACAGTGGCGGCCGTTCTCGGCTCAAACCATGCGAAAAACCTTGAGAGCAAGGACCCGGATAAAAAAATCAACATTAAAACGTATGAAACACAAGAAGGCACGCTGAAAGACGTGGCTTACGGGCGCGTTGACGCTTACGTAAACAGCCGCAGCGTCCTGATTGCCCAGATCAAAAAGACCGGCCTGCCTCTGAAACTAGCAGGAGATCCGATTGTCTATGAAAAAGTCGCCTTCCCGTTTGCGAAGGATGCGGCTCACGATAAAATCCGCAAAAAAGTAGACAAAGCCATTGAAGAACTGCGGAAAGACGGCACGCTGAAAAAGCTGTCTGAAAAGTACTTTAAAGAAGATATCACAACGGAAGCAAAGCATTAAGAAACGGCGGTGAAAATCGAGAATGAACAGCATTGATTGGGGATTTATGTTTTCAGCTTTTCCCGCGTTAATTGAAGCCCTGCCGATCACATTACTAATGGCCGTCGCGGCCATGGTATTTGCCGTGATCGGCGGCCTTATATTAGCGCTTATCACAAAAAATCGTATTCCTGTGCTTCACCAGCTGTCAAAGGTGTATATTTCATTTTTTCGGGGCGTGCCGACGCTCGTCCAGCTTTTCTTAATTTATTACGGACTGCCTCAGCTGTTCCCAGGAATGAGCAAGATGACGGCGTTAACGGCGGCGATTATCGGGCTAAGCCTGAAAAATGCCGCCTACCTCGCTGAAATTTTCCGCGCCGCGCTCAACTCAGTTGATGAGGGGCAGCTTGAAGCCTGCCTGTCCGTCGGAATGACAAAATCACAGGCATACAGACGGATCATTTTCCCGCAGGCCGTCAGAAACGCGCTTCCCGCGACGGGAAATACGTTTATCGGGCTGTTAAAAGAAACATCGCTCGCCTTTACATTAGGAGTGATGGAGATGTTCGCCCAAGGAAAAATGTACGCATCAGGCAACCTCAAATATTTTGAGACGTATTTAGCCGTTGCGATCATGTACTGGATTCTTACGATTATTTACAGCGTGCTGCAGGATCTGCTCGAACGGGCGATCAGCAAGCCTTATCGCACATAGGAGGAGGCTCAGGATGATACAAGTCAGACATATTCGAAAAGCATTTAAAGACCTTACCGTACTTGACGGGATCGATCTTGAGATCAAAAGCGGCGAAGTCACGGCCATTATCGGCCCGTCCGGCTCGGGAAAATCAACGCTCCTCCGCTGTCTGAATCTGCTGGAGCGCCCGGATGGCGGCATCATTGAAATCGGTGATGCCAAGCTGAATGCAGCGTCCTATTCGCGCAAAGACGTACACAAGCTTCGCCAGCAGACGGCGATGGTGTTTCAGAATTACAATCTCTTCAAAAACAAAACCGCGCTGCAAAACGTGACAGAAGCGCTGATCACAGCGCAAAAGAAACCGAAAAAAGAAGCGGAACAGATCGGTATGGATCTATTGCGGCAAGTCGGTTTAGAGCAAAAAGCGGGCAGCTACCCGATTACGATGTCAGGCGGGCAGCAGCAGCGGATCGGCATTGCTCGCGCCTTGGCAGTTGACCCTCACGCGATTTTACTGGATGAACCGACTTCGGCCCTTGACCCTGAGCTTGTAACCGGTGTGCTTCAAGTCATCAAATCAATTGCCGAAAAACAGACAACCATGGTCATCGTCACACATGAGATGGCTTTTGCGCGTGAAGTGGCCGACCAGGTCATCTTTATGGCGGACGGACGCATTATCGAGCAGGGAACACCGGAAGAGCTGTTTGACAATCCGCAGAACGAACGGACGAAAAAATTTATAAAGCAAGTGGGAGAGCCTGCTGAGCTTGTATAGGAAGGGACGAAGAAGAAATGGCAAGAGAAACGTATGAATCATTAAACAAACGTTTAATCAATATCCGCCGCGACCTTCATGAACACCCTGAGCTGTCAGGCGAGGAATACGAAACGACGAATAAAATCCGCCGCTGGCTGGAGGAAGAGGGTATCACGGTTCTTGATGTTCCGAAACTTCAAACCGGAGTGATCGCTGAAATCAAAGGAGACAAAAGCGGCCCCGTCATCGCCGTCAGAGCGGACATTGACGCATTGCCGATCGAAGAGAAAACAAACCTTCCGTTTGCTTCGCGCAACAGCGGCGTCATGCACGCCTGCGGCCACGACTTCCATACGGCATCTATTCTCGGCACGGCTTTCTTATTAAATGAGAGAAAGCACGAGCTGAAAGGAACGGTGCGGTTTATTTTTCAGCCCGCGGAAGAAATCGCCGCCGGAGCGAGACAGGTCATTGAAGCCGGCGCGCTTGACGGTGTATCGGCAATATTCGGCATGCATAACAAACCCGACCTCCCCGTCGGCACGGTCGGCCTGAAAGAAGGCCCGCTGATGGCGAGTGTGGACCGCTTTGAAATCACTGTTAAAGGAAAAGGCGGCCACGCCGGAATCCCTGATAACAGCATTGATCCGATTCAGGCGGCAGGGCAGATCATCGGCGGCCTGCAATCAGTTGTCAGCAGAAATATCAGCTCGCTTCACAATGCCGTCGTCAGCATCACAAGAGTTCAAGGCGGCAGCTCTTGGAATGTCATCCCGGACCATGTTGAAATGGAAGGCACCGTCCGGACGTTTCAAAAAGAAGCGCGTGACGCTGTTCCGAAACATATGAAGCGGGTTGCCGAAGGAATCGCGGCCGGATTCGGGGCAGAAGCCGAATTCCGCTGGTATCCTTATCTTCCGTCAGTGGTAAACGACGCCCGTTTCATCCAGGCGGCGGAACAGACGGCTGAAGATCTCGGGCTTCAAACGGTTCGGGCAGAACAGTCTCCCGGCGGGGAAGACTTCGCGTTATATCAAGAAAAAATCCCCGGCTTCTTCGTCTGGATGGGAACAAACGGAACGGAAGAATGGCACCATCCCGCCTTCACACTCGACGAAAAAGCACTCCCGCAAGCGGCTGAGTTTTTCGCCCGGCTGGCCGTCAATGTATTGGAGCAGACGGAATGAATACGGAACATCTGACGGCCGGGCTTGCTCAGGCCGTCATGTCGTCTGTACCGGAAACATCCGCCGAAGCGATGAAAGAAGCGCGCAAAGGTCTGCTTGATTTTACAGCGGCGGCCTTTGCCGGGAGACGGGATAAAGGCATTGAGAAGCTGATTAAACTGGCCGAAGAAGAAGGCGGGACGCCGACAGCTCCGCTTATCGGCAGAAATCAAAAAGCAACGCCGTCCCAATCCGCGCTGATTAACGGATTCATCGCTCATGCGCTTGATTTTGACGATGTTCATTCTGATGTAAGAGGACATCCGAGCGCGGTCATCCTTCCGGCTCTGATCGCAGCGGCATCATCCGGCCATATAGACGAAAGCCGTTTTCTCGGTGCTTACGTGACAGGCATCGAAGTGATGGCGCGGCTCGGTGAGTCAGCGGGAAGACACCATTACGAGAAAGGCTGGCACAATACGGGAACGTTAGGCGCGATTGCGGCGGCCTGCGCCGTCGGTTTCGCGGAGAATCTCAATCAAAATGAATTGCAAAAAGCGATCGGATTTGCGGCCGCCCGTTCCGGCGGCATGCGGGTGCAGTTCGGGACAGAAATGAAGCCGCTTCATGCCGGACTGGCCGCTCAAGCCGGGTTGTTCGCCGTAAAGCTTGCGAAGGCCGGTTTTGGCGGGTCGGATCATGCGCTTGACGGGGAGAAAGGCTTCTTCGGGCTGTACGGCAATCTTGAACGGGCAGAAACCGTGCTTTTAAACGGATGGGGAAACCCTTGGCGGATTGTGAGCCCGGGGCTTTGGTTTAAGGTTTATCCATTTTGCTCGGCGGCCCATCACGCGGCGGACGCCATTCTCAAGCTGAAGGCTGAGCACGGCCTCACTTTCGGCCAAACGGAACGGATCGACGTGATTTATCCGCCGGGAGGGGATGCCGCATTGACAGAACGGCGCCCGAAAACAGGCGAAGCGGGGCGCTTCAGCGTGGAATATGTGATTGCCCTGGCTCTGCACGGTAAAGATTTTTCAGCAAAACACTTCACCTCAGAGCCGATTCCGGAATCCCTTCAAAAGGGGTTTGCGAGAATTCACCGAAGCTATGATGATCAAATTCAGCCGGCTGACAACGCCGTTCCGAAGGGCCGTTTTACAATTGTACGGGTCACGGCTTCCGGCAATCATGTCTATGAAACACGTATCGACTGTCCGAAGGGAGCGCCGGGAAACGGTCTTTCTGAAAAAGACATTGAAGACAAACTCCGGCTCGCTTTGCCGGGGGAAGAGGAAAAGGCGGAAGAATTGATCAAAGCAGCCGGTCAATCAAATATTGAACGCTATTTACAGCTGATATAAATAAAAAAGCGAGGGGATGCAGCCCTCGCTTTTTTTACGTTCACTTCTATTGAATAGGGGGATATAGGGTGCGCCCCTGTCTGCGCTGGCAGGGGCGCGGTATCAGGACACGGCCGTGCCGTTTTCTTTTACTGTGAAACTTCCTCTTGATAAGCGGATGTTGATATCAGACACTTTGGCAATTTGTTCGTCGTGCGTAACCATGATGACGCATTTGCCGCCTTTATGCGCCAGGTCCTGAAAGAGCCGGACGATTTCCTTTGACGTATCTTCGTCGAGGTTTCCCGTCGGCTCGTCCGCGCAAATCAAATCCGTGTCACAGCAGAAAGCCCGCGCAATTGAAACGCGCTGCTGCTGTCCGCCGCTTAATGTCAGCACCCGCTGACGGGCCTGCTGTTCGGTGATGCCGACTTTATCCAGCATGCTGAGCGCGAACGCATCTTTGTTCTTCTCCTTAGATCCGGTAATCTCCATCGCCGTTGTGACGTTCTGGAGCGCCGTCATATACGGAATCAGATTATAAGATTGAAAGACGATAGAGACATATTGATTTCTGAATTTGGTTAATCCGATTTTGGAGATGTCTTCGCCGTTATAAAGGATGCTTCCCTCTTTAGGTGTGTCAAGGCCGCCCGCCAGAGACAGAAACGTGGTTTTTCCCGTTCCGGAGGCGCCGGCAATTGTATAAAACTTCCCTTTTTCAAAGCTGATCGTTATATCCTGAAACAGCGGCTGTGATTTATCTTGGTACCAGTAGCCAGTCTGTTGAAAGGTTAATAGGCTCATTATGCTGCCTCCTCTTATTCCTGCTTGGTCAGGATCGTTTTAGGGTGAAGCCGCATGACTGATACAGACGGCAGTAATGTGGCGATGACGGCAATTGCGACGCCGATTCCGCCGAGGATCAGAAGGTCATTCAGCGAGACGTTTACCTGCATTGTACTGATGACATCTGCACCGGATGAATGCTGACCGAACATGCCGCCTCCCCGCGGCATTTCTCCGCTGCCCCAGCCGCTTGTTTGCTGCTGTGAATCATCGGCTGAGCTGACCTGCTGGGAAAGAAGCTGATTTCCCAGCTGATTCGCCACAAGGCTGCCCGTGACGGATGCGATCCCGATGGCGATAACCGCGACAATCAGAATTTCCGTTAAGAATTGTCCGATCAGCTTCCGGCGCTTTTCGCCGATCGCCATCAAGACACCCATTTCATACTTGCGTTCCCTGATCGACATCATCACGATCAACCCGAGAATGACCGCGCCCGCGATGGATACAAGGTACACCACGTTTTTAGAAAATGACGCGACATTTTCAATCGGGCCGACCATTTGCTGATACACCTGATCATTTGTCGTCAGCGTGTAGGTTTTATCATCTATAGATGTTTTTTTCGCAGCCGCAACGAATGAATCAATATATTTTGCATCATCCATATAATAAACGGCTGAGCTGATTTTGTTTTTGTTATCAGACCCTTTTAACGCCGCCGCGGCGGTGTAAGGCGTGTAGATTTTATTGTCAGGATTTAAGAATGAAAAATGCTCTGCCTGATCGTCTCCTGATGATGTTGTTTTATAGATTCCCACAATTTTAAGCTTCGTTTTCACAGAATCATCCGTTGCTGAGGAAACCGTAATGGAGCCGCCGACCTTCAGCTTGTTTTGATCTGCCAGCGTTTCATTAATCACGGCGACTTTTGCGTCCGCATCTGCTTTTGTGATGGCGCGGCCGTCAGTGATTTTTGAGATCCCGCCTGTGAAATCATCAAGCAACACCGTAGAGAGCACGCCTTCGACCGAAATGTCCGCTGAAATCATCTGTCTTCCGCCGCCTTGAAAACGTCTTCCGCCGGAACTGTTATCGGCTGAGTCGCCTGAGCTTTTTATCGCGTCAAAGCTTTCTGCGTTTGCTGACGCTGTCGTGAGAAAGTTGTAATTTTTAACATGCTGTAAGGATGTAAGCTTCTTGGCATCCGAGACGGAAATCGGCGTTGATTCAAACGTCCTCTTTTCACCGTCTTTTTGCTGCTGCGTCATTTGCTTTTGGCGGTCAGCCTGGAGTGTGACACTCCCGCCGAGCTGCTGCCTTGCCAGTTCGCTTGATTTCTTTGCCGCTGACTGGATCGTAAGACCGGACAGGACAAAAATGCAAATCACTGAAAACACAACCAGCTGCATAAACGTTTTTCCCTTTTTTGCCTTCATGCTCCAAAAGGCTCTTTTAATAAAGTTCATGTCTGTTCCTCCATGTGGGTGTCATATATTGCGAAAACACCCTTCTTTAGAACCGGTTATCCGATATGTATATAGTAGGAGAAATGTATGAAAAAAATATGAACAAACTATTTCCGGGTGATGAAATAAAAACTAACAATTGTGAAACGCGAAAATATCCGGGTAAAATGGTGCTATTATAAGTAAAAGCGTCAAGATAAGCGGAGGAACCAATGAAGATATTAATGATAGAAGACAATATAAGCGTATGCACCATGACGGAAATGTTCTTTTTTAAAGAAGGATTTGAAGCCGAATTTGTCCATGACGGAGTGGAAGGCTATCAGCGGTTCACAGAAGAGGAGTGGGATTTGGTCATCTTGGACATAATGCTTCCGTCTATGGATGGAGTGACGATCTGCCGAAAAATAAGAGAGACGAGCAGTGTGCCGATTATTATGCTGACCGCAAAGGACACGGAGTCTGATCAGGTGATCGGGTTTGAAATGGGGGCTGACGACTATGTCACCAAGCCGTTCAGCCCGCTGACGCTTGTAGCGCGAATTAAAGCGGTGATCAGAAGATACCGGGCGACGGGGCAGGCCGTAAAAAGCGATGACTTGATCGAAACAGCGTGTTTTTCAATCAATAAGAAGACGCGGGAAGTGTTTCTGCACGGAAAACCTGTCGAGAATCTGACGCCGAAGGAATTTGATCTGCTCTTTTATCTCGCGCAGAACCCGCGCCAGGTTTTTTCAAGAGAGCAGCTGCTTGAGCAGGTGTGGGGCTATCAATTTTACGGCGATGAACGTACGGTTGATGTTCATATTAAACGGCTGCGCAAAAAACTGTCCAGTGACGAAAAAACGTTTTTATACACGGTGTGGGGGGTAGGATATAAATTTGATGAGGATTAAATACTTATATCAGCTGCTGCTGAGCCATGTCAGCATTTTGATTTTGGCCTTTTTCATCATCATTTCCCTGTTTTCGCATTTTGTAAAAGATTTTGCGTATCAAAATAAAGTGGATGAGCTGTCTTCTTACGCCCAGCAGATCACAAGTGAGCTGAACGGACGCGATCTTGATCTGCGCCGCCTGTATCCGTATCAGGACATGTTAAAAACGCGCGAGACAAGGTTTATTATTTTTGATGAACATCAGCGGCCTTACTTTTTTCCTGACGATATGCCGCCGCGCGAGAAGCTGAAAAGTAAAGAGTGGCACATGCTGAAGCAAGGGAAAACCGTTCAGATCAGAGCGGAGGTGAATCGTTTTAATACGGAAGGCTTAGAAGTATCGCTCGTCGCAAAACCGCTTTTTATCAACGGTCAATTTAAAGGCGCGGTGCTGCTCGTGTCTCCCGTCAAAGGGGTCGAGCAGATGATCAGCCAGGTCAACCGCTATATGATTTACGCGATTATCAGCACCCTTATCATCACGATTTTGTTAAGCTGGCTTTTATCTAAGTTTCACGTCAAGCGGATTCAGACATTGCGGGATGCGACGGGAAAAGTGGCATCCGGTGATTACGATATTTCGCTCAAGAACAGTGGCGGCGATGAAATCGGCATGCTGGCGTCCGATTTCAATACGATGGCTAAAAATCTGAAGCAATCGAGAGAGCAGATTGACCGCCTTGAAAAGCGGAGGCGCCAATTTATCGCCGATGTTTCCCATGAGCTGAGAACGCCTCTGACGACCATTAACGGGCTGGTGGAGGGCCTTAACAGCAACACCATCCCGGAAAAAGATAAAGAGAAATGCTTCTCGCTGATCAGCGAAGAAACGAAGCGGATGCTCAGGCTCGTGAAAGAAAACCTGGATTATGAAAAAATCAGATCACAGCAGATCAAGCTGGACAAGCTGAGTCTGCCGCTCATCGAGGTGTTTGAGATTATTAAAGAGCATCTCAATCAGCAGGCCGAGGAAAAACAAAACCGGCTCCGGATTGAAGCAGGGGACGGCGTCAAAGTGTTCGCCGATTATGACAGGCTGATCCAGATTCTCGTCAACATTACGAAAAACAGCATTCAATTTACGCAAAACGGAGACATTACGCTGCGCGGGTATGAAGGCTATAAGGAAACGGTTATTGAAATTGAAGACACCGGAATCGGTATTTCGAAAGAAGAAATCGAGCACATATGGGAGCGTTTTTATAAGGCGGATGTGTCCCGAACGAATACGGCATACGGCGAATACGGACTCGGCCTGTCCATCGTCAGGCAGCTCGTCGAAATGCACAAAGGCACGATAGACATTGAAAGCGAAAAGGAAAAAGGCACAACCTTTACAATCCGCCTTCCGCTGAATACGAATCATGCATCATGTTAAAATCGGCAGTCCTGTTTGGCTGCCGGCTGTTTCATCTTCACTGCGCAAAATTGCGCTCTGCCGAAACAAAGTTTGCGTGTTTTTCGGGATGGAAAGACACGGAAACGTGATAAAATAACTGGTAAACAGGTCTTGGATGGGGAGGGTGAAGGAATGAAGAGCGGGTTAATTCCTTCTTCAGCAGTCGGGCAGAAGATTAACGAGTGGTATCGATACATAAGAACATTCAGCGTGCCGGATGCGGAGATCTTGAAGGCCGAGATCAAACAAGAGCTTGACCATATGGAGCCTGATTCGAACTTGGTGCTTTATTATTCCCTCATGGAATTTCGCCATCAGCTGATGCTGGACTACTTGGAGCCGCTGGAAAAACTGAAGATAGAAGACCAGCCGACCCTGTCGGAAATTCTTGATAACATTGATAACAGCCAGGCCGGGCTCAAAGGGCTTCTCGATTATTACGTCAACTTTTTCAAAGGCATGTTTGAATTTGATAAAAGAGAATTTATATCAGCGATTACGTATTATAAACAGGCTGAGAAAAAACTGGCCTTCGTATCGGACCACGTGGAGCGGGCAGAGTTTTATTTTAAGGTGGCCGAAGCTTATTATCATATGAAACAAACGTATTTTTCTTTGATACATATAAAGAATGCTTATGAAATTTACGTAGAGCAGGACACATACAACGTCCGGATCATTCAATGCCATTTTGTGTTCGGCGTCAATTTAATGGATGAAAGACGTTTTGAACAGGCGGCCAAACATTTTCAGCACGCTCTGCAAATGGCTGAAAAAGAACAAAAAGCGCAGCTTGTCGGGAGGGCGCTGTATAACCTCGGACTGTGCTACTACAATCAGGACCGCACCGACGAAGCGATTCCGTACTTTGAACGGGCGGTTGATACATTTGAATCACAAAGAATCGTCAATTCTCTTCCTCAAGCATATTTTCTAATCACACTCATTTACTTTAAACTCGGAAAAAAAGATAAAGCGTCGGAATATCACAGGCGGGGATATGAATATGCTAAAGAAACAGACGATCCCGTTTACACGGTAAAATTCGAATGGCTGCAGGCTCTGTATCAGGCGAAACCGGATGAGGAAAAAATCAGCGCATGTTTCTGTTACCTGGAGAATAAAAATTTGTACGCCGATATAGAGGATTTAGCACTAGAAGCAGCTAAATATTACTATGAACAAAATTGCTTTAAAATTTCTTCTGACTATTTTCTGAAAGTCGAAGAGGCAAGAAAACAAATACAAAGGAGTGAGGGTTTGTATGAAATTGAAATCTAAATGGTTTGTTATTTGTTTAGCAGCCGCCGCGATTTTTACAGTTGCAGGTGCAGGCCAGACAGATCAGGCTGACTTCCATGTAACTGAAAGAGGAATGACGTGAGAAGAAAATAACCTGAACAAAAGAAAAGACTGCCAGAGAATGTTCTCGGCAGTCTTTTTTTGCGTACGGAAGCGGCTCAAAGAAAAAAAGAAAACGCCGCAGGTCAAAACCCGCAGCGTCCTCATATAGACGGAGTGATGCTTAGAAACCGCCAACAAAGGCAGTACCTACAATTACTAACAGGATAAATAAAACAACGATCAAAGCGAAAGAGCTAATTCCTTCTCCTGAGTATCCCATTATGCTTCACCTCCATATTGTCTATACCATACAATATGTTTCAGAAGCTGTTTTGTAAGGGATAGTAGTGGACAAGAGAAAAAAAGAGGCTGTGCCCTATGAGAGTAAGACCCCGGCGAAAAATTCGTCATACAGTGCCCGCACCGCGTGTTTTTCCTGCTCCTCTTTCACCCCGAACATCATGCTGACTTCCGATGATCCCTGATTGATCATCTCGATGTTGACGCCGGCTCCCGACAGTGCTTTGGATGCCCTGGCGGTTGTGCCGACATTTTGGCGCATCGCTTCGCCCACTACCATAATCAGCGCCAGATTGTGCCTGACGGTGACTTCATCTGCTTGAAGTTCCTGCTTCAGACGGGTGACGAGCTTCTCTTCCAGTTCTAAGTCCATCTGATTGTGCCGAAGGATGATTGTGATATCGTCAATCCCAGATGGAACGTGCTCATACGTCAATCCTTCTTCCTCCAAAATGTGAAGGGCTTTGCGGCCGAAGCCGATTTCCCGGTTCATTAAATATTTGCTTATGTAGATGCTGCAAAAGCCCGTGTCGCTTGCGATGCCGATGACAGGCCCGTTCGTATTGTCACGGCTGCTGACGACGCGCGTTCCTTTCGCATCAGGATTATTCGTGTTTTTAATCTGAACGGGGATGCCGGCCCGAAAAGCGGGAATCAGCGCTTCATCATGAAAAACGGAAAACCCGGCATAGGAGAGCTCACGCATTTCCCGATACGTCAGTTCGTTAATTTCTTTCGGGTGCTGCACGATCGACGGGTTGACGGAATAGACGGCGTCCACATCGGTAAAGTTTTCGTACAGGTCGGCCTTTAAGCCGTTGGCGAGAATGGAGCCGGTAATATCTGAACCGCTCCGGGAAAACGTCACAATCTCATGCTCCTTCGTATAGCCGAAAAAACCAGGAAAAATGATCAAGCCTTCACGGTTTCTCAGACGGTACAAATGATCATAAGACTCAGGGAGCACCTGAGCGCTGCCGGGTTCATTCGTCACAAACAGCCCCGCTTCTTTCGGGCTTACGTACTCGGCTTTCACGCCCTGCCTGCGGAAGTAGGCCGCGATCAGCTTCGCGTTATTGTCCTCGCCGCTCGCTTTCACCGCATCCATATACTGATCGGGATTGGCTTTGCTGCTGTTTAAGAGAGCGAATAAGTCACGGCGGATTCTTTCTATAATAGAGGGATCGAGATCCAGCTCGCGCGCGATGGCGGCGTACCGCTCAATGACCGCTTCGGCAAGCTCGGGCGCCGCTCCTTTTTGCAAATAATGCTCCGCACACCGGATTAACAGATCCGTCACCTTTGTATCGTCCGAGAAGCGTTTTCCCGGCGCCGATACAACGACGGCTTTCCGCGCGGGATCGGCCGTCACGATTTGAAACACTTTCTCAAGCTGGGCTCCTGACGCAAGGGAGCTGCCTCCGAATTTTACAACTTTCATGATTTACATCCCCTAATATTTAAATTTTCTCACAAATTTAATTTTTATTATCTCTCTTTCAAAGAGGTAAATCAAGGGTTTTTTCTATGTGGTAAGAACATTTGTATTCTCGGAGAGGAATTTCATCGCTGTTTGTCAGATTTGCTTCCTTAAAGTGTGTCATCCTGTGCAAAAAATGATAAGCAGCCAAATGAAGGTTATAGTAAATCCTGAAAATTCTTGATAGACTGATTGTAAAAGAATTTAGTGTACGGCCCGCGGATGACCGCTTTTAAAAGCAAAACCGTATTGACTGCGCTTGGAAAGATGATAAGATTATAATTGTCGTTGATAATGATAATCATTACGAGTGGGGATATATGGGAGTTGTTTGGCAATGAGTCATACCGTTTGTGATGGGTGCGGGGAGGCAGCATGAAGCTACGTTACTTACTTTTGCTACTGGCGGTATTGGCGTGTACTTCTATTTTTATCGGTGTAGAAGACTTGTCGCCGCTGGATATTTTTCATTTAAATAAAGAACAGGCAAGTACATTATTTGACAGCCGGCTGCCGCGTTTGGTGAGCATTATCATTGCCGGCATGAGCCTGAGCATCTGCGGATTAATCATGCAGCAGATCAGCCGGAATAAATTTGTATCGCCGACGACTGCGGGAACGATGGACTGGGCAAGGCTCGGGATTTTGATTTCATTAATGCTTTTTACGTCAGCGAGTCCGCTTGTGAAAATGTCTATCGCTTTTATTTTCGCATTGGCGGGAAATTTCCTGTTCATGAAAATCCTCGAGAGAATCAAGTTCAATGATGCGATTTTTATTCCTCTTGTCGGTTTAATGCTTGGGAATATCGTCAGTTCAGTCGCCACGTTTATCGCGTATAAATACGATCTGATCCAAAACCTGTCGTCCTGGCTGCAGGGGGATTTCTCATTGGTCGTCAAAGGCCGGTACGAGCTTTTATATCTGAGTATCCCGCTGGTGATCATCGCTTATGTCTATGCGGATAAATTTACGGTGGCGGGAATGGGAGAGAGCTTTTCCGTCAATCTCGGCATGAAATACAAACGCGTCGTCAATATCGGTCTGATTATCGTGTCGCTCATCGCGTCACTTGTGATTCTGACCGTCGGGATGCTGCCGTTTCTCGGTTTGATCATTCCCAATATCGTGTCGATCTACAAAGGGGACAACCTGAGGAGCAGCCTGCCCCACACAGCTCTCTTGGGCGCTGTTTTTGTGCTGTTTTGCGACATTTTGGGAAGGGTGATCATCTTCCCTTACGAAATTTCCATCGGCCTGATGGTCGGTGTTATCGGCAGCGGCATCTTCCTGTATATGCTGCTAAGGAGAAAAGCATATGAGTCATAATAAAAAAATTACGCTGCTGGCGGCGCTCGCCATGATATGTATCGGATTCTTTTTGTTCTACGGGCTGGGCAACTGGGAATACTCCCTGCCGAGACGGTGCTTCAAAGTGCTTGCCATGATGCTCACCGGGGGAGCGATCGCATTTTCAACGGTCATCTTCCAGACGATTACAAATAACCGCATACTGACACCGGGCATTCTAGGCCTCGATTCCCTGTATATGCTCATTCAGACCGTCATCGTGTTCCTGTTCGGTTCAATGAATATCGTCATGATGAACAAAAACCTTAATTTCGTCATCTCCGTCGGGCTGATGGTGCTCTTGTCACTCGTTTTGTATCAGCTCATGTTTAAAGGCGAGGGGCGGAACGTGTTTTTCCTTCTGCTTGTCGGCGTCGTGTTCGGCACGCTGTTCAACAGTCTGTCATCCTTTATGCAGATGCTGATTGATCCGAATGAGTTTCAGGTTGTTCAGGACAAAATGTTTGCCAGCTTTAACAATATCAACACCGATCTTTTAGGATTTGCCGGTGCCGTCTTTCTTCTGACAGGCATTTATGTCTGGCGGTTCACACGGTTTTTTGACGTGCTGTCGCTTGGCAGGGAACACGCCGTCAACCTTGGGATTGATTACGATAAGCTTGTGAAGCAGATGCTCATTGTTGTCGCTGTTCTTGTGTCTGTCTCTACGGCTCTTGTCGGGCCGATTATGTTTTTAGGGCTGCTTGTCGTCAATCTGGCGAGGGAGTTTTTAAAAACCTTCAGGCACACGTATTTAATCGCGGGGTCTGTTCTGATCAGCATCATTGCGCTTGTCGGAGGCCAGTTCGTCGTGGAAAAAGTGTTCACGTTTTCCACGACGCTGAGCGTCATCATTAATTTTGCCGGCGGGATTTATTTTATCTATCTGCTGTTAAAGGAGAATAAATCATGGTAGAGGTCAAAAATGTAAGCAAACAATACGGCGGGAAAGTCGTCCTTGAGAAAACGTCTCTTTCCATTCAAAAGGGCAGGCTGACCTCGTTTATCGGTCCGAACGGCGCGGGAAAAAGCACGCTGCTGTCTATCATGAGCCGGCTGATTAAGACGGATTCCGGAGAAATCACGGTTGACGGGCAAGAGATCGGTTCCTGCAAAAGCAATGATCTGGCGAAAAAAATCAGCATCCTGAAACAGACGAACCAAATCAATATCAGGCTGACGATTAAAGACCTGGTCAGCTTCGGCAGATTTCCGTATTCCCAGGGGAAGCTGACGGATGAGGATTGGGTGCACATCAACCAGGCCCTCAGTTATATGAAGCTTGATGACTTAAAGGATAAATATCTCGATCAGCTCAGCGGAGGACAGTGCCAGAGGGCGTTTATCGCGATGATTATCGCTCAGGATACGGATTATATTTTTCTCGATGAGCCGCTGAACAATTTAGATATGAAGCATTCCGTTGAAATGATGAAGCTGTTGAAGCGGCTTGTGGAAGACTTCGGAAAAACGGTCGTCGTAGTGATTCACGATATCAACTTCGCTTCCGTATACTCAGACCATATCGTTGCTCTGAAAAACGGCCGGATCGTCAAAGAAGGGCCGGCGGAGGAGATTATTGACACTTCCGTGCTTGAAGACATTTATGATATGACCATCCCGATTCAAGAGATTGACAGTCAGCGGATCGGTGTGTATTTTTCTTAAAAACCAGATGAGGTGAGAGACATGAAAAAATTCGCATTGCTATTCATTGCGCTAGTTACGATTTTTGTTGTTTCTGCATGCGGAAACGGGGACAAAACATCCGGCAAATCAAAAGAAATGATCACGATTAAGGACGACATGAACAAAGAAGGAGTCAAAGTGCCGAAGAACCCGAAAAAAGTCGTCGTATTCAACTTCGGAATGCTGGACACGATGGATGAACTCGGTTTACAGGACCATGTCGCGGGACTTCCGAAACAAAACCTTCCAAAATACTTATCTTCATACAATAGTGATAAATACGCCAATACAGGCGGTTTAAAAGAACCGGATTTTGAAAAAGTCGCGGATATTGATCCGGATTTAATCATTATCGCCCACAGACAATCTGATTCTTATAAAGAGTTCTCAAAAATCGCGCCGACGATTTATCTTGATGATGACTATACAAACTACGTTGACAGATTCAAACACAACACCGAAGTGATCGGCAAAATCTTTAACAAAGAAAATGAAGTGAAAGATAAGCTTGCGAAAATTGACAAGTCCATTGCCGATCTGAAGAAAAAGACAAGCAGCACGGATAAAAACGGTTTAGTGGTGATGGCGAACGACGGCAAAATCAGCGCGTTCGGATCTAAATCAAGATACGGCTTCATTCATGATGTGTTCGGCGTTAAACCGGCTGACAAAAACATCGAAGCATCACTGCACGGACAAAGCATTTCCTATGAATATATCGCCAAAACAAACCCTGATTACATGTTTGTCGTTGATCGCGGAACAGCGATCGGCACAAAATCTTCAACAAAACAAGTGGTTGAAAATGATTATGTAAAATCGGTGAAAGCCGTGAAAAACAACCATGTTGTCTACCTTGACTCAGCTACATGGTATTTATCAGGAGGCGGCCTGGAATCCATGGCGCAAATGGTGAAAGAAGTAAAAGGCGGAATCGAGAAGTAAAAAAAGAACCCGGTCACATACGTGATCGGGTTCTTTTTGGTTTAACGCGTGACGGCCTGCTGCTGCTCAGGCTGACGCGGTTTTTTCTTCAAAGTGAAAGATAGCAGGAAGCCGGCCAGCGCGATGCAGGCGGCCACGACAAATGCCGCATTCATGCCGTGCAGAGCGGCGTTTGCCGGAGCTGACGTATTTGCGTGCGCAGCCTGGCTGCTCATAATGGAAACAAGCAGCGCCGTACCGATAGAACCGCCGATTTGGCGGACGGTATTGTTCATGGCTGTTCCGTGCGGAATTAAGTGGCGCGGCAGGGCGTTGATTCCCGCTGTCGTCACTGGCATCATAATCATGGCTGTTCCCAAAAGCCGCGCGGTATAAACGACGACAATCCAAATGAGAGAAGTCGAGTCCGTCAGATTCATAAACGGCAGGGACGTGAGCAGGATGATAAAGAATCCGGTCATCGCAAGACCCTTTCCGCCGATTTTGTCAAAAATCCGGCCGATAAACGGAGACATCATCCCCATCACAACCGCGCCCGGCAAAAGCATTAATCCGGTATCAAACGCGGATACGCCCCGGACCTTCTGCGTGTAGAGCGGGAGAATGGTTTCCGTTCCGATCAGCAGCGCGAAAACAAGCGTGCCGAGCAGGGTGGTCAGGCTGAAAATCCCGAAAGAAAACACGCGGAATTCCAGCATCGGTTTTTTGAGCTTCATCTGTCTTGCGATAAAGAAAATCAGCGCGACCGCTCCGACAAGCAGCGAGGTCAGCACTTCAGTACTGGTCCACCCTGATGAACCGGCGCTTGAGAAGCCGTAAAGCAGGCCGCCGAATCCGAGGGTCGATAAGATCACGGATAAAATATCAATCTGTGTTTCTCGTAATGTCGTGACGTTTTTCATCAGAATAATCGCTAAAAGCAAATCGATGACCGCGATCGGAAAGATGATATAAAACAAAGAGCGCCAAGAGAATGCTTCGACCGCCCATCCGGAAAGCGTCGGGCCGATTGCCGGCGCGAACGAGATCACCAAGCCGACCATACCCATTGCGCGGCCGCGCTTTTCAATCGGGAAAATCGTGAGAAATACCGTCTGCATGAGCGGCAGCATGATTCCGGCGCCGGCCGCCTGGATAATCCGGGCCGTTAACAGTACCGGAAAGTTCGGAGCGAATGCACCGACAATGGTTCCGGCCGTGAAAATACTCATGGCGGTAATCAAGAGGGTGCGGCTCGTAAATTTCTCTATTAAAAACGCTGTAATCGGGATTAAAATCCCGTTCGTCAGCATAAACGATGTTGTCAGCCATTGCGCTTTGTTGGCGTCTATATTGAAGTCATTCATGATGTGCGGCAGCGCCGTAATAAGCAGCGTCTGGTTCAAAATGGCGACGAACGCTCCCGCCAAAAGAATCCCGACAATGACAGAGCGGTTGTATGGTGCAGTTTTAATACTCTTATTCAAGCTGATTCCTTCTTTCTTTATAGTTTGAGCAATGTTTTAACGGCTGCAAGCGGCTGGTGCAGCGGTCCGGCCTGTTCCAAATAACCGATGAGCGCTTTTATGAGAAAATCCCGCGGCTGTTTGTCCGCTGATTCTTTCTCCAGCATGGCCGCCGCGGAAGCGAAACCCGCGGCATCATATTTCTCCTCAGGAAGGGCTGAGACGGCTTCTTTCAGCTCCTTCAGGCTTTCAGCCAACAATACGGTTTTGTCTTTCGGCTTAAATGAGGAAGCGGAGGCGATATAAAGGTCAATCATCTCCTGCGGCAAAGCGGTTTCGGTTTTCCTGTTTTCGACGATGAGATTGAGATGGCGGATGATAAACTCCGTGAGAGGTTCCAGGTCGAGCGGTTCTTTTTCCAGCTTAATCAGCGTGATGCATTCTCTCAGGAGCCCCTGCAGGACAATCACCAGCTCCCATACATAAGGAATGATGTCTTCGCCGTACGTCTGAATCAGTGAATCGCGATGCCAGCAGATAAAAGTGGAACGGGCCCTGTGAATATGCCGTTTTACCCGGTCATTAATAGAGGAAGGGCTTCCGTACATCAGCATATTAAAAAACTGCTGATTGCGCCTGAAGCCTTCAAGCTCAGCCATCAGTTTTTTGGCAAACCGTTCCTCAGGAGACAGGCTTGTTTCTTCATTCAATAGTGAAGCGGCCGCTACCATCTGTTTCTGGTTAAAATCGAGCAGCTCCAGAAGCAGGTCTTCCTTCGATTCAAACAGCTTATATAAAGATGCTTTGGAGACTTTGCACTCCTCAGCAATCGCCTGCATCGATACCGACGAAAAGCTTTTCCCCGAAAAAAGCTTTCTTGCCGCCAGCAGAATATCCGTTTTCTTATCATTCATAAGCCCAGATTCCTTCTTTCGTCACAATAGAAAACCCATCGGTTCACAGAAAACCAATGAGTATATGATGAAAATATTAACAAAAATTTTTGCGCAGTGTCAACGCTTTTGTTTGAGAAATAGAAAAAACCTGCCGGAGTGTTCCGGCAGGCTGATACGTTTATTTATCCGTCTTAAATCCTTGTTTTTCAAGCATTTCACGAATGTGAGGATAATAAACCTGCTTATAGTAGGAAGTGATGCCTTGTGACCAGTTTCTTGTTTCCTGTCCGCCTGTGCGGTTTTTCATGTATTCGGACATCTGCTTGTCATAGGCTTCGATATGTGTTCTTAAATCTTCCTCTTGATACGTTTCATGATGCAGAACGGCTGCTTGCGGCAGACGCGGTTTTTTCGCGGAGCGGTCTGCCGGATGGCCGATGACGAGACCGGAAACCGGGAAAACGTATTTCGGGAGTTTCAGCATTTCAATGAGTTCATCCGGCTTGCCGCGCACGGCTCCGATCGGCACAGTGCCGAGTCCCATTGATTCAGCCGCGGCTGTTGCCGTACCGAGCGCAATCCCGACGTCTACTGCGCCGACAAGAACGGACTCTAAACCGTTCGTGATCTCAAGCGGCGTATCATTGTATTCTTCAAGCGCAATTTTGGCGCGGTTAAAATCAGCGCAGAATAAAAGGAAAACAGGCGCTTGGTCAATCCACGGCTGGCCGCCGGCCAATTCGGATATTTTTTTCTTCCGCTCCTTATCTTTCACCGCAATAACGGTAAATTGCTGGCCGTTAATGGAAGTCGGCGCTGCCTGAGTTGCTTGGATGATAAGATCCAGCTGCTCATCCGATACGGGTTCATCTGTGTAGCTGCGGATGGAACGGTGGTCTGTTAATATTTGAAGGACTTCGTTCATGTCATTCATCCTTTCGTTACTCTGACAGTTCTGTGCGGACGACGTCAAGCGGCGCACTCAGCACTTCTTTTGCTTTTGCCACGAATCCTTGGAAATGGTCAGTGGCGTTGTGGGATTTCATCGCTTCTTCATCTTTCCATTGTTCAAGCATGACGAACGTATTTTCTTCACCGATTTTTTCGAAAAGATCGTATTGCACATTTCCTTCTTCCGCACGTGAATGCTGAACAAGTGATTGCGCTTCTCCTAAAAATTCCTCGCGTTTATCCGCTTTTACTTTCATGTAAGCCTGTAAGACGATCATTGGTATTCCTCCTGATTGGGTTTATTTGTTATAGTTCGAATATTATCGAACTAACTGTAACATGTTTCGCAGTGAATGGTAAAGAAAAAACCCTCACCGCCTAAATTGTCACCCGCCGCTTTTATGTGTTACATTTGACTCATGAACATTCCAAATCATCCTGAAACCGACCGCTTACAGCTGACAAAGGTTCTTCATGCTCTGAGTGATCCGCTCCGCTTAGAGCTGGTCAAACAATTGGCGGAAACAACTGAAAAAACGTGCGGCACATGTGCGGATGTCCGGGTCGCCAAATCAACGCTGTCCCATCACTTTAAAGTGCTCCGGGAAGCGGGGATCGCCCAAGTGCGCATAGACGGGAAGCACCGTTATTATTCCCTGCGCAAAGATGATTTACAAGCGGCGTTTCCCGGCTTGCTGGAGGCGATTTTGCAGACAGAGCCGGACCGCTGGTAAATAGTCCCCGAATTCCGGGGTTTTTTTATGCGCCGAAAACCGTCCGGTAAAGCCTTGCGACGCCTTCTTGAATATCGCTCTCCTTCAGGCGGGCGAAGCCGAGAATGAGCTGCGGCTTATTTGAATCGCCTCCCGTTTTCAGGCGGAACCGGCTCATCGCAAACAGATCGAGCTGTTCTGCATCCGCCCGCGCCAACATTTCTTTTTCTGAACGGGCGCAGTCAAACTCCGTGACAAAATGAAGCCCGGCATTGGCGCCCTTTACATTGATTCTTTCCCCGAAGGTTTCGTCCAAAGCCGAAATAAGGCGCTCCCGCATGTTCTTATAATGCTGCTTCATCTTTTTTATATGTTTCTGATATTCACCTGAATCGATAAATTCTTTAAGCGCCAGCTGGGCAAGCGTGCTGCACGTATTAAGGTCATACGTTCTCTCTTTAAACGTCCGCAAAAGCCCGGGCGGCAGAACCATGTAGCTGATGCGCAGGCCGGGGAAAAGGGACTTTGAAAAGGTCCCCATGTAGATGACATTTTGAAACCGGTCAAGGCTTTGAAGCGCAGGGATCGTGTCGGCGTCATATTTAAATTCACTGTCATAGTCATCCTCAATAATGAAGCGGCCGTTCTGTTCGGCGGCCCAGTTTAAAAGCTGAATCCGCCGGGAAGCGGGCATGATTACGCCTGAGGGAAATTGATGGGACGGCGTAGTGATCAATACACTGGGCCGGCGCTTTTCGATTTCGGCCATGGACATGCCTTTTTCATCGAGGCTGATCGTGGCCGTCTTTTTCCCGAGGTTTTGCAGCAGCCGGTACATCCTCATATATCCCGGGTTCTCCATCGCGTACAGCGCGTCTTTTGGCAGCAGTTCCGTCAGCAGCTGCATCAGCATTTGCGTGCCCGCCCCGAGCACGATTTGTTCCGGACGGCATGTAACGCCCCTTGTCAGAGAAATAAGCCTCGAAATTGTTTCGCGGACTTCATATAAGCCTTGCGGGTGGACGAGTTCTCCGAGTGTATGAAATGAACGGGCGGCTGCTTTATGCTCACAGCGGAACCAGCTTTTCAGGGGGAAATGCGCCGTATCCACGCTCATATGTGAAAATGAAATCCAGCCGCTTTTATCCGTCTCCCGCTCTTTTAAATCTTCAGGCAATGAGAGTGAAGGCGTTTCTTCATGATAAACCGTATCAATTTCCTCCACGAAAAAACCTTTTCTTTCGACTGCATATAAATAACCTTCCGAAAGCAGCTGCTGATAAGCCGAATTCACTGAATTCACGCTGACCTTCAGTGTCTCGGCAAGCTCCCGTTTAGACGGCACCTTTGTGTGGGGCATCAGGCTGCGCTTCAAAACGGCCGCTTTTATGTGCTGATAGATCTGCTGGTATATATAATCCGCCGTTTCCGAATGATCAATGGAAATTGTCAGCATAAAGTCCATCCCCCCTTTCTGGTACCATAGATAAATTAATTTTGGTACTTTTCATCATACCAAAAAGAAGTCAGAATGATAAGAAAACAATGCAGGGGGATGAAATCTATGAGTCAAACAGCATCAACGGAAGTGACAACTGCCCAGTGGCAGCAAAAACGGGATCAATTCGTTTCCAAAGGGGTCGGCAACGGAAACCGCAGCATGGCGGTAAAAGGGGAAGGGGCGCTTTTATACGATTTGGACGGCAGACGATTCATTGATTTTGCCGGCGCGATCGGAACGCTGAATGTCGGCCATTCCCATCCGAAAGTGGTGGAGGCGGTGAAGAAACAGGCGGAGGATCTGATTCACCCGGGATTTAACGTCATGATGTATCCGTCTTATATTGAGCTTGCCGAAAAACTTTGCGCCCTTGCGCCGGGAGATCATGCGAAAAAAGCGATTTTTCTCAACTCTGGAGCGGAAGCGGTGGAAAACGCCGTGAAAATCGCCAGAAAATATACGAAGCGCCAGGCTGTCGTGTCATTTACAAGAGGGTTTCACGGCCGTACGAACATGACGATGAGCATGACAAGCAAGGTGAAACCTTATAAATACGGATTCGGCCCGTTTGCCCCGGAAGTGTATCAGGCGCCGTTTCCTTACTATTATCAAAAGCCGGCCGGCATGACTGACGAGCAGTATGACGACTTTATCATCAGCGCTTTTGATGATTTCTTTATCGCTGCAGTTGCGCCGGAAACGGTCGCTTGTGTCGTAATGGAACCGGTTCAGGGAGAAGGCGGCTTTATCATTCCTTCAAAACGTTTCGTGCAGCACGTCGCCGCTTTTTGTAAAAAACACGGCATCGTTTTCGTGGCAGATGAGATTCAGACCGGATTTGCGAGAACGGGAACGTATTTTGCAATCGAGCATTTCGGGGCCGTCCCTGATTTGATCACCGTGTCCAAATCACTTGCGGCCGGATTGCCGCTGAGCGGCGTCATCGGCCGGGCGGAAATGCTTGATGCCGCAGCGCCGGGGGAACTAGGAGGCACATATGCGGGAAGCCCTCTCGGCTGTGCGGCTGCGCTTGCCGTCCTGGATATTATTGAAGAAGAAGGACTTAATCAGCGTTCTGAAGAGATCGGCCGCATCATTGAGCATCAAGCGCTTGAATGGAAAAAAGAGCATGCGTGTATCGGAGAAGTGCGCAGACTCGGCGCGATGGCGGCCATCGAAATTGTCAAAGACGAGGCCACCCGTGAACCGGACAAAGCAAAAGCCGCGGCGATCGCTAAAACGGCGAACGAGAACGGACTGCTGCTGCTGACGGCGGGAATTAACGGCAATATTATCCGATTTCTGACGCCGCTTGTCGTGACGGATGAACAGCTCAAAGAAGGCCTTTCCATTATCGAAGCAGCGCTGTGAGTTCAATTATTGGTATGCCGGCGGATGGGTCTGCTATCATGAAAGTGTGAGATATATCAACAAGCATTCAATGGCTTTACTATAGCAGAGAAAGGAATGTTCAATATGCCAGAACAATTAACAGTGTACAACCCGGCAACGGGAGAGGCGATCGAAAGCATCCCCCAGCAGACGGCCGAAGAAGTTGAAAAAGCGATTGAACGTTCACATCAAGCGTTTCAATCATGGTCCAAAACATCAGCGGGAGAACGTGCCTCACTTTTGAGAAAATGGTATGAGCTGATTGTTGAAAATAAAGAAGAACTGGCGGAATTAATTACGAAGGAAAACGGTAAACCGTATGAAGAAGCGGTCGGAGAAGTTTTATATGGCGCCGGCTATATTGAATGGTTTGCCGAGGAAGCAAAACGGATTTACGGCAGAACCGTACCTGCGCCGACAACGGGCAAACGGATCGTCGTCACCCGCCAGGCGGTCGGCCCGGTAGCCGCGATCACGCCGTGGAATTTCCCGAATGCGATGATTACAAGAAAAGCCGCGCCCGCTTTGGCCGCAGGCTGTACGTTCATCATCAAACCCGCGGAGGATACGCCGCTTTCCGCTTACGCCCTTGCGCGTCTCGCATATGAAGCGGGAATTCCGAAGGACGTGCTGCAAGTGGTGATCGGTGACGGAGCCGAAATCGGAAACGTTTTTACCAGCAGCCCGAAAATCCGCAAAATTACCTTTACCGGCTCAACGCCTGTCGGCAAAATCCTGATGAAAAACAGCGCCGATACCGTGAAACATATGTCAATGGAGCTTGGCGGACATGCGCCGCTGATCGTAGATGAAGACGCTGATCTTGATCTGGCGGTAGCCCAAACAATGGCCTCTAAATTCAGAAATGCCGGCCAAACCTGCGTCTGTGCGAACCGTCTGATCGTACACGAATCCGTGAAAGACGAATTTGCGAAAAAACTGAGTGAAGAAGCTGCGAAACTCAAAGTCGGAAACGGTCTTGAAAAAGGCGTAAACGTCGGTCCTGTCATCAACAAAAAAGGGTTCGATAAAATCGTCGCTCAAATTAATGATGCCGTGGAAAAAGGCGCAGAAGTGCTGACAGGCGGAACATATGACCAAAACGATGAAAAAGGATGCTATTTCGTGACGCCGACCGTGCTGTCAAACGTAGATACATCCATGAACATCATGCATGAAGAAACTTTCGGCCCGGTTGCGCCGATCGTTACGTTCTCAGATATCGATGAAGCGATCAAGCTTGCGAACGATACGCCGTTCGGGCTTGCGGCTTATTTCTTTACAGAAAACTACCGCCGCGGCATCTATATTTCTGAACAGCTTGAATACGGCATCATCGGCTGGAATGACGGCGGCCCGTCAGCGGTTCAAGCGCCGTTCGGCGGAATGAAAGAAAGCGGCATCGGCCGTGAAGGCGGTACGGAAGGCATTGAGCCGTATCTGGAAACCAAATACATGTCAATCGGACTTTAATAGCCAAAAAAAGAGCCCCTGCTTCTGAGCGGGGCTTTTTTTTGGGGCAGCCTGCCGGTAAAATCGCCGGCAGGCTTTTTTGTTGTGATTTGAGAATAATCGGTTCAATTCCAGACAAAATAACAGCAAATACGATTGAAAGAAGGTCGCCATCATGGATATATTACTGGCTCTTCTCCCGGCTTTGTTTTGGGGGAGCATCGTGTTATTTAACGTCAAATTAGGCGGCGGGCCTTACAGCCAGACGCTTGGTACCACAATCGGGGCGCTCATCGTTTCGTTTGTGCTGTATCTGTTTGTCCATCCGGTGCTGTCAGGGCGCATTTTTATTGTCGGCATCATATCGGGGCTGTTTTGGTCGCTCGGCCAAAGCAATCAGCTAAAAAGCATCCAGCTGATGGGCGTTTCAAAAACGATGCCGATATCAACGGGAATGCAGCTCGTCTCGACTTCTTTGTTCGGGGTGATCGTATTCAAAGAATGGTCAACCCCCATCGCGATTACGCTGGGTATTCTCGCCCTTATTTTAATCATCGTCGGTATAGTGCTCACATCTTTAGAAGATAAAAAAGGGCGGGCGGACGGAGAACCGGGAAACTTAAAAAAAGGCATTGTCATCCTGCTGATCTCTACGCTCGGTTATTTGGTCTATGTCGTCGTGGCCCGGCTGTTCGGCGTATCCGGCTGGTCAGCGCTTCTGCCGCAGGCGATCGGGATGGTTATCGGCGGACTGCTCCTGACGTACAAGCATAAACCGTTTAATAAGTACGCCCTCAAGAACATTCTGCCGGGAATCATCTGGGCGCTCGGGAATATGTTTCTGTTCATCTCACAGCCGCGCGTCGGTGTTGCGACAAGTTTTTCCCTGTCTCAAATGGGAATCGTCATCAGCACGCTCGGCGGAATCTTCATCCTCCGTGAGAGCAAAACGAAGCGCCAGCTGGTCGCCATTGCCATCGGGATTATCCTGATCATCGTGGCCGCAATATTCTTAGGCATTGCAAAATCAAATTCATAACAACATGCAGGAGGTTTGAACATGTACACGGATTTAAAAGGAAAAGTCGTAGCCATTACGGGAGCATCATCAGGATTAGGAAAAGCGATGGCGCTCCGCTTCGGACAGGAGCAGGCGAAAGTCGTCATTAACTACTACAGTAATGAAAAAGAGGCCCAAACCGTAAAAGAAGAGGTTCAAAAAGCGGGCGGTGAAGCAGTCATCATTCAAGGTGACGTCACAAAAGAAGAAGATGTGAAAAACATCGTCCAGACCGCGGTGAAAGAATTCGGCACATTGGATATCATGATCAATAACGCCGGCATGGAAAACCCGGTTCAGTCGCATGAAATGCCGTTAAAAGACTGGAACAAAGTCATCAATACCAATCTGACCGGCGCTTTTCTGGGAAGCCGCGAAGCCATTAAATATTACGTAGAAAATGATATTCAAGGAAACGTCATTAACATGTCGAGCGTGCATGAAAAGATTCCGTGGCCTCTGTTTGTCCACTACGCGGCAAGTAAAGGCGGCATTAAATTGATGACGGAAACGCTGGCGCTTGAGTACGCGCCGAAGCGCATCCGTGTTAACAATATCGGGCCGGGCGCGATCAATACGCCGATCAATGCGGAAAAATTCGCGGATCCCGTCCAGAAAAAAGATGTGGAAAGCATGATTCCGATGGGATATATCGGTGAGCCGGAAGAAATCGCGGCCGTCGCCGTCTGGCTCGCTTCAAAGGAATCGAGCTACGTGACCGGCATTACACTGTTTGCTGACGGCGGAATGACCAAATATCCGTCATTCCAGGCAGGCCGCGGATAAGAAAAAAAGCGATCTCAGGCTCTTTAGAGCCGGATCGCTTTTTGCTTACGCACGTTTTTTCTTTACAAGCGCTGCGATAGAAAGGATAATCGCCGCAGCTGACAGAACGATGGCCGCAATATCAAGCGCAGATACACCGGATTTGCTTTCTTCATTTGACTGTTCAGCTCCGTGCGCATCCGTCACGTTCGCCGCTTTTGTGATTTTCGTAATCGAGTGAGGCGTGTCGGCGTTCTCATCACCCGTCCATTCTACAATGCTGCCGTCTTTGTAGTATTGGTAGGCGTCCCAAGCCGCATCCGCGGTCTTTTCAGGGTTTTTCGCAACGAATGTGAACTGCTGGAATTGGCCGGGCTGAATGCCGCCGTCCTTTGCTTCCCAAGTGACGGAGACCGCCTTGTCATCATGCTTTGCTACAGACGTTTTCCAGCCCGGAATCGGCTGATACTGCTGGAATTCAACGCCAGCGGGCATTTTCAGCACGACTTTCGTTGTCGGCTCATTTTTTTCCACAGGCACTTTCATTGTGTACGTTTCCCAAGAACCCGCCGCGGATTCCGCGGGTTTGACGGAGACGTGGGCGCTTGCTGCAGCGGTAAAACCGGTGAGTGACAGGGTCACGGCAAATATGAATACGAAAGCCTTTTTTTTCAACATGAGATACACTCCTTAGTTAGTCGTTGAGAATACTTGGTTGATTTCATTGAAATCGCTTGTCAGTCCGTGGACTTTGATCTTCCAGTTTCCCTTTTCGGTGATGGACAGGTTGGCGGCTTCGAATGTGCCTTCCTTCGTCTTTTTCAAATCAAAGGTGCTTTCATGCTGTTTGCCGCTGAAGCCCGTCTGATAAACCGTCACCGTAAATTGCTGAATGTCTTTCACCAAGCCGCCGTTATGATCGGTGACAATGACTTGAAATTCATTTTTACCCGGCTGGTTCGGCGTAATATGCAAGGACAGGGTTTCCCCGTTTCCGATCATTTCTGAGCCGTTAAAAGGCAATGGCGCGGGCGGCGGCGGGCTGGGCAGGCTTGTGAAGACGGCGGTTGTAAATAATACCGCAATGCCGATTGCCCATTCGGCCTTTATCGTTGCGCTGATGCTCCTTTTTCTGCGGAACTTCGTCATCCATACGTGAATGGCGCCGAGCGCAAGCATGATGACAAACAGCCCGATTTTCAAAAGGAGCGTCTTGCCGTAAGCGGTGTGAAAGAGTGAATCAAACGAACGGATAATGAAAAATCCGTTCAGAACACCTGAAAATAAAAGCACGCCGACAGAGGTGAACGCCCAAGGAGAAAAGCGTCTGACCGTTTCCCATGCGGCGGTTTTATCTGTTTTTCTCCACTCTGATGAAAGAAGGAGCACAAGCGCGGCTATACCGCCGGTCCATACAGACGCGGCTGATAAATGGAGAAAATCCATCGTGATGCCGACCGCTTTTTCGTCAATAACCGCTGCATGTCCGGCGAATGCTTTTGCCAGAAGCGAAGCGAAAAAGAACAGCAGCGGCGCCGTCCAGTACGCAAATGAGCGGAAAGCTTTCTTCTTCAGCAGCGGGATCATGGACAGGGCAAGCAGGATAAATAGGCTGATCTGGATCATCCAGACATACCCGCCTGCCGTTTTCAGAAGCGTTTCTTTTACATAGTCCGGCTGAAACGCGGAACTCCAAGCGCCGCCCGCGTTTTCTTTCGTCTGAATCGGGAGCTGGCAGACAAGCGCAAGCCCCGTTAAACATAAGGAAATCACGAGCAGCTTTACAGTTCGTTTTGCTTTTGATGAATCGTTTTTTCTGTACCAAAACAGATGAAAAAACGCCGTGCCGATAAACAGGGAGAGAGCGGTATACAAAATACCGCGGTCGATGGCCGCTTCGGGATGAAGCGCCGCTTGCGATGATGTTTGCTCCTGAAGTTCACCGCCGGCTTTCCCGATACTGAAAGGAATGACGCCGGATACCGGGTGACCGTCGGCCGACACCGCGTTCCATTCCGCTCTGTAAATATCATGCGGCAGATTTTTTTTCAAGGCTGCGGTCATGATGCGGGCATCACTTTTTTGAATCACCGTTTTGCCGGCATCGACCCGTTCACCGGATGAATTATAGACCTTAATGGAGTGGAAGCCTTCTTCAACCTGTTCATTAAACTTAATTTCAATCTGCTTCGGCGCTTGTTTTAATTCGCTGTTCTCACCCGGATTTGAGTTTGTGATGTAGGCGTGGGCGAAGCTTGTTTTCGGAATCAAAACAAGGAACAGCAAAAAGATGAGCCAGCGTTTGTTCTGTCTCATGGCTTGTGACACCGCCTTCCGGTTGGTTGTTGTTATGTCTTGCTGCAGGTGCATCCCTTCTGCCTGTCGTGTAAGATGATGTCCGCCGCCTCGTCAAAGGTGCAAATGACCCCGCCGAAGCCTTTTTGAAACCGATCTGCGTAATCACGCGTTGAGAAGGGAATCGCCTGAGGCCGGCAGCAGTGAAGGTCAATATCGGCATGGACTAAAAAGTAAGCAGAAGCGGCCGTCAGCGTCGTCTGGAGAAGAAAATCCTTACAAATGACATGAGACACTTCTTCCTTTTTATCCTCATACCGCAAAATCGCGCAATGAATGCAGCACATCTGCTCAACGGCTTGTGAAACAGTAATGAGCTGGACAGAATATGAATGCTGAATCGGCCGCAGGCAATAGCCGCATTGATTGGCGCTTTTTTCTGAAGCGGGCGGGAGCGTAATGCCGCCGGGTGTCCGGATAATCCGGTTTGCATCCGCCAGCTGATTGACGTCTCTGTACACGGTCATCTCGGAGACGCCGAATCTCTCGCTTATGTCAGAGATTTTCAGCGCGCCCTCCTCTTTCAGCCATTCAAGCAAGGTTTGCTGTCTGTTAATCGGAAGCAATTCTGCATCCTCCTTTTTATGCGAATGAGTGATGAACCTCCTTTTAAGAGTAGATGTTTTCACAAATATGCACAAGAGCCTGATGATAAAATGTGTGAAAATATGTTGAACAATCACAAATGTAAAACGCGGAGACAGACTCTGTTATAATAGAAGAGTTGAATGGAGGAATAAATATGAAAGAAACGACCTGCCCGAACTGCGGCAAGCCGATTACAGGCGACATGGTCAGATCATCCATGATCCCGTGCCAGTTTCAGTGCGGACATTGCCATGTGAAATTGCGTGAATATAAAGTATCAGCTCCGATTATGGCTGTAGCCATTGCGATAACCGTGCTTTTGATTTATCTTGTGCAGATGGCCAGAACCGCCGTCATGCCGATGTTTCCGGCCGCGCGGTATGTGCCGGCCGCCATTTTTGCGCTCGTATGTGCGTATCCGGTGTTTATTGTCAGTGAGCGGATCATTGCCAAACTCGTCGTTACAAAAGGACATATTATATACAGGAAGCGGTAAGACACCTTTGATGAGGTGTCTTTTTTTAGTTAAGGATTTGTCACAGTCTCTGTGCCAAACTCCTCTTTACTTTTCATTGAATGAGGATTGTAAGCGTTTTATGATGAAGGCACAGGGGCGAAAGAAAACCCGGTGTCTTATTTATTTTCATCTTAAGGCAGGCAAACAGGGAGGGAAATGATATGAAGCAAGAACAGCAAGCTGGCATGAAAGTAAAGATACAGCGGTTCGGCAGTTATTTAAGCGGTATGATCATGCCGAATATCGGCGCATTTATCGCATGGGGAATTATCACCGCGCTGTTTATTCCTGCGGGATGGTTTCCGAATCCGCAGCTGAATACATTGGTAAGCCCGATGATTACGTATCTTCTGCCGCTTTTAATCGCATATACGGGCGGAAAAATGATTTACGATCACCGCGGGGGAGTCGTCGGAGCGACAGCCGCCATCGGAGTCATTGTCGGGGCGGACATACCGATGTTCTTAGGGGCAATGATTATGGGGCCTTTGGGCGGTTATCTCATTAAACAATTAGACCGTGTGTTTAAAGATAAAGTCAGACAGGGTTTTGAAATGCTGATCAACAACTTCACGGCGGGAATTATCGGCGCGGTGCTGACGATTATCGCGTTTTATGCGATCGGCCCGGTCGTCCTGTCTCTTAACAAACTGCTGGCGGCGGGTGTGGAAGTCATTGTCCACGCGAATTTGCTGCCGATTGCAAGCGTTTTCGTAGAACCTGCGAAAGTCCTGTTCCTGAATAACGCGATCAACCACGGCATTTTAAGCCCGATCGGAATCGAGCAGGCAGCAAAAGCGGGTAAATCCATTCTGTTCTTAGTGGAAGCGAACCCCGGGCCGGGACTCGGTATTTTACTGGCATACATGTTCTTTGGGAAAGGTTCTTCAAGATCGACGGCTCCGGGAGCGGCGATCATTCATTTCTTCGGGGGGATTCATGAAATCTATTTCCCTTACATTTTAATGAAACCGATGCTGATCCTCGCGGCGATCGCCGGGGGAGCGAGCGGGCTGCTCACATTCTCGCTTTTTAACGCGGGTCTTGTCGCGGCATCATCTCCGGGCAGCATCATCGCCATTTTGGCGCTGACACCGAAGGGAAGCTATCTCGGCGTGCTGGCGGGCGTCATCGTTGCCGCGGCCGTATCGTTTATCGTCTCGGCGTTTATTCTGAAATCGTCTAAAGCGGGAGAAGAAGATCTGACAGCCGCTGCGGAAAAAATGCAGGAAATGAAAGGCAGGAAAAGCGAAGCGGCGGCCGCATTGGCGGACAAAGAGGAAGAGCCGGAAAACAGTGCCGCTGATATTTCCGCTGACAAAGTCAGCCGCATTATCTTCGCATGTGATGCAGGAATGGGATCGAGCGCAATGGGCGCCTCCATTTTAAGAAACAAAGTGAAAAAAGCAGAACTTGACATTGATGTGACAAATACGTCGATCAATAATCTTCCGAATGACGCGGATATAGTCATTACGCATAAGGACCTGACTGACCGTGCGAAAGCGAAGCTGCCGCAGGCGGTGCACATTTCGGTTGATAATTTCTTGAACAGCCCGAAATACGATGAACTGATTGAAAAGCTTAAAAACTAATCAAACAGAAAGAGGGATTTTCATCATGGAAGTATTGGCTAAAGCGAACATCAAACTGAACCAGACAGTGAATTCAAAAGAGGATGCCATCCGCCTGGCGGGACAGACGTTGATTGATAACGGTTACGTGAAGAACGGCTACGTGGAAAAAATGTTCGAACGTGAAGAAACATCATCCACGTTCATGGGGAATTTCATTGCGATCCCGCACGGCACGGAAGATGCGAAGGATGAGGTGCTTCATTCAGGCATTTCCGTCATCCAGATTCCGGACGGGGTGGAATACGGTGAAGGCAATACGGCAAAGGTCGTTTTCGGTATTGCCGGAAAAAACAATGAACACTTAGACATTCTGTCAAACATCGCCATCATCTGCTCAGAGGAAGAAAACATCGAGCGGCTGATCAGTGCAAAGACGGAAGAAGAACTGGCCGCGATTTTCAGCGAGGTGAACTGACATGATTGCTCTTCATTTCGGAGCGGGAAACATCGGGCGGGGCTTTATCGGCGCTTTGCTCCATCATTCCGGCTATGAGGTTGTTTTTGCAGATGTGAATGAAACGATGGTCGGCTTTCTCAATGATAAGAAGGAATATACCGTGGAGCTTGCCGACGGCGGCCGGCAGACAGAAATTATCGGCCCCGTTTCAGCCATCAACAGCGCGGTGCAAGAACAAGAGCTGTACAGGCTGATCAATGACGCGGCGATCATTACGACGGCAGTGGGCCCGAACGTTCTCAGACTCATCGCCCCGTCCATCGCGGAAGGGCTGAAGCGCAGAACGTCCTCTGAGCCTCTCAATATCATTGCCTGTGAAAATATGATCGGCGGCAGCCGTTTTCTGAAAAAAGAAGTTTTCGGACATTTGACGGAAGCGGAGCGCGAACTCGTGAACCGGACGGTCGGCTTCCCTGATTCTGCGGTGGATCGGATCGTGCCGATTCAGCACCATGAAGACCCGCTGAAAGTATCCGTAGAGCCGTTTTTTGAATGGGTCATAGACAGAACCGGCTTTGCCGGCGGTCAGCCGGCACTTAAAGGTGCGATATTTACGGATGATCTTACGCCTTTCATCGAGAGAAAGCTGTTTACTGTCAATACCGGCCATGCCGTTACGGCGTACGTCGGCTATCAGCGCGGATTAAAAACCGTCAAAGAGGCCATCGACCATCCTGGAATCCGGCGTGTCGTGTACGATGCACTTTCAGAAACGGGCGAGTACTTGGTGAAAGCGTACGGCTTTAAGCAAGCCGAACACGAGCAGTACATGAAGAAAATCATCGGCCGTTTTGAAAATGAATACATCACGGATGATGTGACAAGAGTCGCCAGATCACCGCTCAGAAAACTCGGAGCGAATGATAGATTAGTAGGGCCGGCCAAAAAAATAAAAGAACCGAACGCGCTGGCAGAAGGCATCGCCGCCGCCCTGCGCTTTGACTATCAGGATGATCCGGAAGCGGTTGAGCTGCAGAAGCTTATCGCGGAAAAAGGAACGAGCGGTGTTCTGCAAGACATTTGCGGTATTCAGCCGCATGAGCCGCTGCACGGCATCGTGCTCAAAAAACTCAATCAATAAGATGAATCCGCGTCGGGGGACGCGGATTTTTTTCTTCTGTTATAATGTTGGGGAAGGGAGGCTGTATGATGACTCAAAAGCTCCTACCCCACCGTTTTCCGTTTCTTTTGATTGACGGCACGACAAACAGCGAAGCCGGAAAATGGGCGGCCGCTTACAAAAACATCAGTGAAAATGACTGGTTTATAACCGAATCACAAAGAGAGATGCCGTTTTCACTCGTCATTGAAGCGATGGCCCAAACGGCGGCTTGCGCGGGAATTACCGGCGGTGACAGCCTCGGTCTTTTATCCGCGGTGAAGAAAGCGGAAAGATTAGGCGCCGCTTTGCCGGGAGACCGTCTGGATCTGCTGTTTGAAGTCACGCGAACGAGGCGCGGGTTTGTATTCGGCCGGGCGAAAGCGTCCGTTGCCGGGAATCCGGTAGCGGACGCTGAGATCAGCATATTTATCGCACCATCGTAAAAAAAGCCGCCTCCAGCGGCGGCTTTCGGACAAGTCTGTTATTTTGTATCATAATCTCTTTCACTCTGTGAATTGTCTCTTTGGTCGTGTTTGTGTTTTTCATCATTGGCGTTTTCCTTCAGCTCTTCCAGCGGAATCGGATCGGTTAAATCATGATGTTCAGGATTTTCATTCGGTTTGTTTTTCTGTTTTCTTTCTTTCATCCTCCATCACCTCAATATTTCTTTTCCTCAACGTTCTCCCCGCCAAACGTCAGGAGCGGTTTTTTGTTCCTGTGGGTCATATGTATTAAAATAGAGACGACTACATTATAAAAAGTGAGGTACATATATGCCGATACAAAGAGAAGACGCAGATATTAAACTGATCGCGATCGATATGGACGGAACCCTGCTCAATGACGAGCAGCTCATCCCGGAGGAAAACCGGCGGGCGATCAAGGAAGCGGAGGCGAAAGGAGTTCACGTCGTCATCAGCACCGGACGCACGCTGATGACATGCCGCGAACTGGCTGAGTCTCTCGAGCTGTCATCCTTTTTAATTACGGCAAACGGCAGCGAAATCTGGGATTCCAACTTTGAGCTGGTTGAGCGCAAGCTTCTTCATACCGATCATATTCAAAAATTATGGGATCTGAGAAATAAGCACAATACGAATTTCTGGGCCTCTACTGTCGATAAAGTGTGGAGAGGGGAATTCCCGGAAACGATTACGGATCACCAGTGGCTCAAGTTCGGATTTGAAATCGAGGATGACGATGTGCGGAATGAGGTGCTGAAAGAGCTGAAAGAAAACAAGGAGCTCGAAGTCACAAACTCAAGCCCGATCAATATCGAAGTCAATGCCCTCGGCATCAATAAAGCGGCGGCGCTGGCGAAGGTATCGGAAAAACTCGGCTTTACGATGAAAAATGTGATGGCTATGGGTGACAGTCTGAATGACATTGCGATGATTGAAAAAGCGGGTGTCGGCGTCGCCATGGGAAATGCGCAGGATATCGTAAAAGAAACCGCTGACTGGGTGACTGATGTCAACACGGAAAACGGAGTCGCCAAAGCGATCCGCCACTGGGTATTATAATAGAAAAAAGAGAGTCTCTGGATGAGGCTCTCTTTTTTGTTTGTCACATTAGTGACTAGGTCCATGGTAGGTTTTCTGACAAAGGGATGTTCAAACGTGTCAGAATTGATATAATTGAGTGAAATCCAACAATTCGGAATAGTCGTTCCGAATAGCGGAATGATAATCATATAAAACGTTTACAATACAGGAGGGAGCTTATGTTTCAGATTGACATCAATTGTGATTTAGGAGAAAGTTTCGGTGCATATAAGATCGGGATGGATGAAGAGATTTTGGATTATGTGACATCTGCAAACATCGCCTGCGGCTTTCATGCGGGTGATCCCAGCGTGATGCGCAAAACGGTTGCGCTTGCGGCGGAAAAGGGCGTGAAAATCGGCGCTCATCCCGGGCTGTTCGATCTTCAAGGATTCGGGCGGCGGCAGATCGCGATTACGCCCGAGGAAGCGTATGATCTGACACTGTACCAAATCGGCGCGCTGTCAGGTTTTTTAAAAGCAGAAGGTGTCGCGATGCAGCATGTAAAGCCGCACGGCGCTTTATATAATATGGCCGCCGTCAACCGCGGCCTGTCAGAGGCCATCGCTCAGGCGGTCTCTCATTTTGATCCCGGACTCATTCTTTTCGGGCTAGCCGGAAGCGAGCTGATTAAAGCGGGAGATCGAATCGGCCTGCAGACGGCAAGCGAAGTGTTTGCAGACCGCACCTATCAGGAAGACGGCACGCTGACGCCGCGTTCACAGCCGGATGCGCTGATTCAGGATGACAAAAAAGCGGTCGGGCAAGTGATTCAAATGGTGAAAGACAACACGGTGACATCACGTAAAGGACAAGCCGTAAGCCTGAAAGCGGACACCGTCTGCATTCACGGAGACGGCGCCCACGCGCTGACATTCGCAAAAACGATCAGAAACGAATTAAAAGCGGCGGACATTCAAATCAGTGCGCTTTCAAAAGACTGAGCAGCAGAGGGAGGAAGACAGCATGGAGCAAAAGAAAAACACAGCCGGAAAGGCTTCCGGCAAATGGTCGCTGCTTTTAGGCGCGACATTTCTGATGGCGACATCATCAATCGGGCCCGGCTTTCTGACGCAGACGGCCACGTTTACCAATACATTGGCGGCAAGCTTCGGCTTTATCATTTTAATCTCTATTATTTTGGACATTTTCGCGCAAACCAATGTATGGCGGATTATCGCGGTTTCCGGAAAGCGCGGCCAAGAGATTGCAAATATGGTACTTCCGGGCGCCGGTTATGCCATTGCTTTTCTGGTGGTGCTCGGCGGACTTGCGTTTAATATCGGAAACATCGGCGGCGCGGGTCTCGGCCTTCAAGTATTATTCGGAATCAAACCGGAGATCGGCGCTTTAATCAGCGCTGCGATTGCGGTTTTGATTTTCGTCATAAAGGAAGCCGGAAAAGTCATGGACCGTTTTATGCAGATCGCCGGAATTGTCATGATCGTATTGACGGTGTATGTTGCCGTAACGACGGCTCCGCCGGTCGGACACGCCGTTGTGAAAACTTTTATGCCTGATCATATCAGTGTGCTGGCGATCGTGACGCTTGTCGGCGGCACGGTCGGCGGATACATTACATTTGCCGGCGGCCACCGTCTGCTTGATTCAGGCATTCAAGGGAAGGAAGTCATTCCTCAAGTCACGAAAAGCTCCGTCACAGGCGTATTGATTACATCTGTAATGCGGATTGCTCTGTTTCTCGCCGTGCTCGGCGTCGTCTCAAAGGGCCTGCGCATTGATCCTGATAATCCCGCAGCTTCTGTGTTCAAGCTTGCGGCGGGAAATGTCGGCTATAAAATTTTCGGTGTCATCATGTGGTCTGCGGCTATTACGTCTGTCATCGGCGCCGCATATACGTCAGTGTCTTTCTTCAAATCGTTCTCGGCAAAAATCGAAAAGCATTCGAACGGCGTAATTATCGCTTTTATCATCGTATCCACTCTCATTTTTGTCACGATCGGCCAGCCTGCCAAAATTCTGGTCGCGGTCGGTTCGCTTAACGGTTTAATTCTGCCGCTTGCATTAGCGATGATTTTGTTAGGCGCTTATAAGAAAAAAATCGTCGGCGACTACAAACATCCGATCTGGCTGACGATCGCCGGGGCAATCGTAGTCGTTGTCATGGCGATTATGGGCATCTATACATTATTCTCGCAAATGCCGCAGCTATGGGGCTGATGACATGAAAAAACATATGAGTGACATGAGTCCCGAAGAAGTCAGGCAGCTTATCAGAAAAGGGCGGATGACCGGGCCGACGGCGGGATTGGCCGCTTCTTACGCACAAGCCAATCTCGTCGTTTTGCAAAAGGATCTTGCCTTTGATTTTCTCTTATTCTGCCAGCGCAATCAAAAGCCTTGTCCGGTGCTTGACGTGACGGATGCGGGTTCACCCGTTCCGGCAATAGCGGCGCCGGGAGCTGATATCCGGACGGACTTTCCGAAATACAGAATCTATCGGCATGGCGTGCTTACTGAAGAGGTAACGGATCTCACGCCATATTGGAAGGATGATTTTGTCAGCTTTTTGATCGGCTGCAGTTTTTCATTCGAGCAAGCCCTTATCAATCAGCACATTCCAATCAGGCATATTGATGAAGGCGTGAACGTTCCCATGTATAAAACAAATATTGACTGTGTTCCGGCGGGCCCGTTTTCAGGAAAGATGGTCGTCAGCATGAGGCCGATTCCGGAAAGACTGGCAGTCCGCGCGGCACAGGTCACGTCACGTTTTCCCGCCGTGCACGGCGCCCCCGTCCGCATCGGGAGTCCGAAAAGCATCGGCATCAGCGATCTGAATCAGCCGGACTTCGGAGATGCCGTAACGGTGAAAGAAGGCGAAGTTCCCGTATTCTGGGCGTGCGGCGTTACACCGCAGGCGGTGATCATGGAAACAAAGCCCGATATCGTGATAACCCATTCACCTGGGCACATGCTGATCACGGATATACGGAACGAATCGCTTGCTGTTCTGTAAGCAGAAAGAAAACAACGAGGTGATGACAATGAAGCAGTATAGCGGCAATACAGCGCTTGATATACAGCCGCACGGTGATTCCGCCGTTATCATCCGCTTTGGCGGGCACATCAGCGAAGAAGTCAACAGCCGGGTGCATGCGGCGGCTGCCTGTATTGAAGAACGGCCGTTTCCGGGCTTCGTTGAATGTATTCCGGCATTCACAAGCTTAACGATCTTTTATGATGTGTATGCCGTCTCACAAATAAAAAAAGGCGTCTCTCCTTTTGCTTTGGTCAAGAAAGAAGTGACAGAACGCCTCAGCCATATAAAGGCCGGCCGGCAGGAAGAGCGCCGGGTGATGGAAATCCCCGTTTGCTACGGCGGTGATTTCGGTCCTGATTTAGAAGACGTCGCTGAGATGAACGATCTGACGCCGGAAGACGTCATCCGCATTCATACCGAAGGCGAATATCTCGTTTATATGCTCGGATTTGCGCCGGGATTTCCGTTTTTAGGAGGAATGTCTGAGCGGATCAGAGCGCCGAGAAAGGCGTCGCCAAGGCCGTCGATCCCGGCTGGTTCAGTAGGAATCGCAGGGATGCAGACCGGTGTGTATCCGATATCCACCCCCGGCGGCTGGCAGCTGATCGGCAGCACTCCGCTTCGGCTTTTCAGGCCTGAAGAACAACCGCCGAGCCTGTTGAGAGCGGGCGATATTGTGAAATTCGTCCGGATCTCAGCGGAAGAATACAGCCGCATCAAGGAGGGAGCCGAATGAGCATGAAAGTGATGAAGCCCGGTCTTCTGACGACGATTCAGGATACGGGCCGAACAGGGTATCAGAAATACGGCGTACTGGGCAGCGGCGCAATGGATACAATCTCTCTGCGCATCGCCAATCTTCTTGCCGGAAATAAAGAAACAGAGGCGGGGCTGGAAATTACGCTCATGGGGCCCGGGCCTTCCTTTGAGTTTTCAGAACCGGCGGTCATTGCCGTCACGGGGGCCGATTTCGCCTTTCATATTAATGGAGAACCAGCTCCTCTGTGGAAACCGATTTTGATAAAGGAAACAAGCGTCGTCTCATTCGGGCCGTGCAAAATGGGGAGCCGCGCTTATCTTGCCGTTGCGGGGGGATTTGACGTGCCCGCCGTCATGGAAAGCAAAAGCACGTATGTCAGAGCGGGGATCGGCGGCTTTTGCGGAAGAGCGCTGCAAAAAGATGATGAGCTGCCGCTCGGCGGTATGACGCAGTGCTCGGAACTGATCGCTGCCCGTCTGAGCGAATCTCCCGGGCAGCATGGTTTCTCAGCGCCTGATTGGTCTGTCAGCAGCAGAGGATTTCTGCCGCTGAAAAGAAATCCGGTCATTCGCGTGCTTGAAGGCGCTCAATTTCATGCGTTTACAGAAGAAGCAAAACAGCGTTTTTACCAAGAATCGTATACGGTCACGCCGCAATCCGACCGAATGGGCTACCGCCTGAAGGGCGCCCCGCTTGAATTGCGGGAGCCGCTTGAAATGGTATCTGAGGCTGTGACATTCGGGACGGTGCAAGTGCCGCCGGACGGCAATCCGATTATACTGCTGGCTGACAGACAGACGACGGGGGGCTACCCGCGAATGGCGCATATCATATCCGCCGATCTTCCTCTTGCCGCCCAAACGATGCCGGGGGAACATATCACGTTCGCTGCTGTTTCGCTGGAGGAGGCGGAAATGCTGCTGTTGGAGAAGGAACAGCAGCTGAAGGAGCTGAAAGCAAGACTCAAAATGGAATGGCTGATCTGACAAAGGGGATGAAAGGTCATGGAAAACAAAAACAAAACCGTCATAAAATCAATGGAGCTGCTTCATTTATTCCTGACCGAACCGAGCCTGAGTTTAAATGAGCTGGTTTCTCTATCGGAAATGCCGAAGACCTCGGTTCACCGGATGGCAAGTTCACTGGAGGAAATGGGATTTCTCACCCGGACAGCGGACGGCCGTTATCAGCTTGGTCTGATCTTTTTACAATTCGGCCAGCTCGTCTCTGACCGTCTGGACATCAGGAAAATAGCCAAGCCGGTGATGGAAAAGCTGTGCGGTGAAGTGGATGAGGCCGTTCAGCTGATTATGAGGGACGGCGATGAAGCCATTTACGTCGATAAAATTGAGGGAACTCAAACCGTACGGCTGTATACTGCAATCGGCCGCCGGTCGCCGCTGTATGCGGGAGCGTGCGCCAGAAGCATTTTATCGTTTCTGCCGCGAGAGGAGATTGACACATACATTCAGAAAACAAAGCTTGCCGCAATCGCTTCAGGCACGATGACGAATCCGGCTGAACTGCTTCAATCCATTGAAACGTCAATACAATCAGGATATACGATCAGCTATTCGGAATTAGAGGATTACACGGCGGCAATCGGGGCGCCGATTTTCAATCACGAAGGCAAGGTGGCTGCGGGAATCAGCATCGCCGGCTTTGAAGCCAGATTTTCAGAGGACAGGCTGCCGTACTTAACCGAAAAAGTCAAAAACGCCGCTCAGCATATTTCTGAGAAATTGGGTTATTGACCGAGCCAATTTTTCTTCACTCGCGTACATTACAATATCGATAGTAACGAGTGGAGGAAAGAAAATGGGACTTGTTTATACGGCGCTTGGGGATTCTTTGACGACGGGAAGGGGATCCGGCCCGTTTTCCGCCGGTTTTGTTCAGCGGTTCGGACGTATGATGGCAGAAGATTTACAGACAAAAACCGACGTATCCATCTTTGCCAAATCAGGCCTTGAGACGGGAGAAATTCTCGGGCTTATGTCCTGGCCGTACATTCAGAGGCGGATTCAGGCTGCTGATATGATTACAATTACAGGCTGCGGCAACGATTTGATCGATTCGGTTCGGGAATATCAGCAAACATCGGACGCTTCGGTGTTCACCAGTGTGTCCAGTCACTGTCACGAGAACTTTGAAAAGATGATAGCCAAGATCACAGCCTTAAAAGGGCCGCACCCGTCTCCTTATGAGATCCGCGTCTTCAATTTATACAACCCTTTCCCGGGTATTTCCATTGCAGAGAAATGGATATCTTCTTATAATGCGCACCTCAGCACACTCGCATCGGCGCCGCACGTCAAAATTGCCGATGTCCACAGCGCTTTCAAAGGAAAGCTGAACGAATATCTCTCTCATGACCGCGTCCACCCCAACGGCAGAGGATATGAAGTCATGGCATGCGTTCTCAGAGGACTCGGATACGGAAGCCTCGCCCGCTCATAAACCGCGCGCTCCTTTTCATCGGGAGCGCGCTTTTCGTTCTCCTTAAAACAAACTTAAAATTGTCCGACTTTCGTTCTATCCGCGTAAAAAGTACGCTAGAATAATGGGGGATAAAGACAGAAATAGAATTGTGTTCAAAAAATGCTAACAGAAAGGATGGATTTTTTTGCTGCGCGTTTTAAAACTGTCACTCGCGATGCTGATTATTATACTTGCTGCTGCCGCATTTACGTATGCAGAACATACATCTGTCATACAGCCGATTATGCTCGTGTTTCTCGGTGCGGTCATGTTCATTCAGGGACTGGAAGAAAAATGGAAAGAAAACGATAGCTCCGGGAAATTCAATATATATACCGCCGTTTTTGTATGGTCGATCTCTTTAATCGGTTTTACGCTTCACGTAATCTGAGTTTGATAGATCCTGAAAATGCTCCACAACGGGAAATGGTGAATAAAAACGGTGCAGTAAGGCTTTCCATTCCTGATATTTCGGCGATCCGCGAAAGCCTTTTGTATGATCCTCTAATGTTTCCCATTCCACCAGCAGCAAATATTTATGCGTTTCCTCCATACATTTGGACAAGGAATGGGACAGATAACCTTTCATCCCCGCTATAATAGGCTCCGCCCGGCGAAATGCCGCTTCGAATTCTCCTTCAAGACCTTCTTTTACATGCAGCATGGCTGCTTCTCTGATCATTCGGAACTCCCCCTTTTATTAATAGATACATTGTATAAAAATATGGACAAAAATAGCTGGAAAATATAAAAATTTAAAACACTATAAGTAAAAAATCCTTGCAAGCCTCATTTGGTTTAGGAGAAAATAACAATTGGAAGGCAGGGGAATAGACAGTGAAAAAAGGATTATACCTATTACTTTTACTCGCAGGAATCATAGGTTTAATCGGCTGCTCGAAATCGGAGTCAGCCGAAGACAGAATGAAAGATTTCGTAAAAGACTGGAATGGCGGTCATTACGATAAAATGTACCAAAGCCTCACCCAGGATGAAAAGAAAAAACTATCCAAAAAGGATTTTGTAAAACGATATGAAACCATTTATGAACAAGCAGGGGTCAAAAATCTGAAAGTCACTGCCGAAAAACAGGACGAAGACGATAAGAAAAAAGATGACCTTCAGCACATCGATTATAAAGTCAGCATGGATACAAAAGCAGGGAAGGTCGCCTTTGACAACACGGCCGTCCTGAAAAAAGAAAAAACAGACGATGGTGAATCATGGAACATCGACTGGAATCCTTCTTTTATTTTCAAACAGCTTTCCGATGACAAAACCGTGCAGATCGCAAATGAAGAACCGAAGCGCGGGCAAATCTACGACAAAGACGGCAAAGGCCTGGCCGTGAATACGGAGGTGCCGGAAATCGGCATTATCCCTGGAAAACTCGGCAAGGATAAAGACAGCGTGATCAAAAAACTGTCTGAAAAACTGGACCTTTCTGAAGACGATATCAAAAGCAAACTGAATCAGGGCTGGGTAAAAGATGACTCCTATGTTCCGATTCAAAAAATCAGACCGGATGATGAAAGCAAGGTCAAAAGCCTGCTCGCATTAGACGGCGTGACGAAAACGAAAGTCAGCTCCCGCTACTATCCGTACGGTGAAAAAGCGGCCCATCTGACCGGATATATTAAAACAATCACAGCGGAGCAGCTGAAAAAAGCGAAAGAAGGCCAATACAGCGACACCTCCAAAATCGGCACCGCCGGCCTTGAAAATGTATACGAAGACAAGCTGCGCGGCACGACCGGCTGGAAAATTTATGTCCCGCAAACGGGAGAGGTCATTGCTGAAAAGAAAGCCGAAAACGGGCAGGATATTCATGTAACGATTGATATGAAAACGCAGACGAAGCTGTATGATTCGATGAAAGATGACAGCGGAGCGGCAGTCGCCCTTGAACCGCAAACGGGAGAGACCCTCGCGCTTGTCAGCGCACCGTCTTATGATCCGAACGGCTTTATTTTCGGCTGGAGCGGCAAAGAATGGAAAAAACTGAATGAAAATAAAGACAATCCATTTTCAGCGAAATTCAACAAGCTGTATGCACCGGGATCAACGATTAAACCGATTGCCGCGGCGGTCGGCCTGACAAACGGCACATTGAAAGCGTCGGAAAAGAAAAAAATCACCGGAAAAGAGTGGCAGAAGGATTCAAGCTGGGGCGGTTACCATGTCACACGCGTATCAGAGCGCCTGAATGAAGTGGATCTCGAAAACGCGCTGATTACATCGGACAACATCTACTTTGCGCAAAATGCCATAGACGCCGGAGCGGACGCGTTTACAAAGGGATTAAAAACATTTGGCTTTGACGAAGACATTCCGTACCAATTCCCGATTGAAAAGTCGTCAATCGCAAATGGCAAGCTTGATTCCGAGATTCTTCTCGGAGATACGGGCTACGGCCAAGGGCAGATGCTGATGTCTCCGCTGCACTTAGCGGCTGATTATACCGCATTTGTAACAGACGGAAATCTCGTCAAACCGACATTAATCAAAGACGGAGAAAAAACACCGCAAATCTGGCATAAGCAAGTGGTATCCAAAGCCAATGCCGAAGAAATCACAAAAGGGCTGAGAGGCGTCGTTGAAGATCCGCGCGGCTCTGCATATCAGCCGGCCGTAAGCGGCATTACCGTAGCCGGAAAAACCGGCACAGCCGAGCTGAAAACGTCAAAAGAAGATAAAGACGGCAAAGAAAACGGCTGGTTTGTCGGCTACGATTATAAAAAGAAAGACCTCTTGATCGCGATGATGATTCAAGACGTCAAAAAACGCGGCGGAAGCCATTACGTCGTTGAAAAAGCAAAAAAACAGTTTCAGAATCATTAAATGACGATTTTTGCGGGCTGAAAGGAAAATCAGCCGCCGAAGCAGAATGAAACAGCATGGGCAATTCCTGAAAACAGAGAGACAAGGGCTCACTAAGAAAAAGGGGGATTTCACATGCAGCGTATTCAACTGGCTGAAGACCTGGAATTTTCAAGAGTGATACACGGGCTTTGGCGCCTGAACGAATGGAATTATTCGGACACAGAGCTGCTGGATCTGATTGAATGGTGTATCAGCCAAGGCATTACCACCTTCGACCATGCCGATATATACGGCAGTTATACATGTGAAAAGCTGTTCGGCGGTGCTTTGTCCCTTTCACCTTCGATAAGGGAGCAAATCGAAATCGTCACAAAATGCGGGATCGTCATTGAGTCGCCGGAACGGCCCGGCAACAAGCCGCACCATTATAATACGTCGAAATCTCATATCTTAGCGTCGGCTGAGCAGTCGCTCTTGAATCTGAATACGGATTATCTCGATGTGCTGCTCATTCATAGACCCGACCCGCTTATGGACCCGGAAGCTGTGGCTGAAGCGTTTCATGCGCTGAAAAGCTCGGGCAAGGTCAGATATTTTGGAGTGTCAAACTTTAAAGCGCACCAGTACAGAATGCTCGAATCCTATTTGGATGATCCGCTCATCACGAACCAAATTGAAATTTCTGCTTACGAGCTGGAAAATATTCATGACGGCACGCTGGATTTCTGTCAGGAAAAACGCATCCCGCCGATGGCGTGGTCACCGCTTGCGGGCGGAAGCGTTTTTACAGGCCAATCAGATAAGGACGTCCGGATCCGCGCGGCGCTTCGTTCCGTACAGGAAGAAATCGGCGCTGCGTCCATTGACGAAGTCATGTACGCATGGCTGTTCACCCATCCGGCGGACATCATGCCGATTGTCGGCAGCGGAAAACAGAGCCGCATTTCTGCCGCGGTGCGTGCATCAGCTTACACACTCAGCCATGATCAATGGTTTCGGGTTTATACAAGTGTCCAAGGTTATGATATTCCATAAACAAAACGCCCCGGAAGGTATCTTCCCGGGCGTTTGTTTATGTGGTGTGCAATGTCTAAAAACAAGTAAGGTCACTTTGAAGTATAGCCGTTCAGATGAAAGGAACCAAGCGTCATGGCATATTATCTGACACATTTTTCTTATTCAATACTGTCACACGGACCAGTGCCAAATTGCCATTAGAAAATGGTTGAATAATCATTGAAAGCGTTTTATATTTTTAATTACAACACTTTCCCCGGAAGCACCCCCCATGTGCCGCATCCCCCACAACTAGAAAATCTGGAGGCGCGTTTCATGTATATGACAGCGAGAGAACAAAAATTAATGAAACATCTTTTACTGCAGAACCGGTACGAAACAGTGCATGAACTGGCGGAAGCTTTACAAGTCAGCACAAGAACCATTCACCGCGAATTAAAAACAATCAAACCGCTGATGGAATCATTCGGTCTGGCACTTGATAAACAGCCCGGCAAAGGACTGAAAGCGGTGGGAAACCCGGAGGATAAACAGAAGCTCCTGTCAGACCTGTCCTATGAACAGCAAGAATACAGCGCTGAGGAGCGGAAACTTTTAATCCTATGTTCACTATTAGAGTCCCAAGATCCGATCAAGCTCTACAGTCTGGCGAACGAACTCCAAGTGACAAACGCGACGATCAGTTATGATCTTGATGAGCTGGAGACTTGGATTGCGCCCTTCGGCTTGACGCTGATCCGAAAAAGAGGCTTCGGCATTCAGCTGACGGGGCCGGAAAATGCGAAACGGAAAATCGTCGGCAATCTCATGGTCAACCGCCTTGATATTCAAAGCTTTTTGGAAGCGGTTGAATTGAATATTAAAGGAAAACCCGACGCTGCTGATAAAATGTTCGGCGTCGTAAATAAAGCGGAACTTTTGAAAATGGACCGGCTCTTGATTCAGCTCAAGGAAAAAATTTCGATCGCCTTATCTGACAGCTCCTATATGGCGCTGGCGGTTCATTTAACCTTTGCGATGGAGCGGATCAGACTCGGAGAAACCATCACGATGGAGGCTTCTGAACTAAAAGCGCTGCAGCAGACGAAGGAATATGGCTCCGCGCTCGAAATGGCAAAAGAGCTTGAAAAAGCCTTCGGCGTTTCGATACCGGAGGCTGAGATCGGCTATATCACCATCCATTTACGGAGCGCCAACCGCCAATACAAAACCGAATTCAAGCCCGAGAACATTGAAGTTGAAACGGCTTTGCAAACAAAGCAGCTGATCGGCTTCATTTCAGAAAAAATTAAAATGGATCTGACGGAAAACGGCTCTTTATACGACGGTTTAATCGCCCATCTCGAGCCTGCGATTAACCGGGTAAAAGAGAGTATCGACATGTACAACCCGATGACCCAGCAAATTAAACGCGACTACTTCCTGCTGTATATGGCTGTAGAAGAAGGAATGGAAAAATTCTTTCCGGGGCTTCATTTCCCTGATGATGAGATCGCTTTCATCGTTCTGCACTTCGGCTCCGCCCTGGAAATCAAACGGGAAGAAGCGAAAATCAAAGCGCTGATCGTCTGTTCAAGCGGCATCGGGTCGTCCAAAATGCTCGCATCCAGACTGAAAAAAGAGCTCCCGGAAATCCGTTCCTTTGATATGTCTTCCCTTATTGAACTGAAGGACCGTGATACCGCCGCATACGACATGATCGTGTCCACTGTGCCGATCCCGTATGAAAACATTGATTATGTCATGGTCAGTCCGCTTTTAAATGAAGAAGACGCCGATCAGGTCAAGCAGTACATCAAAAGAAAGATTCCGCTGATTCTTGACAAGAAAAGAAACGGCAGAAGAGAGGAGAACCAGCCGGAGACGCCTGATATGCTGGAAGCGGCCGGGCGTATGGCGCATTATGCGGCGGTTATTCAAAGCGTGCTGCGGAACTTTTCGATCAAATCCATTGATTCAAACATGGCGTATGAGCTGTTTTTGAACCGTATGTTTGCCATGCTGGAGGAAGAAGGATTGGTTCATAACGCCCAAAAAACCGCACAGCGCCTTGCAGAGCGTGAAGAACAGGGCGGTCTCGGCATTCCGGGAACGGCAATGGCGCTGTACCATCTCAAAAATGAAGAAATTGTCACGCCTTTTTTCAAAATTTATGATTTGACAGCTCCATGCAGTGTCAAAGGCATGGACGGAAATTCCCTGACCGTCGGCCGCGCTTTAGTGATGATGGCGCCGGCTGATATGCCCGCTGAAGGATCGGAAATATTAAGTGCGGTCAGCTCGGCCATCATTGAATCCGAAGCCAGTATAAAAGCCTTCCAGACTGAGGATCAGGCCGATTTATACAAACGTTTAAACAGGCTGTTCTATCATTTCATTCAGGAAAAAGGACAGCGCTGAACAGATGGCGCACACCTCATATGGGGTGTGTTTTTTTCTGCATGTATGAGGGTAAGGGGAAGGGAAGAAACTAAAACATGGGACTATTGTATCATTCACGAATAGAATAGTTCTAAAACAAAATAGTTTTACAAGTTATATTTTTTGGTTTAAAATGGGTTGCGTGAGGAAGAAAATCTGACAGAGTTTTTTGTGATTTATGATTATGGGAGATGAAAATATGGAGACATTACAGCATCTGATTCTGCACGACATTTCAAATAGCGAAGAGATCGAAGCTGTAAAAAGCGGTGCGCATACCCTGACTTACGCGGAATATCGAAAACGAATCAACCAGCTTGCGCAATCGCTTCTTAATAAAGGAATAAAAAAAGACGACAGAGTGGCGATGCTTTGTAAAAACGGCCACGCGGCATCTATCGTCATGTTTGCGGCACTTGAAATCGGAGCGGTGGTTGTGCCGGTCAGCTGGCAATTAACACCGTATGAAATGAAAGGCATTTTAGCAGCCTGTGAACCGAAAGCTGTTTTTTACGGCACTGAATTTAAAGAGATTATGGAAGAAGTGCTTCCTGCGCTTGCATCTTCTCTTAAACTGAAGGTCGTGACCGGAACAGCTGCGGAGACAACACCTGAGTTTGACGCTTTATTGACAGGCTCCGGCGATACACCAGACGTCGAAACAGTGTCCGAAAACGATACGGCATTGCTGATGTTTACCTCGGGTACTACTGGCAATCCGAAACGCTGCATGATCACTCACGGCGGCATATACAACTACGTAAAAGCGACATTGGCATACACGGGGAGAATGCAGAATGTCCGCTTCTTAGCATGCCATCCGAATTACCATACGAGCGCGATTATCTGCCAGATGGTCGGCACGATGAGCGGAACGACATTCATTATGACAGACAATCAGGATCCTGTAGAAAACTTGAAGCTCATCGAAAAAGAGAAAATTCAAACCATCATGGCGCTTCCTGTCTATTACACATACTTGCTGAAAGCTTGGGAAAAGCACCAGACTGACATGTCTTCTATCGTTTATTTGATGACTGGTGGAACAAAGGTGCCAAGCAGCCTGATCCAGCAGTATCGCGACATCGGCATTCCGCTCATGCACGGATACGGAAGCACTGAAGCGTGGGGCATCAGCTCTTGGAATCCGCAAATGGGAATGGATAAAGCCGCTTCTGCGGGTAAACCGATGGAAGAAGTGGACGTCCGCATTGTAGATCCGGAAACAGGCGAAGTCCTTCCGCAAGGCTCAATCGGAGAAGTCGTTGTGACAAATCCGTTTTTATTCAAAGGATACGAAGGTAACGAAGAAGCGACACGAAAAGTGCTGAAAGACGGCTGGTTCCATACGGGCGATTCCGGATATGTGGATGAAGACGGATTTATCTTTATCACCGGACGTTATAAAGATGTCATCATCTACGGAGGCGACAATATTTATCCTGACCAGATTGAAGAGGTCATTCAGCAAGTGCCGGGAATTCTCGAAACAGCGGTTGTCGGTATCCCTGATCCGCTTTACGGTGAAAAACCGAAAGCGTTCATCGTGACAAACAGCAGAGAAGACCTGACAGAAGAAGAAGTGACCCGATTCCTTCAAGAACGTCTTGCTGCCTTTAAAATTCCGGACATTGAGTTCGTCAGCGAACTTCCGAAAAACAACCTTGGAAAAGTGAGAAAAGACGTTCTCCGCAAACAAGCGGTACGTTCATAATTGAAAACAAAAACCCGGCTGCCAGCCGGGTTTTTTTTCTTGCGTTTCATGTGAAACATTTTTCTCCGAAAACATTTTGAACTGTCTCATTCATGTTTATCCAAAAGCCAGCAGAGGTAGACAAGAAATATGACAACGAACAATAAGGAGGAACTTGACATGGAAAACTATCCGAAGGAATTCCCTGCAAAATCACAAAACCGCCAGCCGGGGATTGAGAACGAAATGAATCCGGCGCCTGTTTACGAATACAAAGAATATAAAGGCGCTGATAAACTAAAAGGGAAAACCGCGCTTATCACAGGGGGCGACAGCGGTATCGGACGCGCCGTAGCGGTCGCTTACGCAAAGGAAGGCGCAAATGTCGCGATCGTCTATTTTGATGAAAACGGAGATGCGGAGGATACAAAAAAACGAGTGGAAGAAGAAGGCGTAAAATGTCTGTTAATCTCCGGCGATGTCGGTGAGGAAGACTTTTGCAATGAAGCCGTTGAAAAAACGGTTGAAGAATTCGGACGTCTTGATATTCTCGTGAATAACGCCGGGGAACAGCATCCGAAAGAAAGCATTAAGGACATTACAAGCGAGCAGCTTCACAGAACCTTTAAGACAAACTTTTACTCACAATTTTATTTGACTAAAAAAGCAATTGATTACATGAAGCCGGGCAGCGCGATCATCAATACGACATCCATTAATCCATACACAGGCAATCCGCAGCTGATTGACTACACGGCTACGAAAGGCGCGATTAACGGTTTTACGAGATCAATGGCGCAAGCGCTCGTCAACGACGGTATCCGTGTCAACGCCGTGGCGCCGGGACCTATCTGGACACCGCTTATTCCGGCGACATTCTCGGAAGAAACCGTCGCTTCCTTCGGTCAGGATACACCGATGGGCCGGGCAGGCCAGCCTGTTGAGCATGTCGGCTGCTATGTGCTATTGGCCTCAGATGAATCATCTTATATGACCGGACAGACGCTGCATGTCAACGGCGGCAGATTTGTGACCACATAAGGAGGCTGAAGCATGACAATATCGAAGCAAGACGTAAATGCATACTATCAAAAAGCGGGAATCGTTCTGACTGATGATGAAGTCGAAGATATTCAAATCATGGATTACGGCTTGGGCAAGCTTGAGGAAACCGGGCTTCAGCTGTTTATTTATGTGAATACCGACCGCTACTGTTCAAAAGAATTGGTGCTCTTCCCGCGCCAGACGTGTCCGGAACACCGTCATCCGCCGGTCGGCGGCGAAAAGGGAAAACAAGAGACATTCCGCTGCCGCTGGGGGAAGGTGTATCTCTACGTGGAAGGCGAAAAGGCAGAGAACCCAAGCGTCCTCCCGCCGGAAGAAGATAAGGAATACTACACCGTCTGGAATGAAATTGTGCTGGAACCGGGCGGACAATACACCATTCCGCCGGATACGAAACATTGGTTCCAAGCGGGAGAAGATGGGGCCGTCGTTACGGAAATGTCATCGCCAAGCACGGATGATCACGACATTTTTACCGACCCGCGCATTTAAAGATGAGGCTGCTCGCCTCATCTTTTTTTGTATGGAAAAAAATGAATTTACCTGTATAATGGCTAATAAAGGAAAGAAGGTGTGATCGTGTTTTCCTGTCAAATCCGGGAACATCTGACGATCAGATTGCTTGCCAAAGAAGATACGGACGAATTGTATTCTGTTATGAAGCGAAATCAAAACCATCTCAGCGAATGGCTCAGCTGGGCGGAAGAACTGGCTGATATCGATACGTACCGCGATGTGATCATTCCGGAATGGCGTTATAAATATGCGGAAGAGAATGGTTTCGACGCCGGAATTTTTGTAAAGGGCCGGTTTTGCGGCATGATCAGCATCCATAATGTCGATTCAGTCAATCAAAAAGCAGAGATCGGCTACTGGCTGGATCGGGAGCATGAAGGATTCGGCATCATCACAGCAAGCTGCCGGGCAGTTATCACCCATGCATTTCAGGACCTCGGGCTGAACCGCATCATGATCAGCGCCGCTGAAAAAAACACGAAAAGCAGGGCGGTGGCGGAACGGCTTGGATTTCAGAAAGAAGGACTGACGAGAGAAGGCATTTTCGTACAGGGCGCATACCATGACACGGTGAATTACAGCATCCTGAAGCGGGAATGGAGCGAAGAACGGCAGAAGAGCACATTTCTTGGTTTAAATGTCTCCCCAATGTGGAAAAGTAACAGCGGAGACGTTAAAAAGGAGTGATTCTTCATGAATCAAAATGAAATCAAAGAAAAAGTGCTTGAAGTACTGGATCATCATAAAGTCGGTTCGCTTGCGACAGTAGAGCAAGGCAAGCCGCATTCACGCTACATGACATTTTTCCATGACGGCTTAACCATTTATACGCCGACGAGCAAAGACACGCATAAAGCGGAAGAAATTGAAAACAATCCGAATGTTCATATCTTGTTAGGGTATGACTGTGACGGTTTCGGTGACGCTTATGTGGAAGTGGCCGGAACCGCCAAATTGAACAACTCAGCAGATTTAAAAGAAAAGCTGTGGGATTCGAAACTGGAACGCTGGTTCGAAGGAAAAGACGATCCGAACCTGGTGATTCTTGAAATTGAACCGAAGCAGATCAAGCTCATGAACGCGGGTGAAAAAACGCCGGCCGAGCTGGAACTTTAATAAATCATTTGATCATTCGGGGGCAATCTGTTATAATTAACTGCTAAGTGACAACATGCAAATAAAAAAGAAAGTAAACTTCTTTTTTCTGTTTTGATATAGAAGCTTCAGGCTTCAACGGACAGCTTGAAAAAAAGCTGAGCTTATTCTTTTCCTTCTGACTATTCGCCCCTAACGAAGAGATGGAAAAAAGACTTTTTGTTTTACAATTCACACCGGCGCGGCTTCGGAGCCGCAGTGACGATTGAGAGGTAGGGCTTTCGTTGTCTTGTGTTCAAGAACTTCCATGGTGTTTACTTTCGAAGAATGATTCTCGGAACTGTAATTGACGAATCACCCGCGGGCTAAGGCGGGAAACCATATATTATTTATTTGCGTAAGAAAAGAATAAGACAAAACCGCACCGGACATCCGGGCGGTTTTTTTATTTGATCGGCCGAAACCTCGCCGCTTTCTGCAGAGTCTAATCAGTATGAAAAGATTTGGAGGAATCATACATTGCACGTTATGACTTCACAAGTACTGTTTATCTTCTGTTTTCTGCTCTTAATACATTCGATTGAAACACTTGCTTATGCAACACGGCTTTCCGGCGCGAGAGTCGGATTTATCGCGTCCGCGCTGTCATTATTTAATGTCATGGTCATCGTATCGCGCATGTCAAACATGGTCCAACAGCCGTTTACCGGACATCTGATTGATGCCGCCGGATCAAACGCCCTGTCTGTTGTGGGCGCTCAGTTTCGGTTTTTAATATTCGGCTCCACGGTCGGAACGATACTCGGCATCTGTCTTTTGCCGACATTCGTCGCGTTATTCACCAGGGCGATTATACACTTGGCGGACGGAGGAGGCTCCGTCATGCAGGTATTTAAAAAAGGATTTTCACTGAACGGGCTGAAGCATGCGCGTTCTTATATCAGACGTCCGTCCGTCTCCTATTTAAAAGGGCTTCAATTCCGAATGATCCCGAAACGCTTGTTTGTCATTAATATGGTCATTACGTCCATTTACACGATCGGCGTCCTGTCCGCTCTGTATGCCGGCCTTCTGGCGCCTGAGCACAGCACGACGGCGGTGATGGCATCAGGTTTAATCAACGGGATTGCGACCATGCTGTTGGCCGTGTTTGTTGATCCGAAAGTATCCGTACTGGCAGACGATGTGGCGAAGGGCAAGCGCAGCTATGTCTCCTTAAAATGGACATCATTGACGATGGTGACCTCAAGGGTCGCGGGCACGCTTCTCGCCCAGCTCGTATTCCTCCCCGGCGCTTATTATATCGCCTGGGTGACGAAATGGATGTAACGCATAAAAAAGCTCCTCTGTAAAAAAGAGGAGCTTTTCATTTATAATTTCTCAGGCCGCGATCATAAATAAAATTGCCGAACGGGATAAAGGCCGCGATAAAACCGGCGGCTGACCATTTCACATGCCATTTGACGGTAAACGCCGCATACGCCAGCACTGCCAAATAAATGATAAACAAACCGCCGTGAATGGAGCCGGCAATGGTGACGGCGAGCGGATGATGAGCCCAATACTTCAGCGGCATCGCGATAAACAGCAGCACCAAAAGCGACATGCCTTCAATAAAACCCATCGTGCGAAGCCTGCCGATCGGCGTGTGTAACATACAATTCCCTCCTGTCAGACATCTTTTTTCCTCTATACTATAAGCAATGGGCAGTCCTAATATGACCATTTCGCGTCTGTTCCTGAAAAAACCTTCCTCATTTCAGATTGTTATTCTTGTCATTTTTCGGATTTCTCTTGATAATATAGCCAAAAAGGTAAGAAAGGACTACAGTCATGAAACTAGATAATGTTGATCTGAGCATCATAAAAGAGCTGCAGCGGGACAGCCGCCTGTCCATGCGGGAGCTGGGCAGAAAAATCAAATTGTCAGCCCCGTCGGTCACAGAGCGTGTCAGGCAGCTTGAATCTTTCGGCGTTATTAAGCGCTATACGTTGGACATTGATCAAAAAAAGATCGGGCTTCCCGTTTCCTGCATTGTCGAAGCAACAGTGAAAAACGGAAAATACGATCAATTTAAAACCTACATTCAATCCATTCCCAACATTGAATTTTGTTTTCGGATTGCCGGCGCGGCGTGTTATATGCTGAAGATGAACGCGGACAGCCTGGAAACGATCGAACACTTCATCGACCGCACCTCTCCGTATGCCCAAACCGTGACCCACGTCATTTTCTCAGAAATTGACACAAAAAACGTCCTCGATTAGAGAGAGCGTGAGGAAGTCTGTTATAATAACAGGATGAGTGTGAAAGAAAGAGAAGTGAAAAAGCATGTCAAAAACAGTTGTATTAGCTGAAAAACCTTCAGTCGGCCGGGACTTGGCCCGCGTTCTGAAGTGTCATAAAAAAGGAAACGGATATCTTGAAGGCGACCGCTACATCGTCACATGGGCGCTCGGGCATTTGGTAACGCTCGCTGATCCTGAAGGGTACGGCAAAGAATATCAATCGTGGCGGCTTGAGGATCTGCCGATTATTCCGGAGCCTTTGAAGCTCGTCGTCATCAAAAAAACAGGAAAGCAGTTCAACGCGGTCAAAGCCCAACTTGTCCGGAAAGACGTCAGCCAGATCGTAATCGCAACAGACGCAGGGCGGGAAGGGGAGCTTGTGGCCCGCTGGATTATCGAAAAGGCAAACGTCCGCAAACCGATTCAGCGCCTGTGGATTTCCTCTGTAACAGACAAGGCGATTAAAGAAGGATTCCAAAAGCTCCGCAGCGGCAAAGAGTACGAAAACCTGTATCATTCCGCCGTCGCCAGAGCGGAAGCGGATTGGATCGTCGGCATCAACGCGACCCGCGCCCTGACGACAAAATTTAACGCGCAGCTGTCATGCGGACGCGTCCAGACTCCGACACTGGCGATGATCGCCAAGCGTGAAGCGGACATTCAGGCGTTCACACCCGTCCCATATTACGGTCTCCGCGCGGCGGCTGATCAGTTGACGCTGACATGGCAGGATAAAAAAACAAAGCAGACAAGAACGTTCGACCAGACGGTGACCGGCCGTTTGGCAAAAGATCTACAAGGAAAGCCGGCAGTCATTTCAGAATTGAAAAAAACGGCGAAGAAAAGCTTCGCTCCCGGTCTTTACGACTTGACGGAATTGCAGCGGGACGCTCATAAGCGCTTCGGTTTTTCCGCAAAAGAGACGCTTTCCGTGCTTCAAAAGCTGTATGAACAGCACAAGCTTGTCACTTACCCGCGGACGGATTCCAGATTCCTTTCCGCCGACATCGTGCCGACTTTAAAAGACCGTTTAAACGGCATGGAAGTCAAGCCGTACGCACAATACGTCAATCAAATACTGAAGCGCGGCGTCAAAGCGCATAAAGGATTCGTCAATGATGCGAAAGTATCGGATCACCATGCCATCATTCCGACAGAGGAGCCGCTGATTCTTTCAAGCCTCAGCGACAAAGAACGCAAGCTTTACGATCTGATCGCCAAACGTTTTCTCACGGTGTTAATGCCGGCGTTCGAATACGAAGAAACAAAGGTCACAGCCGATATCGGCGGCGAAACATTTACCGCAAAAGGGAAAATCGTTCAATCGCCGGGATGGAAAGCCGTGTACGATATGTATGAGGATGACGAAGATCATGAGGAAGATAAAGATCAGACGCTCCCGGCCCTTCAGCAGGGTCAGCGCCTGTCCGTCTCGTCGCTGAAAGAAACGAGCGGACAGACGAAACCGCCGGCGCGTTTTAATGAAGGCACGCTGTTATCCGCGATGGAGAACCCAAGCGCCTTTATGCAGGGAGAAGAGAAGAACCTTGTGAAAACATTGGGTGAAACCGGAGGACTCGGAACAGTCGCCACCCGCGCTGATATTATTGAAAAACTGTTCAACAGTTTCTTAATCGAGAAAAAAGAAAAAGATATTTTCATCACGTCAAAAGGGAAGCAGCTCTTACAGCTCGTCCCGGAAGATTTAAAATCGCCGGCGTTAACCGCCGAGTGGGAGCAAAAGCTCTCCGCCATCGCAGCGGGCAAACTGAAATCCGCCGTGTTTATTAAAGACATGAAAACATATGCGGACAAAACGGTGAAGGAAATCAAAAACAGCAGCCAAACCTTCAGACATGACAACATTTCAGGCACCGCCTGCCCTGATTGCGGCAAGATGATGCTTAAAGTCAACGGCAAACGCGGCACGATGCTCGTGTGTCAAGATCGGGAATGCGGCAGCCGAAAAACGGTGGCGAGAAAAACCAACGCCCGCTGTCCGAACTGCCATAAGAAAATGGAGCTTCGCGGCCAGGGTGAAGGCCAAACCTTCGCATGTGTATGCGGCCACCGGGAGAAACTGTCCGTCTTTGAAAAGCGCAAGGCGAAAGATAAATCCGGACGCGCATCCAAGCGGGACATCAACTCTTATATGAAAACCCAAAATAAAGAGGAGCCGCTGAACAACGCGCTGGCAGAACAGCTGAAAAAACTCGGCCTGGATAAATAAATCAGAGAAAGGCAGCATTTTTAAAGAAATGCTGCCTTTTGTCGTGTTTTCACTGTATTGGGGATGAAATCCAAACAAAGAGGGAAAAGGTAAATCGGCGGCGCCCCTATTTTAAAATTTCCCAATGTGAAAATATGCTAGTATTCTTTTATCGTTTCTTATATAGTAAAAATTGCTTTGTGAAAAATAAGATATAGGTATAAAAAAGGAATTACAAAATAGGAGGATGGTACGTGAAACGATTCGGTTTTAGTCTGATGATCCTTTTGATTTCAATCGTGCTGACGGCGGGATGCGCGGAGGCCGGAACCGAAAAACAGACGGCTGCTGAACCGTCCGGACCGCTTCAGCCCGCAGAGCATTTTATTTATCATAAATTGATGAACGGGCGGGGAATGATTCAGACGAACATATCCGGTGAGCCGGAATATTTATCTGAGTCTCTCGGACTATGGATGGAATTTTTGCTCGGCAGGAAAGATGAACGGCAGTTTCAAGCCCAATATCAGCTTCTTACCGATTCATTTTTGACGGACAACGGGCTCGTGTCGTGGAAAATTGCCGGGAATAAAGCGAGCGGCACCAATGCCTTGATTGACGATTTCAGAATCATGAACTGTCTGAATGAGGCCGGAACCTTGTGGGGAAACAGTGAATACGGGAAAACAGCGGTGCAGATCGGGAAGGCTCTGAAAAAATACAATATGAATGAAGGGTATTTTACGGATTACTACGATGCCGCTTCAAATGCCGCATCAAAGACCGTGACGTTGTCCTATGTCGGCCCCGGCGCCTTACAGATGCTCAGAGAACAGGGGATTATCGATGAGAAAACGGAAAACCGGAACCTTGATGTTCTCAATCTTGCGCCCATGAAAAATGGTTTTCTGCCGAAATCGTTCAATACCGAAACTAAGGAATACAAATATGACAGCGAAGTGAATGTCATCGACCAGCTGTATGCCGCCGTAAATCTAAAGCGGGGCGATGACAAAGCCGCCGCGCTGTCAAAATGGATCATAGAAGAATGGAAGTCGCGCGGACAGCTGTACGGACGGTACATCGCAGACACGAAGGAGCCGGCGGTTCAATACGAGTCACCGTCCGTTTACGCTCTCGCCGTTCTTTTTTTAACAGAGCAAAAAGCTGATCCGGCTGTCATCAGATCGCTTTATGAAAGAATGACTTCATTTGAAACGCTGGACACGCTGAAACCTGATTACGGCGGCTATATGAGCGGGAGCGATACACATTCTTTCGATAACCTGCTGCCGCTTTTGGCTGAAAGGAAATTGTTTAATGAACATATCATTCAATGAATCACAAAAACTGTGCAGCTACACAGCAGTTATGTTAGCGCTGCTGTCTTTTTTTATTTACTATGTGTCACAGCAATCCGCAGGGCTACTGATAACCTGCATCACATTGCTTGTCGCGGGAGCCGGCTTATGGTTCGGGGCGATCTACGCGCTCGTTATCACCTTACTCGTCTTATTTGTTCTCGGCAGCCTGCTCCTGTGGTTTCAGACCGGGAGCTTTATGGTGTCTGCCGGTGCCGAAGGTCTGCAGATGCTGACCGTTTGGGGGATTGCGCTGCTCGTCTTTTCCTACATATCGGGAAGAATACACGATTTGGCCAAGGGGCTTGAGCGCTCAGTGAAGCAGCTGCGGGAAGAGATCACGAGCTTTGTCGCCGTCGACAGGGTGACGGGCTTTGACAACCATCTCCGGATGAAGCTGGAACTGTCTGAGGAAATCAAGCGGGCGGAACGCTACGGCAATTCCTTTGTCTTTTTGCTGCTGCACATGCATTATTTCAAGGAATTCAAATCCCTCTACGGAGAAAAAGAGACCGACCGCCTGCTGGCATTTATCAGCCGTCAAATCCGGTCAAGCGTACGGGAAACAGATAAAAAATTCAGGCCGTCCGCCGAACGGTTCGGCATCGTGCTGACCCATACGCCTGAAGAAAACATGCCGGCCGTTCTGGCGAAGCTGAAAAAGGAATTGGATACGTACCGGCTGCAAAACGGTAAATACGTCTCCATCACCTTCCGTGTATGTTACTTGGCGTATCGAAAAGATTTACAGACGGCCGAGCAATTTTTAAATGAACTGGAAAACGAGATGATGATGAATGAACTCTAAATGGATACGTCTCTTACTCTCAGCAATCTTCATGATTACGGCGGTTTATATTCCCCGTACGGCGGGAGCAACAGACAAAAAGGACGGCATTCTCATTATTTATACAAGCGCGGACGGCGAAGAAACCGCTGAAGTCAAAATGCTTGATTTGATCGCGGGCCATTTCTCATCCGCCGTGACCGTGAAAAGCGACGGAGATATCACAGCCGCCGACCTCGAAAAGAATCGGCGCGTCATCTATTACGGCGTCACGAAGAAAAAGCTCAGCAAACCATTTGTGTCGCTGATCGGCAGCATGCCGCAGCAGCTTATCAGCATCGGGTATAACGCCGGCCAGTTCAACCGATTTGCGGGGTTGTCCCTCACAGAAAAAGAAACGGTATACCGCATTTACAGCAAGAAAGAAAAAACAGACATGCCGCTTGAAAAAGGAATGTCCGTGCTCGGTGCAGCGGGAATAAAAGGGGAGCCCCTTTATACATACCGGTCCGGTGACGGCAGCACCCGCCCTTTTATATGGAAAACGGCGCGCTCTGACTATTATTTCGGTGTGACCAGTCTGTTAAATGATTCGTTCCTGACAGCAAAAGAACTGCGCAAGGCGTTTGGAGAATCAGAGGGCGGCACCCTCCTTTATTTGCGGCTTGAAGACATCAGTCCGATGTCAGATGAAACATTGCTTTACGAAGCGGGCACTTACCTGCATAAACGACACATACCGTTTATTCTGGCGGTGATTCCCGTCTACCTCAATCCGGAAAACGGAGAAAAAGTATATCTGGCGGACAAGCCGAAAATGGTCAGCGTCCTGAAAAAACTTCAGCAAATGGGCGGCAGCATCATTATCCACGGCTATACGCACGCATACCGGTACAGCGAAACGGGAGAAGGCTTTGAATTTTGGGATGCCAAAACGGATCAGCCGATTACGTCAGAAAATGCGGCCGATGCTCCGGTCAAGCTTGAAAAGGAACAGGATTTTCCGAATGAAAAAGCGTACCGGGCGTATGTGAAGCCTTTCCGTGAAAAAGAGAAAATCTACACGAGAACGAAGCTGGAGCAGGCGATTGATGACCTGACAGAGCTCGGCCTTTATCCGCTGTCATTCGAAGCGCCGCACTATACGATGTCTGAAGAAGGGTACAAAATCGCATCTTCTTATTTCTCCAGCATTTTCGGCCAAGTGCAGCTCAGCGGCACGACGTGGAAAACCTCGGGCGCCCCTCCGTTCGTCTCAAAGCCGGCTATGCTGGACGGGATGACGCTGTACCCTGAAACCATCGGTTATGCCGATAACTCAAAGGAAAATCCGCTCGGAGATATGGAGGATCATATCTCGCAGATGATTGACTTCGGCGGCGGAGTGGCGGGAGGTTTCTATCATCCGTATCTCGGCATGAAATACCTCCCTGAGCTCGTCAATCAGATGGAACGAATCCCCGGCGGCGAGTGGCTCGATCTGAAGAAAACGAAGCAGACGGTAACGTCGGACAGCGTCAGAATCAAAACGAACGGGGACGGAATCATTCATGTGGAAAACAAGATTCACCCGATAACATCCTTTTTCAATCATCATCAGCAGACGCCTCTGGAAAAAGCGCTTTGGATTCTCTCCGGCGTGGTGTTATTGTTCATCATCATGTTCGCATGCTACGTCCTTTATTTGCGCGCCACATTAAAAAAACGAATCTTTAAGGAGAGAAGAACCCTTGAGTAACATTCTGTTTTTTATCTCATTAAGTTTAATATGGGTGATGCTTCTCTATCACATGTTTCTGATGCAGGGCGGATTCAGGCATTATATGACCTTCGAACAAAACATTCCGAAATGGCGCGCAAAGGCGGGGGAGCTCCCGAAGGTCAGCGTCCTGATTCCCGCGCATAATGAGGAAGTTGTTATCAGGCAGACGCTGAAGGCGATGGTGAATCTGTATTATCCGAAAGACAGGCTTGAGATCATCGTCATTAACGATAATTCCTCCGATCGGACGGGAGACATCGTCAATGAATTTTCCCGTCAGTATGATTTCATTAAAATGGTTGTCACAAAGCCCCCGAACGCCGGAAAAGGAAAATCCTCGGCGCTGAACTCAGGGTTTGCCGAATCGAACGGAGACGTGATCTGCGTATATGATGCGGACAATACGCCGGAAAAAATGGCGGTGTACTACCTCGTTCTCGGTCTGATGAATGATGAGAAAGCAGGAGCGGTTGTCGGGAAATTCCGTGTCATCAACGCGGCCAAAACGCTCCTGACGAAGTTTATCAATATTGAAACCATCTGCTTTCAATGGATGGCGCAGGGCGGCAGATGGAAATGGTTCAAAATCGCCACCATCCCGGGAACAAACTTCGCGATCAGGCGGAGCATTATCGAACGGCTTGGCGGCTGGGATGATAAGGCGCTGGCGGAGGACACCGAGCTGACGATCCGCGTCTATAATCTCGGGTACCATATCCGCTTTTTCCCGGCGGCTGTGACATGGGAGCAGGAGCCTGAGACATGGAAGGTCTGGTGGCGCCAGCGGACAAGATGGGCGCGCGGCAATCAATACGTCGTTCTCAAGTTTTTATCCCAATTTTTTAAGCTGAAACGCAAGCGGATCATCTTCGATCTGTTTTATTTCTTTTTTACGTATTTTTTGTTTTTCTTCGGTGTGATCATGTCAAACACGATTTTTATTATCAATCTTTTTTACGACCTGCATCTGGCAGTCGGGTTTTTGGCGATGATTTTGTGGATACTGGCCTTTTTCCTGTTTATGACCGAGGTCATGATTACCTTAAGCATTGAAAAAACAGAAATGAACAAACAAAACTTCTTTATCGTATTTCTCATGTACTTTACATACTCCCAGGCTTGGATCGTGCTTGTCATCTGGTCATTATTCACAGAGATCAAGCACCGCTTGTTCAAGCAGGAAGTCAAGTGGTACAAAACGGAGCGATACAATCAAAATAAAAGCGGGTGACCTTTTTGAAAAAAGCGATCATATTGATAACCGGCCTTTTGCTGCTGATATATAACGGGCAGACGGCCGCGGCCCAGGAACTGAAAACGGACGGTTCCGCCCTCAGAACAAGCGCCGGCGCAAAAGAGCAGCAGGCGCTGACGGGCGATCTGATTACTCTTTACGGGGCGAAAGACAGCTCGGAGCTGACTTATCAGATTCCTGCGGGAGCTTCGAATGCCAATCAGTCGCTTCTGATTGATTACGAGGCGTCAAACTTATTAATAGCTCCGTCTTCTTTAACGATTGCCATTGATAATGAACCCGTCAAATCCATAAAGCTTGACGGCAGCTCCAAGCGTAAAACAGTAAAGCTCAATCTCAGCAAAAGCCAAGCCGCCCAAGGCTATCACAACGTATCATTGCAATTTTACGGCGCATTAAAAGAGGGCGTTTGCGTCAGGCAGGATACGTCAGGGAACTGGATAAAGATTTATCCGGACAGCCGCCTCATGCTTTCAGAAGCAAGCAAGTCAAAGGGGGCGGATCTGAGCCATTTCCCGTATCCGTTTGCCCAATCAGGCAATACGGGTGAAGAAACCGATATTATCCTTCCTGACAAACCGACCTCTGCGGAAGCTGAAGCCGCAGTCAAAACAGAAGGATTTCTGAAAACGGCTGACAGCAGGCTGAAAGTGTCATACGTAAAAGAATCCGCCGCCGGCAAAATCAGCAATCCGTCAATTGTCATCGGCGCCGGGCAGCATTGGAACGGCAAAATAAAAGAGCTTTTCGATCGCGGGAATATCAAAGCGGAACACAACAAACTCCTTCTCGCTGAACGGGTGCTCACCGCCGGGGATAAACGGCAGCCCGTCCTGTTTGTCACGGCACAATCAGACAAAACGCTGGCAGAAAAAATCCGCGTCATGACAGACAGCGCTTATTCAGGCCAGCTGAGCGGAGACTCACTGATGATCGGCCGTCTTCAGCCCGCTGCTGAAAAGACAGGCAATAAACTGACTTTAGACGATTTCGGCGCGGGAAATGTAACGGTCGGATCAAACAAAACGGCGTCAGAGCATTTCTTTTACCCTGCGGCGGCCGCTGTTGATAAAGACGGGAAGGTCAAGTTTTCGCTTACATTAAAGACGTCGGAAGCGGTCCGGACGAAGGCCGATTCTGGTGATGACGCCGAGAAAGCGGAACTGAACGTCGTGGTCAACGGACAGCCGAATGCGGTGCGTCTTGATGATCTCGGCAATAAGGATAAAGACGGCTTTTACCACGTCTCAATCCCGATTGATCCGAAACTTTTGCGCAGCAGCAGATACATTGATCTGCAATTTGTCACCTCAGGCTTGAAACATAACAATCCGTGTATCGACCGTGACGAAAACAAATGGGTCTATATTGATAAAAGCAGCACGCTGACGTATCCGGTAAGCGATGCGGCGCAGAAAGCGGATTTCGGGCAATGGCCGCTCCCATTTGCGGGTAGCGTGAATAAGAAAACTGTGATCGTCATCCCGGATGACGTGACTATGCAGACACTTAAAGAGCTTTCTTTAGTGGCCGATTCATTCGGAAACGGCGCCCGGCAGTCATTTACCGTGAAGACGGCATCAGATATGAAGGAAGCGGACGCCAAAGGCCGGAATGTTGTGTTTATCGGAAGTCTGCCGCAAATTCCGCTTTTGAAGTCAAACGCTTCTAAGCTTCTCGTGCCGTCAGACCGCAACGGCGCTTACGATGTTTCGTCGTTTCAGATGCTGAATGAGACGACGAAACAAGTCGCGTTTACACAGAAATCACCTTGGGACTCAGACAGCAGTATTGCTGTTTTTGCTCCGTTATCAGGAAGCGGCGCGGCCGTCACAAAAGAGCTGATCAGCTTTTTAGACAGCACAAGCGACGCCGCAACCGTCGTCAACGAAACGGGCAGCCGGCAGCTGTTTTCGAACCATCAGCAAATCAAATCCGACGACAGCAGTCCATCGGCTGATACGAAAAGCCGTTCCGCAGCATTGAACGTCACGTATATCGCTGTTTTCGCTGCGCTTATAATCATTGCGGCCGGTCTGATCTGGCTGACGGCAAGAAGGAAAAAAAGAAAAGCGGACAATGAAAAAAGTGAAGAGTAATGAAAGCAAAAGAGGCTGTTAACAGGCCTCTTTTTTTGTATTTTTATTTCCATTTTTGGCGGTAATTTTTTTATTTTTGAAACAGCATAAAAGCCCCTTTACAACCGGACGGGACGGGAGTATGATCTCTTTTATAATCTATATCGCTTAATCTGTATCCAGAGCGGGGGAACCAATTTGCGGCGCGTCATGCCGCTTGGGGTGAATCCTTTTTCAGGTAGGGCCAACTCTCATAAGCCCGAATCCGACAGCTAACCTCGTAAGCGTTCATGAGAGGAGATGAATGAAACCTGTGCACGATTATGGCGCAGGGGCATCCGTTTGCCTCTGTGTCTTTTTGCTGTCCTGAAATAAGGCATGCAATCAGCATTCGGAGACATCATAGCAGTAAGGGTTTGTAAATCAAACGGAAAATGAAAAAAAGGGGAAGACAACAAATGTATCATTCAATCAAAAGATTTTTGATTGGGAAACCGCTGAAATCACAGGCTGCCGGAGAGCAGAAACTGACGAAACTCAAGGCGCTTGCCATGCTTTCTTCAGACGCGCTTTCATCAGTTGCTTACGGAACGGAACAGATTCTGATCATTTTGGCTGCGGTAAGCGCGGCCGCGTTTTGGTATTCCATTCCGATCGCAGCCGGCGTTCTTATTTTGCTGCTTGCTTTGATTCTGTCCTACAGACAGATTATTTACGCTTATCCGCAAGGCGGAGGCGCTTATATGGTTTCTAAAGAAAACCTTGGTGAGAAGCCCGGCCTGATTGCGGGCGGCTCATTGCTTGTTGATTATATTCTGACGGTGGCGGTAAGCATTTCTGCCGGAACTGACGCCATTACATCGGCATTTCCGGCTTTGCACCCGCATCATTTGCTCATTGCTGTTTTGCTTGTGATTCTGATTATGATTTTAAATTTGAGAGGGCTGTCAGAATCGGCGTCCATTTTGGCGTATCCCGTCTATCTGTTTGTGGCGGCGCTTGTCCTTTTGATCGTCGTCGGGCTGTTTAAGCTCATGACAGGCCAGGTTCATCCGGCCGAGCATACACCGATCGGCACGCCCGTAGCGGGCATCACACTGTTTTTGCTGCTGAAGGCCTTTTCTTCAGGGTGTTCGGCGCTGACCGGTGTTGAAGCCATTTCAAACGCGATTCCGGCCTTTAAAAATCCTCCGGCGAAAAACGCGGCCCGCACTCTGGCCATGATGGGGATTCTGCTGGCGATCTTATTTACGGGGATTACGGTGCTGGCGTACGGCTACGGCACGGGTCCGAAGCCTAACGAGACCGTTATTTCGCAAATCGCCGCGGAAACCTTCGGACGCCATACGGTGTATTATTTCATTCAAGGCGTTACATCACTGATTCTCGTGCTTGCGGCGAATACGGGCTTTTCCGCATTTCCGCAGCTGGCGTTTAATTTAGCGCGCGATCAGTATATGCCGAGAATGTTTACGGTTCGCGGCGACCGATTAGGTTTTTCAAACGGAATTATCTTTCTCGGTATCGCGTCCATCCTGCTTATTCTTTTATTCGGCGGCCGCACGGAACATCTCATTCCGCTTTATGCCGTCGGTGTGTTCATTCCGTTTACGCTGTCGCAGACGGGAATGTGCATCAAGTGGATCAGGCAGAAGCCGAAGGGCTGGGCTGTAAAAATGCTGATCAACTCATGCGGCGCCGCCATTTCATTTATGGTGCTGTGCATTTTATTCGCGACAAAATTCAATCTTGTCTGGCCCGTGCTGTTATTCATGCCGGCTGTCGTCTTTTTGTTTTTCGTTATTAAAAATCACTACACCGCGGTCAGCGAACAGCTGCGGGTCGTTGATCAGCAGCCTGAGGAAATTAAGGGAACCGTCGTCATCGTGCCTGTCGCCGGTGTCACCACGGTCGTCCAAAAATCGATTCAGTATGCGAAATCATTATCGGATCAGGTCATTGCGGTTCATGTTTCCTTTGACAGGGAAAACGAAAAGAAGGTGGAAAAGCGCTGGGAAGAGCTTCATAACGGTGTCCGCCTCGTCACCCTGCATTCCTCATACCGCAGTCTGGTTCACCCGTTTGATAAGTTTTTAGAGACGGTCGAACAAAAAGCGAAAAAAGAACAGTTCTCCGTGATGGTGCTGTTTCCGCAATTTATTACGAAAAAACGCTGGCAGACCATCCTTCACAACCAATCAGCCTTCTTGCTCCGCGTCCGGCTGTTTTGGAAGAAGGACATAATCGTCGCTACACTGCCGTATCATTTTAAAAAGTAACGGTAAAGACCGCAGGCCTTAGTGCCGCGGTCTTTTTTGTAAAGGAGGACGACATGGCTCAAGGCGCGTTTGTCATCATTCAAAATGACGGGCGGGACATATTGCTCGTAAAACGAAAAGACGTTCCCTTATGGGATTTGCCCGGCGGCGGGATCGCAGAAGGTGAAACACCTGAAGCCGCAGCCATGAGAGAGGCCTTCGAAGAAACCGGTTATAACGTGACCATTCTGCAAAAATCCGGTGAGTATGAAAGGCCTGCATTTGAAGATACACAGCACGTGTTCATCGGAGCCGTTACTGGCGGAACCCCGCTGATGAACGGGCCGAAAACCGCCGCATTACGCTGGTTTTCCCCAAACCGGCTGCCGCTGTTCATGGTGCCGAACAGGAAACGCCAAGTAAAAGACGGAATCAATGATGCGGCAAATATGAAGGTAACGCTGAAAGACCGGCATCTGTTATCCATCCTTGATCTGCTGAGAAAAAAGTCAGGCAGATAGCCCCGTGTTTCAACCCGTTTTAAAAAGGGGATGAATACAGGTAAAAGGAGGATGCAGTATGCCAAGTAAAACAGCAGGACACGTAATGACAGAGCTGCTTGAACAATGGGGAGTCGGACATATATACGGCATTCCCGGAGACAGCATTAATGAATTTATCGAAGAATTGAGACATGAACGAAACAACCTGACATTCATCCAAACCCGGCACGAGGAAGTCGCAGCCCTGGCCGCCGCGGCTGAGGCAAAACTGACCGGGCAGATCGGTGTCTGCCTTTCAATCGCAGGGCCGGGAGCCGTTCATCTGCTGAACGGTTTATACGACGCCAAAGCGGACGGTGTTCCGGTGCTGGCGATTGCGGGACAGGTTGCCTCAGATGAAATCGGCCGTGACAGCTTTCAGGAAATCAAATTAGAGCAAATGTTTGAGGACGTGGCGGTGTTCAACCAGCAAGTACATACAGCAGAAGCGCTGCCCGATCTTCTGAACCAGGCGATCCGTACGGCTTACAGTAAAAAAGGCGTTGCCGTCTTAACCGTATCTGATGATTTATTCGCGCAAAAAATCAAACGGGAGCCGGTCTACACGTCGCCGATATATTTAAAAGCCGATATCGAGCCGAAAAAAGAACATCTCGTGACATGCGCGCAATATATTAACAACGCAAAAAAACCGGTCATTCTCGCCGGCCAAGGGTTAAAGTCAGCAAAAGAGGAGCTGCTCGCATTCGCCGATAAAGCGGCCGCTCCGATTGTCATTACCCTGCCGGCAAAAGGGGTCATACCTGACAGCCATCCCCATTTTCTCGGAAATCTCGGGCAAATCGGCACAAAGCCCGCCTACGAAGCGATGGAGGAATGCGATCTGCTGATCATGCTCGGCACATCGTTCCCATACAGGGATTATCTCCCGGAGGATACGCCCGCCATCCAGCTTGATTCGGATCCGGCCAAAATCGGCAAGCGCTATCCCGTCAATGCGGGAATCGTCAGTGATGCGGCTTTGGGCCTGAAAGAGCTGACGGATTACATTGAATATAAAGAAGACAGAAGATTTTTAGACGCCTGCACCGAGCACATGAAGCATTGGTGGAAGGAAATCGAAAAAGATGAAACCGAGGCGACTCATCCGCTCAAGCCGCAGCAGGTCATCGCCCGGCTCCAGGATGCGGCCGCAGAGGATGCCGTCCTATCAGTGGATGTCGGAACAGTTACGGTATGGATGGCCCGCCATTTTAAAATGAAAAAGCAGGACTTTATCGTCTCAAGCTGGCTCGCCACGATGGGATGCGGGCTTCCGGGAGCGATTGCCGCAAGCCTTGCCGAACCTGAGCGGCAGTCCATCGCCATTTGCGGAGACGGCGGATTTTCAATGGTCATGCAGGATCTGCCGACGGCTGTTAAATATAAACTGCCGATTACGGTTGTCATTTTAAACAACGAAAATTTAGGCATGATTGAATATGAACAGCAAGTCAAAGGCAACATTGACTACGTCACCCATCTGCAAAATGTGGATTATGCCGCTTTTGCAAAAAGCTGCGGGGCAAAAGGGATCAAAGTGACGAAACACGAAGAATTGGCTCCCGCTTTTCATGAAGCGCTCAACTCAAATGAACCGGTCGTCATTGACGCCGTCATCGGCGACGAGCCGCCGCTTCCGGGAAAAATCACTTACGGCCAAGCGAAAGGCTTCAGCAAATACATGCTGAAAAACTTCTTTGAAAACCAAAAAATCGAAATGCCGTCGCTCAAGAAAAGCTTGAAACGGCTGTTTTAAAAAGCGGCGCTTATAAAAAAAATAAACAGGCAGCATGCCTGTTTATTTTTTTGCCGTGCAGCTTGTTTGCATATAGGCTCTTCTATTTACTCAGGTGAGCCGTATGATCATTTTTCTTCAGTTAAATGGAATAGGTCAGCCAATTTCCAAGGGAGCCGCCCATCTTTTCATAGAATTTTTGTGCACGGTAATTATCGGATGCTGTTATCCATGACATATGCGCATACCCGTTTTCTTTTGTAAAAGCCTCACAACTTTTAAACAGTTCTTGGGCTGCTCCTGTGCCTCTTGCTTTTTCTGCCACGAATAAATCATACATTATTGTTATTTTATCTGCTTTCGTCGTGCTAAAACTAAAATATAATGTTGCAAAGCCAATAAGTTCCCCATCTTGTTCAGCAACGAATTGAATACCTCTGTCCTTTTCAAATAGCATTTCAATCAAACGATGTATATGTTCAATCGGTGGTTTAGGCCGTTGATAAAAATCCACGATATATAAATACATTAAATCGGTCAATTGTTTTACATCATAAGGTTCCGCGCTCCTGATGATCATATGTTTCCCCCCTCACTCTTTATTAATTTTTGTTATATAAAACTTACACAATTATTCCAAATAATGCAAAGTTTTGAATTGGTTTTGAACCGGTTTGTTGTTTAAGAAGGCGGAACCGTTCTCATGAATCGCTTAACTCAAATAAGCCGCCGCTTCCGGGAAAAATCACTTACGGCCAAGCAAAAGGCTTCAGCCAGTATTCGCTGTCTGCCTTGATTGATTCAGGTGATTAGTTCAAAAACAGTTAATGAGTTGAAGGTCAAGCAGATGGATAGGGCGCTAGAGAACTGTCTTGATGAAGATGAGCGCAGTATTCTTGAAAAGAAATATTTGTCATCAAGAAAAATAAAGGATTTAGAAATTATGATTGAGCTCGGCCTGAAAAGAGATAAGTTTTATCAGGTGAAAAGGCAGGCCATTTGCAATATCGCGACAGCGCTCGGAATCATCTGAGGGCTGTTTTTAATCCGTTAAATTAAATTCACCTTTTAGAGTCTCAGCTGTGCGAGAAGGCTTTATAGTCAAGGCTTTTTTCACTGGTGTACTTATTTGTTGCGCGATAAAATGGCAGTAACTGAAAGGAGGGGTGCAAGTGATAAAAAGAAAAAAGGACTCAGAGGAGTTTAGATAATGGATGATAAAAAGAAAGAGGTTCAAAGAAAATATAGAGAAGAGATTAAGAGAAAGAAACAGCAAAAAGAAGATGATAAAAACTTCACAAGAGAAGCCTTTATTGTTGTGACGATCATCGTGCTGTTTATTTTTTTGAATTTCATGTTCAAAAGTTTTTAACAAAAAATTCCTGATCCCCCACTTGTACTTATTACCTATTAAGTTTATTATTGGAATAGGTAGAAAATTACCAATAAGAAAAGAGGGAGAGATGATGAAAGACTTAAAAGTGTGGAAAATACTCTTACTAACGTTGGTTTGTTCAGTGATTTTTTCTGTCGTGTTTGTGACTGTTCAAAGGATTGACCTGTATTTTAATCCGTCAGAAGTACCTGTTAAATCGATTGAAAAAATAAAATAACTTGTGTGGGGGATCAGGAAAAGTGAAAAAAGTATTTTTTGTAAGTGCTATTGTTGCAGGGTTTTTCATGTCCGGTGTCGGTGTTAGCGCGGTAAAAGCGGAAGAGTACAAAATTGATCCTATTGGAGATGAAATTGGGTCGGAAGATGGACGATCTGACGTGATTGATCCAGTTGTAGCAAAAGATGGTCCAGAAGATGGGGTTAACGATGAATCCAGCGTGCAGCCTAAGATCAGAAAAATATCAGATGATATAAGCTTATTTTCTCTTCTAGGCGCCGGTGAGTGGGATTACTTAGGATCTTCAACATTTAAGGCCCGTTCAAAAACATTCTACTCTGGTGGAGGAGACCTTGGAATTCAGATTTCTCAGCCATATATTGGCCCTGGATTCACATGGCAGTATAAACTTGTAGAAGAAGATCCGGTTATCAATGATACAGTTTCCCGCTTTACTTTGGCTAATCAAAAAGGAACATATGAAGTAGTATTCAATGTACGTAGTTTTGTTGATGGAGATAATAAAAAAGCAGAATTACATCTGGAGAAACTAACAAACCCTGCAACAAGTGTCTCTACAAAATGGTGGGATTGATGTAACAGAGCAAGCCTAAGTGGTTTGCTCTTTTTGTATGTCCAAAAAACACCGATAAAAAGCCGAGAAAATGCCGACAAAACGGGGGATAAAATGGGTACTTTTTTTAGATGCAGTTTGTCATACGATAGAGACAAGAAGAAAACGAACGTGAATATCTGTCCCAAAAGGAGAAACCTGCGGACGCTGATCTTTTGCATGAGTCTATTTGTGCATCTGATTAGTGGCCGCTTTTTTTATGGCAGATTGGGAGACGTACCTTTCCTGTATCAAGTGTGCACTCGGATGTATCGAATGACAATGAAGGTCGTTAGCTTCACAGGAGGAGCTGCTGGAGTCTATGCAGTATTGCGCGCGATAGTCACGAGGAACGCAAGAGGTGAGATCCCGATTGCAAGGAAAGTCTTTTAAACCGGCTCTCCATTTTCTTTGCTTACCTCCTGGGGAAAATCGACGGGCCACAAATAAATAAAAGCGAATAGCGTAAGGCGGTGCTTATTCTTTGCATTTATTGTAAACTCTACTAGAGGTGAAGAGTATGAGCTATAGAGAACAAAAATTAAATCCTGATGTGAAAATATGGAGATATTTAGATCTATCTAAGTTTATTAAATTGTTAACTGATGAGGACCTGTATTTTCCGCGCGCTGATAAATTTCAAGATCCATTTGAAGGCTCTAGCACAATAATAGGTGTTAAACAAAGGAGCTTAATGCTCGAAAGAGCAATAAGTGATAAAAGTAAAGATTATCCGGCACGTATTTTTTATGATGGTGAGTGGGTTGAACTCGGAAAAGTGAAAAATGGATCTGAGGATGCAGAGGTACATAAAAAAATTAGAGAAATTCACTTTGTATCTTGTTGGCATGAAAATGAAACTGAATCAGAAGCAATGTGGAAACTGTATCTAAAAAGTGGTGATGGAATTGCAATTCAAACTACAGTAGGCCGCTTACAAAAAAGCATTGAAGGTTTTCATACACCTATCATAATAGACAGAGTTAATTATATAGATTATGAAACTGAACCCTTTGACCAGAAACATGGTATATCTACACCACTCTTTCATAAGCGAAATCATTTTAGTCATGAAAGAGAAATAAGGGCTGTGTTCCCTTTTTTGTATTCACGGGATGACGGAAAATATAAAGTCTTAGATGATTATCATCAAGATAATATTAATGCTATTCATGTACCTGTTAATGATTTAGGTACCCTTATTCAGAATGTTTATATAAGTCCTGTTTCAGCTGATTGGTTCCATGAGGTAGTAGACTCTGTATTAGAGAAATTCATGTAATGAAAGAAGACGGCACCATAATGAAGGTAAAGCACTCTAAAATGAAGGGAATACCGATTTTTTAGCATCCAATCAGGATGCTTTTTCTATAGGTTTTATTAGATATGGAGGTTAGCCGAATGAATATTAGAACTATACCGGTAGCAAAGATTAACCCCGCTCTTTACAATCCTCGGATAGATCTTCAGCCGGGCGATCCGGAATATGATTCCCTTAAAGCTTAAATAAATCGATTTGACAATGTTGAGCCGCTTGTCTGGAATGAAAGAACCGGTAATCTGGTTGGCGGACACCAACGATTTAAAATATATATGGAAAGCAACCCTGCTGAACTCACTGTCTCTGTAGTCAACCTGAATGAATCAGAAGAGAAAGCCTTAAATCTGGCTTTAAATAAGACGGGCGGAGATTGGGATGAGCACAAGCTTGAACAGGTATTGCGAGATCTACAGGAGAATAATTTTGATTTATTTGTTACTGGCTTTTCAGATTCTGAGTTAGACGAGATCCTGGATGAATTACCTGAACATGCGGGGAATGGCGGGAAGATTACTGATGGTCATGAACTGGACTTAGATGAATATGAAGACGATCATTTTGAGCATACATGCCCGAAATGCGGATTCTCGTTTAATGAGTAGGGGAAGCATATGGTCAGTTACAGATGGAGGCTTTCCGATCTAAAATCTGTAGAACGGAATGGTCTAAAGGTGTTCAGTACATTCTCCTGCGGCGGCGGTTCATCTATGGGCTGCAAACTTGCCGGATTTGAGCTTGTGGGGAATTGTGAAATCGATCCCCAAATGATGAAGATATACAGAAAAAATCATAATCCACAGCATTCTTTCTTAATGGATATACGAAAATTTAACAAAATCCCTTTGAACGAACTTCCGGCGGCTCTATTTGATCTTGATGTGTTCGACGGTTCTCCGCCGTGTAGTGTATTTTCAATATCTGGTGAACGGGAGGATGCCTGGGGAAAGAAAAAACGTTCAGGGAAGGTCAGGCTAAACAGTCATTGGACGATTTGTTTTTTGAATACCTGGATGCCGTAGAAAGATTGAAGCCTAAAACGTTTCTCGCTGAAAATGTAAAAGGAATGATAATCGGTAAGGCGAAAGGATATGTCAAGCTTGTCATTGAACGAGCAAGGAAATTGGGTATGACGTTCAGGTGTTTTTGTTGAATGCGGCTACAATGGGAGTCCCGCAGCGGAGAGAGCGGGTCTTTTTTATTGGCCGTCGGAAGGATCTGAACCTCCCGCCTTTGCATCTATCTTTTAATGAATCACCTATTTTGTATGGTGAGCTCAGGAGCGGCCGGGGATCAAAGCTGACAGAGACCTCTAAAACATATAGGCGATGGATGAAGCGGCGCCCGTCAGATAACACTATAGGAGATATAACGAAGAGAACAGAGGGGAAAGAAAGTAATTTCAATACTGTCTTGGTCAAAAACAGCCTTGTGCCGCCTACTTTGGCTAGTAACTCTGTTTTCATACGTTATGATGAACCTTACTATATCTCTGAACGGGATATCATCTTAATGCAGTCGTTCCCGTTGGATTATGATTTCATGGGCGCTAACACCCAGTATGTTTGTGGAATGAGTGTCCCGCCTATCATGATGAAGAGGATTGCGGAACAGATTTACAAACAATGGTTATAACTATTTATCACCTTGTAGGAAATAAATGCTATCATTTCTCTAGGGGGATGATAAATGTGAATAAAATAGAAAAAAAAGTTTACTGTATTAACTGTGATACAAAAACAAATCATCAAGTAGCTCAAAATAAACATGGCCACGAATTAATGCACTCAATTAATCACAATGATTTTGATGATGGCGATGAAGAATGTGATTTTATGTTCTCTCATGAATTTTATATTGTGCAATGTATGGGATGCGATACTTTTGCTTTTCTAGATATATATGAGGATGAGGATATGTTTGAAGTAACAGGTCCAGATTATCATACTGATAGGTTGTACTATAAAGAATATAGAGTCTATCCAAAAGAGCCAATGAAGGAGAATCCTTTTGGTCCTCCTCAGTTATCAGATTATGATGAGAAATTTGAGTTTGCAAATTTGCCAGACTTAATAAGTGAGATTAGAAATGAAGCAATATATGCATATCGACAACGTATGAATTTATTATGTAATACGGGTATTAGAATGTTAATTGAAACAATATGTAAAGTAAAAGGAATCGATGATAAGAGACAAAGAATAAAAAATGGAAAACCGATTTTCGACAAAAATAATGAGCCAGTCATGGTTCCCATAAGTTTAGAAGAGAAGATAAAAAAGCTTAAAGAAAAAGAAATAATTAATGATACACAACAAAGGATATTCCTTGAAATTAAAGATATAGGAAACCAAACAGTGCATCAATTCTTCAAGCCTAAAAGGTCAGATTTATTACAGTACTTGGAGACAATAGATTCAATTCTTTATAGTATTTTTGAATTGCCGCATATAAAATTCGAAAAACATACAAGTAGTAATTAATAAGTGCTTTTTTAAAAAGGAAGGTGCTACTAACACCCTCCAATCACAACAGAGATAGCTCCCTGCGAGAGCGTGATCATGACGCGGCCGCGTTTGTGGGAAATCACGCTCTGATTCATATTGTAATGGAGGATGGGGAGCATGACAAGAGAAAAAACAAACGTATGTTCCTATTCTGATGAAGAGAAGGAAAAGCTTCTGCTTTTACATAAAACCGATGTTCTTGAAAATATCAGTGAATCCAAAGAGAAGTATCGGAAAATCGTTAGTGCAGGCATTGCACAGTGGATCAGAGACTTTCAAAACGGTCGAATAGAGGTAAAACACTGTGGACGACTTAAAAAAGCTCATAGAGCTCGATATACAGCTTCAGAAGGATGAAGAAATTTAAAAACAAACTCAAACTCAATTAGATGGCTCGGGGGTGGGTGATGATGTAATGCCAAGATAAAGAGATCCACGCAGAGACCAGGCTTTTCATTTGTGGAAAGAGAGCGGCGGAACCAAGAAATTAAAAGACATTGCCGATGAATTGGGCGTCACCAGCAGCACTGTCCGCAAATGGAAAGCTAATGATAAATGGGAAGAAAAAATCAATGGGAGCGCTCCTAAATCGAAAGGGAGCGCTCCTTTTCGTCCGGGCGCTCCAAAAGAAAAACGCCCGGGGGAATAGAGGAGGCAAGGCGCCGCGCATTCAAATTTGCTGACACGGTAACAGAGATCATAAAATCTGCAGCTAGCGAGCGATGGCTGATAAAAAAGCTATTGAAGGGCCAGGGCGTTTGCACATTAGCGCCGTGAGCCTCTATCAAAAAACAGGAAAAGGACCAGTGCTGACGTACACCGTCAAAAAAGGCGGAATATTATCGTCATTGCATAGAAGTCAGGCGTAAGCATGGCCGCCCTGCAAAGGTTGAACGGTATCAAGGACCCGAATTTTTCAAAGTCGGCCAAGTATTAAAGCTGGCGGATTCGGCCGGCTCTCCAACAAAAGGAAAGAAATCATCTTACACGCTGCCGTCAGGCGTTTTTAAAGTGACAAGCCCCTTAACTAAGGGAACAGCTGTGAAACAGATCCAGACGGCTCTAGCGGCTCTTTATTACTACCCGGACAAAGGGGCGAAGAATAACGGAATAGACGGCTATTACGGACCGAAGACTGCAAATGCAGTCAAACGGTTCCAGTCCATGTATGGATTGACTGCGGACGGTATTTACGGGCCAAAAACGAAAGCAAAAATGTTGTCTCTTCTGAAATAAATGAAACAGCCCTTTAATAGGGCTGTACCACAATTCTATATATTTCATAAAAATAAAGAAGTATATAGAATTGTGGTTCGCATCAATGGTAGAATGTGTTTGTTGGAAGTAGTTTCAAATACTTGTAAATTTGTATAAAATTTGAAGGGTAACCTTACGAAGAAATAGTGAAACAACACATTGCCTGATAAACATCGTGCAAAACCCAAATCCTATAGTTCAGTTGGCACTGCATATCCCGATTTTGTGTCATTATGCACTAGATAGAAATGATTAAAATATCCTAAATAATTCAAAAAAGGTGTTTACAACCTTATTTATATCCTATATATTAGAAAAGAAGGAAAAATATTCAATAGGGGGATACTGACGTGAAAAAGAGTAAATTTTTACTTACCACCATGTTCTCTACAACTATGTTGATTTCCGGTTTAGGCTTGGGATTTGGGAAAAGTGCACATGCTGAAGAATTTCCGCAACTTACTAATGAAAAAGTCCAAACGGAAATACAGGAAATGAAAGATGCCGGCATGACAAGTGAAGAAGTACAGAAATTCTATGAAATGAGTAAAGAAGAGTATGCGTATGTACAAGAACATGCAGAAGACTTGTATAAGGATTCCCAAAAAGAAATCAAAGAATTGAAAGCCTCTGGTCAAATTGATGAAGTTCTTCCTAAATACAAGGAGCCTGAATATCAGCCCAAGAACCAAATTGCAGCAAAAGCGTTAGGTACAAAAGGTGATGTTCTTACAAGCTATGAAATTAATTCTGGAAGTTGGTCTATTGGTGTAGGACATGCTGCGGTTGTTTCAACTAACAAATCAAAAACAGTTGAAGCATGGGCGAAAAGCTGGAGCCCTATAAACCAAGATGGAGTTCGCAGATATAATAATAACTGGGGAAGTAAAAAGAAAGTTTATGGTCTATGGGTTAAAGGATCGAATAACAATAAGTATATAAACGCTGCAAAATATGCGGAAAAGCAAGCAGATAATAAAAAGAAATATAATTTCAACTTTTTAAATAAAAAGACAACTGCTAAATTTTATTGTTCTCAACTAGCTTGGCGTTCTTGGAAAAACCAAGGTATTGATATTGACAATGTCAAATGGGACAGCGTTGTAACACCAATGGAGCTTGTAAAATCCAATAACACAACAATCTTTTATCACAAGGGTTAAACAAATTGACAAAAACAATCGGTGCTGCACCGGTTGTTTTGTCATTTCAAAGGGAGGAAAATATGAATAGACTTAAGACCCTGTTTATTTTCATTTGCATACTGATAGTCACAACCTCTTGCGGTCTCATCCAAACTGGGAATGAAAAAGAGGAAAGAAGCAGCAATAAAAAGACTGTATTAAAGGATATTGACAATGCAAAATTTATTGTTGGTTTTTCTAACACTTTAGATAGGGGAAGTGAGATTGGGGTTTACGGTGAAGATGGTGCTAAAATGGATAGCTTGGAATTGAAAGATGGTATAAATTTCACGATGTCTTCATATAACAAAAACGATACGTTCTTCTCATCAAATAGAAGCAATAATCACTTGATGATAGACAATAAAACCGGAAAAATAAACAAAATAAATGAAAAGAGTTTGTCAAAAACAACTGAGGATGAAGGTGCTTTCTTTATAAATAGTTCTGACGGTTATATCATCCATGACATTAACGTTGGATATACAGACAAAGGGCTGGAAAGTGAACTGGTATATTGGAAGGGAAACAGCCGAAAAAACAAGAAACAAATAAAGCTTGACGGAGAACTTGGATCAGCAATCGTCGCTAAAAATAAAATTTATGTCATTTCAAGTGATGAAGAAAGTATGTCCATCCTTTCAATTAACCCAGAGAGAAATAAGCAAGAGAACAAGGCATCCATACCGAATAAAGGGATATACTTCATGGATGAAAAGGATGCATTCCAAGCTCTAGATGAAAATACATTTGTACTGGCAGTTAATGATAACGTGAATGAGAAAGAGAATTCTAAGCTCATATTAATAGACAGAGAGACTCTTAAGGTAAAAAAAGAAGTCGAGATGGAGAAAGGGTTTCATCCTGCAAAATTGAAAATATTAAAAGATAGCATCTTAGCTGTTTCTTTTGAGGGGAAGCTGCAGGTGTTTGATAAAAAAATGGTTAAGAAAAAATCTTTTGATTTTTATGCTGGGGATGATAACAAATTAATGAATGATGTTCAATTCAATGACAGAGAGATGTATGTTTTACTCAAAAACTTTGATATCCAGCGTGATAACAAGCTTGGAGATATCACGTCTTATGATTTGAAATCAGGCAAAAAGGTAAAAACAATCCCGCTAAAAGCAAAAAAAGAGTGGGAAATTGCCCGGTTCGAAATTTTAAAATAAGTAGGAGGTGTTTATATTAGCCCGTTTTTGAGCCCTGCATATATCATACTCATTATTCTTCCGGCAGCTTCTTTTATGCTGGGGATAATAGGGTATTTCATCTTTAAAAAAGTATGGACTATGGTTGTCGTCGTATTGATCCTGTCATTGATATTTATGTTTGTTGTGATAGGGGCAGAGCCAACATTTTTAATTTGGGTGTTTATCATGACGGGAGCCTGCCTTATCTCCGGTTCAATCACTAAGACTATAATGAATTTTACAAAGCGAAAATATTAAATGGTATAATCAAGAGTGTACATCAAAACCATAATCCCAAAAATCCCGCGACGAAAATTGCGGGATTTTTTCGTTTGTGTTTATTGTAGGAAAAGTTATAATATTACAAAAATAGTGATTAGAGGGAGAGGTATATATGGATCAAGTTTTGCCGTCGTCCCAAGTTGGTGTCAAGATCAATGAATGGTACAAAATGATTCGCCAGTTCAGTGTGCCTGATGCTGAGATTTTGAAGGCTGAAGTCGAACAGGAAATAGAGGAGATGGAAGAGGATCAGGATTTGCTTGTTTTTTATTCATTGATGTGCTTTCGTCACCAATTGATGTTAGATTCCTTGGAGCCGGAAGACAGATATCGAGATCGCCCCACAATCGACGAACTACTTGAAAAAATAGAAAAGCCGCAAAAAAGACTTACAGGCCTCTTGAAGTATTACTCATTATTTTTTCGTGGAATGTATGAATTTGATCATAAAGAGTATGTTGAAGCGATAGGCTATTATCGCAAAGCAGAGAGAGAGTTGAATGCTGTATCAGATGAAATGGAGCAAGCTGAATTTCATTACAAAATAGCTGATGCCTATTATCAAATTGATCAGCACTTTGTTTCCCTCAATCATTTGAAAAAAGCCAAGCAATTGTTTGAAAAAAGTCAATTATACAAAGTGAAAGTGATTGGCTGTAATATGATGGTTGGTGCTAACATGTACGATATGTACAGGCTGACGGAAGCAGAATCATATTATCGGGAAGCATTAAGTATCGCCCGTGGGTTGGATGAGGAAAAAGTGAAAAGAATTATCGGAGTGATCTTTCATAACTTAGGATTAGTTTATTTAAGAGGGAAAAATTTAATTGCTGCTGAAGAGAATTTCAAAAAGGCAATAGACGTGAAAGAACATATTGATACAGTGTATGGTGTGAGATCATTATATATGATGGCAAATGTCCTGTACCAATGTGATAAAGCCAAGGAAGCGCGTTTCTTTTATGAAACGGCTTTAAATCGTGCTCGGACTTCTAATGAAGAAGAATATTTGGCTAAATTAAAAATCATTAATTCATTATACGAAGAATATAATGAAACAGAAGTGAAACAAAGCTTAGGTTACTTGGAAAAGAAACGCCTTTGGTCTGATTTCGCAGAGCTAACCGAAAAATTAGGTGACTTTCATTTTGAGAAGAGAAACTATGTAGAGGGAAGAAACTTTTTAAAGAAAACCATACATGCCCAAACACAAATACTTAAGGTTACGGAGGCTATATAATGAAGAAACTTATAATCAGCTCCGCTTTAATCGGTATTCTTTTCACTGGATTATTAAGTGTGACAAATGTTTATACTGCTGAAATGAGTGACTCTGGAACTTTTTATATCGCTGAAAAAGCTATAAATATTTAAGTGTTCTCCAATTTTTGACCTCCACCTTTTAAGACTGGGGGATTTCTTTTTCTTATCCAGTAATCAACATACGCTGCCTCATAAGGTTCTTAACCGTTACTTGTATTGCGTTCACCTTTCCGTTTTGCTGTGAAGTGTTTTCTTGAACGATGCATGCATGAGAAAGACGCTGTCCATTTTTAAGCCTATCTTCAATCATTCAAGGACAAACAAAAGAGCTATCGAGAAGATCTCGACAGCTCCTTTGTTTGTTGAGCGGCTTGCTTGCATATAGTCGTCCTAAACGAAAACGATGATTGTGAAAATCGGCAGCTGGCGAGCGATGGCTGATCAAAAAACTCGTGATGGATCAGCGCGGTTTCATCTGAAGAACAGCCAGAGAGCGGTCACAACAGCGATCATAAAGTAATCTCCATCTTTCAGTTTAGTTCCATTTTTGACAAACACATGTGCCGTCCGGTTCGTCTTTGTCCCTTTCGGAGTTTTAAGCGCAATGTTCTTCCCTATATTGTAATAAACAACTTTAAACAAATAATATGCCAGCGAACAGAATAAAAAGAGCAACATGAACTTGCCAATAAACAATATCATGTTTCATTACTCCTTTTTGCCGTTTTTTCGTTTTAATATATGACGGAAAAGTCAGGATGTTATATAAAAGGAGAAGTATTTTACGAGGCTGGTGTTAAACATTAATGAACGGTTCGCCGCAGCATCCCCAGATCCGGAACAATTTCAAAACGAAAGAGAAGCCCGAGGATTATTAAAAACAGACCCTAATTTGTCCGCTTTTTTTTGAAAACTTGATCCAAGATGAACATAAAGAGAGTGAATAAAAAGGACATCGTCATCATATCTATTAGAGATATATTAGGGGTTTCTTTTATTAGCAGCAGCCATACCACCTGCAAAACTAAAGAAATAGAAAAATAAGATATATATTTAATGCTCTTCATACCCAATTCCCCCTTTACTAGCCTAATTTCTCTTTTGCGATCTTATCCAAATGAGTAAAAAGGATATCCAGGCCCGAAAATAAGAAAGTTATGAAGAATGAAAGAAGAATTTCTCCACCTTGAAATATAGCTATGTTCTCAATGATATGATTGGAAACATATTCAATTGAGAAGTAAACAGCAGCCCATGCAAAAATGAATTCAAGGATATAGGCTAACCAAGCAGGTAATTTAAAAACATGAGTCATTCCTTTTACAATTGCCATAAGGATTAGCATATAAATGAAAGCTAAAATACTGACGACGACAGAAAATATGTATAAGTCTGAAAGTGAACCGTAGAAGATATATTCTCCGAAAAAATGATTTACAGTTATAGCTGCAAAATAAATAACTAGGCTGGGTACAGTTACAGCGAAGCACAGGGAGAATCCAATAAGCCCTATGAATGCTGCATGAGCTAAGTGGTTGGGTGGTGTATCCACAATTTCCTTTTTTAATAGAATCATAAAAATAAGAGATGAAATAACAAGGCAGCATAAGAGAGTGAGTAAAACAGTAAAAAAGATAGTCAAGTGAAATCTCCAATGAAAAAGTGCTATTAGAGTGAATCTAACAGCACTTTGCATGATCATTTATGAATCAGTTTAAAATGTTTTCATTGCTAAAGTTGTCAAATGAGCGAGGTTTTTAGCCTGGCTGTCAGAAAGTCCGGACTTTTTAAGTGAAAGATAAAGATTCTTTTCCACGTCAGTCCAGCTTAAGGCGACATACTCGTTCAGCATTTTCTTTAAAACCGGTTCTATGTGTTCATTGAAAACAGATTCAAGTTCATTTCTTATTTTCTTTCCTGCTAATCTTTCAACAAGATTAAATAATTTTGTTTTATTTTTCAGCACTTCTCTGATTGCATCTTTGACTGGTTTTGACACAGATGCATCGCTTTGTGCTTTTAGTCCGTAGGAAAATTGTGTATCAGTCTGATAAAAAAATGATTTGGCCGTTCCAGTGGCATTGGCAGTATTATTATGATTTTCTTTAGCTAAGGATGCGGGGACAAAAGAAGTAGTTACAAGGGCTAAAGATGCGGCAAACAGAATGCCTTTAGCTGCGTGTCTAATGGGAAATCCTCCTTTAGAAATGTAGTGTAGAGAGAAATGAAAGACTATGTATTTAGGCGGGACCTATATGATCCGCTTTGAACATTTTTCCCTCTCAGATACCATTCTATCAATAGGTATTTTTTGGGTAAATAGGATTTTAATACAGTATTTTTCTCGTGATCCAAAATCTTCTTTACTAGGATTCATTTTAGCTGCAGTTTCGTGAAATAGAACATGGGCTGAGCCTATATAATACATGTACAGGCTGATTGAGGCGGAACCACATGATCGGAGCGGTTTTATAATTTGGGGTTAATTAAAAAAAATAAACAGGCAGCATGCCTGTTTATTTTTTTTTGCGTGAAAGAGCGAAGAAAAACGGGAAGGCGGAACCGGCCAATAACGTACCGAATAAAAACATGCCCCCGATGAACACATGATAGTTCACTCCGCCGATCCAAAGCCCCGTGATTAAGGAAACGATACTCAATGCGACCATCACAAAGCCGGGAATCAGGCGTTTCTTGCCCGTTGTCCGATAAGCAATAAGAGAACAGAAGATGCCGATGACAATCGGCACGATCCACAGATAAAAAAGGATAAATACTGACATAAGCAAAACTCCGATTTTTTCTTCTATCATACCAAAAACACCCGGAAAAAGATACGAACGAGAGCCGGCGCCAAAAGAAAAAAACCGGCCCATATCGGCCGGTGTTTCTAACGGAAAGAATCGTAAATCACAAACAGATTAAGCGCGATCACCAAAACCGCAATCAGCCAGGCGAGAGCCGTCACCCATTTACGGTTCGTCAGGGCGCCCATCAGGCGTCTGTTGCTCGTAAACATAATCAGCGGCACGAGCGCAAAGGAGATGCCGAATGAAAGAACGACCTGGCTCCATACAAGCGCTTCTGTGGCGTTGACCCCTGAGATAATGATGAGCATCGGCGGAATAATGGTAATGAAACGCCGCAAATAAAGCGGGATACGGTAACGGATGAAGCCCTGCATGATAATGTCGCCTGACAATGTGCCGACAGAAGAGCTCGAAAGCCCCGCGGCCAGCAGCCCGATTCCGAAGAGAGCGGCTGATGCCGGCCCGATATAGTGGCCGAATTGCTGATAAGCCACGTCTAAATCTTCTACATACAGCCCGTTCTTGAAGAAAAGCGCCGCCGCTACAATCAGCATGCTTGCGTTAATCGCCCCTGCGATCACCATCGCGATGAGAATGTCAATCGTCTCGAATTTAAAAATCTTTTTCCGCTCGCTATCCGTTTTTCCGACGACACGGCGCTGTGTCAGTGCGGAATGTAAGTAAATGGCGTGCGGCATCACGGTTGCGCCGAGTATCCCGGTTGCCAGAAGCACACTGTCCATTCCGTCAATTTTCGGGATAAACAGCCCTTCGAGAACGGAAGCGGCGTCAGGCTTGGCGAAGAAGGTTTGCAGGGCGAAGGCGATCACCACCACAAACAGAAGTCCGGCGATGCCCGCTTCCAGCGCCCGGTAACCGCGGCGCTGCAGCTCTAAAATCGCGAATGAGCCGATCGCCGCGATAATGGCCGCTTCCATCATCGGTATGCCGAACAGCAGATTGAGCCCGAGGGCCGCTCCGATAAACTCAGCCAGATCAGTCGCCATGATCACCAATTCACCCTGTATCCACAACCCGGCCGATACCCATTTCGGATACCGGTCTCTGGCGATTTCCGGCAGGTTTTTACCCGTCGCGATGCCGAGCTTCGCGGAAAGGACTTGAATTAAAAAAGCCATCAAGTTTGAAAAGAGGATGACCCACAACAGCATATACCCGAATTTCGAACCAGCTGAGATATTCGTAGCGAAGTTTCCCGGATCAATGTAGGCAATCGCCGCGATAAATGCGGGACCTAAAAAAGGCAGAAGCCGCTTGAATCCCTTGCTTTTGCCGTCAAGTGCATCCTGAATGGCTTTTGCTTGCAATGATTGTGCTGAGATGTCTTTGCTCATTATGTCTCACCTAAATTCCGATAGATTTTTAGCTAAATAACAAAAAGTTTCCTAGGTGCAAATTATTTTATCTACATCATAAATCCGCTAATATGAGATGTCAAGCTCTTTATGTTCAATAAACCAGTACATGTATGCCCTGTTTTATCTATGATATGTATCCCGCCCGAGAAAGGTCCGAAAATGAAAAAGACATCGTATTCGGAAAGAAACGATGCCGTTCTCAACGATGTTTCCGCACGGGTTCTCCATTTTAAAAAGGGTGAAAGAGTACACTGTCCCATAAATCGTCAGAACATTCCGTCCGCCAGCAAAGATTTGAAAAAAGACGGCACATTTCCTCCATTTTGCCGGGTAAATAGAATAATAATGAACCTTTCCATTGGAAGATAAAACCTTCCTGTACCATTCAAATGACCTCCGGAAAAACTCCGGACGCTCTGAATAAATGTTTGAATCAACGATATATCAGTGATTCAAGTCCAATAAACCGCTGTTATTTATCGAAACAAAGAAAGCGCTTTATCATTCATGCAGAAAAGAAGTTGGAGCATTAGACTTATTCCAGTCTTCCGGGCGAAAACGTATAATAACCTCAGGAAAGCTTTCCAGCCATATGATAAAAGAGGGGGAATTTTCTTGGTACGTCGTTTGTCGGTCTTTTCTCTAGCCATGATGTTTGTTGTTTCTTTATTCGCTTTTGGCGGCTCTGCATCAGCTGCAACTTTTACACCTAAAGCTGAACCGGACGTTTCCATTTTAGCCAGCGGGGGAACAGTCGGTATTTACGGAGCTAATATGCGCTCATGCTCTAAGGTCAGCTGTTCAACAATTACAACATTCTCAAGCGGTAAAAAAATTACAGGTTCTTGGGTAACCGGTGAATATGTTCAAGGCCACTACACCAATTCTAATAAATGGCTGAAAGTCACGTATGCAGGAGCGACAGGCTACGTGTCAGTCACCACTCTTTCTTATTATTACGGTTTATAATCAGAAAACCCCGTTCTCTTTAGAGCGGGGTTTTTCCATATATACCGGATCAATTTCCGCGCTTCGTTTCATCATCGTGCTTCATCAGCTGATCGATTTCTTCCTTAGAGGCATTTTCTTTCCACTCTTTCGCCTGACTTGTCGCAATGGGAATGGCCCGTCCTTCTTCATATCCCTCATCCACCATCGCATTCGCGATTTCGATCGCTTTTTTCTTCACAGGTTCCTCGAGATTCTTCAATGATTGCGGATAATCCTTCATTGACCAAGGCATGTCTATCACTCCTTTATAAAAAGTGTTTCCCGCCTGAAGAAAAAGAAAACCGCCTCATCAAAAAGAATGACAGCTATTTTTATGAGAGGCCAGCAATTTCCGAATAAAATATAAAGGATAAAGAAGCAAGTACAGGTTGAATGCCCACCACATAAGATCAAAATCACCGATAAATACCCAAAAGGCAATCGCCTGCAGGCCTGAACAAAAGGTCAGCACAAGTGATATTAATGCGAAAGGTCGCCATAACGCATGTTTCTGTCTATAAAGAAACAAGCTGTACAGCCCGGTTATCGAAATGAAAATATCTAAGGGAAAGAATGACCAGTTCCAAGCCATGATCATGGCGTTATCATAATCTTTAAACACCATGTTTTTTGGAATCCACTCAAAAAAAGTAACAATCCAATAAATGATAAATCCAATATCTGTAATGAGGAAGAGAACCTTTAAGCCTTTCATCATCTGTTTCTGTCCGTATGAACGCTGATGCCGTTTGATGACGTTTCACTTTCAGAAATAAAGTTTAAGGAAACGACACCGATGATGATCAGAAGAACAGAGACAGCTTTTATGACAGAGAACTGTTCATGGAAGAAAAAAATTCCGATCAAGGAAATCAGTACGATCCCCATTCCCGACCAGACCGCATACACGATGGAGACACTTATATATTTCAAAGTCAAAGTAAGAAAACATAGGCTGCCGATATAAAACAATAATAATAAAATACTGGGGACAAGTTTTGTAAAACCATTTGATAATTTCATGCTGACCGTACCCAATACTTCAAAAATGATCGCTAAACTCAAATAAATCCAATGCATTCAACCTTCTCCTTCATTCGTATTATTCAAAATTATACAATATATAGAATTTAAAGAAAATTAAACAATGGAATGCCCTTCCGAATAAAAAACCCGGTCGGGTAAGAAAACACCATAAAGGTATACTATGAAGAAAGAATTCAGAAAGGACGTGCAGGACGGGTGACAGAAGAGCGGACAGACCTGGAAAAACAATTGAGAGACATTCAAAAATGGGAAAAGGCGCAGCAGAGGGTGATGTTCTGGCAAACATTCACCCGCTTGCCGTTTCAGCTTTTGGACAAGCTGACACCGCAATTTATCCAGCGGAAAATCGGACGCATACTCGATGAAACGGGAACGTTTATTCAGTCAGGCGGACAGTATCTCACATCAGAAAAGCGCATCATGAAAAAGTTTCAGAAACGACTTCCGCACGGAACATGTCAAACGCTTCACGACATTCGCAATGCGCCGCTTGCCGTCATGGACGAAATCGCAGAAGCCATGGCGCGCACAAGTGTAAAGGCCGCGACGGTGCAGGGAGCCGCAACGGGAGTCGGCGGCGTGTTTACGCTTGCGGCAGACATCCCGGCGATGCTCGGTCTGTCTTTAAAGACACTGCAGGATATCGCGATTGCCTACGGCTTTGACCCGAAAGACAAAAAAGAACGCGTGTTTATCGTCAAATTGCTTCAGCTGGTATCGAGTGACGTCATCGGAAAAAAAGCGATCCTGCAGGATTTACGGCAATATGATCAAAACGACCGCACCTATCAGCGCGTTGCCTCGCAGATACAGGGCTGGCGGGAAGTCGTTTACAGCTACCGCGATACGTTCGCTGCGAAAAAACTGCTGCAAATGGTTCCGGCCGCAGGCATCATCTTTGGCGCATCCGCCAACCGTTCAGCTTTAGAAAGCATCGCGGAAACAGGCATCATGCTTTATAAAAAACGCCGGATTCTAAGCCGGCTGAAGGATGCAGAATGATAAAAAATCACCCGAAAACACATTCAATGTGTTTTCTTTGTTTAGCAGTTCTGAAATCGGGAAACCAACAACCAACACCAATTAAAGGAGGAATTCAAAAATGGCACAAGATAATAACAAAATGAGCAGAGAAGAAGCAGGTAAAAAAGGCGGAGAAGCTACAAGCAATAACCATGACAAAGAATTCTATCAGGAAATTGGTCAAAAAGGCGGAGAAGCCACAAGCAAAAATCACGACAAAGAATTCTATCAGGAAATCGGTGAAAAAGGCGGAGAAGCCACAAGCAAAAATCACGACAAAGAATTCTATCAGGAAATCGGTGAAAAAGGCGGAGAAGCCACAAGCAATAACCATGACAAGGAATTCTATCAAGAAATCGGCCAAAAAGGCGGAGAAGCTACAAGCAAAAATCATGACAAAGAGTTTTATAAAGAAATCGGCCAAAAAGGCGGAAACAGACGAAGCAGCTAATAAAAGCATAAAAGGCAGACAACTTGCAGATCAAAAGCGATCCGGCGCATCAGCTGGATCGCTTTTTGTTTTGGAAAAATCTTGATCTGGGCCGGCGTTGCAGTACAATAAATGAAAAAAGGAGTTTTTACTTGTGTCTGAAATGCAACATTTACTCGCCATCGCCAATAAAGTCAAAGAAAAACACGATAATTTTTCAATCGCGGAGATCAATGACCACTGTGTGCGCCTCGCAGTGTTTACGGGAGAATATGACTGGCACCATCACCCTGACTCAGATGAATGGTTCATTGTTCTTGAAGGTGAGCTGCTGATCGATTTTAAGGACAAAGAAACTGCAGTGCTCAAAGCAAATGACAGCCTGCTCATCCCGAAAGGCACGATTCACCGTACACGCTCATACGTCAGAACCGTGAATCTTTGTGTCGAGCATACGCATGCGAAAACAGTCATCACAGAGGAACTGCCGTGCTGATCAAAAAGATTGTATGTGAAACAGACGCTGCAAACGCTGAAGCATTTTCGCAAGCACAGTCACGGTGGGGAGCATTATCACGTGTAAATGGCTTCGTCAAACAGGCCGGCGGCTGGCGGAAAAACGCAGACGGTCTGTTCATCGCAGAGATCATCAGCGTTTGGGAGAACAGACAGGCCTATGATCATTTTATGGAGAACGAACATGACCGCATATACGAAGAAAACGAGCAGAAGGCTGCGATTCTTTCAATAGAAGTGATGCTGTACGAAGAGGATGAACCTTTCATTCACGAGCTGTTACATCACCCGGACATCCGATACGAACCGGATTGGACAGTTGTGCGCACCTAAAAAAAGCCCCTTTAGAGGGCTTTTTTATTTTCGTCCGGGAAGCGTGTTGTGGACATAAGGCGGGACGGGATCCAGCTTCGCTATTTCGCCGTGCGCTTTCGGTTCCTTTTCGTATTCAAAAGGTTCGCCGTCAGGCGCTTTTTCTTTCAGCCAATTTTGTTCAGCGCTTTCTGCTCCATCTGAGAAATGGATAAGTTTATGCGAGAATGACTGCTTTTCCAGCGCCTTCGGGAAAGTGGAAGGAACGATCGGGCCTTCCTGTGCTTCTAATTCTTTAATGGCCGCAAGCCATTGGTTTTGATGCATGGTGTCGCGGGCCAATAAAAAGCTGAGCATATCTTTCACGCCTTTATCATCGGTCATTTCATACAGGCGTGCGACTTGAAGCCTTCCTTGTGATTCGGCGTTCAGATTGGCGCGGAAGTCTGCCAGGAGGTTTCCGCTTGCGACGATATAGCCTGCGCTCCAAGGAACGCCCGTGCTGCTCTCCGGCATGGCGCCCAGTCCTGAGACGATCGCATGATGCGGATTCATTCCGCCTAAAATGGACCCGATGACCGGATCATCAGCCGCTTTCTCCTGCTCCGCCAGCGGGGCATCTTCTAACAGTCTCGCAATCATTGTCGCGATCATTTCGACATGGCCGATTTCTTCCGTCGCGGTATCCATCAAGAGATCCTTATATTTTTCATTGCCCCGTGTATTCCAGCCTTGAAACAAATATTGCATGGCGACCGATATTTCCCCGTATTGTCCGCCCAAGATTTCCTGCATCTTTTTTGCGAACAGCGGGTCAGGACGATCCGGTTTTGCCGGATGCTGCAGTTTTTTCGTATGTGTAAACATGTCTCCATCTCCTTTTTTATTTGTCCCTATTTACTTCCCCATCAGGAAAAGGGATGAAACGGAGATGGGCGTATCGGTCCTGCTAAGGATCGCGCCGCAAAGATAACAAGTCTTGCACAAGCCCCCGGCCGATCACCTGTTCATATTGTCCGTAAACCGGATCGAGGCGTTTCATCCACTTTTTCTTTTCCGCTTTCGTCAGCATGTGAATATTGATGGATGAATTCTTCTTGATTTCTTCAAGCTGGTCTTTATTCATTTTCTCAGCGGAGGTTTCGTTCCATTCCGTTGTTTCTTTCATCGCCTCCGTTAAGATGGTTCTCGTTTTTTCCGTCTGTGAATTCCAGAAATGTTCGTCGGTCATCACGGCATAACCGAGGTATCCGTGATTGCTGATTGTCAAATAATCTTGAACATTATAAAATTTTTTAGAATAGATATTTGAAATCGTATTTTCCTCTCCGTCTACGAGATTGCTTTCCAAGAGCTGAAACGTGGAATTAAACGAATCCTGCCGCGGGTTCGCGCCGAGCAGGCGGAATTGGTCTTCGATCACGCTGCTCGGCATGATCCTGAGCGCCTGTCCTTTCAAGTCGTCCGGAGTGAAGATAGGCCCTTTGTTCGACGTGAGCTGCTTAAATCCGTTCGTCCAGTATGCCAGGCCTTTCAAATGATGCTTTTCTAAAGAAGCGAACAGGCGAGTCCCGATTTTGCCGTTTAGGCCTTCTTGTACGGCTTTATAGTTTGTAAACGCGTACGGCAGATCTAAAACACCCCATTCAGGCGACAGAGATCCGAGCTTTGAGGTGGAGGGAGCGATGAATTGCACGTCCCCGTTTTGGAGGGCGTTTATTTCTTCATTATCTGAATAGAGGCTCCCGTTTGGAAACACCTCTACTTTAATGGTTCCGCCTGACTTTTGATAGACCAGATCGGCGAATTTATTCGCCGCCCGCCCTTTAGGCGTGTTTTCAGCAACGACATGGCTGAATTTGAACACCATTTGATCTTTCAGGCCTTCCTGTTCGTCATCATAATACGGTTCATCCGTTGGGAAACGATCATGAAAGCCGATGAATAAAGCGGTTCCGATACCGAGTACCATCAGGCTGAGACACGTCAGCAAGCTTTTCATCGAAAACCCCCTCCGCCATTTTCTATAACAAGCATAATCGGGCGGGCCGTTTTCGTAAAGAGACGGAAAGGAAGAGGCCAATGACGAAAAAAAAGCTCACCATCCGCTGGAAAATCACCATACTTTCTTATATCGTCGTGCTTTTTACCTTTTTGATCGTCGGCATCGTGCTGATCGGAAATATTCAGCATACAGAGGAGCGCGAGCTGAAAAAACGGCTGATGAATACGGCGCGGACGGTATCTGAGATGACCGATGTCAAACGCGCCCTGGAGCAGAAAAAGCAGAGGGAAGACGTGCGCCATGCGGTCGAAGAAATAAGGATCATCAATGAAGCGGACTACATCGTCGTCATGGATATGGACCATATCCGTTATTCACATCCCGTCAGCACGATGATCGGGAAGCGTTCAAGGGGTGAGGACGAAGCCGCGGCGTTTGCCGAGCACATTTATTTTTCCGAAGCAAAGGGAGAAATCGGCACTGCCGTCCGCGCTTTTTATCCGATAAAAGATCGGGATCTGAATCAGATCGGCGTCGTCCTTGCCGGTAAAACGCTGCCCGGCTTTGGTGAAATCCTTCTTCAGCTGAAACATGACATTCTCTTTATCGTTCTGCTGGCGCTCGGTTTCGGACTGGCCGGCTCCTTTTTGCTGGCACGCCACATCAAAAAACAGATGTTTTGGCTGGAGCCCCATGAGATCGTGAGAATGTATGAAGAACGGACCGCTACGTTTCACTCAATGAATGAAGGTGTCATCGCCATTGATAACCAGCATCACATCACCATTTTTAATGAAAAAGCGAAGCAGATATTCAATGTCAGACAAGAGACCGATGGCAGGCTGATCTGGGACGTGTTAAAAGATTCGCGGCTCCCGGAAATCGTCGAGCGAAACCGGGCTGTATATAATGAAGAAATCCAAGTCAGCGGGAAGGTCATCATGAGCAGCAGAATTCCGATCGTTATGAAAAAGAAGGTCATCGGCGCCGTCGCCATATTCCAGGACAGGACGGAAGCGGCGAAAATGGCTGAAGAACTGACAGGTGTGAAAAATTTTGTCGATGCGCTCAGAGTCCAAAACCATGAACACATGAACAAGCTTCACACCATCGCGGGACTGATTCAGCTCGGAAAATCAGAAAAAGCGCTCCAGCTTGCTTTCAAGGCATCATCAGAACAAGAAAGCGTCACAGAATTCCTTCATCAGGCCATTCAAAATGACGCCGCGGCGGGGCTTCTGTTAAGCAAAATCAAAAGAGGCAAAGAGCTCGGCATTTCTGTGAAAATTGATGAAAACAGCAGCTTTTCACAATTTCCGGTGCATGTGGACCAGCATGACATCGTCGTCCTGCTCGGCAATTTAATCGAAAACGCGTTCGGCGCATTCGAAACAGCGGACACGGAGGACAAACACATTGACATCAGTATCGAGCAAAATGAAGAAGTGCTTGCGATATTAATAGAAGACAATGGAAGCGGGATTTCCGATCAGCATATCCCGCACATTTATGAAAAGGGGTTTACCGTCAATAAAACGGGCGGCACGGGATACGGCTTGTACCTCGTCAAACAGATCGTCGACAAAGGGATGGGCATCATAGAAGTCGACACACGGCAGGGACAGGGAACGGCATTTTCTATTTTATTTCCGATGAAGGGGGAGGAATCAATAGATGGAAATCAAGGTGCTGCTTATTGAAGATGATCCGATGGTGCAGGAGGTGAATAAAGAATTTATCACCGGCGTTTCAGGATTCAGCGTCATTGCCACGGCAGCTGACGGAGACGAGGGAATCAGGCTTATAAAAGATCTTCGGCCCGAACTCGTGGTATTAGACGTGTACATGCCGAAAAAAGACGGAATTAAAACGCTTCAGGAAATCAGAAAACAAAAGCTCGAAGTGGACGTCATCATCGTCTCGGCTGCAAAAGACAAAGAAACGATCCAGCTTATGCTGCAAAACGGCGCGGCCGACTATATTTTGAAGCCGTTTAAGCTGGAGCGGATGAGACAGGCGCTCGAAAACTTTAAACAATATAAACGGAAAATGGAACAGCATGACACCATGTCTCAAGACCAGCTTGACGCGCTGCTTAAAATTCCGCAAAATCCGTCCCGGGATCTGCCGAAGGGGTTAAATCATTTTACGATGAATGAAATTATAACCTATATGAAACGGCAGACGGAGCCGCTTTCAGCTGAAGAAGCCGCCAAAGCGCTCGGAATCGCCAGAGTGACGGCGCGGCGCTATCTTGATTTTCTTGAGAAAGACGGTCAGATTAAGCTCGACATTCAGTACGGGGGAGTGGGCCGGCCGGTTAACCGCTACAAATTCGTCCGTTAGCCGAGACCAAAAAGACCAAAATGTCCGTTATGAACATAAGCTTCCCCTCTTTGTTTGAAAACGCTATCATTTCAGCATAGACACAGCGAGAGGCAAGGGGGAGCAGGGATGAAAATATTCAAAAATCTCACAGTCCAAGTCATCACGGCGGTCATCATCGGCGTCATCGTCGGGCTTGTATGGCCTGAGGCCGGGAAACAGATGAAACCGCTCGGCGATACATTTATCAATGCGGTAAAAATGATTATCGCACCGATCATATTCCTGACGATCGTGCTTGGCATCGCCAAGATGGGAGATATGAAAAAAGTCGGCAAAGTCGGGGGAAAAGCATTTATTTATTTTGAAGTCGTGACCACCATCGCCCTTATTATCGGACTTCTGGTCGTCAATATCATGAAACCCGGTGAGGGGCTTGATTACAGCAAGCTTGAAAAAGGGGATGTCTCTCAGTACACGCAAAACGGGGGACAGGGAATTGATTGGATTGAATTTATCACTCACATCGTTCCGTCAAACATGGTTGACGCTTTTGCGAAAGGTGACATTCTTCAGGTCTTATTCTTTTCTGTTTTATTCGGAGTCGGCTTGGCAGCGCTCGGTGAAAGAGGCAAAAGCATTATTGATTTCTTCGATAAACTGTCGCACGTCTTTTTCAAGATCATCGGCTACATCATGCGCGCGGCGCCGATCGGCGCATTTGGGGCCATGGCCTATACGATCGGGCACTTCGGACTTGATTCCATCAAGCCGCTGGCGAGTCTGATGCTGTCTGTATACGTTACAATGTTCCTGTTTGTATTTGTCGCTTTGAATATCATTTGCAAGCTTTTCGGTTTCAGTTTGTGGAACTATCTCCGGTTTATTAAAGATGAACTGCTCATCGTTCTCGGCACAAGCTCTTCTGAGTCCGTCCTGCCGCGGATGATGGATAAAATGGAGCGCTACGGCTGTTCCAAATCGGTTGTCGGTCTTGTGATTCCGACGGGGTATTCCTTTAATCTGGACGGCACCTCGATTTACCTTTCCATGGCGACGGTTTTTCTGGCGCAGGTGTTCGGCGTTGACCTTACCATCGGTCAGCAGGTTACGATCATTCTCGTGTTAATGCTGACATCAAAAGGCGCGGCGGGCGTAACCGGAAGCGGATTTATCGTGCTCGCCTCCACTTTGTCGGCGCTCCAGGTAATTCCGCTGGAAGGGCTTGCGCTGCTCCTCGGTGTTGACCGCTTTATGAGTGAAGGAAGGGCGATCGTCAATCTGATCGGAAACGGAATCGCCACCATCATCGTAGCCAAGAGCGAAAATGAGTTTGACGAAGCAAAAAGCACACAGGCCGTAAAAGAAATGAAAACGGCGGTATAAAATGGGAGGAACGGCATGCATCCGGCATGCCGTTCTTTTTTTTGTCTGCCATGAGTAAAAAAGATAAATTTGTTTAAATTTATTAGGAGGTGGACAAAGACCTTAGCGTCATTTTGTTATATAATTTACAATTAGAGAGTGAAAGATGAAATCTAAGGGCTTTTTGTCCTAGCAGGAGTGTATAAATGGCGGCTATTTTTAAATTTTTTCAGCATCCGGGTGTCAGACGTTTTTCCGTTTTTCTTGTTTTGACTGGGGTGTTAGTTGTATTCCGAAGTATGATTAATTTGATTTTGCTTACGTTTATTTTTACTTTTCTGATGGATCGGCTGGAGACTGTCATCCGGCACGTGTTGAACCATTTTTTCCGTATCAGTCAGAGGGTGGTCATCACCATTTTATATATTGCGCTGGCTGTCGGAGCGACTGTGGGAGGTTTTGTCTTCTACCCGATTGTTGCCAAGCAGATTGAACAGCTGATTAAGCAGATCAAGCACATCGCGTATCATCCCGATGTCATCCCGTTTTATGATGAAATATCGAGCGTGTTCGGTGACATTAATATCGGTTCTTATGTAAAAGAAGGATTTAATGTACTGTATACATACTTGGCCGATATCAGCACTTTCGGTTTGCAGGTCGTGATGTCACTGATTCTCAGCATGTTTTTCCTGTTCGAGAAAAAGCGGCTCACGGAATTCATGAAAAAATTTCAGCACAGCAAGCTGTCTGTCTTTTACTATGAACTTGCTTTTTTCGGCAGCAAGTTTGCGAGAACATTCGGCAAAGTGATTGAAGCACAATTTATTATCGCGCTGGTGAACTGTATCCTCACCTTCATCGCATTGGCCATTCTGCATTTTCCGCAGCTGTTCGGCCTGTCCATCATGGTCTTTTTCCTCGGGCTCATTCCCGTGGCGGGTGTGGTGATTTCGCTCATCCCGCTCAGTATCATCGCGTATACGACGGGCGGCGCTGCGTATGTTATCTACATCGTATTGGTCATTTTCGTTATTCATGCGATTGAGACGTACTTCCTCAATCCGAAACTGATGTCAGCGAAAACGGAACTTCCGATCTTTTTTACCTTTACGGTTTTGATTTTCTCGGAACATTTCTTCGGCATTTGGGGCCTGATTATCGGGATTCCGATTTTTGTGTTCCTGCTGGATATTCTGGATGTCGTCAATAATGAAGAGAAAGAAAAATCCGGACCGGGGCCGGAGAAGACGTAACAGCCCCGGCTCTTCACGAATAAATGACAAATGTTATAATGCAGACAGTGCCTTATGTACGGGCACTGTTTATTTTTTTTTGAAAAAGGAGGAAGGCTGTATGACTGAGCCGATTTTACATATTGAAGGCCTTGACAAAACAATAGGCAAAAAGCACATTTTGAAAAACATCAGCATGGATGTCAGGCAGGGCGAGATCATCGGTTTGCTCGGTCCGAACGGGTCGGGAAAAACTACATTGATCCGCATCATCGTCGGTCTTTTAAAGAAAAACAGCGGCACGATTACAATTAACGGCTTTCAGCACGATACTGAGTTCGAAAAAGCGTTGGAATCCGTCGGCGCGATCGTGGAAAACCCTGAATTCTACCCGTATCTGACGGGATGGGAAAACCTGAAGCACTTTGCCAACATGCACAAAAACATCAAAGAGGACAGGCTTCAGGAAGTCATCGAGCGGGTCGGGCTCGCAAATGCCGTTCACGACAAAGTTAAAACGTATTCCCTCGGCATGCGTCAGCGTCTCGGGATTGCACAGGCCATTCTTCACCGTCCGAATCTGCTCATTTTAGATGAACCGACAAACGGTCTTGATCCCGGCGGAATGAAAGATTTTCGCGATCACTTAAAAGAGCTCGCGGAACTTGAAGGGACGAGCATCCTTTTTGCGACGCATTTATTGCGTGAAGTGGAGGACCTTTGCGACCGTGTCATCATCATTCAAAAAGGTGAAATCAAAACAGAGGTCGTTCTGCGAGGCGCAGCGGAAAAAGAAGAAAAAGCCGTCCTCGACATACAGCCTGCTGACGAAGCATTCGAATGGCTGTCCCAACAGCAGTTTGCTCCGGAGAAAAACGGCGGGGGCATTACCGTCACCGTAGCGAAGAAGGACATCCCGGAATTAAACCGGGCGCTCGTCGGACAAGACTTTCTCGTGTATTCCATCATGCCGTATGCGGAATCGCTTGAGGATGAATTCATGAAAGTGACGGCGGCACTTCAAGAGGAGGGGGAGACGAATGTTTAAATTGACAGCGAATGAGCATATGAAACTCTTTAATCGTAAAGTCTCATTAGTGGCGCTGATTTTAATGGCCGTTCTTCAGTTTATTATGGCGCTCGTCATTAAACGGCTTGTCATCAGCTCCGGAACGGACGAGAATTTCATCGGCTATATGGCGTACGCGCCCGGGCTCAATATTCTGCTTGAAGCATTAACGATCGTCATTGCGGCGACGATCATTTCAGCTGAATTTGATAAGAAAACGATTAAATTTTTGTTAATCCGTCCGGTAAAGCGGGAGCGGATTTTTATATCTAAACTCATTACCGTATTTTTGGTCAGCTTGTACCTGTATGCGGCGTACTATATTCTGTCTCTGCTGTTCGGCATGGCTTTCTTCGGAGTGTCGGTGACATCTGAATCAGGGACGCTTCTTGTAAACACACTGAAAGTAATCGGCACGAACTGGGTCGAGGCATTTGCGATGGCATGCTTCGGATTGCTGTGCTCTTCCTTATTCCGTAACAGCGCCACGGCCGTCATTCTGTCATTTATCGTCCTGTACGGCGCAAAATCACTTGTGACGATTATGTCAGTCTTCCAAAACAAATGGGGAAGCTTCCTGCTGTTCGCGAATACGGACCTGACGCAATACATGAGCGGGGCGAAACCGCTGTTTGCGGGAATGACGCCGTTATTTTCGACAGGCATTATCATTATCCATATCGTCTTCTTCTTAGCCGTCGCTTGGTGGAGCTTTTGCAAACGCGATGTTCGGGTATAAAGTAAAGGAATGACATTTTTGTGAAAAAGATCACGATAAATCAATAATTTATGCTATTTTGATTTATAATAAAGGTAATGACGGAGGTGCTCACTTGAGAAATTTTATTACCGCATTACCGATTGTGTTATTGCTTGGTTTTTCCTTTGTGTCATTCATGTTCCAATTCGAACATCTTGTTTATTTCAGGCTTGCGCTGGGATTGTTTTCTACAGTGGGTCTGTTTCTCTTATATAAAATGAAGACGGGATTCCGTTATTTCATCATCTACCTGTATGCAAGCTGGATCGTGCTTGCGGCGGTTACCGCGTTTGAAGAGCCGATATTCTCAAGCTTTTTCTTTGGCGGACTTGTGATGACGATGGGTTACCTCACATATATGCTGATTTATCTCGGGCTCAAGCAGGACCGCGGCCCGGAAGCAGTCTGAACACGCTATTCTATGGAATAGCGTGTTTTTTTGTACAGCCTTACAGTTGCGAAACGGGACTTGAATCTCTATAATACTTATTAACTTTATCGGAATTATAATGGGGGGATTCCAGTGTCTTTATGGATACAGAACGAACGGCAGAGAGAATGGATTGAAAAAATCGGCCTGCTTGCAGACGAATTTCAAAAAACAGCCGCGCTTGATGACGAAGAGGGCCGTTTTCCCGCGGAGAAAATTGAAAGACTGCGGGACGCGGGATATACGGCGTTAACGGTACCTGAGGCCTTCGGCGGTGCAGGCATTTCCGTTTATGATATGGTGCTGTTTCAGGAACGGCTGGCCCGGGGAGATGCGGCTGTTGCTCTCGGAATCGGCTGGCATTTATCTGTCATGGGAGAGCTCGGAGAAGAAAACAGCTGGAATGAAGATGTCTTTTCTTTTATCACAGAAGAGGTGAAAAAGGGAGCCGTCCTGAACAGGGCAGCGACTGAACGGCAGACCGGCAGTCCGACGAGGGGAGGAAGACCCGGCACTTCCGCTGTCAAAAAAGACGGAAAATGGGTGCTGAGCGGCCGAAAAACTTTTACAACCCTTTCGCTGACTTTGGATTATATGCTTGTGACGGCATGGATTGAAGAAAAACAMACGACCGGTGTTTTTCTCATTCATAAAGATCAGGCAGGCGTCTCGGTCGAAGAAACGTGGGATATGATTGCCATGAAGGCGACCGGAAGCCACGACCTCATTTTAGATGATGTCACGGTCAGTGACGAGCGGCTCGTGGAGCTTATCAGCGGGCCGAGAGCGGCGAAAGTGAATGGCTGGCTGCTTCACATTCCCGCTGCTTATTTGGGTATCGCTCAAGCAGCAAGGGACTATGCCGTCCGGTTTGCATCCGAATATTCGCCAAACAGCCTGAACGGACCGATTAAAGACGTGCCGGCCGTTCAGCAGCGTGTCGGGGAAATGGAGCTTGAATTGTTAAAAGCGAGACAGTTTCTTTTCACGGCGGCGCAAATGTATGATGACCCGAAACGCCGCCCTTTCATCAAAAGCGAACTCGGCGCGGCAAAACACATTGTGACAAATGCCGTCCTTTCCGTTGTTGATAAAGCCATGAGAATCACCGGCGCGAAAAGCCTGGAGCGAAACAACCCGCTTCAGCGGTATTACCGTGACGCCCGCGCCGGCCTTCACAACCCGCCGATGGACGATGCGGTAATCGGCAAATTAGCGGCGGAAGCCTTTGAGCAATAAAAAAAGAGCCTGAAATAGGCTCTTTTTATGTATGGCTGTTGTGCCGGAGCAATTTTTGATGCTTGCGGTCGATTCTGTCATAAATGACATTCATCAGCTTTTGATTATTCATAATGGCCGCCTTGTTTTCTTTTATCAGCTGTTCGTATGTTTTTATTTTCCGTTTCGCCATGAGCCCGCACCTTCCTTACATATTTGATATTCGCTTTCTAACTCTCCAAGCGATAATTCATATAAGTGCCGTTCCGACTTCTTGTATATTCCGTTACTGATCAGCAAATGGATCAGATGTTTTTTACGTCCTTCGAATGATGATCTGAGTTGAGGAGAAGATCTCATGATTACCCTCCTAATCAAATGATATTGATAATCATTATCAGTTAATGAAAGTATACAATGAGCCTATTCATATGTAAAGAGAAAATACCGCCAATTTTTCGACAAAAAGTTTCCCGGGGAATAATGCTGTCGAATTGATTGCATTTCCGCCATATAAAAGCTGCTATTTTTCTGCTTTTCCATCCATACTATGAATGAGAATGGAGGAGTCCTTACATGAATGATCAAACGGCGAACTTAAAAAGGGGCGAGAAAGGCGCGATTCTGAATATCGCCGCATACCTCATCCTTGCCGCCGTCAAATTGGCGATCGGTCTTATTTATCATTCCGAAGCGCTTAGAGCGGACGGGTTAAATAATGCCACGGATATTGTCGCATCTCTTGCTGTGTTGATCGGGCTCCGGATTTCCCAGCGCCCCGCGGACAGCGATCATGCCTACGGACATTATCGAGCTGAAACAATTTCTTCACTAATTGCGTCTTTTATTATGATGGCGGTCGGGATTGAAGTGCTGATCGGTGGGGCGAAGGCGGTTGTCAGCGGAACGGAGGCCGAACCGAGCTACATTGCGGCATGGACGGCGCTCGGAAGCGCGATCGTCATGTACGGCATGTATGTATATAACAGGCGTCTTGCAAACCGGATCAAAAGTTCGGCGCTTCATGCGGCGGCGAAAGACAGCCGATCTGACGCATATGTCAGTATTGGGGCGTTTATAGGTGTCATAACGGCCCGCTTTCATCTGCCGTGGATTGATCCGGTCATTGCTTTTCTGATCGGGATCATCATCTGTAAGACGGCACGGGACATCTTCAAAGATGCTTCCCACTCATTGACGGACGGATTTGACTTGAAAGATTTGGAACCGTACAAACATACGGTGAAAGAAATAAAAGAAGTCAGCAGGCTGAAGGATGTGAAAGCAAGGTATTTGGGAAGCACGGTTCATGTGGAAATGGTCATTACGGTAGATCCGGGACTGTCTGTGAAAGAAGGTCATGAAGTAGCCGATGAGGTCGAATGTGCAATAAAACATGAACATGATGTGACTCATGTCCATGTTCATGTAGAGCCTGAAGTCATAAACAAAGATCACGAAACGAATTAAATATGCTGTGATAAAAACTCTGTGACTTCTTCCGGAGTTTTCGCGTTTGCGCTGTGCAGATGCGCTTTCTTTTCACCGTCTTTAAAGACCAGAAGGCTCGGGATGCCCATCACTTGATATTTGTCGGCAAGCTCAGGGAGTTCGTCTCTGTTCAGCTCATACCAATCATTTTGATTATATTCTTCCAAAATATCGCCGATGAACATATTCATGCGCGTGCAGTCAGGGCACCAGTCAGCGAAAAATTTCACGATGATTTCCTTGTCGGATTGAATAAGTTCATTAAATTGTTCTGTTGTACTGATTTTTTTCATATGACACATCTCCTTTTCCATGCCATTTTAATATAAAATAAAAAGGAATTACATACAAATGCTTTCATATTCAGAATGCCCAAAAATAATTAGATCATTTTCTGATGAAAATGATAAGATAGTAAAGATGAATTGCTGTGGGGGGAATATCCATTGAAAACAAGTCTAGGATTGGTGTACGGCGGAAAGTCAGCCGAACACAATGTATCGCTGCAGACAGCACTGGCTGTAACAAAAGCGCTTAATACTGATAAGTTTGATATACATCCGATTTACATCACTGAAAAAGGAGAGTGGCAAAGAGGCCCGCTTCTGACTGAACCGGTTTCCAACGTGAAAATGCTTCAGCTGGAACAAAACGGTGAAAGTTTCGCTCTTTCAGCATTGAACCGGGAAATGTTTCCTGAAGCGTCGGCTGACGAGAAGGCGCCGATTGACGTCGTATTTCCGCTTCTCCACGGACCGAACGGTGAAGACGGCACGATTCAAGGACTGCTGGAGCTGCTGAATGTTCCTTATGTCGGCAACGGAGTGCTTGCATCATCAGCCGGCATGGATAAAGTCATCATGAAGCATTTGTTTGCTCAAGCGGGGCTTCCGCAGGCGAAGTATGCCGCTTTCTTAAAAAAGGATTGGAAACAGACGCCGGACAGCTGCTTACAACAGGTTGAAGAGGAGCTGGGGTATCCGTGCTTTGTCAAACCGGCGAACCTCGGATCAAGTGTCGGAATCAGCAAATGCCGAAACCGTGAAGAGCTTGAAAAAGCCTTCGAACTGGCTTTTGAGTATGACCGGAAAATTGTTGTGGAAGAAGGAATCGCCGGCAGAGAAATCGAAATCGGCGTGCTCGGAAATGACGAACCGAAATGTTCCGCCGTCGGTGAAATCGCTCCGAAGACCGACTTTTACGACTATAAAGCGAAATACGAAGACGGCGACACGGATTTAATGATTCCCGCGCAAGTGACGGATGAACAGTACGCGGAAATCAGCGAGATGGCGATTAAAGCCTTCAAAGCGATTGATGGCTCAGGCCTTGTCCGCGCCGATTTCTTCCTGACCAATGACGGTCAAGTGCTCATTAACGAAGTGAACACAATGCCGGGCTTTACGCCATTCAGCATGTTCCCGCTGCTGTGGAAAGAAGCCGGCGTAGATTACAGCGATCTGATCGAGCAGCTGGTTGAGCTGGCAAAAGAACGCCATGCCGAAAAACAGCTGATTAAACATACATTTTAATGAAGACGGACACTGCCTGAAGAGGGCAGTGTCTTTTCCCGTAACAGACAACATTTTCAGAAAGCGAGGTGCCACCTTTGATAAAGCGAACTGTAAAACGAATCGCAGACATGGTCAAAGGCACACTGACAAATCCTGTATTTGAACAAACGATGATTGAGGGCGCCGCAACCGATACGCGGACTTTGGAAAAAAATCAGCTGTTCATTCCTTTAAAAGGAGAGCATTTTAACGGCCATACCTTTGTGCCGCAAGCATTCGAAAAAGGCGTCTCCGCGGTATTGTGGGACCGCTCTGAGCCGAATCCGCCGCAAGAGCGTGCCGTGATCCTTGTCGATGACACGCTGGAGGCGCTGCAAACATTGGCAAAAGCTTACTTAAAAGAGCTCGGCACACGGGTTATCGGGGTGACCGGAAGCAACGGAAAAACGACAACAAAAGACATGCTTCACGCCGTCCTCGGCACTCAATACCGCGTTCACAAAACCGCAGGCAATTTCAACAACCATATCGGCCTGCCGCTGACGGTGCTTGCTATGCCCGAAGATACAGAAATCGCCGTTTTAGAAATGGGGATGAGCGCGAGAGGCGAAATTGATTTTCTGAGCCGTCTCGCCGAACCGGAAGCTGCCGTCATTACCAATATCGGCGAATCCCATATGCAGGATTTAGGCTCAAGAGAAGGAATTGCGGAGGCGAAACTAGAAATTATAAACGGACTTCGGGAAGACGGCGTTCTGTTTTATTTCGGGGATGAGCCGCTGCTTCGCGAAAGGGCGTACACTTGCCGGACAACGACATACGGCGCAGGCGCGGACAATGATCTCCGCCTGAAAGAAATGAAACAGGCGGAAGAAGGCACTTATTTCAGTATCGACGGTATTGATCGTTCTTTCTTTGTTCCCGTTCTCGGCAGACATAATGTCATGAATGCCATGGCCGCATACGCCGCGGGCATCTATTTCGGCATTACGCCCGAAAATGCCGCTCTGGGACTGAGCCGCCTGAAAGTGACGGGAATGAGATTGGAATTGGTCAAAACGGATAACGGCATCTCAATCGTTAACGACGCGTATAATGCAAGTCCGACGTCAATGAAAGCGGCGGTCGAATTAATCGAAACGATGAAAGGCTACCGGAAGAAAATGCTCGTGCTTGGTGATATGCTTGAACTCGGTGATCATGAAAAAGCATTCCACGAAGAATGCGGGGCCGCGATCAATCCGGAGGAGATCGACCATGTATTTACGTACGGCACTCTCGGCGCGTTCATCGCTGACGGAGCACGCCGGCATTTTGAAGAAGGCCGCGTCAGCCATTATCTCGAAAAAAAAGAACTGCTTCACGCCATACAGGAAAAGGCCGCTTCCGGCGATCTCCTTCTGTTTAAAGCATCAAGAGGTATGAAGCTTGAAGAAATCGTTAAAGATTTATTAGAGGAGAACTGAAGAAATACTGATCAGCCTCATAAAAATTTATAAAAATGAAGAAACTAAATCCGGGTGAAATAATTCTGTCCGTATGAAAAAGAAAGACCGCCGGCTGGAAAATCCCGCCCGGCGCGGGGGCCGACGTCATTTGCGGGAAGAATCCGGTCAGGCCGCTTCCGGCAGCTTGAACATCTCGCCTTATTGAAAAACACATAGTGTAATGGTAAGATTAAACGTAAAGTAATTCGGGCTTTGTATACGTATGATCCTGTCCTTTGATGAAAGGGCAGTTTTTAGTGGTAAATCACGACATTACTGAAACAGCAATCAGAAGGAGTTTGAATAATTTGACTATAACGTTTCAAGATTTCCAATTAAGTTCTGATCTCATGAAGTCAATCAACCGTATGGGATTTGAAGAAGCAACACCGATTCAGGCACAAACGATTCCGCTCGGACTTTTAAATAAAGATGTCATCGGACAAGCGCAAACAGGTACAGGTAAAACAGCTGCGTTCGGTATACCCCTTGTTGAAAAAATGAACCCCGAGTCTCCTAATATTCAAGCAATCGTAATCGCGCCAACCCGTGAATTAGCCATTCAAGTATCTGAAGAGTTATATAAAATCGGACAAGATAAGCGCGCGAAAGTGCTGCCTATTTACGGCGGCCAGGATATCGGGCGTCAGATCCGCGCATTGAAGAAAAACCCGCATATCATCGTAGGTACGCCGGGGCGTCTTCTTGACCATATCAACCGCCGCACGATCCGTCTTAACAACGTGAATACGGTTGTCATGGATGAGGCCGATGAAATGCTGAACATGGGATTCATTGATGATATCGAATCAATTCTCTCAAACGTGCCGAGCGAGCATCAGACGCTTCTATTCTCAGCAACAATGCCTGCTCCGATCAAACGGATCGCAGAGCGTTTCATGACTGAGCCTGAGCATGTAAAAGTAAAAGCGAAAGAAATGACTGTTTCTAACATTCAGCAGTTCTACTTGGAAGTGCAAGAGCGTAAAAAGTTCGATACGCTGACTCGTCTTCTTGACATTCAGTCTCCGGAACTTGCGATCGTATTCGGACGTACAAAACGCCGTGTTGATGAGCTGGCTGAAGCCTTGAACCTGCGCGGATATGCAGCTGAAGGAATTCACGGCGACTTAACGCAGGCGAAGCGTATGGTTGCGCTTCGCAAATTTAAAGAAGGTGCAATCGAAGTGCTTGTAGCGACTGATGTTGCCGCCCGCGGACTTGATATCTCAGGCGTAACACACGTGTACAACTTTGACGTGCCTCAAGATCCTGAAAGCTACGTTCACCGTATCGGAAGAACGGGCCGTGCAGGAAAAACGGGTATGGCGATGACGTTTATCACACCGCGTGAGAAAAGCATGCTTCGCGCGATTGAACAAACGACAAAACGCAAAATGGACCGCATGAAAGAGCCGACGCTTGACGAAGCATTAGAAGGACAGCAGCAGGTGACGGTTGACCGTCTGCGCACGGCGATCAGCGAAAACAACCTGAACTTCTACATGACGGCAGCTGCGGAATTATTAGAAGATCATGATGCAGTGACAGTTGTGGCTGCAGCCATCAAAATGGCGACAAAAGAGCCGGACAGCACGCCTGTACGCCTCACTGATGAAGCGCCGATGGTCAGCAAACGCTATAAAAACCAGCGCACTTCTAAGCGCAGAGACGGCCAAGGCGGCGGCTACCGCGGCGGCGGCAAAGGGAAAAACACCAACCGTTCTTCCTACGATAAAAAACGTTCAACTGACCGCCGTTCTTCAGGTGACAGACGCCAGAAAAAATCATACTAAAACACAGGAAGCGGACCCTTTTACAGGGTCCGCTTTTTTTCGATATGCCGGAAAGTGAATCTTTTTTGCAAATCAGCCGTATTTGTATGTATGATAAAAAATGGGAGGTAGGTATGTTGAGAGCACAGCCAAAAAATCGAATCAGTCCAAGCGGCTTAAAAGTCTGGCGTCTTCAGGAAATCATCCTGTCCGCCGTTTGTCTTCTGGCCGTTATAGCAGCAGCTGTTTTAAGCCATTTCTTCCATTGGCCATATTGGATCACCGGAGTCCTTGGCATCATTTGGATCATCGGCTCAGTAATATCCATCTATGCCATACCGAAAATCAGGCACAGGATCTGGCGTTATGAAGTCCATGAAAATGAAATAGATATTCAATCCGGCATTTTTATTGTCAAACGGGTCATTGTGCCGATGGTGAGGGTGCAGCACGTAGATACTTCACAAGGCCCGCTTCTCAGAAGATACCGCCTGGCCTCAGTCAAAATCTCCACGGCGGCGACCGTTCATTCCATTCCGGCGCTTGATATGGAGGAAGCTGACCGGCTGAGGGATTCCATTTCCCGTCTGGCAAGGGTGACGGAAGATGATGTCTGAGCCGAAACGTCTGCACCCGGCGGCCGTGATTTTGAACTTATTCCATATTATTATCGAAACCATTAAAAACATTATTCTGCCATTTTTTCTTGTCTATATTGTTAATTCCAACCATTTCATCCGCTTTTACGGAGGCATTGCGCTCGCCGTTTTGCTTATCTGGCTGATTGCAGCAAGCGTGATCGAATGGAGAAAGTTTACATATCGCATTGAAGACGGGGAATTCAGAATAGAAGAAGGCTTATTTTTTACAAAAAAAAGATACATCTCCATTGACCGGATTCAATCAATGAATACGAGTGCAGGCGTCATTCAGCAGCTTTTTAAGCTGGTTAAGCTGCAAATCGAAACGGCCGGCGACGGAAAAAATGCCGAGGCCGTCTTATCCGCCATTACCGTGGAAGAGGCGGAACGGATCAGAGCGGCGGTTTTTCAGCAAAAAGCCGAGCTGGAAGAACACCGAGAGACAGCGGCGGAGCAGGAGCCGATGCCTAGGGGTGATGTGCAATCCGTCTACCGGCTGTCTTTAGGCGAGCTGCTTATGGCGGCTTCAACATCCGGGGGAATCGGTGTCATCATCTCAGCGGTATTCGCCCTCTTTTCTCAGATTGATGAAGTATTTCCGATGGACTGGCTCTATGACAGGTTCTCTTTTCTCAAGCATGCGAGCATCGGCATTTACGCCGTGATCATTTTCATAGGATTGTTCATCGCCTGGCTGTTAAGCATCGCCGGTATGATGATCAAGCATGCCAACTTCAAAATAGAGAAAAAGGAACATGAATTGGTCATTACACGCGGAATTATTGAAAAGCATCAAGTGACGATCCCGCTCCGTAAAATTCAGGCCATTAAAATTAAAGAAAATGTCATCAGACAGCTATTCGGATACGCGACGGTTGCGATTGTCAGTGCAGGCAGGGCGGGGAATGAGAAAGAAGGCGCTCAAACGATTCTGTTTCCGATCATCCGCAGATCCAAGCTCGGTGTGATGCTGAACGATTTCACACCGGATTACGTGCTGGAAGAAAACCGGAATCATTTGCCGAAAAGGGCGCTGCGCCGGTATTTATTCCGATCCATAATCTTCTCGGTTTTCGTGATCATCCCGCTTTGTATTCTGTTTAAACCGTGGGGATATGCATCGCTGCTTGTGCTTCCTGCCGAACTGGTGCTTGGATATGCCTCGTTTAGGACAGCGTCATGGTGCATAAACGGCGGCAGGCTTCAGATCACCACGAGGCTGATCGGGAAGACGACCACGATTATGCTGAGAAGAAGAATGCAGATGTTTGAAGTCAGCCGGTCTATTCTGCAAAAAAGAAGACGGCTCGCATCAGTGGCTACCGCGGTGAAATCAGCTCACCACATGGAGCATGTCATGCTGAAGGATGTCAGTGAGGAAGATGCCGAACGCATCGGGCGCTGGTATTCATATGAAAAAGCGGACGGTTAATACCGCCGCTTTTTTTGCTGCACGCATAAAAAAGAAAGCAAAAATCCGCCTGCCAGTCCGAACAAATGCGCCATAATGTTAATATTAGAATTGATAAAGGTCGACAGCACCGCGATGACAAGCAGCGTCATAATCATTTTTGACTGGTCCCGGCCGATCAGCTCTTTCCGGAAGACAGTCAGAAACACATACACGCCGAAAAGTCCGAAGATCGCCCCTGATGCGCCGACATGCACATAATCAAGCGGCTCGACAAGATACGTGCCGATATTGCCGATGATGCCTGACGCGATGTACACAATCAGAAAACGGACTTTTCCGAGCATCTGCTCAAGCGGGGGCGCGAATAAAAACAGAGACATGGAGTTAAACAGGAGATGGGTGAAATTCGCGTGTAAAAACATTGGTGTCACCAGCCGCCACCATTCTCCCTCGAAAACGCCGTAATTATAGCCGGTCACTGCATCTGACCACATCATGACGGAATGAAGCGGCAGGCTGAAAAACAGCCATAAAAACGCCTGAAGCGCCAGAATACAGCTGACGGCGGGATAACGTCTGATAAAAGTCTGGAAATTTTCCGTTCGTATAAACATCGCAAGCCCCTTTGCACTTGATTTGTTACATATATAGTAACACGTTTATGACACAAACCGTTTTTTAGTACGGACTTTTAGGAGGAATTCACATGATTTTCGGAATCGGAATCGACATCGTTGAACTGCACAGAATTGAAAACATGCTCAGTCGGCAGACGAGATTTCCGCAAAGAATATTGACGGACGGTGAATACGTCCGTTTTACACAGCTGTCGGACAAAAGGAAAATTGAATTTCTCGCGGGGAGATTTGCGGCAAAAGAAGCCTTTTCGAAAGCGTACGGCACGGGTATCGGCAAAGAGCTCAGCTTTCAGGATATTGAAATCGGAAAGGACCCGGCCGGAAAGCCAGTGCTGACCTGCGCCAAGCTTGACGGCGCGGCAATTCACGTCTCCATTACCCATACAAAAGAATACGCCGCGGCGCAGGTCGTGATTGAAAGGTTGTCACGCTAGTCTGCATATTAGCCGAAACCCCTTCATATATTTGATAGTGCATTAAGGGAGACAAGTTGTTTGAGGCTTTTATGGTACGCGTCCGGCCGTTCAGGGCGTACCGTTAAAGTCAAACAAGCGATTTCTTCCCTTTACATCAATTGAGAAGAAGGGGTTGGAAAAAGGTGAGAAAAAGCTTTGTTTTGCTTTTAACGGGACTGCTTGCCGTCCTTATTCTTTCGGCCTGCGGCCAAAAATCACAGGAAGATATCGTGACCGGTTTAGATAAGAAGGCGAAAGAATACACCTCGTACAAAGCAAAAGCCAAAATGACCATTGAAACGGGGAGTGATCCGCAAGTATACAATGTGGAAATCTGGCATAAAAAACCTTCCCTGTACCGGGTCTATCTGGAAAATCCGAAAAAAGACCAAAATCAAGTCATTTTACGGAACGCCAACGGAGTCTTTGTCCTCACGCCGTCTTTAAATAAGAGCTTCCGCTTCCAAAGCGACTGGCCGAATAACAGCAGCCAAGTATATTTGTTTGAGTCACTTGTAAAAGACGTGCAAAATGACAAAGACGCCGTCTATTCCGCCAAAGATAAAAAGTACACGTTTGAAACAAAAACAAACTATCAGCATAACAAAATGCTGCCGACGCAAGAAATCACTTTCAACAAAAAGGACATGAGCCCGTCGCTCGTCAAAGTCATGGATACAGACCGGAAAGTGATGGTAAAAGTCGAATTCAAAAGCTTTGAATTCAACAAACCGTTTGACAAAGACTCTTTTGACGAGAAGAAAAACATGACGCTTTCCCAGATGGACGTCGCCACAAGCGCTAAGCCGTCTGATTCATTTGCCGTCAAAACACCGCTTCAAGTGCCGGCCGGCGTCAAAAAGCTTGAAGAGAAAGATATTTCAACCGCGGACGGCAAACGGGTCGTCATGACATACGGCGGGGAAAAATCATTCACGCTCATTCAAGAAAAAGCCCAAATCGCAAAAGCAGCCTCTGCCGTCACGCTGAAAGGCGAACCGGTTAATCTCGGCTTCACGGTCGCAGCACTATCCGATACGTCTTTAACGTGGACATATGACGGAGTGGATTACCTCCTGTCATCGAAGGATCTTACGAAAGACGAAATGGTGGCCGCCGCCAAAAGCATGCAGGGACAGTCTTCAAAATAACGTCAAAAAGAGGCCGCCGCTGCCGGCCTCTTTTTTTGATTCCATTTCACTTTGCAGCATAATTTTAGTATGATAATAACAATATGGTTTGAAAATAATGCTAGGAAGTGTATCGAGTGAACACAGCATCCTTTTACAGAGAAACGTGGGCGGAAATCAACCTGTCTGCGATTAAAGAAAATGTCACACATATGAAAAAACACATCGGCGAAAACGTCCATCTCATGGCGGTTGTAAAGGCGAACGCTTACGGCCACGGAGATTTGGAAGTCGGGAAAGCCGCGCTTGAAGCGGGTGCCTCGTGTCTTGCCGTAGCGATACTGGATGAGGCGATCTCCTTGAGAAAACGGGGCATTACAGCGCCGATTCTCGTCCTTGGCGCCGTGCCCCCTGAATATGTACAAGCCGCTGCCGAATATGACGTCACACTGACGGGATATTCTGTTGAATGGCTTCAGGAAGCTGCGCGCCACCTCGGAAGTGAAACAGTGCCGTTTCACCTGAAAGTCGATACCGGCATGAACAGACTCGGAGTCAAAACGGAGGAAGAAATCCAAAGCGTGTTAAAAATCCTCGGCCAAAATCCCGGTTTAGTCTGTAAAGGCGTATTCACCCATTTTGCAACCGCGGATGAAAAAAACAGAGATTATTTCCTCTTCCAATTTGAACGCTTTAAAAAATTGATCGCTCCGCTTCCTTTAAAAGAATTGATGGTCCACTGCGCGAACAGCGCTGCCGGACTTCGTCTTAAAAAAGGCTTTTTTAACGCGGTTCGTTTCGGCATCAGTATGTACGGGCTCCGTCCTTCCGCTGACATCCAAAACGAAATTCCGTTTCAATTAAAGCCGGCTTTTGCACTGCACTCTGTTTTATCCCATGTGAAAAAAATCCGCAAAGGGGAAAGCGTCAGCTACGGTGCAACATATACGGCAGAGAAGGATCAATGGATCGGAACCGTTCCCATCGGCTATGCAGACGGATGGCTCCGCAAGCTGAGCGGTACGGCTGTGCTGATCGGCGGCAGACGGATGAACATTGCCGGAAGGATCTGCATGGATCAATTGATGGTCGAATTAGACCAATCTTATCCGCCGGGCACCAAAGTCACCCTGATCGGCAGCCAGAAAGAAGAAACGATCACGATGGACGAAATCGCCGGGCGGCTTGAGACGATTAATTACGAGGTCCCTTGTACCATTAGTTCCCGCGTTCCCCGTATGTTTTTGGAAAATGAGAGTATAATGGAAGTAAGAAATCCTTTACTGCAAGAAAATACAAGCAAGTAGCCGTCATCCGGAAAAAGAGAATTTATAAAACAGCTTTGCTTGACGTTTGAATAATGGTATCATTATGTCTGGATGGATGAATTGGTCGTATCCGTAAGTTTGGTGGAGGTGTATGTTTTTTGTCTGAATCCAGCGCAAGAACCGAAATGAAAATCAGCTTGCCTGAAAACTTAGTAGCTGAATTGGATGGTGTAGCGATGCGGGAGAAACGAAGCAGAAACGAACTGATATCACAAGCAGTGAGAGCGTATGTCAGCGAACGGACAACTCGCCACAACCGTGATTTGATGAGACGCGGGTATATGGAAATGGCGAAAATCAACTTGAACATTTCTTCTGAGGCTCACTATGCTGAGTGCGAAGCAGAAACGACCGTTGAGCGCTTAGTCAGCGGAGGATAATCATTTTGATTGTAAAGCGCGGCGATGTTTATTTTGCTGATTTATCTCCTGTTGTTGGCTCAGAGCAAGGCGGCGTACGCCCGGTTTTAGTGATCCAGAATGATATCGGAAATCGCTTTAGCCCGACTGCTATTGTTGCAGCCATAACAGCCCAAATACAGAAAGCGAAATTACCAACCCACGTCGAAATTGATGCAAAACGCTACGGTTTTGAAAGAGATTCCGTTATTTTGCTGGAGCAAATTCGGACGATTGACAAGCAAAGATTAACGGATAAAATAACTCATCTGGATGATGAAATGATGGATAAGGTTGATGAAGCCCTGCAAATCAGTTTGGCACTCATTGATTTTTAGTCATATTTTTCTGGTTGCTCATAAAGAGCAACTTTTTTTGTTTTCGAAAAACATAAGCGCTATAATAAAGAGATAATCAAACAAAATTTGTTGTTTTGTGTCGGGAGGTCAGTGAAACCCATGTCGAATCAGAAAGTGTATCAGTTCATTATTGATCAGCATGATGAACTGCTTGATACTTGGACAGCCAAACTAAAAGAAGTAGGCAATCAGGAAGACTATCAGCTTACGAATCACATATGTGAAAATATTTGTAAAGATTATATAGACATTCTTTTATTATCGACTAAAAATGACGAGGCTACCGAAGAGCAGATCAGTGAACTCGCACTGCGCGCCGTTCAGCTCGGCCTGTCACTGAAACTTCTTTCAGCCACCCTGTCAGAGTTTTGGAAACTGCTTTACGAAACGATGGTCGACCTTAATATGGCCGATCAGGACAGAGCGGATTTGATTTTGGAAATAGACAGCTTTTTCAATCCGATAAACACGGAAATCTTAAATCAGTATTCTATCTCCTGGGAAAAAACGGTTACTTTGCAAAAAATCGCGCTTCAGGAACTGTCGGCTCCGCTGATCCCGGTATTTGAGCATGTAACGGTCATGCCGCTTGTCGGGACGATTGATACGGAGCGTGCAAAGCACATTATGGAAAATCTGTTAAACGGCGTGGTGAAGCACCGTTCACAGGTTGTATTGATTGATATTACGGGCGTGCCGGTCGTTGATACGATGGTGGCGCACCATATTATCCAGGCATCGGAAGCGGTGCGGCTTGTCGGCGCGAAATGCCTGCTCGTCGGAATCCGTCCGGAAATCGCGCAGACGATCGTTAATCTGGGAATTGATTTGTCACAGGTTATTACGAAGAATACCCTTCAAAAAGGAATTCAAACAGCGCTTGAAATGACAAATCGAAAAATCGTTTCATTGGGGGAATAACATTGTGAGACATCCAAAAATCCCGATCTTGAAACTGTATAACTGCTTATTGGTATCCATTCAATGGGAACTTGACGATCAGACTGCTTTGCATTTTCAGGAAGACCTGCTGAACAAAATCTATGAAACCGGCGCGAACGGGGTCGTCATCGACCTGACATCCGTTGATATGATCGATTCATTTATCGCGAAAGTGCTCGGCGATGTCATTACCATGTCAAAATTAATGGGCGCAAAAGTCGTGTTGACGGGAATTCAGCCGGCTGTGGCGGTCACATTGATTGAACTCGGAATCTCACTTGAGGAAATCGAAACAGCGCTCGACTTAGAGCAAGGGCTTGAGACATTGAAGCGGGAATTGGGGGAATAGCGATGAACGACCAATCCTGTGTGAAAATCATGACAGAATGGGATATCGTAGCCGCCAGACAGCTTGGCCGCAACGTTGCGAAGGAATTAGGCTTCGGCACGGTGGACCAGGCCAGAATCACGACGGCTATCTCAGAATTGGCCAGAAATATCTACTTATATGCCGGCAAGGGCCAGGTCAGCATAGAACAAGTAAACGACAGAGGTAAAAAAGGCCTTAAAATCATAGCAGAAGACAAAGGACCCGGAATCCCCGACATCCGTAAAGTGATGGAAGACGGCTTTTCAACGTCTGGCGGACTGGGAGCGGGGCTTCCGGGCGTCAAAAGGCTGATGGATGAATTCAGCCTGCAATCTGTTGCAGAGGAAGGAACAGAGATTCAAGCCGTGAAATGGCTTCGGTAGGAGGTTAGAACGTGGATTTCAGGGAGGTTATAGAGCAGCGGTACCATCAGCTGCTTAGCCGATATATAGCCGAATTAACAGAAACATCTTTATATCAAGCCCAAAAATTCAGCCGAAAAACGATTGAACATCAGGTTCCTCCGGAGGAAATTATCAGCATCCACCGAAAAGTAATAAAGGAACTGTATCCGGATCTGCCGGAAGATGTTTTTCATTCGCTGGATTTTTTAATAGAAGTCATGATTGGCTACGGGATGGCTTATCAGGAACATCAAAGTCTGAGAGATATCCAGCAGGAGCTTCGTTCAGAAATTGAAATTGCCGCAAATGTCCAGCAGACGCTGCTGGGCACAAAAATTCCTGAAGAAGAAGAGCTGGATATCGGGGCGATCAGCGTTCCCGCCAAGCAGATGAGCGGGGACTATTATCACTTTGTCAAAGACAAGGAATCGATTAACATCGCGATAGCCGATGTCATCGGAAAAGGAATCCCCGCCGCATTGTGCATGTCGATGATCAAGTATGCCATGGACTCTCTTCCAGAGATCGGCATTCACCCCTCCCAAGTGTTGAAAAACCTTAACCGCGTTGTAGAACAGAATGTGGACTCAAGCATGTTTATCACCATGTTTTACGCAAACTACAATACGAAAAATCACCAATTTACGTATGCTTCTGCGGGGCATGAACCGGGCTTCTACTACTCTGAAAAAGAAAAGAAGTTTTATGATCTGGAGGCAAAAGGATTGGTGCTGGGAATTTCTCAGGATTTTGATTACAGCCAATACGAACAGCACATGGACGAAGGAGACATGATCGTTCTTTTTTCTGACGGCGTCACCGAATGCCGTACCGAAAACGGTTTCTTGGAGCGCAGCGACATTCAGCGCATGCTGGAAGAACATATGGAATGCTCGGCGCAGGATATGGTCAAAAATATTTACGACAGCCTGCTGAGACTCCAGGACTTTCAGCTTCATGACGATTTTACGTTAATAGTTTTGAAAAGAAAGGTTTAACAAAACGGCAGCACGGGTAAAAAGCCATTAGCACGAGTAAGGATAACTTTCAGAGGTGATACGATGAATTTAACGGTAGATATGAAGGAGAATCTTTCAGATATACAAATCAATATCGCTGGAGAAATCGATGTATACTCAGCTCCGGTGGTTCGTGAAAAGCTGATGCCCTTGGCAAACGAGGGGAAAAACATGAGAATCTGCTTAAAAGATGTAAACTATATGGACAGTACGGGTTTAGGCGTTTTTGTAGGCGTGTTTAAAACGGTGAGCAAGGAAGGCGGTTCTTTGAAGCTTGAGAATCTTTCCGATCGGCTCGTCCGTCTGTTTGAAATTACGGGGCTTAAGGATATCATCGACATTTCGGCAAAGTCAGAAGGTGGCGTGCAATGAGTACATCAGTTGATTATATTGAGATGAAAATTCCGGCCGAACCGGAATACGTAGGGATCGTCAGGCTTACATTATCAGGTGTCGCCAGCAGAATGGGCTATACCTACGATGACATTGAAGATTTGAAAATCGCTGTCAGCGAAGCTTGTACAAACGCTGTCCAGCATGCATACAAAGATGAAAACAAGGGAGAAGTATCCGTGCGGTTCGGTGTGTTTGAGGATCGGCTGGAGGTCATTGTCGCCGATCAGGGAGACAGCTTTGATTTTGATCAGAAGCAGCAGGATCTCGGGCCGTACACGCCTTCGCACACAGTCGATCAATTGTCAGAAGGAGGACTCGGTCTATATTTAATGGAAACGCTCATGGATGAAGTCAAAGTTCAAAGCAACTCTGGCGTAACCGTGGCGATGACAAAGTATTTAAATGGGGAGCGAGTTGATCATGGCACAACCATCAAAAACTACGAAACTAACTAAAGATGAAGTTGATCGGCTCATACGCGACTTTCAAATACATGATAATAAAAAAGCCCAGGAGACACTCGTCGAGGTGTATACCAATCTCGTCGAAATGCTGGCAAAGAAATATTCAAAAGGAAAAAGCTTTCACGAGGATCTCCGCCAGGTCGGGATGATCGGGCTTCTCGGCGCCATTAAACGCTATGATCCGGAGGTCGGCAAATCCTTTGAAGCATTTGCGATTCCGACCATCATCGGCGAGATCAAACGCTTCCTCCGAGATAAAACATGGAGCGTACACGTCCCGAGACGGATTAAAGAACTCGGGCCGCGCATTAAAATGGCGGTGGATCAGCTGACGACAGAGACACAGCGGTCGCCGAAAGTCGAAGAAATCGCAGCCTTTCTCGATGTGTCAGAAGAGGAAGTGCTTGAAACGATGGAGATGGGAAAAAGCTATCAGGCGCTTTCTGTCGATCACAGCATCGAAGCGGATGCAGACGGAAGCACCGTCACGATCCTTGATATCGTCGGTTCGCACGAGGAAGGATACGAACGCGTCAACCAGCAGATGATGATCCAAAGCGTGCTTCATGTGCTGTCTGACCGCGAAAAACAAATTATCGATCTAACATTTGTGCAAAATAAAAGCCAAAAAGAAACAGGGGACATTCTCGGAATATCTCAAATGCACGTCTCGCGCCTACAGCGGAAAGCGGTGAAAAAACTGAGAGAGGCCTTGATTGGAGATCCCTCCATGGAGCTAATGTAATGATTCAGGTTGAAGAAAACGAACATGTTCAAACTCTTGTATACCAATTAAATAAAGAAGGCAAGTCCATATGCGGGGACAGCTTTTTCATAAAGGCGGATGAAGAGGAATTGGTTTGCGCGGTAGCCGACGGTCTCGGCAGCGGATCCCTTGCCAACGAATCCTCCTCAGCTATTAAAGACATCGTGGAAACATATGCGGATGAGGATGTGGAAAGCATCATTGAGCGCTGTAACCAAGCGATGAAAAACAAAAGAGGGGCGACTGCCTCCATCTTAAAAATCAATTTCACCAAAAGAGAACTGACATACTGTTCGATCGGGAATGTCCGTTTCTTTCTGCACTCCCCATCAGGCGAAGTCTTTCATCCGCTCCCGATTTCGGGTTACCTCTCAGGCAAACCGCAAAAATACAAAACGTATACGTCATCATACGAAAAAGGGGCGACATTCATCATCTACACGGATGGGCTGGAGGTTCCGCATATCCGCACTTGCTTAAAGCAGGGACACTCAATAGAAGATATATCAAAATCAATTCATCCGTACACAACATCCAGACGTGATGATTTGACCTATATTCTCGGGCAGCTTTTATCGTAAGGCTGCTTTTTTTATGTTCCGCCGTTTTTTGATACACTAGAGAAAGAATGAAGAGATGGAGGCTTTGGTGAGATGGAAACATTAGCCCTTTTGAAAAAACAAATTGCTGAAGAAACAGCGTTATCCCAAAAACATGTCGAAAGTGTCATCCGCCTGCTTGAAGACGGCAATACCGTTCCGTTTATTGCGCGGTACCGAAAAGAGCAGACCGGCTCAATGGATGAGGTGCAGATTCAGGCAATCTCCGAGCGGTGGCAGTACATACAAAACCTGACGCAGCGGAAAGAAGAAGTCATCAGATTGATCGCCGAACAGGACAAGCTGACGGACGGACTGAAGCAAAAAATCGAACAAGCGGCCAAGCTTCAGGAAGTCGAGGATTTATACCGTCCCTTCAAACAAAAACGGAAAACAAAAGCGACCGTCGCCAAAAGCAAAGGGCTTGAACCGCTTGCGGACTATATTCTTTCACTCCCGAAAGAAAACCGTCTACACGAAACGGCTGATCAATATATCAATGCAGAAAAGGAAGTCGCCACAAGGGAAGAAGCCATTGAAGGCGCGAAGCACATCATAGCCGAACAAATCTCGGATGATCCTCATTTCAGAAAGTGGATCCGCCAGGAAACGTATAAAAAAGGAATTCTCACATCCGCGGCAGGCAAGTCAGCCGCAGACGATGAGAAAAACGTCTATGAAATGTACTATGAGTACGAAGAGCCGATCCAAAAGGTCGTTCCTCACAGAGTGCTCGCGATGAACCGCGGTGAAAAAGAAGGCATTTTAAAGATTGCGATCGAACCGCCCGCCGATCAGATAAAAGCTTATTTAGAAAAGCAAATCATCAAACACCGTGAAACGCCTGTGAAAGAAACGCTGAAAGAAGCCATTGAGGACAGTTACAAACGCCTGATCCAGCCGGCTATTGAGCGTGACATCCGCAAAGAGCTGTCAGAAAAAGCAGACGCGCAGGCGATCCATATTTTCGCTGAAAACCTGCGTAAGCTCCTGCTGCAGCCGCCGATGAAGGGAAAAGTCGTGCTCGGCGTCGATCCGGCTTTCCGTACGGGATGCAAACTGGCAGTCGTTGACGAGACGGGAAAAGTGCTGAAAATCGACGTCATTTATCCGCACGCTCCCGTCAAAAAGACAGCGGAAGCCCGGAAAAAAATCAAAGAATTGCTGGACCGGTACGAAGTCGAGGTTGTGGCGATCGGGAACGGCACGGCATCACGGGAGACAGAGCAATTCGTCGTTGATGTGTTAAAAGAAACAGAGCGGGACATTTATTACGTCATCGTCAATGAGGCCGGAGCAAGCGTGTATTCCGCGTCAGAAATCGCCCGTGAGGAATTTCCGGATTTTCAAGTCGAAGAGCGCAGCGCCGTCTCCATCGCGCGAAGATTGCAGGACCCGCTGGCCGAGCTTGTAAAAATTGATCCTAAATCCGTCGGTGTCGGGCAATACCAGCATGATGTCAGCCAAAAGCAATTAAACGAATCTCTCCGTTTTGTCGTAGAAACCGTCGTCAACCAAGTCGGGGTAAATGTCAACACAGCATCCGCCGCGCTGCTTCAATATGTAGCCGGATTATCCAAAACCGTCGCCGGCAATATCGTCAAAAAAAGGGAAGAACTCGGCAAATTTACAAATCGTAAAGAGCTGAAAGAAATCCCGCGCCTCGGCGCAAAAACATATGAACAATGCATCGGCTTCTTGAGAGTGCCCGGAGGCCAGGAGCCGCTTGACCGCACCGGGATACACCCGGAAAGCTATAAAGAGACAAAGGCGCTGCTCAAAAAACTGCAGCTCACTGCAGATCAGATCGGAAGCGCGGACGTAAAAGAGAAAATCAGCGCACTGCCGCTGTCTGAGACGGCTGAGGAGCTCGGTATAGGGGAAATTACACTTGCAGATATTTGCGGACAGCTGACAAGGCCGGAACGCGATCCCCGTGACGAAGTGCCGAAGCCTTTGCTGAAAAAAGACGTTCTGCAGCTTGAGGATTTAAAGGAAGGAATGGAATTGCAGGGCACCGTCCGCAACGTTGTGGATTTCGGCGCTTTCGTCGATATCGGCGTCAAGCAAGACGGGCTTGTGCACATCTCAAAACTGAGCAATCAGTTCGTCAAACATCCTCTCGACATCGTATCGGTCGGAGACATTGTCACCGTATGGGTCGAAGGGGTGGACGTGCAAAAGGGCAGAGTGTCGCTGTCTATGGTAAAATAAAAGCACTGCTTACGAGCAGTGTTTTTTTCTGTAGAAATACCAGCACTGGTTCAGCAGTTTGATTTGATAATTGTCCTTTTCTAAAAACGCTTTTTGCATTTGTTTCATCAGCCAATTCGGCATGGCTCATTCCTCCTCAGCTTTTAGTTAGAGGGCGGTTTTAACATATTGTATGCGAACGGTAAATTGTCCCGTTCGATGTTTTTAAGCGGGGTGCACATATGGATAACGAACAACTTCAAAAGCTGACGGAAGACATCTCTGCACAGGATTTCGGGAAGCCGTTCCGTCACCGGGCCTTTTTCAATGACCGGCTGAAAACGACAGGCGGCCGGTACATGCTGTCTTCCCATAACATCGAATTAAACCGCAAATATCTGCTCGAACATGGCCGGAGCGAGCTGGTAGGCATCATCAAACACGAGCTTTGCCATTATCACCTTCACCTTGAAGGAAAAGGGTACAAGCACAGAGACAAAGACTTCAGAGACCTGCTTCAGAAAGTCGGAGCGCCGAGATTCTGCACGCCGCTCCAAACAAAAAAGACACAAAAGAAAACATATATGTATAGATGCACGGCCTGCGGCCAACAGTATATAAAGAAGCGGGCAATGAATCCGGAAAGATATGCCTGCGGAAAGTGCAGGGGAAAAATCAAAAGAATTTTTTAAAAAGACTTGACTCATTTTAATGTTCTATGTTAAATTATAAAAGTCGTTGAGAGACAACGACACTTTCTTAAAAAAATAAATGTTGCTTATTGACACAATATGTCGCATCATTTATAATGAAGAAAGTCTGATTATTCCACAGTAGCTCAGTGGTAGAGCTATCGGCTGTTAACCGATCGGTCGCAGGTTCGAATCCTGCCTGTGGAGCCATATGGAGAAGTACTCAAGTGGCTGAAGAGGCGCCCCTGCTAAGGGTGTAGGTCGCGTAAGCGGCGCGAGGGTTCAAATCCCTCCTTCTCCGCCAGATAAGTTCTCAACCAGACGGCCCGTTGGTCAAGCGGTTAAGACACCGCCCTTTCACGGCGGTAACACGGGTTCGAATCCCGTACGGGTCACCATTTACCTTCGTTGGGCTATAGCCAAGCGGTAAGGCAACGGACTTTGACTCCGTCATGCGTTGGTTCGAATCCAGCTAGCCCAGCCATTTTATTTTAAAATTTTGAATCACTTTTAGAGCGAGCCATTAGCTCAGTTGGTAGAGCATCTGACTTTTAATCAGAGGGTCGAAGGTTCGAGTCCTTCATGGCTCACCACTTGTCACGCGGGTGTGGCGGAATTGGCAGACGCGCTAGACTTAGGATCTAGTGTCTTACGACGTGGGGGTTCGAGTCCCTTCACCCGCACTTTATTTTCAAAGTGCTGATCACTAGCTTATATGCTTAGTGGAAAAACAGCTTCATAACATGCGGTCGTGGCGGAATGGCAGACGCGCTAGGTTGAGGGCCTAGTGGGTGAATAACCCGTGGAGGTTCAAGTCCTCTCGGCCGCATCAATGATACCAAGGGTTTAGATACCTTTGGTATTTTTTGTTTATAGACATTTATCTGTTACTGTCCGTCGTATGATTTGTCAGCTATCTCTTTTTGAAGAACCTTTTTATTTTCCTTAATATATTCGCTTTGCTTCTGCTGACTGCGTGCGGCGGTAGTAAATATGATAATGCAATTAATGAAGTAATTAAGCAGGAGAAGAAAGCTAGAAAAGAAATGAGAGCTGATTCTGATGAGTACAAGAGAGATAACGCCATAATTCGTGTATATGATGACGGGAAGTATATTCAACTTGCGTTTTATCAGCCAGAAGAAAGTTCTCGCAAGCTTACTACCTATTCTTATTATGAGAAGCTTGGAGATTCCTGAAATGGCACATATGCCGGGTGGTGGTGATGGCGACCGACTTGGTCTGTATAAGAGTTAAAGGGAAGGAAACCAAAAACTAAGGAGTAGACTTTATGTCTGCGTTTTAACGGTGTGGCGACCAAATATCTGAACAATTACCTTGCGTGGGCGTGATTTCAAGTATTAGAAAGCATCCATCATCAGAGAAATGAAGTTACGGTGAACGATATGATAAAAAAGAGAATTTAATTCCAAATATAGAAACGTATAATACACTTAGATTATCAAAGTTTACTGTTTAAGGTTATTTCTTTTATCAACTAACGGGCAGTTTAGTGAAAGAATTATCTTCATATTTACTTCAATTCACAAAACGTAAGTTCTTATTGTATTATGAAATTAAGGGGGAATGACAAATGAATAAAACTGAGTTAGTATACTTTTCGGAAGAATATAGTGATATTTTGGATTCTTTTGAACTTCCTAAAGTGCAAGTTCAATTTACTTCGTTACCGGGCAATTATAAAGAAGTAACAGAAGGACAGTATCGGATTGTTATACTTAATGATAGAGAACCAGTTGGGTTTTTTTTATTACACGCAACTGACGAAGTGAAGGACTATTCGGATAACCCGCAGGCTATGTTGCTAACAGCATTATCAATCAATCAAGTCAAACAAGGAAAAGGCTACGCTAAGCAAGCTTTGTTATTACTAAAGAAATTCGTTGCTGAGGAATTCCCCGACTGTAATGAAATTGTTTTAGCTGTTAATCATAAAAATATAGCTGCTCAAAAACTGTATCTAAAAGTTGGGTTTCAAGATACAGGAATTAGAAAAATGGGCATAATCGGTGAGCAGTACATTATGAGTTTAAAGTTATAAAAATACATAACAATACAGGTATCAAATATGCTGTTGTAAGAAAAGGCATAATGGGTGATACGGTATTGGGCACGAAATATGTTAAAGGCCATTTTACGGGTGAGGATAAGAGGATTAAGTTAAATGGGAATAGCATGACATTTAAAGGAGCAAACTTGCGTTTTCTTCCTAATTATCCTGGTGTCTATGCTGATATTGGCGGATTGGATTGGTAAGGATTTGGAGCAGACATAGAAGTCTGCTCTTTTTTTATGTTTAAAATCTGTCAAGAAATGTTCGATCTGCCATAACGATTAATCTAAATATTCCAACAATTTAGTGGAGATGGGGGAGCTTTCTTGCAGCAGGGTTTTTTAAAGAGAAGCAAAATTCCATATGATTTGGTGACAAAAAAACTAAATGCTTTCTGCTGACTGCATGCGGCGGTAGTAAATATGATAATGCAATTAATGAAGTAATTAAGCAGGAGAAGAAAGCCAGAAAAGAAATGAGAGCTGCTTCTGATGAGTACAAGAGAGATAACGCCATAATTCGTGTATATGATAACGGGAAGTATATTCAACTTGCGTTTTATCAGCCAGAAAAGAGTTCTCGCAAACTTACTACTTATTCTTATTTATGAGAAGCTTGGAGATTCCTGAAATGGCACATATGCCGGGTGATGGGGATGGCGACCGACTTGGTCTGTATAAGAAAACACCTGATTATGAAGAAGTTAAAGGAAAAGAAACAAAGTTGGAAGAGTAGATTTATATGTCTGCTCGAGGCTTTTTTTGTATGATAAATAAGAAGGGAGAAATGGAGATGATCATTTGGATAAACGGGGCTTTCGGTTCTGGAAAAACACAAACGGCCTTCGAACTGCACAGAAGGTTGAAAGCATCTTATGTGTATGATCCTGAGAAGATGGGTTTTGCGCTGCGCTCCATGATACCGCCGGAGATCGCGGAAGACGATTTTCAAAGCTATCCCTTATGGCGGACGTTCAATAACCGCCTGTTAGCCTCTCTGGCCGATACATATCGCGGCATCATCATTGTGCCTATGACGATTGTACATCCTGAATACTTTTATGAGATCATCGGCAGACTTAGACATGACGGTCAGACGGTTCACCACTTTACACTAATGGCTTCAAAGGAAACCTTGTTAAAACGGCTGCGCACAAGAGCAGAAGGAAAAAATTCATGGGCCGCCAAACAAATCGGCCGTTGCATTGAAGGATTGTCATCACCAGTTTTTGCGGATCACCTCCGAAGGTTCACCGACAGATTGATGGTAAAGCTAAATCATATCCGCATCAAATAAAGATCCCGCACAGAAAGCCCGAGTAGACTTTATGTCTGCTCCTTTTTTATGCTTCAAAATTTCTTTCCCTATTTTTTAGAGGTTTGGGGCTATTTGTCTGACTCTAGTGAAAATGATTTAGCCTCTACAGTTTTTTTCATCAGTAAAGCATCTATACTATAGGGTATTTTTTTAAAATAAATTAATATGAATGCACCTGCAGATGCAGAGAATACAGAATAGTCAAGAGAAGTCTTAAAACCTGTTCCTACAGTTAAACCTAGAGCGAAAATAATCAACATAGCACCACTCAATACAGCAGTTATTCTTGTTTTGAAACCAATGATCAAAAGTATTCCTAAGATGGTTTCAAAAATAGTTGCTATCCATCCTGCTATCGGTACAAGAGCATCTGGTATAAAAGGAGTTAAGGCAGCAACATCATCCGTGTGATTTTCAATATTTCCCCATACGACATTAGGCTTGCCAGGTGTCCCCCATATTCCGAATCGATCGGCTGCAGAAGATAAAAAGCTAATTCCTCAAGCGAGCCTAAGATACAGTGTCATTCATGCTTTCATTTTACATTTCTCCTTCCTTTTTTGAAATTAGTCCGTTAAATAAGAAGATTGTTATTCTTGTTTATAAGAGACTATATAAACCGACGATTAATGCAGCCTTTAATATAAGTAAAACATTTGCGCTTTCTTATGCAAGAGAAGCACCAATAGGTACGGCATTGTTTTTACAAATTCAAACGTCGAGATGAAAAACGAAAAATATAATATGACTTGGCAAAAGCACCTTTAAGCACAAAAAAGCTCTAACTAATTAATTTAGTCAGAGCTTTTTTTTATGAAGTATTCCCGAGTATCTATCCTGGTTTTTTTAGGCAATACTGCGTCCAATTCTTTATTTAACCATGCGAGCGTTTTATTACGAAGATACTTACGCATGTGTTCTTCTGCTTCAAGCATTACCAAGTTAATTGTACAAGAGGAATTGCTGGATTCACAGGAGTCGCATTTGTCTCGATAAAGCAGACCATTGCTTACAATATTTTTACATTGAAAAATGGGTTTTGGTCCTTCAACAGCCTCTATTACATCCCAAAAGGAAATATCTTCTGGGGTTTTTGCTAACCTATATCCTCCCTTTACACCAGGGACAGAATTTACAATACCAGCTTTAGATAATTTACCGAAAACTTTTGAAAGAAATGTTTCTGAAAGTCCTTGGAACTCTGCAAGGTCCCGAATCCCGACACTTTCCTTGGAGGGAACATCTATTAAATAAACCAGGCAATGTAAAGCATATTCAACCCCAACACTATACTGCATATAAACTCACCTGCTTTTGATTTTAAGGGTTATCACATTGTATCTTAGGAGTATTTTTGGTGATAGTCAATCATAAAACCCTTCTTTAGGTATATTATTTGTTCCGTTTGACAAAAAAAAATACAGGGTTTATATTAGAGACCGAGTCAATCGTCGATTAAATTAGTCTTCAATATAAATTAAAAGGAGAGTTTCAAATGAGCAAAACACTTATCATTAACGCACATCCAAAAGTAGATGATACATCGTCATACAGTTTAGGGGTAATGAACCACTTTTTAGAGGCTTACAAAGAATTAATTCCAGAGAGTGAAGAGCTTGAGCAAATTAACTTATATAGTGATGAAGTGCCTATGATTGATAAAACAGTTTTAAGCGCATGGGAAAAGGCAGGCAAGGGCGAAGAACTGACAAGCGAGGAACAAAAAGTAACAGAACGCATGACAGAAGTATTGGAACAATTCAAAAGCGCAAAAACATATGTCATCGTTTTACCTTTGCATAATTTCAATATTCCATCAAAATTAAAAGACTATATGGACAATATCATGATCGCACGTGAAACATTTAAATATACGGACACTGGCTCAGTGGGTCTGCTTAAAGACGGACGAAGAATGCTTGTCATCCAAGCAAGCGGAGGAATCTATACAAATAATGATTGGTATACAGAAGTTGAATACTCTCATAAATACCTGAAATCAATGTTCAATTTCTTAGGTATTGAGGATTATCAAACTATCCGAGTGCAAGGAACAGATGTACTAAATCCGGAGGGTGTATTACAAAAAGCAAATAAAGAAGTTGAAGAAGCTGCTTCAAGATTAGCAGGTAAATAAGAAATAGTGAAGATCATTGTTGCTGGGGGGACTGGAGTAATTGGCCGAGCCCTCCTTCCTGCATTAATACAAAAAGGAAATTTAATGCTCTCTAATGAATATTATCGTATGAGTATTGAAGCAAGACGAAAAATTAAACAAGGGGAGATTATTAATGAAAATCAGGCGGATTCTTTTGACAGCGGAGATTTTAAGTAGTGTATTTTCAATAACTTATTTGCAAGATGATCAAAGTACAGAAGTCAAAGTGGCTGCTGATAGGGTAGGCGCACGAGGGTACTAAAAAGGCTTAATCTTTTTAAAAGGGTAGGCCTTTTTTTGACTATAATTGCTGCCCAATTAGTTGCCCTGAATTTTTGAAAAAGGATAAAATAGGTGTAATAAAGTTGCTATTTTAAAATTAGAATCAATTCATTATCGCAAAAGCAAGAATAACTAATCGGCGAAGAAAGGATAATCAGTCAAATGAAAACATTAGTTATCGTTATACACCCTAATTTGGAAACGTCCGCTGTCAACAAAACCTGGATGAATCGTTTAAAGCAAGAGAATGACATTACGGTTCATGACCTGTACGGTGAATACCCTAATTTTATCATTGATGTAGAAAAAGAGCAGCAGCTCCTGTTAGATCATGAGCGTATCGTTTTTCAGTTCCCAATGTATTGGTACAGCAGTCCCGCGTTACTCAAACAATGGGAAGATGATGTGTTAACACATGGCTGGGCTTATGGAACTGGAGGAACTAAATTGCATGGAAAAGAACTACTCTTAGCTATCTCCTTAGGCGCACCGGAATCTGATTATCAAGCAGGCGGAGAATATAATATCACGATCAGCGAGCTTATCAGACCGTTTCAAGTCACTGCTAACTATATAGGAATGCGTTTTCTTCCTGCCTTTACACAATATGGGACACTTCACCTTTCAAAAGAAGATGTTAAGAACAGTGCGGAGAAATTGGTTGACTATCTTAAAGCTGAGCATTGATCCGGTATTCGCAAGGGAGGCTGAAACAAATTATGTGTTGTGAAAATAAGGGTTTGTGATAGATTTTAATAAACTTAATTTCAAAGTTTTACATCGAATACTGAATTCAGGGGAGCATAGAGCGAGGGCTTAAAATTAATTACAGCAGGGCAATGAGTACATATTTCTTGATGAAATGTAGAGTTCCTTGGTCTCTAATCGGTGCCCAATATATGCTCAGAATTCACGAAAAATGATGAAAATAGCTGTCAATAAAATAAACAGATGCTTTGAATAGAGGCTTTTGTAAATGACGACATATTTTTACTAGGTTGAGGGCTCAGCGGGTGAATAACCCGTGGAGATTCAAGTCCTCTCGGCCGCATCAATGATACCAAGGTTTAGACGCCCTTGGTATTTTTTTATGTGTTTTGTGACCAAAAGTGTCCACTAACTTATAGGAAGTCATCTAATTTGTCAGCCATCTCTTTTTGTTTATTAAGATGGTCATATACATGTCAAGAGGTCTATCCAGCAGCTCGGTTGCATACAGATGTACATTCTTGGCGTTTCTGCCTTCTTTTTTTCTTATAATCAAATCGCGTTTTTCCAGTTTAGAGATAATCTGTGATACAGCACCCCTTGTTCGGTTCCGCTTCAACGCTGCCTCAGTAACTGTAATTCCTGGGTTCTCTTCAATAACAGTGAGAGTGTGTACTTCAACCATATGAAAGATCTCATCGGTACCATAATCACGTGCTGTATTTATATAATCATTGTATGAATAAATATACGATCCACTCAATTATTTGAGTGGATCTGTTTGTTTTTTATTTATTTGCGGCAGTCTCTATGTGACGAACAATAGATGAATTAAAACCCTTTACGCAACCAGGCTGTGGCAAGATCAATTGCCCCGCGCGCAGCTTTAGTTTTAGCTAAGGCGTTGAGCATCACGAAATCGTGAATGATACCTTGGAAACGTACGGCAGTGACCGGAACACCGGCTTCACGAAGTTTATTGGCATATGCTTCTCCCTCGTCACGAAGTACATCAGCTTCAGCTGTGATAATCAATGCAGGCGGAAGCCCTTGAAGCTGCTCAGTAGTTGCACGTAGAGGTGATGCTGTAATTTCAGCACGCTCATTCGAATTGGTTGTGTACTGATCCCAAAACCACATCATCGCGTCCTTGCGTAAAAAGTATCCTTCAGCAAACTGATGATAGGATTCTGTATCGAAAGAAGCGTCTGTTACCGGATAGAAAAGTAATTGTTGTCGGATATTCAAGTCACCGCGTACTTTGGCCATTAGCGTGACAGCAGCAGTCATATTGCCGCCAACACTATCACCTGCAATTGTTAGACTCTCGGGAATCATGCCGTTCTCACGGCCATTTTCAGCTGCCCACTTCACTACTGCATAGATTTCTTCAATGGCTGTCGGATATTTTGCTTCTGGAGATAAGGTGTAATTTGGAAAGACAATAGCAGCTTGTGCTCCAACTGCTAGCTCACGGATGAGCCGATCATGTGTATGCTCATTACCGAATACCCAGCCGGCTCCATGAATGTACACGATGACAGGAAGGTGCGCAGGCGCATTCTGTGGGCGCATTATTCTTACTGATACCTGTCCGCTCGGCCCTCCTGAAATCATAATGTCTTCAATATCAACTGGCAGTTTATCAATTGGGTCAGATTGGACCTCATCTACAGCTTCTCGTCCTTTCTCAGGTCCAAGGTCGAATAGATAGGGTGGGTTCGCGGTTGCTTCTGCAAATTCTTGAGCTGCTTTTTCTAATTGTACTTTCTTTAACATAGATATCTCTCCTTATATATGTTTTAATCATTATTTTTTTATTCTATTATCTATTGATCTTGACATCTTTCGTCTTACATTGCTGTTGTAATGATTTGTACATCAATATTTCCGCGAGTAGCTTTAGAATATGGACATACTTGATGAGCTGCATGTGTTAATTCTTCCGCTTGCTCTTGAGATACCCCTTGAATTTCCACCTCCAAAACAACTCCGAGCTTATAACCATTATCACTTTCATCTTTTAATAAACTTACTTTACCAGTAACTGCTGATTCGATTTTTAATCGTTTTCTTTGGGCTGCTAAATGAAGAGCACTGTCATAACAAGCTGAATAGCCTGCTGCAAATAATTGTTCTGGATTTGTCGCCGTGGATACTTGATTTGGTTTTGGCATAGCTAAATCCAAATCAATAATAAGATCATTAGATTTTACATGACCTTCTCTTCCGCCTTTTGTTGTAGCTTCTGCTGTAAAATATACTGTCATCATCAAACACCCCTATAAATTAAATTTAACACAATTGAATTTTAACCAATCTAAATAGCGTTGTCAATTAAATTTTTAAAAATTTAATTGTTCTCAATTGAAATTCGCGATTAAAATCCTCTAAATTATTGATTAGGCTAAAATAAAGACCAGTTTTCGGCAGTTTAAAGTTAGTGTACATAATTACCATATTGAGAAAATAGGAGATCATATTATTGGCGGCTCAATAAATCGAGTGGGTCTAAACAATATAGTAGAAGTATCTATATCGGTAATAATAAGAATGCACCTCAAACACATTATGGTTATAAATAAAGATGATTTTCCATGTATATAAGTTATGATTAATTAAATTGTTAGTCATTCAATTTTACTTAATGTAATTCTTGTGCTATTATGTGTAACAATGAATATAAATATTGTGAGGGATTTAACATGAAGAATGATGATAAATTACTGTTAAGTAATCATCTATGTTTTGCGATTTATGCAGCTTCCCGTGAAATGATAAAGTTATACCATCCTCTCTTAAAAGAATTAGGAATTACTTATCCGCAGTATTTGGTTCTTCTTGTTTTATGGGAGAAGGAAAAAATATCTGTTAAAGGTTTAGGCGAAGAATTATATCTAGACTCCGGAACATTAACTCCAGTTTTAAAACGACTTGAGGAGCGAGGTCTTATTATAAGAGAGCGTTCAAAAGAGGATGAACGAAGTGTAATTATAACGTTAACAACTGAAGGGAATGAGTTTAAAGAAAAAGTCACATTAATTCCTAATGCAGTATTTGATAAAACCGGTTGTAATGAAGAAGAAATTAAAAGTTATAACAAGGAAATTCGTAATTTACTTAACATGCTGACAACTGAGCAATAGTTTTATGAATATAGATGGTGGGCCCAGCGGGTGAATAACCCGTGGAGATTCAAGTCCTCTCGGCCGCATCAATGATACCAAGGGTTTGATACCCTTGGTATTTTTGTTTATAGAAATTTATCTGTTACTGTCCACTTACTTATAGTAGGTCGTATGATTTGTCAGTCATCTTCATCCTTCTGCTGACTGCGTGCGGCGGTAGTAAATAGGATAATGCAATTAATGAAGTGATGAAGCAGGAGAAGAAAGTCAGAAAAGTAATGCGAGGATTCAGATGAGTACAAGAGAGATAACGCTATAATTCGTGTATATGATGACGGGAAGTATATTCAGCTTGCGTTTTATCAACCAGAAGAAAGTTCTCGCAAGCTTACTACTTGAAAAAGCCATTTTTTTAATCGAAAAATCAATATCAATACGGGGCTGGATTCAATATGATCCAGTCCCTTTTTGTTTTATTGATTTTTCTTATCCCCAGTCTGATAAAAGATTTTCTGTGAAATCATTTAACAATTATTGGTCAATTTTTCTTTTTCAATAATATCCTTTACCACATCCTCAATTGTGATATGCCCAAGAGCTTTTTCCAAGGCAGATTGGGCGATTTCAAATATTGGACCAATTGTACTTTGAATGTTCCGGCCTACAGGACATTGAGGATTGGGATTTTCATGTATACTAAATAATTCTTTATCTTGAACAACATTAACTGCTCTATAAACATCAAGTAAGGTGATTTCAGTTAAATCCTTCGCTAATTCGGCTCCCGCAATACCTGGCCGTACATTTACTAAACCTGCTTTTTTCAGCATCCCCATAATTTTTCTTATTAAGGCGGGATTTGTATTTACACTCCCAGCTAAAAATTCAGAAGTGCTAATTCCGTCTTCATTTATTTCAACAAGAGCCAATATATGAATTCCTACAGCAAAACGGCTGCTAATAGACATGATTTCTTCACCATCCTAATTACTTTACACTCTTTATAGTACACTTGTAACTGAATGTATTACAAGTTTATTTTACTCTAATATGCTCAATTAACAAGATGATAAACGTATTGACAAATAAATATAATGTAACTAAAATGATTACATGTAATCAATATGGTTACATTTAAAATTTTGAATGATTAGGAGGACTTTAAATTGAAAATTGGAATCATTGGTGCAACCGGAAAAGCTGGAAGTCTTATCTTGAAAGAAGCGGTAAGCAGGGGACATGAAGTAACTGCAATTGTAAGAGATGCTGCAAAACTTAAAGAGGATAAGATTTCAATCATTGAAAAAAATATAATTGATCTTACATCGGATGATCTAAAAAAGTTAGATGTAGCAGTTAATGCCTTCGGTGCTCCATTAGGAGAAGAACAGGCACATGTAGATGCTGGCCGGGCATTAATTAGGGCATTAAAAGGAACGGGTACAAGAGCTGTAATTGTAGGAGGAGCAGGGAGTCTTTATGTAGACGAAAATAAAACTGTCAGTGTAATGGATACACCTGATTTCCCTGAGATTTTTATTCCAACAGCTAAAGGGCAAGGTCGTAACTTGCAAGAACTAAAGGAAACTTCTGATATTAACTGGACATTTATCAGTCCTTCAGCGGTATTTGACCCAGACGGGAAAAGAACTGGATTTTATCAGTCAGGAAAAGATCATCTTCTTGTGAATTCGAAAGGCGAAAGTTATATCAGCTATGCAGACTATGCAATTGCAGTATTGGATGAAATCGAAAATCCAAAACATATAAATGAACGCTTTACAGTTGTTGGAGAAGCTGAATAAGTTATTGAGCAGAAACAAAGGCTCTCAGCCGTCATCTCAATGATACCAAGGGTTTTGACACCCTTGGTATTTTTTGTTGTAAGTGCATTTGGCATTAAAAAAGTGCTGATCTCTGCACAAAATCTTTGCGCGAGTCTGCACTTTTATTCTGCAAGATACACTGCCCATTATCATCGATTAGTTTTTAATCCGTTCTTAACCGAGCTGATACTTGGCTTTTAGAAGTTTTTTTTAAGTGTTTAAAACCAACAAATTTTTTGCCTTCTTCATCCCATAGGCGGAACTTTAACGACTTAAGACTTGTTGCCAGTGTGATGGTCGGAACGTTTTGCAATGGTTCAGTGTTGTTATGTGCGATTTCAAGCTTATAGTTTGGGACTCTTGGGCTTAAATGATGAACATGATGGAAACCGATATTGCCTGTTAACCATTGCATGACTTTTGGAAGCTTATAAAAAGAGCTTCCTTCAACGGCTGCTTTTACATATTCCCACTGCTCATCTTCTTCAAAATATGAATCCTCAAACGTATGCTGAATATAAAACATCCAAATTCCGAGGGATCCCGATATCATAAAAATTGGCGTCTGGACCAGCAGAAAGTTTTTCCAGCCGATAGCCCAACATAAAAGTGCTGCCAAAGCGACGATCCCCAGGTTGGTTACATATGTATTCATCCGTTCTTTGCGTTTTGCCTCTTTCCGATTAAAACGATTGGTTATCCCGAAGACGTAAATCGGTCCGATAATAAACATAACAAACGGATTTCTGTACAAACGGTACATTATTTTTGTCTTAGTTGAGGCTTCTTTATATTCCTCAACAGTCAGTACCCAAATATCGCCCGTACCGCGTTTGTCCAGGTTGCTGCTTGTCGCATGATGGACAGAATGATCGTGTGCCCAATGATCAAACGGATGCAGAGTCAGAATTCCTGTAATTGTTCCAAGGATTCGATTCGCCTTTCGGTTCTTAAAAAAGGAATAGTGGCAGCAATCATGAAAGATAATGAAGGTTCTCACTAAAAAACCTGCTGCAACGACAGAAATCGCTAATGTAAGGATATAAGAAATCGACAAGCTCTTATAGGCCAAACACCATAACAGGAAAAATGGCACCAATGTGTTAATGATTTGATAAATGCTTTTTTGTGAATCGGACTTTTCGTAAGGGGTAACCAGTTTTCTCAAAGTCCTTAGGTTTTGTTCATTCATTTTTAAAAGTTTCCCCTTCCCTGATGTTCTTAATCTAAGTATAGAAAACGTTTTAGGCCTTTGAAGTCCCAGCTGTCATCCTCCCTGTATAATAAGTATCTTTCCTCATCCTATGTAAAATGATTGAAGGTCAGAAAATGATCTCCATCTCGATTAAATCTTTATGAGCAATGGCCAGCCGGGATACAAAAAGCGTATGAAGATTATACCCAGCTCTTTATCGGGCCAAACTCTCTCCATGCTCCCCTATGGGGATCGGTTTATTTAGACCGTAAACATTCATTGTTTGAAGAACAAACATTACAGTATACCTGAGTGATCGTTTGGAAACATCTGCAGAAACAAAGCTATACCAGTGAACAGCCCTGCTTTTAAAAGAATATCTTGTACTTGAACAAGAAACAGCTGAGCTTTTTTGAAGACACTCGTGATCCATTTTCACGGTGTTTTCAAACCATCGTTGTTAATAGGCATCTTATTTTGCACTCGTATCGACACGTTTAACAAAATGAAACATGATATTAATTTGCAGTTATTTCCGTTTCGTGTTATGATAAAGGAGAATTATTTTTGTTCGTGTAAAGGATAGTATGAATATCGACTTTTCGTCTTGATGATACTTTGGGCAAGGATAGTAATACAATGTGTAACACACTAGGAGGCAACAAAAATGGAACAAGGTACAGTTAAATGGTTTAATGCAGAAAAAGGTTTTGGATTTATCGAACGTGAAAATGGAGACGATGTATTCGTACACTTTTCTGCAATCCAAAGTGACGGATTCAAATCTTTAGACGAAGGTCAAAAAGTAACGTTTGACGTTGAGCAAGGTGCTCGTGGAGCTCAAGCTGCTAACGTTCAAAAAACTGCTTAATCTTCAATCGTTTATACAAACAGGCTCTTTATATAGGGCCTGTTTTTTTATGTTCTCTGTATAATACTGAATAAAAAAACCCTACTCAACGTTCGAGTAGGGACAGATGCTACAAGGTAAAAAAAAGGTTTAAAACCTCAAAGGATTGTTTACAGTATAACATAACGGATTGACGATATGTGGAATATATATAAATGATTTGTAACGGTATGTTATTCTTTGTTACAATTCGCATATCTCTTTTATGAAAAGAAGATAAACAATTGCTATTCACTGTGGAAGCAGTTGTAAGAAATTCTTAAATATAAAGAGGAGAGGGGTTGTTTTTTCTTCTGGAAATAATCACTTAGACCTAAAACAATGAAAACCCTGCCTCTCTTCCATCCTTACGTCTCCTTGTCCGTGCCAGTGTGAATCAGGATTACAAAAATCAAGTGACTATTCCATCGAGTTTTTGATAAAAATTAAAATGTTCGTTGAAGAAATTTAAAAATAAGACAGATTAGATTGCAGGAGTAATAAAAGAGGTTAATGTTCTAAAAGTAAGTTGAAGAAGTTAAACGTCTAATCGTAATTTTCCGAAAACTTAAGGATGTTTTGGAAAGCAAACATTATCTAACTTTTTATTTGATTTTCAGTGATTCCTTTAATAACTTCCAGTTCACTAATCAAAAATTCATATGCACTATCCAACATTTTTTTTTCGCTTGCATTAAGTGCTTTTTCTTTCTTCATACGCATTAAATCACGTACAACTTCAGCACCTTCTTGGATTTTACCCGTTTTTATTTTGTCTGTGTTTACTTTATATCTTTGTTTCCACGGCAGCAACTTATCTGATTCTCCATGCTGAAAAATGTGGATAATGTGTTTTAATGCAAGTATATCAGTAACTGGTCGTATATTTAAACTCATTATTTTACGCGTTGGAATCATAACTGTCATATGACTGATTGACATTTTTATGACATAATAATGTTCTTTTTCCTCTAAGAATTCTTTTTCTTCTATGGCTTCAATTATACCTGCTCCGTGCATTGGATAAACAATGTTATCGCCAATTTGAAACATATCATCCACCTCCATATATGGTAACTCAACTTAAGGTTAACATATATGGAAAGCGATATCAAATTTATAATAATAACATGATAATTTTTTGGTGTCAATAACTTTTTTTAAAAAAACAACATCAAAACAAGAGGGAACCATTGGGATTTCGAAAAAAGGGAAGGACGATTGGTCCGTGTATATCTTAGAATCTTGACTAATGATCAGAGTTCAGTTTTTCATTGAAAATGAGTTATTAAATATCCATTAGGAGTTCATGACTTGACATTAATGACATGTTTGCTATCTATATGGGCACAATAGAGAGTGTAATGAAAAAAAGCTTTCATAACCAGTGATATGGATTTACTATGTTGAGGGCCTAGTGGGTGAATAACCCGCGGAGGTTCATGTCCTCTCGGCCGCATCTCAATGATACCAAGGGTTGTAGACCCCAGGTATTTTTTATGCTAATCACTTTCATTAGCGAAAAGAGTACGAGCTGTTTGGATAAAGACATCTGTTGCTTTAGAGATATCTTTCATATCTGGAACAGCTATACCGATTTCTCTAAACGTGTTTGGCTTTAATTCACGAAAAACGACATTTTCCGGTAGTGATAGAATGTTTTTTTTCGTTGTAATTGTAATTCCTAATCCTTCTTGTACCATACATAATGCTGTGTCTATATAATCAATGACAAACCGTACTTTAGGTTTCAATTTAAATTCTTTGAATAAAGAGTGAATTTGTAACTCATAACCGCCTCTTCCAAGTAATATATCCTCATCTTGTAAGTCGGGAATACCTATTGTTTCTTTCTGATATAAAGGATGACTCGAGTGCATAATGACAATCAATTGATCTTTCATTAAGGGCACGATATCGAAATCTTCTGTGGGAGGAATAATCATTCCTACATCAACACATTTAGAACGTAACCATTCTTTGACTTGATCTACACTTCCTTCCGAAATCTTAACTTCAAGACCAGGATACTTATCTTCCATTGTCCGTATAATTTTGGGAATAAACCTAGTGCACGCAGTTGGGTAAGCTCCAATATGAACCTTGCCTATTTCTAATCCTTGTTCAGCTGCAATTAATTCATCTACTTTCTGTAATTCACCCAGGATATTTCTAAAATTAATTAAGACACGCTCTCCTATATCAGTAAAAAACAACCCGTTCTTCTTATTTCTCTTAATTAACTTCGTCCCTAATTGCGATTCAATCGTTGCTACGGCACGACTTACCGCAGGCTGTGTCATGTGCAGCTCTTCACCGGCTTTTGTAAAACTTCCTGTTTCTGATATCTTAACAATCAGTTGAATTTGCGATCTATTCATATCGTTCTTGTTATCTCCCATATGATTAATATGCATTTTATTTATGATGAAATCTAATGTACCATAAAAGAGAATGAAACATCAAGATAATAACAATAACCGTAGACAAGCGGAAGACATTCAATAAGAGCTGGATAAGAATCACAAGGATATGTGATCCTTATTTGAGATGTTCGGCTGAAAAGGTTCCTAGTTTTTTGTTATCACTAATCAACTCAACCTTAAAAAGGAGAGAAGTATGATGAATACTAGTGAAAAAAGAAGATCGGGGTTTTGTTCGCAATGCGTTTCAAAATGCGGGGTTATATCCATTACGGAAAATGATCGGTTAAAAAAGGTGATTCCAGATAAAAGTCATCCGAATGGGGGAATCTGTCCAAAAGGAGCGTCAGCCCCTCAGATAATCAATCATCCTGATCGTATTCTTTTCCCTTTAAAAAGAACGAATCCAAAAGGGGAAGAACCGAAATGGAAAAGAATAAAATGGGAAGAAGCCATACAAACCGTTACTGATAAGTTAAAACAGATCAGTTCTGAAACAGGGGCAGAATCGGTATCATACACTTTTCCAACTGTTGGTGCGAGCGGAAGTTTTAACTGGGGGCCATACCTGCAGCGCTTGATGAATCTTTACGGCACTCCCAACTATATTTCCCATACAAATGTCTGCCAATGGGCAAGGGATGAGGGATCAAAATACACGTACGGTGTTGGATTGCCTCAACCCGACTTTGAACATGCTGATTTAATATTGATATGGGGACACAATCCAGCAGATACGAATCTTCAGACATGGAAAAGGCTCATGGGAGCGAAAAAAAGAGGGAGCAAACTAGTCGTAATTGACCCGCGCCGAACAACGACAGCTGCAGCGGCAGATTTATGGATTGCTCCGAATCATGGAACTGATAGTGCCTTAATATTAGGCTGTATTCGCTTTTTAATTGAGAATCATTCATTTGATCATAAATTTCTGCTTAATTGGACCAATGCCCCCTTCTTAATGGATAAGCAAACGGGGAAATTCCTTCGGCCGGAAAATCATCATCCATATGAATTTTTAGCTCTTGATAAGAATGAGAAGCCATATAAAATTGATACCCGGGAAGATCCTCAAACATGGTCAGAAAATATTTTGCTTACAGGTGAATATACAAATGAAAGCGTTTCTTCAGAAACTGTTTTTTCTCAATTAATGAAAAGAGTCTCTTCTTTCACGATAGAAAAGGTGGAAAAAATAACGGGTGTTCCATATGAAAAATTAGTGGAACTTGGGGAATTATTAAGCGATGGAGATCCGATATCTTATTATTCATGGAATGGCTTAGAACAGCATGTAAATAGTTCATCAACCAATCGAGCATTATGTATCCTTTACAGTCTGACCGGTTATTTTGATAAGCGGGGAGGGAATATTATCCTTCCGTCTTTACCGGTTAATCCAATTAAAGATCAAAATTTGATTACGCGTTCACAACAACAGAAACGTTTAGGAAGAGAGAAGAGGCCCCTAGGTGCTCCGAAAATTTCCGCAACAGGGTATGATTTTGCCGATGCTGTATTGAACGAAACGCCTTATCTTATGAGAGCGTTATTAAGTTTTGGGAGTAATATGGTCACACAAAACCCGGGAAGCGGAAATATGATGGAGGCCTTAAAAAAACTAGAATTTCATGTCCATGTCGATATGTTTCATAGCCCTATGACAAGGTTTGCAGATATTGTATTACCTGCGGCGCATGCCTGGGAGTCGCCAAGTCTGTTGGCTGGTTTTGAAGGGAGTTTACAAACAGCTCAACATATTCAATATAACCCTGCAATGTCAAAGGCTCCTGGGGAAACTCGTCCTGATCTGCAAATTATAATGGATCTGGCATTGGAAATGGGCTATGAAGAAGAGTTTTGGAATGGGGATATTGAAGCGGCGTTTAATTACTATCTGGAACCGTTGAATTTAACATTAGATCAACTTCGTTCTCAGCCTGCAGGGATATCAATCCCCCTACAAGTAAACTATTGTAAATATAGTGAAAAAAAGAATGGAGGAGTCAGTGGCTTTTCCACGCCAACGCGGAAGTTGGAGATTTATTCCGAGTTTTTGTTACAGCATGGATATGATCCGTTGCCCCAATTTGAAAAACCATTAACTGTTCCGTATTATCAGGATAAATTATATGATTTTCCGTTAGTTCTTTCTTCAAATAAATTAAAATCTTTTTGTCATAGTCAGCATCGAAATATTGCTAAACTAAGGAAAATGCATCCTGATCCTTTTATTGAGATTCACCCACAAACAGCTCATATGTATAAATTAAATGATGGAGAATGGATTCAATTGGTATCTCCTCATGGCAGAATGAAGGCAGTCACTCGAATGACACAAAGTATACCCGTGGGTACGGTATATACTCAAGCGGGATGGTGGGATAAGTGTGATGAACTAGAGTTATTAGGATTTGATCCATTTTCAGCTGAAGGTGCAAACGTGAATCAATTGATAGGTATAGAGCAGCTGGATCCCATGTCAGGTTCCGAACCCTTAAAATCATATCGTTGCCAGATTTATAAGATGTCATAGATTCATTCTTTGCAAATTAAGTATTAATGATAAGTGATAGAATACATGTAAAGACATAACAATGAAGCTGATGGCTCCTTAGCGTTGGAGAAATCAGCTTTTGTTTTTTCAATAAACGTATTACCTCAGACTTGTGACTTTTTTAAAATCAGCCGTCACTAAGTTGAATTTGCGATTTTTCATACCATTTTTGTTATCTCCCACATAATTAATATGCATTTTATTCATGTAAGAACTTCATGTACCATTAGAGAGAATTAAACTTTAAGAAATTAATCGGAGGTAACAACTATGATCAATCGTAATAGATTATTTCTATTTGCGCTTATATTAGCTGCATTCAATCTTAGGCCGGGTATCACTTCAGTCAGCCCGGTATTACACGGAATAACGAAGGAACTAGGCATGAGTTCTGCGTCAGCAAGTTTACTCACTTCTATTCCTTTATTATGTTTTGGTTTTTGTTCGTTATTTGCTGGTCGTTTAGCCAATCGCTATCAATCAGAGAAAATTATCACATTCTTTATCGCCTGTATAGGTATTGCAACGTTTTTACGTTTCTTTTCAAATTCCTCAACATACCTATTAATAACGGCTTTGTTTATAGGTGCAGGAATTGGGATTGTCAGCCCTCTGCTCTCTGGCTTCATTAAAAGTTACTTTCCGGAGAAGGCAGCATCTATGATAGGCATATATTCTACTTCAATGGTCGTTGGTGCATCTATTTCTATTGGGCTGACGACACCGCTTCAACGCTTGCTCAATGATTCATGGAAAAACGGATTAGCATTCTGGAGTATTTTTGCTCTAGTCGCTCTTCCACTTTGGTTTATAGTGACAAAATACGCTCATCATCACACAAATAAAGCGTCACAAAAGAGGCGTGCGTCCTTACCTTTAAAAAATAAAGAGGCCTGGTTATTAACTTCTTTTGTAGGTTTGGTAACTCTTTTATTTTATTGTTTTGCAGCTTGGCTGCCGGCAATTGTAGAGGAAAAAGGAGGAACTTCAGCATTTGGAGGTCTTATCGGTACAATATCTATGCTTGCGCAGCTGCCAGCTACCCTTTTATTGCCCAGTCTCTTGAGGGTAATACCAAGCAGAAGATTTTGGATTACATTCTTTACCCTGAGTGTGATGATTGGTTTATCCCTTTTATGTTTTACGAACTTAACACCTGTTGTTTCAAGTATATGTTTAGGGATTGGCGGCGGGGGTCTTGTCTCGCTAACCTTATTATTACCAATAGATAAAACAGCTTCATCTATAGAAGCAAGTACTTGGTCAGCGATGACTCAAGCAATTGGATATATGATTGGTGCAGTGGGTCCGTTTATCATCGGTTTTCTTCATGATTATTTAGGAAGTTTTGTTCCTGCATTATATCTTCTTATCACCTTAGGTCTGATTATTATCTTACTAGGTTGGAAACTCACTAAACCAGCTAATGTTTTAGAAGAGGTGATATCTGTAAAATAAATACCAGTGAAGCCGTGTATATGATAGGGAAATGAAACGGAAGAAACAAGGCAATGGGTTCTTCTTGGATTGAAGGCGCTTCTGCACTGTCCCTGACGAAAAAAGTATTGCTCCTTGAAGGTAGACAGCGAACAAGCTATTTTCGATATAAGAGGTGAAAAGTCATGACAACAAATGAAAAAATGAGTACACAAAGCAAAGTCATTCTCTTCATTTTAATTTTAGGGAATTTCCTATGCCTAATCAGTGAAACTGTAATGAATGTGGCATTGCCCAGCATCATTTCAACATTGCACGTTACAACAAGCACCGCACAATGGCTGTCAACCGGCTATATGCTTATCATCGGAATATCCGTACCGGTCTCAGCCTTTTTAATTCAACGGTTTACACTAAGGCAGCTGTTTATCACAGCGATGTGTTTATATGTGATTGGTTCATTGATTGGATTTATTACGCCATTTTTCTCTTTGCTCTTTATTGGCCGTATGATTCAAGCATTGGGAACAGGTATTGTTTTACCATTAGTCATGAGTACAATGTTAACACTTGTACCGGTAAGTATACGCGGAACTGTGATGGGAATTTTCAACGTAGCGATTTTATTTGCTCCAGCGATCGGACCTGTCATTTCTGGTTTAATTATTCAATATTATTCATGGCGAATCGTTTTCTTGGGGCTTTTAATTGCAGCGGTGCTTATTTTGATAATAGCTGTCTTTAAACTTCGAAATGTGTCTGAAACATCTAAACCGACGATTCACATTCCATCCGTGATTCTTTCGACAGTTGGGTTTGGCGGAGTTGTTTATGGATTTAGTACAGCTGGTGAAGCATCTGGATGGGGAAACCCAATCGTATGGATTACGCTTGTCGTTGGGGTGCTGGCTCTTGCATTCTTCGTCAGACAGCAAACGAAGCTTTCGTCACCTATGATCAGCATGAAACCATTTACGTCATCCGTTTTTTCAAGAGCGATGTTTCTGATGTTTCTCATTATGATGATTCAGTTCTCGATGATGCTTATTTTACCTCTTTACTTTCAAACAGCTGCCGGCTTGACACCAGTAGAAACGGGATTTCTTATGCTGCCTGGCGGAATCACGCTGGCACTTACAGCGATGATTGGCGGGAGATTGTTTGATAAAGTTGGTTTTAAACCGCTGATCATCATTGGTTTAATTCTTTTAATGATCGTTTTAAGTTTATTCACTCAGATTTCAAACGAAACGACTACGACAACAGCTGCCATTCTTTATGCAGCATTTACAATTGGAGTAGGGTTGAGTATAGGGCCTGTGATGACTCTTGGGATAAATCAAGTTCCTAAACAGCTGCATGCTCATGGATCAGCAATCTCTAATACCATTAACCAAGTATCTGGTGCAATCGGTCCGGCTCTTTATACAAGTATTATGGCTGCGGCTTCGCAGCATTATATTCAACATACAAACGAAGTCAACAAAACGGTGTTGAACATACAAAGTATGACCCAAGGTGTTCATACAGCTTATCGTGCAGCAATTGTCTTTGCGGTGGTCTCTTTCATTTTAGCCCTTAGTTTAAAGAAAAAAGACCAGTATCTTGAAACAGATAATGATGATTTATCCTAAGATTAAAACAAAAAAGAAAGGTCGTTTTCTTCTAAAATGCATCGGATAAGCTGGCATGTTCCAGCACATCGGAAATGCTAAAGGAAAACGATCTTCATTTCAATTAAATCAATCCATTGAACGGAGACACCTGTGTGATCGTGAAAAAATGCTTTAAATATTGTTTGCTCCCGTCCCAGAGAACTCACAATCATCAAGATCAGCAACAGCCTTAAATGCTTTTTCAAATTAATCATTTGATTTTTCAATTCTTTATAATCTTTTTGGCGACTTAATAACCAAATATCACCATAGATAAGTTATGGGCTTCCCAAAAAATTGTTGAAGGATAGGTAATAAATTGAACGTAATGGGAATAGAAGTGGGAAAGTAAGGGTGGTTTTTGTTAACTAATTATGGTTAACCCAACTTATCCAAACATATAGAAATGATGAATGTGGAGTTAGAAAGTGCAATGCAACAAACCTTCATTACAAGTGAAATGGATTTACAATTTTGAGTGCCTTTTTGAAACACACCTGAATTTTTGGTGTGTTTTTGAACGTATCCATACGTGTCACCTAAAGGAAATGAATAAGATGTGGAATTTTTAAAAAATTTTTTATATACTGGAATTAAATCATTAAGGGATTGAAATGAAAAAGATTTATTAAACCGGACTTATGTATTCATGGTTCCTTAATGGAAGGATTAAATGATGAAGCCAGATGGGCATTAGAAGAGCTGAAAAAGCACTATCGGAAGTGTCTTCAGGAGTAGTTCTAAAACCTGGTGACCTTATTATATTAGACAACCATTTAGCGGCACATGCTCGAACGGCCTTTAAACCAAAATATGGGGAAAGACAGATGGTTACAAAGAATGTTTGCTGTAGCTGATAGTAATAAATCAAGTGCAAGTCGTTCTATTAAAAGTCATGTATGTATGCTTTTAAAAATCGAACTTGAATTGCAAAAATAATGGACAGAGTGATCAAACTATTTATTGAAAAATAGTTTGATCACTCTTATTATTTACCATTATGGGGGGATTTTATAAGTGGAGGATATTAATTTTTATACACTATTAATAGTAGTATGTTTCGGATTTCTTGCTTCTTTTATTGATTCAGTAGTGGGAGGAGGAGGACTGATCTCTATACCAGCTTTGTTATTTTCAGGTCTCCCGCCTTCAGTTGCTATCGCTACAAATAAGTTAGCCAGTACAATGGGTACATTAACGAGTACGATTTCCTTTATAAGATCAGGAAAAGTTAATTTTCAGTTAGTCTCTAAATTGTTTCCGATTGTTTTTATAGGGTCCTTATTGGGTGCTTTAGTTGTCAATTTTATTTCGTCTGAATTATTAAAACCATTAATATTAATTCTTTTAGTAGGTGTAGCTATTTACACTATTTTGAAGAAAAACTGGGGTAATGAATCTACTTATAAAAAACTGACTTGGAAAAAAGCCATTATTTTTTCTTTTGTAATATTCGCTATTGGTTTTTATGATGGATTTTTAGGTGCAGGAACGGGTTCATTTATTTTATTTGCCTTTTTGATTATAGGCTTCGATTTTTTACAATCTGCAGGAAATGCAAAATTTCTTAATTTCGGCAGTAACATTGCAGCTCTAATTATGTTTCTTTTTCTTCATAAAATTAATTTTTTATATGGTGTACCAATGGGTATATCAATGATATTAGGAGCGCTTGTGGGATCTAACTTCGCAATTAAAAAAGGTGTAACCTATGTGAGAATGTTATTTATTTTAGTTACTGTTATCTTAATAGGAAAAAATATCTTTGATTTTATAATGCATTATTGATGATGGCGATATGAGTATTTCTGTTTGCAGTCTGCATACTAATTAATAGGTAAAGAAGTCGAAAAGGTTTACGAAATTCGTCATCCAAATTAAAGTTTTGAATGAAAGAGCAGGATTACTCCTGCTCTTTTTCTTTCTGATTGGGCTAGATTAAACGCAGACGGTTATTCCTTGGGAAAAACAAAAAAAATTTCTTCTATCCATTGATTAGCTTGGCTTTAGCCGGGTTTCTATCACCCTGTTGGGCTTGTCAGGTTTTAAAAAGGTATGCTACGTTTATAATGTTTTGTTTCACCTGATTGCGGGGTAATAAAGATAGGATCAGTAAATAATTCTTAGGAATGACCTCAATCTTTCTGCAACACATAATAAACATATTGGAAGACGTAATGGAAGAACTAAAATAAAGGTTTAGGATACTTTGAAGGAATAAAAGTTTTTTTTCGATTGTGATAATATTCACAATAGAGCTGTATGAAGGGGAATCATTTCTCCAAATAGTCTGCAGAAAATACCAACCACAGCCCAAGGATGTATCACTAACCACTTTGGCTGGCATTATCTGTTGGTTGTTTCTCTTTTTGTTGTGTTTGTATTATTTTTAGTCCAATCGGCAAAAATAAGTTAAGAAAACCGTCGGAAAAGCTGAATTTCATCCTTCTTTCCTGGTTTACAATGTTATTTGACGCTGAGATGGATATTGGTCCAGTCTTTTAAGGTCCAGTTGAACCAATCGCTACTATGCCATTAGCTCTCCATCAGGTGAAACAGAAACCCCCAGACTTTTAGAGAAGCATTACGCTATACATTCTGGGACTGCACGCTTGGACCGTTTATCCGCTTGTATCATGTGGATTTGATCATTAAGGAGTTGATATTATTAAATGAAGTTCAACAAGAAAAAAATTAACGTTGTAGACATTCAAAAAGCGAAGAAAAGCGTGTTTGCTACAGGGATAGGAAACGCGATGGAATGGTTTGATTTTGCTTTATATTCTTATTTGGCAGTTATTATTAGTAAAAACTTTTTCAGTCCGGTTCAAAACGATGAATTAAAGTTAATATTTACTTTTGCTACATTTGCAATTGCCTTTTTACTTAGACCGGTAGGCGGAATTATTTTTGGTAAAATGGGTGATAAATTTGGCCGGAAAATGGTATTAACAATTACTATTTTAATGATGGCTTTATCTACTTTAATAATTGGTGTACTTCCTACCTATGATCAGATTGGTGTATGGGCCCCTATATTATTACTCTTAGCTCGTATTCTGCAAGGTTTTTCTGTGGGTGGAGAGTACGCTGGTGCAATGGTATATATCGCAGAATCTTCTCCAGATAATAAACGTATAAGGTTAGGCAGCGGTTTAGAAATCGGTACATTATCTGGCTATATAGTAGCTTCTGTTTTAGTTACAGTACTTTTCTGGGCTTTATCTGATGTTCAAATGAATAGTTGGGGATGGAGGATTCCTTTCTTCTTAAGTATTCCAATTGGATTATTTGGTTTGTATTTGAGAAGTCATTTAGATGAATCACCAATCTTTGAAAATGACATCTCTGAAAACCAAGAACAACAACCAGGTTTATTAGAAGTAATTAAAACATATAAAAAAGATATCTTTTTATGTATCGTATTTGTGGCGTTTTTCAATATAACCAATTACCTATTGTTAGGTTATATGCCTTCTTATTTAGATGAGAACCTTGGTATAAGTGATAATATAAGTACACCGGTTACAGCAATTGTATTGATTATTATGGTACCGTTCGCTTTAACTTTTGGTAAACTGGGAGATAAATTAGGAAATAAAAAAGTTATAACAATTGGATTAGTATTAGGAATTGTATTTTCGATTATCTCTTTCCAATTTCTTAATATGGGGAATATAACATTCTTATTTATAGGACTTTTATTGTTAGGTATTGTATTATCTGTATATGAAGGTACTATGCCAGGATCTTTACCTACGTTGTTCCATACTGACATTAGATATCGTACATTATCCTGGACATTCAACTTATCGGTTTCTATTTTTGGCGGAACAACACCCTTAGTTGCTTCTTGGTTAACCCATGTGACAAGAAACAATTTGGCGCCAGGTTTTTATTTATTAGCAGTTAGTCTAATTGGCTTAATAGTGGTGTTAACCTTATTTAAAGATACTTCAGGTAAATCTTTAAAAGGTTCTTACCCAACAGTTGCTTCTAAAGCTGAGTTTCAAGAAGCTGTTGAAAATCCAAAAGATTCACTGTGGTGGAAAATGGAGCAAACAGAAAAGGAATGAAAAAAGCATCCATATAAGCGGGATTATCCCAGCAGCAATACTGCAGCTTCTCGATCGTCATTATTTAATTGGTTGTGTCCTAATAATAAAACATTGACGCAAGAACGAAGAGAAATTAAAAGGTCCGAGCAATACAGCAAAATAAGAAGCAAGAAGCTTTGGTATGCCAGTTCTTCTCCCGAAGGAGAGCTGGCTTTTTATTTTCTATATGGGGAACTTGTACGCTAACTAATAATCCTATTAAGGCATGTCCTTTCAAGGTATCTTAGAAGAACATGAGGGGTTCATTGTCATCCTGACCAAATTGTAATCACTTCAGGTGCAACCCAAGGACTTTCCCTTATAGCAAAATTGTTATTGTCACCGGGTGATGAAGTCATTATTGAAGATCCTATTACACATGAAATTCAAACTATTTTTTCATCACCCGGCAGCTCGCTTTACCCTATACCAGTAGATCATAATGGGATGCGAACGGAGCTGCTGCCCCACGATAAAAAACCAAGTTTTGTATTTGTTACTCCGTCTCATCAATTCCCAATCGGCGGTACATTAACAATTCAACGCCGTATTCAATTAATACAGTTTGCGCGTCAATCAAATTGTTATATCGTAGAGGATGATTACGATAGTGAATTTCGATATAAGGGATCACCTATAAGTTCCCTTCAGGGGTTAGACCCGTCAAGAGTTATTTATATCGGTACATTCAGTAAGATCTTATCACCGGCACTGCGTCTTGGATATTTAGTTCTTCCGCCGTCTCTCGTTGAGAAGTGTAAGAATCTAAAATGGTTTACAGATCTTCATACCTCTTCCTTGGAGCAGCTTACACTTGCAAACTTTATTGAGGATGGTTATCTAGAACACCATATTAGTAAAATGAAAAAAGTGTATAAGAAACGTCGTGAGGCTTTAAAACAAAGCCTGAACCGTGAATTTGGAGATGAGGTCAAGATATTTGGAGATTCGACAGGTCTCCATTTAATAGCCAGTTTTGAAAATGTCATTTTTTCTGAACAGGTGCTGAAAAAGTTAGATCAGCATAAAATTAAAATTTACCCGGTTGAACTCCATACGATCGAGAAAGGGGTTCATAAAAACAAAATTATTTTAGGCTACGGAAATTTAGCTGAGAAAGAAATAGAAGAAGGGATACGAAGATTGAAAGCTGCTTTGTCTGCAAAAGCATTAACATTATAGGCGCTGTACTTGAATGGGTATTTTTCTGAAAATTTAAATTGTATCCAGTCTAACATGCAACATTCTATGATATATTTCCAAAAGCCTCGAATGAAAAAATCCCCGTTAAACAGGGGAGGATCATTTCGGGATGAAACGAGTAGAAGAGCTGGTTTCAAGAATGTTTTGCTTCATCTGTTTTAAAAACGTCACTATCTCTGTGAAGGTTTAAGCCGTCTCGGCAGCATCCCAATGATACCAAGGGTTTTACGCCCTTGGTATTTTTTGTTGCGCCCGACTGTGGCAGGACATGATCCTTCATTACTTTTTTGAATGTAACTTCCCCGCATTATTCTTCTTTTAACATTGAATACTTTCGATACGCTTTATAGAAACTGATGCCGAAGATAACAGCCATAAGGGCGGGAAGCGACCTCAAAATGGCAAATGGAGTTTCAAATAAAAATGCTTTCCAAAACATTGAGCCTTCCATACTCCACAGGCCTTCAGCTAAATATAAACCTGAATCCTTGTAAAACATATAAGAAATAAACAAACACAGGAAACCAAAACTTGATGAATAACTCATTAATCTTTTATAATAATTACTCTTTGATTGGCGATCCGAGAAGATTTCATTTTGACCATCATCTTCTTTTTGCCAATATCGAGTTCCAAGCCCCCACGGGCCGTTTATATAACTCCAGCCGAAGTCTTCATAAATTCCTTTGTAATCTTTGAACTTTTTGTTTGATAAATAATCTTGATAATCCACTCGCATTACATATCTCTTATCGGTTTTTTCGAAGGTGTATATTCCTAATCCGCTAATATTTGTACAACGATAGCCGTTTTGTAATTGCTCGTTCAGCCATTGCTCCTCTTTTTCAATATCAAAAAACATCTTAAATTTCTTCATTCGATTCACTTCCTTCGTACAGGGATAAAATATGCAATAACCTGTTTTGTTCCATTTTCAAAATGGCGCTTCCTTCCGCAGTTATCATATAGACTTTTCTCCGGCCCGACTCTCCGACAGGCTCAATCCAGCCATGCTTATTCAAGTTTTCAATCGCGCCGTATAATGTGCCGGCCGCTAAAATAACAGTACCGTTACTCATCTTTTCTATCTTCTGCATGGCGGCATAGCCATGAAGCGGCTCACGCAGAGCTAATAAAATGTAATGCATGGTTTCAGACAGCGGTAATAATTTATGTTTCATATCCTCACCCTCTATTCAGTTCGACTATATAGTTCAACTTTATAATAATGTAATACAGTTCAACTGAATAGTCAATGAGTTTTTCAAAATTTGTAAAAGGAACTTGAAGTAAAAAAGAATTTATGGCGGTGCGTAACGGTTCTCCGATGAAACAGTGCCGTTTATTTTCAATGTGTTTTTTAGAAATAAAAGGTGCTCATTACAAAAAAGGCAGAAGGATTGAAAAATATAGTTGACTTAAGCAACTGTCTCGATTACGATGGAAAAAAGTTGCTTAAGTCAATCATTTGGAGGAGGTACATCAATTTGGAAACAAAACGTGTTTTGGCATTCAGACAATTTAATAGATTTTATACAGATATTTTGGGTTTTCTGAATGAACATATTTATGACAGTCCATTCTCTTTAACAGAAACCAGGATTTTATACGAAATTTATAATACGCCCGATTGTACAGCAAAAATCATTCAAGAAAGGTTAGATCTGGACAGAGGATATGTAAGCAGAATTATCAGAAAATTCGAAGAGGAAGGCTTTATATATAAGCAAAAATGTATAGAAGACGGACGTAATCATTTCCTTTATGTCACCGAGTCAGGGAAAAGTATTTATAAAAGTCTGGAGAAAAAAGCCAATCATCAAGTTGAATATATCCTTGAATGCATAGACAAAGAGGAACAAGAAAAACTTTTAGGTTCAATGGAAACCATTCAAAACATTTTGCAGCATTCTTTTTATGATAAAGAATCTCCGATTTCAATAAGAGACTATTATACTTCAGAGGATGTCAAAAACATAATTGAAAAACAGCGATTATTTTATGCCAAATCCCATGGGTGGGATAACACATTCTTATCTTATCTTCGCGATACGTTTAAAGCTGATATTGAAAAAATATGGGTGGCGGAAAGCGGGAATACCTTTGCAGGTTGTATCGGCTTAGTGAATGACGATGAAAAAACAGGACAGTTAAGATGGTTTTTAGTCGATCCGTCTTTTCAAAGAAAAGGTGTCGGCAGCCGTCTGATGAAGGCACTTGTGCAATATTGTAAAGAAAATGGATACGAGCGCATATTTCTTTGGACGGTAAAAGACATGTCAACAGCCCGGCCATTGTATAAAAAAACCGGATTTGAAATGACAGAAGTTCATGAAGAGAAACCTTTATGGGGATCAAATTTAATAGAAGAGCGCTGGGATTTGGAATTATAAATAAAAGTGAGGGGGGATAGGATGCGAATAAAATATCACTACGCATGGATCATTGTTTTTGTCAGTTTTTTAACCTTATTAGCGGTTCAAGGCGCACGTCTTTCATTTGGAGCTTTTGTTGAACCGTGGGAAAAATATTTTTCTATGAACAGAGGAACAATCTCACTTATTTCTACTCTGAGTTTTATCATATATGGCATATCTCAGCCCATAATAGGGAGGCTGGTTGATAAACTAGGCCCCAAAATGATTTTGTCAGTCAGCACTTTCTTGGTCGGGCTTAGCTTTATTTTAACTTCTTTTGTGAATCATCCATGGCAATTATTTATCCTTTACGGAGTTGTTATCTCCATCGGTGTTGGAGGGGCATCTAATGTAGCCGCAACAGTTGTGGTTACAAATTGGTTTAATGAAAAACGCGGGCTTGCTTTTGGCATTATGGAGGCGGGGTTTGGCGCTGGTCAGATGCTTCTTGTTCCCGGCTCTCTCATTTTGATTCAATGGTTTGACTGGAAGTTAACTGTAGTGATTTTGGGTTTGCTTTTAATGGTTATTGTGTTTCCTGTCATCCTGTTATTTTTACGGAATCATCCCGGCGAGATGGGGTTATCTCCTATGGGCGGCTTTATGAAAGAAGAAGCTGCAAGTGGGCAGTATACGACCCGCATTTCTGTTTGGGAAGTATTTTGCAAGAAACAATTCTGGTTTTTAATATTACCCTTTGCGATATGCGGTTTTACAACTACAGGCCTGATGGATACTCACCTTATTCCTTTTTCTCATGACCATGGGTTTTCAACAAGTGTAACCAGTGCTGCAGTTAGTGTGTTGGCGGGATTTAATATTTTGGGGATAATCATTTCAGGGATTGCGGCAGACCGCTGGAGCAGTAAAAAGATGCTTATTCTTTTATATGTCATCCGCGCATTATCAATTTGCATCCTGTTATACAGTCATCATCCGGTTATATTACTTATTTTTGCAATTCTGTTTGGGCTGGTTGATTTTGCAACTGTAGCTCCTGCCCAAATGTTAGCCACGCAATATTTTAAGCAATATTCAGTTGGATTTATTTTAGGCTGGTTATTCCTGAGCCATCAGATAGGATCAGCACTGGGAGCTTATGTACCGGGTTTTCTTTATAGTGAATTGGGTAACTATGATCTTTCTTTTTATTTCTCAATTATTATTTTGTTTGGGGCGGCAATATTTACTTTCTTACTGCCTGAAACGGTGAAAATAGAAAAAGAGCAAAAGCCGGAGACCGATTCAGTTTCATATTAATCAGTTCTTTCGGGCCGCATCTAAAAATACCAAGGGTTTTTCCACCCTTGGTATTTTGTCTGTTCTTATTTGTTGTTCCAGTTTTTCTCTATGAATTCAATCGCAGGCTGTAAGTTGGTTTTGTTCGCAATTTCAATGACAGCGGGAACGACGGCAGGGTCCGTTTTGGAGAAGTTCGGAATCCGCGGATCTAATCGGAAAAAACGATCTCCCAGAAGATTCGCACTGACCATGGATTCATAGTAACCATTTCCGCCAGCAATTATCTGAAGAAATGGCAGTAAAGGTTCATTAGGCGACCTGTCCAAAAGGACTCCCCAATTTGGAGGAAGGTTCTTCAGATTTTCGGGACGTATGTTATCTGCACTTACCATTCCCCATCCCCTCGTATCTCTTCTTAAACGGGTCGGGGCTTCACCTGTTCCGATGGACAATACCGCAATTTGATCCAATGGCACGTTGGCTTTACCAACTGCAAACGCGATACTGGCTGTGCTGGGATTCGTTGCTACTACATATCCGTCCACGTAGTTTTGATAGGCGCGTTGCGTCGCAGGGGCACCGCTGCTCCGCAGTATGACATCACTCACTTTCTCATTTAAATAGGGAGAGCCGGGAAAGTTGTGAAATAATACAGGAGTCCAACGATCCAGTTTTGGAGAGTATAATTTGAATGAAGGGACAACAATTCGCTTTCTTAAATCTTTGAGACGAAGATCTGCCGGGAAAAAATTCCGTACTGCTTTAATAAAACCGGAATATGGTAATTGTTGATTGAAAACGGGTCCGCCCGGCCGGGAAACGCTGAATGCGGGCAGGATTTTTTCCTTGAAATAGCGGAATGTCTCATGCGGCGATCTTCCGCTGGCTAATGCAAGGGCAGTGAATGAACCGATTGAATTTCCTGAAAACACGTGGGTTCGGCTTATTAAAGTCGGATTTTGTTTAACCAGTCTGTTCAATAGCTGTAAACTTAAAGCACCTAACGTACCTCCCCCATCAAAGGTCATGATCCGATATTTTGCCAAAGCTGATGTCTCCTTTCTAATGAAAACTATCATTTAGTATATGTTCAACCAGAATCTATTGTATGGATGAATGGATATCTCTTTATCTTAAAAATTTATCAATCCAGCGGGTTGGGAAAAAATATCTTCTTTATTTGAAGAGGTTTTTCCGGGAAGAAGGAGAATGATTTAAAAATAAGTGAGACGGCGAAGCATTAAGTTATGGACAGGTATATCTAAGGAAAGATGGACTGGCGCCCGGATTCCGAAGCCATGTCGTGTAAGGAAATGATAAGACATGTTTTAGAAGCAGAATGTCTTTATCATCAAATTTTACTAAAACATATGAATGAGACTTCAGAGGAATCTGCTAATCCTTATGAATCAAAAACGTTTACCACAGCACCCGAAGAATTAGAATTTGCAAAACCGTTTCGGACCGAGTTTTTGACATTCATCAAATCTTTAAATGAAACCGATTTAACAAATATAAAGATTGATAGGTCTGATGTTGGGTACGTCCGTGAACTGGGGGACATGTTATTAAGGATTGCTTATCATGAGTCAGTACATACCGGTCAGCTTTTAGACTATCTCAGAACTGCTGAAGTGGAGCGGCCTTTCATTTGGGACTAGTTAAAATCAGGAGAAGAACAAAGGCGGACATATGATGTCTTTAGTTTTACACGGGAAGGAGAAAGAATGAATTATAAACCGATTAATTTTCAAGAGAAATTAGCTGCATTCCAAGATCAATGGTCTCCAAAAGTAATTGCTGAAATGAATGATTATCAATTTAAACTTGTTAAAGTACAAGGGGACTTTGTTTGGCATAAGCATGAGGAAACAGATGAGGTCTTTATTGTTATTGAGGGGAATTTAATCATTGAATTTCGTGATGGAGAAGTAAAATTAAATGAAGGTGAAATGTTTGTCATTCCGAAAAATGCTGAACATAAACCTTATGCAGAATCAGAGTGTAAAATTTTGCTTGTAGAGCCTAAAGGTGTTGTGAATACCGGGGAAGAAATAACTGATCAAACAGCTGAAAATGATGTCTGGATCTAGCCTGTAATAATAACTGACGATTAGAGAAAATGGTCAGGAAAACCAATTAAGAAAGATTTAAGGTTGAATATTGAAAAATTTTGTTAATATTATAATATATTGTTTGGAAATTTTATCATTTGATAAGGAGTTTTCTAATTGCGTTGGAGTAAATGGTTCAATATTTTTTGTATAGTTGCATTGGGATCAATATATGGTTATAAATTATTGACTAACCAAGAAGTTAATACTACTCGTTTAATAATAGCTTCAGTAGTTGTCTTGTGGAACATTGTTGGACTTTTTAGCAAAGAACCGGTAAAACAAACACAGCAAGCAAATTAAAAGTCAAAAAAGTTGGTACAGAAGGAGGCTGCAACGTGCAGCATCTCTCAGTCTCACAAAAAACCAAGGGTTCAGCCCCTTGGTTTTTTTTTGTGGTTTTCGCAGCTTATTATTTTTCAAGTTTATTGCAGGCATCCAGAGTCTGTTGTATGGATAAATGAAAATAGCGGCTGAAATGTGCTGGTTAACCAAATGAATAGTCCAAGCTGGAGTCTTTTATCTACATAGTATGAAGAGATTAAAAAATATAAGAAGGAGTGGTAGTTCATGTATTATAACCCAGGTGAAAATCACGTTCAGAAAAAACCATACGACGAAGCCTGTGACCTTGGCCATGATTTTGATATGGCGGAAGACGAAGCGAGAGCAGAAGCAGCAAGAGAAGCAGAAGCGAGAGCAAGAGCGGAAGAGGCAATAGCAAGAGCGGAAGAAGCAAGAGCCAGAACAGCAGAAGCAGCAAGAGCAGCAGCAGAAGCAAAGGTAAAAGCGGCAAAAGCAGCAAAAGCAGCAGCAAAAGCGAAATGTAAAAAACATCATAAGAAAGAGAAAAAACATGATTGCAAACGGAAACACAAGAAGAAAAAATAGGAGAAATTCCGTCCCAAGGCTGCAAAAACGATAAAGAAAAAGATTCTTGTTGGAAGATCAAACAGGAAGATTACTCAGCTGGTGCGGCGAAAAGGGCGCATAGCAGGGCAAACAAAAACTTTCCTATGAGCTTTCATAGCCGGGTCAGTATATCACGCCAATCATATTAAAAAGATAGGAGAGACAAGAGTTTCGGCAACTTGCCGCTCTTGTCTTTTTTGTGTTTTTATATCATCTTCGCGTATTTCTATTTATTTTTAAGTCAGCAGATCATCCGTCTAAGAATTTGTCCAGATCCTGCATATACTGGAATCGGAATCAAATGTTTATGGGGAGTGAAACAGATGGGATCAACACAGTTAACAGGGCGCGTCATCTTCAAAGGGGACCCCGGCTATGCACAGGCGGTTAAGAATTGGAACCCTTATGTTGATGTCTGTCCGCTTGTCTTTGTTTTTGCACAAAATTCATACGATGTAAGTAATGCGATTAAATGGGCGCGTGAGAATAATGTGCCTTTGCGTGTCAGAAGCGGCCGCCATGCTCTGGATAGAAACCTTTCAGTCGTAAGTGATGGAATAGTTATTGATGTGAGTGATATGAATAAAGTTTTATTAGACGAAAAAAACGCGATTGCAACCGTTCAAACCGGCATTCACGTCGGCCCGCTTGTGAAAGGATTGGCCCGCGACGGTTTTATGGCTCCGTTTGGAGACAGCCCGACAGTGGGAATCGGAGGAATTACGATGGGCGGCGGGTTTGGAGTGCTTTCACGATCAATCGGCCTGATAAGTGATAACCTTCTCGCACTGAAAATGGTAGATGCAAAAGGCAGGATCATTCAAGCAAATCAATCTCACAATGAAGATTTACTATGGGCTTCCAGAGGCGGCGGGGGAGGCAACTTCGGATATAATACCCAATACACGTTCAAAGTTCACCGTGCTCCTAAAACTGCAACCGTCTTTAATATTATTTGGCCATGGGAGCAGTTGGAGACGGTCTTTAAAGCTTGGCAAAAGTGGGCGCCGTTTACAGACGAACGATTGGGGTGCTACCTTGAGATTTACAGCAAAGTAAATGGCTTGTGTCATGTGGAAGGATTGTTCCTCGGTTCAAAACCTGAGCTGATTCAATTATTAAAACCTTTATTAAATGCCGGAACCCCGACACGGACAATTATCAAAACATTATACTATCCGGATTGCATAGATTTCCTGGACCCTGATGAACCGATCCCGGGAAGATCTGATCAGAGTGTTAAATTCTCCTCGGCGTGGGCGCTAAATCTTTGGCCGGAAAAACCTATTTCAGTGATGAGACAATTTTTAGAAAAAGCCACCGGGACAGAAACAAATTTCTTTTTTATCAATTGGGGCGGTGCGATAAGCAGAGTTCCCAGCAGCGAAACAGCCTTCTTTTGGCGCCGTCCATTGTTTTATACGGAATGGACGGCCAGTTGGAAAAATAAATCACAAGAAGCCTCGAACCTTGCATCAGTTGAAAGAGTGCGTCAGCTGTTGAAACCATATGTAACAGGTTCATACGTCAATGTTCCGGATCAGAATATTGAAAATTTCGGAAAAGCATATTATGGCTCAAACTTTGCAAGGCTTCAAAGAGTAAAGGCGAAATACGATCCAGAAAATGTATTTCATTTTCCGCAAAGCATCCCGCCATCGTATAAATAGTTTGATCGTTTTGGGAAACAAAATAAAAAACACACCAGAACATTCAGGTGTGTTTTTATTGTTGCTATAAAATTTGGTTATTCACTTGCATCCCAGTGCGGATTCCAAACGATTTCCCATAGGTGCCCATCGGGGTCTTGGAAGTGACCGGAGTACCCGCCCCAAAAAGTATCATGAGCGGGATCAGTTATCGTCGCTCCTGCCTGTTTTGCCTGTTCCATGACTTTATCGACTTCAGCTTTACTCGTAACATTATGTCCTAATGTAAATTCTGCCGGGCTTGGTGCAGTTAAAGCAACGTTTGTCTCATGTGCGATGTCTTTACGATTCCAAATGGCCAGTTTCAGTCCTGTTTGTAAGTCAAAAAAGGCAACGGCGCCATGTTCAAACTCTTTTCCGACTATTCCCTCAGCAGGCAGTCCGAGGCCGTCCCGATAGAAGCGAAGTGATCGTTCCAGATGATCTACGCCTAAAGTGATGACTGTAACCCGCGGTTTCATAAAAATATAACCTCCCAAGCTGTTGATAAGAAAATGATATCAAGTTTCATTATTGCGCTGCAGCATCATATAGAAAAAGATTTTGACATTTCAGTAAAGAATCTATATATTCTTATATGAGCACATAATCATATATGATTATTTTTGTGTCCATGTTAGAATGCTTCATAACAGAAAAGGAATAATAAATGCAGGAGGAGATTTTTTATGGGTCACAATCACAATCACGCCGGCGGGTCCAATAAGAAGGTTTTATTGATCTCTTTTATCGTGATTACAGGTTATATGATAATAGAAGCTATAGGCGGATTTGTAACCAATAGTTTAGCGCTTTTGTCAGATGCCGGTCATATGCTGAGTGATTCAATTTCATTAATGGTTGCTCTCATTGCTTTTAAATTAGCCGAAAAAAAGGCAAGTCATAATAAGACATTCGGTTATAAACGATTTGAGATTCTCGCAGCTGTGATAAACGGTGTTGCCTTAATATTGATTTCCCTTTATATCATTTATGAAGCAATCAAACGTTTCTCTCATCCGCCAGAAGTGGCAACAACCGGCATGCTTATCATTAGTATCATCGGGTTAGCTGTGAATATATTGGTCGCTTGGATTATGCTGAGCGGCGGAGATACAAAGAATAACCTGAACATAAGGGGAGCTTATTTACATGTAATAAGTGATATGCTCGGCTCTGTAGGTGCCATTCTGGCTGCATTGCTTATCATCTTCTTCGGGTGGGGCTGGGCAGACCCATTGGCCAGTGTCATTGTAGCTGTTCTTGTTTTAAGAAGCGGTTATCATGTGACGAAAGATTCCATTCACGTATTAATGGAAGGAACCCCGGAAAATATTGACGTGACTGACATCATCCATACGATTGAAGAGACAGAGGGCATTCAGCATATTCATGATTTACATATATGGTCTATCACAAGCGGATTGAATGCTCTTTCCTGCCACGCTGTTGTTGACGATCAGCTGACCATTTCAGAAAGCGAAAGTATTTTACGCAAAATTGAACATGAGCTTGGAGATAAAGGCATTACGCATGTAACGATTCAAATGGAAACAGCAGCGCATAATCACGACAATGCAATCCTTTGTCAGGCAAAAAGTGAGCAGACGGACGGCCACCATCATCATTAAAGGAGGAGATAGGGACTCACTTTGTCTCTCTGACAATTAAGATAAAACCGGAGGGGGATTCAGATGTACGACACGATAGTAATCGGAGCCGGTCAGGCAGGAATCTCAGCAGGATATTATCTAAAGAAGTCGAAACAAAAGTTTATCATTTTAGATAAAAGTCATGAAGTGGGAGAAAGCTGGAAAAACCGGTATGACTCATTGGTTTTATTTACTTCTCGAATGTACAGCTCTTTGCCTGGAATGCATCTTGAGGGAGACAAGCATGGACTCCCTTCAAAAAATGAAATTGCTGCTTATCTGAAAAAATATGTTGAAAGATTTGAAATCCCGATCCAATTACGGACAGAAGTAATAAGTGTCCAAAAATTAAACAACTATTTCTTAATAAAAACAAACCGGGAAGATTATCAAACGAAGAATCTTGTGATGGCCGCAGGTCCTTTTCATACCCCTAACATTCCATCAATATCAAAGGATGTAGCCGGTCATATTCATCAATTACATTCTTCACAATATAAACATTCAAAACAACTGGCGCCTGGGAATGTACTGGTAGTCGGCGGCGGGAATAGCGGGGCTCAGATAGCTGTTGAATTATTCAAAGAAAGAGTTACATATTTGGCTTGCAGTAATAAACCGGTTTATTTCCCTTTATGGATTGGAAAAAGAAGCATCTTTTGGTGGTTTGATAAATTAGGAGTTTTACATGCAAGTCATACATCAATATTAGGCAAGTTCATTCAAAAGAAAGGCGACCCCATATTTGGGTATGAATTAAAACATGCAATAAGACAGAAGAAGATCATTTTAAAACAAAGAGTCATAGCCGGAAAGCAAAATGAAATTATTTTTAAAGATTCATCTTCATTAGAAGTTAACAATGTTATTTGGGCAACTGGTTTTAAGAATCCGCTTTGGTGGATGAAAATAGAAGGTGTTTTGGATAAGGAAGGCCGAATTATACATCACCGGGGTGTTTCAGCTGTGAAAGGATTGTACTTTATTGGTTTGCCTTGGCAGCATAGGCGAGGTTCAGCGCTGCTTCAAGGTGTAGGAAATGATGCTGAATACATTGTAAAACAAATGAACGGTGGATAGACTGAGGAGAGCAGTAACTTACGGGTTTACTGCTCTTTTTTGTATTGAATAAGTCCAGTTATGTGACTGTGTAAAGCCGAAAAAATCTTTTGACGTATTAAGTAAGAAGATCCCTGACTCACTGATTGTGCAACATTCTGACGTACTTCCCGAGCTAACTGCGCGGCACGTAAGGAAACCCGCCAAAAACGCTGTTTTAATCGGCTTGTGGAACAGAAAACACAATATCTCTTGGTTGTCGGACTGGTGAGTGCATACCCCGGGCAGGTTCAAGTTTCCCGGCTGCAACAGTGTTACCAAGAGTTGCAGACCTTTGGTATTTTTTATGCAAACAGGTTTTGTGGCCGTTTCTGCTGTGGCACACTCTCATTACAAAAAGCATAGGATAATATCATAAAAATTTGAAATTGCGGGGATGAAAAATGTATTATATACCTTTTTCGCATCAATGTTATTATTATGTGAATGTACCGATGTATAGCGATGGAAGATCTGTTTATTGGACTTATCCAAACGACATGGGGTATGCAGACCGAAATGATGATTTGCGATCTTCATACGAAGATAGAAATCTTCTCCTAAAAGATTACGGACCAAAACCATTTGTTGTGAATATCAATAAAGCCGCAAAACAAAATCACACGTTCCGTACTGCCTTATGGACAGGAAAACATTTTCAAATTACCTTGATGAGTATCGGCATTGGAGAAGATATCGGTTTGGAAATCCACCCCCACGTAGATCAATTCTTACGGATTGAGCAAGGCCGGGGAATCGTTAAAATGGGCAGGAGCAAGGAAAATTTAACTTTCCAAAGAAATGTCTATGATGACTTTGCCATTGTTGTACCTGCCGGCACTTGGCACAATGTGATTAATACGGGTAATACGCCGTTAAAACTATATTCAATTTATGCGCCTCCCAACCATCCATTTGGCACGGTTCATGCGACTAAGGCAGATGCAGAGGCTGCGGAAGGTTAGCAGTAAAGTATGCTGCAGAGGTTTGACAAACTGGGATTACGCCTTTCTGGCTGCCCAAGAGTACGGTAAATAAGGCCGATTTAATATGAATCGGCTTATTTTTTGTTGGATTTTTCCTTAAATCGGCCTTTGATCGCTGCGGGCAATGTATCGGTTTTAACGGCCCCCAAATTCTCCGGTATACCCCGGCACGAGCCCAATACGGCCTTCTTGATTAGGCTTTTCAGCAAAGAAAGAGATCCTCTTTTTTTGCTTCTTCATTCATTTGGCAAACGTTATTGATTTATTTGTGAAGTAACATATAATGGAAATGGTGAAATGTAATCTCGTTGAGAAGGAGATTGAGATGATCATTAAAATGACTTCGTTTCATATGAAAGACTTCAATAAACCAAATGAACCTCTGGTTGTTTTCGGGAGAATTATACCCGCACTTGAAAACAATGTTTGGACATATACTGAGGAACGATTTTCTAAGCCTTATGTTAAGAAATATGAAGATGACGAAATTGACGTCAGTTATGTTGAAGAAGAGGGGAAAGCAGTCTTTTTTTATTATGATGAAAATAACTGCATCGGCCGGATTAAGATACGTTCTAATTGGAATGGATATGCGCTGATAGAGGACATTGCGATTGCAAAGGACTATCGAAACAATGGTATTGGAACGGAATTGTTAAATAAAGGGATTGAATGGGCAAAGGAGAATGATTTTTGCGGTCTCATGCTTGAAACACAAGATATTAATGTATCAGCTTGTCATTTTTATGCTAAACACGGCTTTGTAATAGGCGCAGTTGATACTATGCTTTATTCCAACTTTTCAACGGCAAATGAGATCGCGATTTTTTGGTATTATCAATTTTAACTGCCGCTTAAGGGTGATGAGAGGTTAATTGTTTGGCATTGATTCTAAATTTATCATCTAAAGGGAATTTGAAATAAATTTTAGCTGCAGTTGGAGCAGGCCCTTGCTCAATCTCACTTAACTGCCAAGTTTCTGTTTTTCTTCTTCAAACCATTTGTGAAGTTGATTGATATGAGCTTGATGGTACCTATTATGATCTGCTATATGCCATATCCCCCACTGAATGGTTGCTTGTTTTCCAGCTTCATAATCTATTGTACGATTCAGTTGATCGTCAGTTAACTGATAACAAACAGACTTAAACATGCTGAATATCTCATCATAATCAGAGAGAATTTGTTTTAATGACACACCGGAAATGAAAGGAATCTCATTGTTTTGATCTAACATTGGTCCATACTTTTCTTCCAGTTCCTTTGGTACAGGCTCACCCTTAATTCTAAATATCCAACAGAGATCAACATATGCTAAATGTTTTATTAGCTGAGCTGTACTGTTGTATTTTTGATTTGGTCCTTTAAAATCAATCTCCTCCTGTGACATGTCAGATACTATGGTTTTTAAGCGGCTGTAATTTTCATTAACGGCAGAATAGAGCATCCCCACAACATGATCCATGTGTGTTTCACCTTTTAAATCTAAAATCATTAACCCCACCTCATTAGTACAATTTTTATATTAAGTTTGCCTTATTACTGTTATTTGTCAAGTCATCCAGAGAATGACACGTTTTATTATGATTCATTCATCAATCGACTTCGTATTATTACATTTAATAACATAAAATGGTTATCGTAATTAAAAAAGGATACCCGTTTTTATAAAAAGGAGTTAAAACGTTGCTGAAAAGGTTTTTTCTTGTTTTTCTTACGCTGATAATGTCTGTATTTGCTGTATTCGCGGCTGCTGAGGAGTCTCCCGGCGATCATGTCATTTCTTTTGACGAGCCTATGATTTTATTGATCTCACTCGGAATCATTTTATGTTTATTCATTCCCCCATTAGTGATGTCCTTTTTTGGCAGCTTGATTGTGAGAATTATATCCGGAGTCTATCAATGTTTTATCGTTCTCACGTTTGCGGGGCTCATTCCAATTGGATTTCTTATCCCTAATGGCTTTTTGACAATTCTTGCTGCCGTTCTGGGGACTTTGGTCAGTTTAGCGAGTGTTGCCGTGACCTTATTCATTGGAAGAAATAAGGATGTTAAAACAAAACACGGCTAGAAGGTCTGATCATGCATAAGTAAAAAAACAAGCATATTGTTACATGCTTGTTTTTTCTTCGGGAATTTTTAGTTATGCTGCCAGCCATACAGCGCTGTAAAATGACAAAGCAACACCCAGTAATAAAACGATCCAACTAATAGGAACTGGTAATTCAGCGGTCCGGCTGATCAGAAAAGAAGGTATAATGGTCGGGAAGGGGTGCCGGTCAATGAAAATAACCAGAGAGACATTAGAAAATCAGCAAATTTGGATATATGGTGTGTTTCTTGTGATCGGAGGAATAGCGGGGATCGCCGGGAAGGATTCAGGACTCAGCTGGGACTGGACGATATCACCGCTAATCGCTGTTCTCATGTATGCCATGTTTGCTCAGATCCCATTCTTGAAGCTGAGGGAAGCCATTTCAAATCTCAAGTTTATGGCGGCTTTACTGATCGGTAATTTTTTAGCTGTGCCTGTTGTTGTATGGGGTTTGACCGCCATTTTTCCTCAATCTCCTCCTATATTATTAGGAGTTTGTTTAGTATTGCTTACACCTTGCATTGATTACGTCATCGTCTTTACTCAGCTCGGGAAAGGTAATGAGAAATTAATACTGGCTTCCACGCCGGTTTTGTTCGTCGTTCAGATGGTATTGCTTCCGTTATACTTGTGGCTGTTTATCGGGAAAGAAGTCATAGGGGCTGTTCATGCCGGGCCGTTTCTGGAAGCATTCTTATGTTTAATAGCGGGGCCGCTGCTGGCGGCAGTGATGACACAATTATGGGCTGATAAGAAGCCGGCTGGAGAAAAGGTGTTAGAGTGGACGTCCTGGCTGCCTGTTCCTTTTATGGCTCTCGTATTGCTGGCGGTCGTTGCCACACAAATCGGCAAGGTATACAGTGATTTTGAGGTCATTATACGTGTAATTCCGATTTATCTGTTATTCCTGCTCATTATGCCATTTGTTTCCCGGTTTATCGCATATGTGTTCCGTCTGGATACAGGCGAAGGAAGAGCATTGATCTTCAGCACGGGCACAAGAAATTCTCTCGCAGTCCTTCCGTTAGCACTGGCTTTGCCGGATGCTTGGGCCTCATTAGCCGCAGCTGTTATCGTCACACAGACGATTGTTGAACTGATAGGCGAATTGATTTATATAAAAGCGGTGCCCAAATGGCTGCTGAAATAAAAAAATACCCGGCGGATTCCGTCTGAACTGAAAAAAACATACCAAGAGATATTGGTATGTTTTTTTTTGATGATTATAAAGTTGAAATATCAATGACGAAACGGTAGCGGACATCGCTTCGAAGAACCCGTTCGTATGCTTCGTCGACTTGACTGGCCGGAATCACTTCAATTTTAGGAGCAATGCCGTGCTCGGCGGCGAAATCAAGCATTTCCTGAGTCTGCGGAATACCGCCGACGAGTGAACCCGCGATGCTGCGGCGGCCCGTGATTAAAGAGAACACACTGTATGAGTCCGGATCAGCAGGCGCTCCTACATTTACTAATGTACCGTCAATGCGTAGCAGGGATAAGTAGGCATCTACATCAAGGTTCGCGGATACCGTATTTAAAATGATATCAAAATGTCCGGCCAGCTCAGTGAATGTATCCGGATCGCTTGTCGCGAAGTAATGATCGGCTCCAAATTCAAGAGCTTCGTCTTTTTTGTTCATTGAGCGGCTGAGGACGGTGACCTCTGCGCCTAAAGCGTGCGCGAATTGAACGGCTAAGTGTCCGAGCCCTCCCATTCCGACAATCGCCACTTTTTTGCCGGGACCGGCATTCCAGTGTTTCAGCGGAGAATACGTGGTAATGCCCGCGCACAATAGCGGGCTGGCAGCATCCAAATCCAGCTGATCCGGAATCCGGACAACGAATCTGTCAGTGACAACTATTTTCTGGCTGTAGCCGCCGTACGTAGGATTTCCGTCGTAGTCCAGGTTATTGTAGGTCTGAACAACACCTTTTGTGCAATATTGTTCGTCTCCGTTAAGGCAGTATTCACATTCCCCGCAGGAGTCTACAAAACAGCCGACACCCACACGGTCGCCGACGGCAAATTTGGTGACTTCTTCTCCCACGGCTTCCACAACTCCGGCAATTTCATGCCCGGGAACCATCGGAAAGATTCCGCCGCCCCATTCATCGAATGCGCTGTGGATGTCTGAGTGACAAATCCCGCTGTACTTAATATCAATCAGGATATCGTGCGGCCGTAATGCTCTTCTCTCAATCGTCGTCCGCTCAAATTTAGCTTTTGCATGCGGAGCGCTTAATACACGAGTCGGATGATTATTGCACATGGTTATCTTCCTTTCCAAGATAAAGTGATGAATCCTCTGTTCGGTTTTACTTTAAAGGTTAAAGCGGACTTTAAGTCAAGGGGTTTGGTTTATTTTTTTATGAAATGATATTCTATAATGGCACGCTTATGAAAGGGATGAAGGATGGGTGGTAAGAAGATGAAGATTGCGCAGGCTGCAAAGCAGGTTGAGTTATCAGCCGCGACGCTTAGGTATTATGAAAGTATAGGACTGATTCCTCCGGTAAAACGCGATGAAAGCGGCATCCGCGATTATGACGAAGATGATGTGAATTGGATTCAATTTATAAAATGCATGAGAAGTGCCGGGCTGTCGATTGAGGCGCTGATTGAATATACCGCTTTATTTATTGAAGGAGCCGATCATACGATTGAACCCCGAAAAAACATCCTTATAAATGAAAGGAAAAGGCTGACGGAGAAACAGAGGGAAATTGATGAAACTATAAAACGATTAAACAGGAAGATTGAGGATTACGAAGACATCCTCGAAAATGAAGCGAAACTTAAAAACAGATTGAAAGCTGAATATATTTCTGAATGAAGAGTAGATGTCCCGGGCGCCGGGCCGCATGAAATGTACCAAGGGAAACGAACCTTGGTTTTTTTATTTTCTAAAGAGAGGAGACAAAACAGTTTTTCCTATCTTACCAATCTTTTTTTCAGCTTGACTTTTTTACTGCAGACTTTTAAAGTGTGAAATGTTGCTTAGACTGTGATTAGCGACTTTAATGCTGAAAAGAGGTGGTTTACCCAGATGAACAATAAAAAGAACCCTTGGGCGTTATTGCCTTTAGTCTTATTCGTAGGGCTTTTTGTCGGCTCTGGTCTGGTGACCGGAGATTTTTATAAATTGCCGATTCTGATTGCCGCGATTATTGCATCAGCTTTTGCGCTGCTATTTAACCGGAAGAAATCGCTCAATCAAAAAATAGAATGGTTTGCTTCCGGCGCGGGACATCCTGATATTATCATTATGGTTATGATTTTTATATTGGCAGGTGCCTTTGCTTCAGCGGCTGAAGCGATGGGAGCGGTGCATTCAACTGTCAATCTTGCTTTGAGCATTATTCCGCAGCAGTTTTTGCTGCCTGGGCTGTTTATCATTGCTTGTTTCATTTCTATATCGATGGGAACATCAATGGGTACGATTGCGGCGGTTGCGCCGATCAGCGCCGGTTTGAGCGGCGAGCTTGGCATCTCCAGCGCGATACCGATTGCGGCTGTGGTCGGCGGAGCTATGTTCGGAGATAATCTTTCTTTTATTTCAGATACGACCATTGCGGCAGTCCGGACGCAAAAAACACAAATGAGGGATAAATTCAAAACGAACTTTCTGATTGTTTTGCCCGCTGCCATTGTGACTGTTATTATCTTATTTTTTATTCCGGCAGGCCACGCCCTCCATACGGGTGCTGTATCTTACAGCTGGATTAAGGTGCTTCCTTATGTCGCCGTGTTAGTTTTTGCGTTAATCGGTATTAATGTGATGGCTGTCATATTCGGCGGATTGGTTTTGACGGGAATCATAGGGTTAGCGAGCGGCAGCCTGACGTTTGATTCTTATTTTAAGGCGATTACGGATGGAGTTGCCGGAATGAGCGATCTGATCATCCTGTCCATGCTGATCGGCGGAATGGTCGGCGTGATGAAACAAAATGGCGGAATCGACTTTTTACTGGAGTTCATCACGAAACGAATCCGTTCGAAAAAAGGCGCCGAAGCCGGCATTGCCGGACTGGTCAGCGTGACGAATCTGGCTGCTGCCAATAATACGATCTCGATTATCGCAGCCGGTCCGATTGCAAAGAATATCGCTGATGAATTTAAGATCGACAACAGAAAATCGGCAAGTATTCTGGATATCTTTTCGTGCATGGTGCAAGGTTTGATTCCTTACGGCGCGCAGCTGTTATCGGCCGGGAAATTCGGGAATATTTCCCCCGTCAGCATCCTGCCATACTCTTTCTACCCCGTTTTAATCGGAATTTGCGGCATCATCGCCATTATGTTTGGCCTGCCGAAATTCACAAGGAATACGAAATAAAAAAAGGCGCCGTTCGGCGCCTTTTTTCTTTCATCTCAGCCAAGCATGTTTCAAAAGCTGCACGCCCTGTGCGATCTGTTCAGTATCGAGGTGGGCGAAACCTAACTTTATGATCGGCGGTTCAGGCTTTCCGGCAACGAAATAAACGGAGGTAGGGTATACTTTCACTCCGTACTGAAGAGCGCGCTCAATTAACGTTTCTTCTGTAAAGTTCAAGTGAACTCTCACCAATATATACAATCCGGACTGCTCGCCGATGACCGTCACATGATCGCCGAACTGCTGCTTGATATGTGAAGTCAAGTGCTGCATCTTACGCTTGTAGACAGTGCGCATGCGCTTAATATGGCGAGTCCATTCTCCGGTCTTCATCAATTCAGCCATGGTCAGCTGGTTAAGCGAAGAAGCGGTGCTTTCGAAATGAATGAAACGTTTTTTATACCGATGCAAAATGCGCTGCGGCAAAACCATATAGCTTATGCGGATGCCCGGAAGAAAGGATTTTGAGAAATTCCCTAAATAAATCACCCGGTCTGACTGAATGGAAGCAAGGGCGGGAAACGGCTGCTGCGTATAACGAAATTCACTGTCATAATCATCTTCAAGAATATATCCCTCTCTTTTATTCACCCAATTGATCAGAGTTTGGCGCTGCTGAATGGACATGCTTACGCCGTAAGGGCTGTGGTGGGAAGGAGTCACGTAGATTAATTTTTCTTTCATTGCATGCAATTGAGAAAAATCAGCTCCGTTTTCATAGACGGGTATCGTTTCAAGAGAAAGCCCGTGAAATTGAAAAGCCTCTCTGGCACCGTCGAAGCCCGGGTTTTCTACTATAACTCCGGAAAAATCTTCTTTCAGAATCCGGCTGAGATAAATCAGCATCTGCTGTGTGCTGCTGCCGATGATAACCGAATCCGCATCTGTTTTCACCCCGCGTGATTCCAAAAGATAAGCGGCAATTTGTTCACGCAAGCCTCTCTCGCCGAACGGTTCACCGTACAGAAAGCTTTTCTCTGCTGCCAAAACTTGATTGAATAATTTTCTCCATGTTTTCAGAGGAAAATGCTTTTGATCGACGGCTCCGGCGCGAAAATCAATCAGGGCCGACTGAGTTGATTCGGTTTTCTCTGCGTGAACAACATCGTTTTCTTGCTGAAATAAAGAGGGCTCTATTTCATTTGCAAAATATCCTTTGCGCGTTTCGCCGCGAATGTATCCTTCCGCGAAAAGCAGATCATAGGCCATCAGTGTCGTGTTACGGCTTACACGCAGGGAATCTGCCAGCTCCCGAATGGATGGCAGCCGCTCATTTGGCTGAATCGTTCCCTGCTCAATCAATGTCTTAAATTGCTCGTAAATTTGTTTGTATTTCGGGGTGTCGCTTTTGAAAGCAAAAATCATATTTTTCATCAGATGTTCTCCTCTGACATGTGCATTTATCCCAAACTGTACCTTTTTAAATGTCAGTTGATATTTTATTATAGCGGAAAGCGCTTTACCAATCCAAGTTCAGGAGGAGAGTTTTTATGTATATTCCCGCTCCATTTCAGCTGAGTGAAGCTGAAGCGTACGATGTTATTAAAGAGTATGGTTTCGCAGCACTGTTCTCAACGGCAGGAGGCATGCCGTATGCAACCCATCTGCCATTGACGATGAGCAAGGACAACGAATGCTTATACGGTCATTTTGCCTTGCCGAACCCCCAATGGAAAGAGATTGAAGGCCAAAGTGTATTAGCCGTTTTTCAAGGGCCTCATTGTTATATCTCACCCAAATGGTATGAGACGAATCGGGCTGTTCCTACATGGAATTATGTGGCGGTTCATGTATACGGGGAGGCAGAGCTTTTGGATGAGGAAGAAACCGTGCATTCGATGGGCGATCTCGTATTGAAATACGAAAGCCCCGACAGCCCCTACAAATTAGAGGATGTCGATGCGAAATTCCTGTCAGGCATGAACAAAGGGGTAAAAGGCTTTAAAATTAAAATCAGCAAAATAGAGGGGCAAGCGAAGCTGAGTCAAAATCATTCAGCTCAAAGACAGGAAATGGTCGTACAACAGCTCAAACAGATCCCGCACACAAACGAACAGCTCATTTCCGGCCTGATGGAAGAAAACATCAAGCGGATCACTGCAAAAAACTGATACGCATCTTAAAAACATACCGGCAGCATGCGGTATGTTTTTTTCTGATTATGAAGCTTTTCTCAGGATGAATAACGACTCAAACAGCAAATAAATCAACGGCGCCGATAAAACGAAGAAAGAACGGGAAATAGCATACGTTATGAGTAAATAAACGATAAGTTTCAATAGAATGGAAGACGTTTTATTCAATGTCCAGCGGTTCTTCAAGACATCAGTCATACATGCTGACAAAAGGCCGACCGTCAAATATCCGGCTGCTATGTACATATAAATAAAAAGGTAAAACGGATAAGAAGACAACGGCGGTGTGTCTTCTTGTGTCATTCTTAAACCAAAATAAAAGATCATTAAAAAGCAAACGGACGAAATCAGAGCCAGCAAAAGGTGTTTATATAAATTCTTCTTCATGTGTTCACCTGCCTATAGCGCAATTAATTCTTAACATATTATGACATGGTTTTACCGCTGCTGAAAGAATCGGCAGCTGAAAAAGACGGCAAATCCCGCCGTCTTTTTTATATCTTAAGATTTCTTAAGAACTTTCACCGCTTTTTCTTCAGGTTTTGAATGTAGAGTGTGTTTTATAAATTCAAAACAAATGGAGAGATTAAAGATGAAACGTCTGTTATTTTTATTTCAATATATTATGAATCCCAGATCTGTTGGCGCCGTTCTGCCCAGCTCGCGTTTTCTTGCTGAGAAGATGATGGGAAAAATTGATTTTCATAAAGCTGAATACATTGTTGAATACGGGCCCGGTACGGGAGTATTTACAAAAAAACTGCTTGAAAAACGGCAACCCGGGACAATAATCTTATTGATAGAACAAAATGAAGAATTTTATGCTTTGCTGAAAGAACAATATAAAAATGAACAGAACCTATTCATTGTGCACGGATCAGCCGAACATATTGAGAGGCATATAAAAGAGCATGGAATCCCTTATGCCGACTATGTCGTTTCCGGACTTCCTTTTGCAAGCCTTCCAAAAAATGTTTCTGAAGATATTTTGACGGATACAGCTAAAATCTTAAGAAATCATGGAGAATTTATCACATTCCAATATACTCAATATAAGAAGGCATTGATTGAGCAATTCTTTCCCAAAACAGAAGTAAGGAGAGAATTCAGGAATATTCCGCCGGCTTATGTTTTCAGCTGTTCATTGCCGCCAAAAACGAGGGAGGATTCATATGGGGACAAGCATTCTTATCGTGGATGATGACAAAGATATCCGAAATCTTATTTCTGTATATTTGGAAAATGAAGGAATAAGCACGCGCAAGGCGGAAGATGCTGCTGAAGCCTTGAAATTATTGGAGCAAAAGGAGTTTGACCTGATTATTTTGGATATTATGATGCCCAATATGGATGGGATTGAGGCATGCATGAAGATCAGACAAGAACGAAATCTGCCCATCATCATGCTGTCCGCCAAATCAGAAGATATGGATAAAATTCAAGGGCTGGCTTCCGGTGCAGATGACTATTTAACGAAACCGTTTAATCCGTTGGAATTGATCGCCAGAGTGAAATCTCAGCTGAGAAGGTATAAAAAATACAATACAGATGCGGTCAGCACGGCAAACGTTATTGAAATCGGTGATTTGACCGTTAATACGGATACAAGGCAGGTGTGGGTGCGGGGAGAAGAGGTCAGGCTCACCCCGAAAGAGTTTGATATTCTGGAGCTTCTTTCGAGAAACAAAGGAATTGTCATGAGTGTTGAAAAAATATATGAGGCGGTATGGAAGGAAGACTTTTTTAAGTCGGACAATACTGTAATGGTCCACATCACAAAGATCAGAGACAAGATAGAAGAGGATTCTAAACATCCGATTTATATCAAAACGGTATGGGGAACGGGATATAAAATATGAGGAAGTTTGGAAATAAGCTGATTGTCAGGCTTCTGGTCGCGATCGCTATTAGTTATCTTGTTGCATTCGGTGTATTGATTCTTGTTATATTATCTATTTCATATTTGGATAAAATATACCATTTGACAAATGTGAGCCTAGGCGGCGCCTATTTTAAGATATTGCTTCAGTTTACTGCAGCTATTTTGACCTTTATTGTGGTTTTTTGGTTATTGATACGAAAAAAAATAGGATATTTGAAGCTCATTACTGAGAGTGTTCACCATATTGCCAATGGAAATTTGGGCTTGACCATTAGGATGGAGAGTAGGGATGAATTGACTCAGCTTGCACAACATATCAATTATATGTCTGAAGAATTAGAGAGTAAATTTGAACATGAAAGACAATTGGAACGAGTGAAAAGTGAGCTGATCTCAAATGTATCGCACGATTTAAGAACCCCGTTAACATCGATTATCGGATATTTGGATCTGCTTAAAAAAGAACAATACAATAGTAAAGCACAATTTCAGGAATACCTTGAAACGATTTATTCCAAATCGCAAAGACTGAAATATTTGATAGATGAACTGTTTGAATATACGCATTTATCGAGTCCGGATGTTATTTTGAACCGCAGCAAAACAGACTTGTCTGCTTTATTGGAACAAATCGTCGGAGAGTACTTTCCTATGTTTGAAAAGGAACAATTAACTGTCCGAAAATCAATTACGGAAGAACATGTACCTGTATGTATTGATATAGAAAAGATGGTTCGCGTTTATGATAATCTTTTTATGAATGCGTTAAAGTACAGTATCAAACCTTCTGAATTCTTCATAAACCTTGAGCTGAAAGATGAAAAAGCGATTTTGCAAGTATCAAACAAGGCCGAAAATGTTCCGGCTGACGATATAAATCAATTGTTTGAACGGTTTTTCAGAGGGGATAAGGCCAGGACGGGTCATCATGGCACCGGGCTCGGACTTGCCATTTCAAAAAGAATTGTTGAGCTTCACAGCGGCCGTATTCATGCGGATTACAGCGGCGGCTGGCTTCGTTTTACTGTTGAACACCAGATTGATTAGAGCTTGCGGCACAAACATTCCATAAGCTTTTTTTTAGAATAACTTAAGAATCCTTAAGAATTTTACCGGCTGTTTCTTCATTTTCTTTGCTTATGATGTGATGGAAAGCGAGGAGAGCGGTGAAATTGAAAAATAAAATTGTTTTATTATGTATATGGTTTTTAGGCATTTATTGTTTGAAGGAACTGGACTTGCTGTCATTTGATATGAATGATGTAACGGATTTTATATCAGGGCATGCGGAATACGCGATGCTGCTGTTTTTGGCTTTGTGGGTCGTCAGGCTTCTCTTTTTTATTCCCGGCATGACGCTGATGTTTTTGGGCGGAATATGCTTTGATCCGATGGTCAGCATTTTATTATCATTGGCCGGTCTGTTTATAAGCGAAACATTGGTTTATCTTTTTTCGAGGAAATTCGCCAGCGAAAAAACGACTCAATTACTGGAAGATAAATATCCTGATTTGAAAGTGTTATTGGAGGCGTACAATTATAAGTTTTTGGCATTGGGGATGCTTTGCCCGGCAGCTCCTACGGATGTGATTTGTTTTTTATCCGCTGCAGCCGGGTTAAAGTATTCTGTCTACATGTTAACTGTATTGCTTTCAAATATTCCTGTCATCGTATTGTCCAGCTTTGTTGTTATCAATTTCAGTGAGTCTTTTGCAGGCATTGCACTTATTATTGTTTCATTTATATTGATTACGGTCTTAACGGTGAGAATATGGAACCGCATGAAGCAAAATTTTTCATGAATCCGTATTTTTTGTTCGGAAGGATTTAAAGAAGAATACACCCAAAAAAAGCTGTCAGCTTGGTCACTGACGGCTTTTTTTGGGTGAAAGGCTTATTTCTCCGTGGTGAAATAAAGCAATGCTATGACCGGAAAAGCGATTCCAATCCATAATGTGATACTCCACCCGCCTGAAGCGTATGCCCATCCTCCGATTGATGAACCTGCAGCACCGCCCAGAAAGAAGATTGCCATGAATAAACCGTTTAATCGACTGCGAAATTCAGGCGCCAACGAAAAAATGGCACGTTGACTGAGTACGAGATTGGCGGATACACCCACATCTAACAGGATAGCTGCGGCCACCAGAACTGCTATTCCGACGGGGGAGCTGCTCTGAATCATGAGCGGGAGTAATAAAGAAACGATGACAGCACCAAGAGCGATTCCGGTGGCAAGCCGGGTCAGGCCGCGATCAGCCAGACGGCCGCCTATCGGTGCAGCGGCTGCACCCGCAATGCCTGCCAGTGCGTATAGCGCGATTGCCTTCTGAGAAAAATGAAAAGCAGGACCGGACAATAATAAAGGTACAGTCGTCCAGAACAAGCTGAAAGCTCCAAATACAAACGCATGATAAATGGCGCGGCGGCGTAAGACCGGAGTCGTGCGCAACAGCTTCCACATTGAACCGAGTAAGACGGTATAGCGTGTGTTTGCTGTTGGTTTTCTGGCAGGAAGCACTTTTGCTAAGACGATGGCCAGGACAACACTTAACGCGGCGGAAAAAGCAAATATGGCATTCCACCCCCATATATCAGCGACCAGACTGGATATCGGGCGGGAAAGCATAATACCGAGCAATAGGCCGCTCATCACATTGCCGACAACCCGGCCGCGTGCGGCGTCCGGTGCAAGGTAGGATGCGAACGGAACAAGCACTTGGGCTGCGATCGATCCCAATCCGATGAAAAACGCAGCGGCTAAAAACAGTGTTCCGTGCTTCACACATGCTGTCAGTGTCAAAGCGGCTGCGCTTAGTAGGAGCGATACCACGACAAGTTTTTTGTTTTCGATAATATCTCCCAAAGGGACGAGAAACAGTAAGCCGGCAACGTATCCGATCTGGGTCAGCGTGACAATCAATCCGGCACTGCTTGGAGAAAGCCCAATTGCCGCACTGATGAATCCTGCCAAGGGCTGTGCATAATAAAGATTAGCGACAATGATGCCGCATGCAGCTGCGAGAAGAAGGGTTAAACCAGGTGAGACCCCCTGATCTGCTTTTTGTTTGTTTAATGTAGCCATGTGAATGAACTCCTTTTTAATGATTTTATGAGGTTTGATAAATAATTTGCTGATTCATTTCCTCTCCATAGATTTTTAGTCCTAAGGTTTTGCGGAGTGTTAAACATTTTCTAAACTGAACGTTCAGTTTTATTTATAAGTGAATGATATACTAAACGTTCAGTTTTGTAAATAGGTTTCTGTTTTATTTTTTTATCATGTTAAGTATACTGAACGTATCGTTTATATTTCGGGAAGGAATGATGTATGTGCAGAGTAAACGAGGGCGGCCGCGTGATGAAGGAACACATAAGGCGATTCTTTCTGCGGCCTATGACCTCTTGCTGGAAAAAGGCTTTGATGCGGTGACAGTCGATAAAATTGCAGAGCGCGCGAAAGTGAGTAAAGCAACGATTTATAAATGGTGGGCAAACAAAGCTGCCGTTATCATGGACAGCTTTCTTTCGACCGCTACGGAAAGACTGCCTGTGCCTGATACGGGATCAACAGTACATGATATATCGACCCACGCCGCGAATTTAGCAAGGTTTTTGACAAGCCGGGAAGGAACCGTGATTAAGGAATTAATAGGTGCGGGGCAGCTGGATGCCAAATTGGCAGAAGAATATCGCACACGATTTTTCCGGCCCCGCCGCCTCCAAGCGAAAGGCCTTCTGGAAAAGGGAATTCAGAAAGGTGAATTGAGAGAGGATCTTGATATTGAAGTAAGTATTGATCTCATTTACGGACCGATTTTCTATCGGCTGCTTGTGACAGGGGACGAGGTCAATGATGCCTATGTGCATGATTTGGTGATGAATGCGTTTAAGGGAGTTCAAGCTACCTGAATAATCGCCCGAGCGGAAAATAAAAAGGCAGAACAAGGTCATTGTTCTGCCTTTTCTGCTTTATTAGCGAACCGCCGGGCGGCTGCCACGCACGCGATATTCGCGGGGGTATGCCTGGGCGCTGTAAAGGCAGTTCTCAGTTTGACATACTGAAGCTGCTGTCTCAGCAGCAAAACGATTTATAGGACGGGCAGGCGGAGCGCCGTATCAATATTTTGCAAATTAAACCGGACTTGTTCATCTGTGTTCCACGGATGATACCAGCCTTTTTCCATCATATAGCGTGAGATTTGCTCATGCATGTCGATGGCTTCTTCTAAGTGACGGGTGAGTATCGCTTTCACTTCAGGCGTTCCGGCTTCCGTCGCCGCCATCGCATAGTTTCTGACTCCGCTTTTTGCCGAATTCAATAAATCCATAGCGACAATTTGGTCTGTCAGTGCATCCATCCCCGTCAGGTATTCCATAATCGGATTCATTCGTTATTCATCTCCTATTCATGCTTTGCATCAGATAAAATCGAGGCAAACTCCTGCAATTGCCTTGTTGATGTATCCGTATCCTGCTGCATGATTTCTTTCAGCTGCGGATCGGATACGAGCGCTTTCATGGTTTTGGATTTCGTCAGACAAAGTGACTTAAAAGAAGCCATCTCCTGAATTTCGAGTAATTCATGTAAGGCGCTGGCCATTTCTGTAGCCTCCGTTCTCTAAGGTTTGAGTACAACTTTAATACAATCATCTGTTTTCGTGTCAAACATCTCATAGCCGTGCTTCGCTTCACTAAGCGGAATGACATGGCTTACAACATCGCCCGGATCAATTTTGCCGGTTGACACCAGTTCAAACATATACGGCATATAATGGATAACCGGAGCTTGTCCTGATCGGATATTGACGTTTCGCTGCATGATATCGCCAAGAGGAAAACCGTTATATCTGCCGCCGTACACACCCGTAATCTGGATCGTTCCGCCTTTGCGCACAGCTTGGGAGGCAATGACTAAAGCGCTCATCGCCCCGCCTTGAAGTTTTAATCCGCTGGCGAGGAACTCCAGATCCGTCATTTTTCCGTCCATGCCGACGGCGTCAATGACCACATCAGCGCCGCCTTTGGTGATTTCCTTCAGGTAGCTGCCCGTATTTTTGTGGTCTTCGAAGTTCACGATTTCCACTTTATTCGTCCGTTTCGCATGCTGGAGACGGTAGTTGACATAGTCTACAGCTATTACGCGTTTCGCTCCCTTTAACCAGCAGAATTTCTGAGCGAACAGACCCACAGGCCCGCAGCCGAGAACGATGACCGTATCGCCTGCTTTTACGCCGGCATTGTCAACGCTCCAAAAGCCGGTTGTCATCGCATCGGCAATAACACTCAATTTCTCATCCGGTTCTTCGCATGTTTCGGGGACTTTAAAATGAGTAAAGTTCGCAAAAGGGACGCGTAAATATTCGGCCTGGCCGCCCGGATAGCCGCCGTTACTCCCTGAATAGCCGAAATAAGCGCCCATATCGCCGTTATCATTTGATTGATCACATTGGCTTTCCAGGTGATTTTTACAATAAGTGCATTCTCCGCAGGCGATATTAAAAGGAATAATGACACGGTCCCCTTTTTTGACTTTCGTCACGCCGGGACCGACTTCTTCCACGATGCCCATCGGTTCATGCCCGATGATGTAGTCTTCCTGCAAGTTCGGGATGAGTCCGTGGATTAAATGTAAATCTGACCCGCAAATTGCCGTACTTGTGACTTTTATAATCATGTCATCATGTTTTTCAATCTTCGGATCAGGCACGTCTTTGACGACGACGTTTTTAACTCCTTGATACGTTACGGCCTTCATGCTGTAATACCTCCAGTGTTAGTGTTCATCAGGTGTGCGGTCAAACATCCCTTTTCTGTTCGTTTCCACGGGAAACAGATTCATGTTTCCGACCATGAGGGTATTTTTCGCAGAGAGCTGATCCAGTTTATACTGTTCGCTCAGATCATGCGGGTGAAACCACTTTTTGCTGACCATCAAGTCTGTAATTTCCTGATGCATCGCGATTCCTTGCATGAGCTGTTTGCGCAGCAAAGCTCTTACATCAGGTGAAGCGGTTTCTGTTAAAGCGACGGCGGTATTTCTGACGCCTTCTTTTGCCCGTAAAAGAAAATCCATTGCGAATGTCGTATCTGCGAGTTCAGGGACGTGTAATGAATTGATTGGATCTAAATGGTCATGATTCAATGATGCTTACCTTCCTTTCAATTGATGATCGAAGTCGGCCGGTTTTGAGGAACAGGAGCCTGAAAAGAAGCACGTTCATAAACCGCCTGCAAATCAGCCAGGTCTTGAGAGGCTTGCTGAACGTCTTTTTCCATTAACGTTTTCAGGTCCTGATCAAACACAAGCCCTTGCATGAGCTTGGATTTCGCTACACAAAGCGTCTTGAAGTTAATCATTTCATGTAAGTCAAGCGACTCGTGAGCCGCTAATTCACGCTTTTCCATAATTATCTTTAAACCTCCTCTTCTCAATTACGTAATTAATTTCCCCTGAGAAAAGGACTTTATTCTTGCACATTTTGTTTATAAAAAAAAGCAGAGAAGAAGTCTGGCAGCACATCAAAAAAGAGGAAGCATAATCGCTTCCTCTTGGTCACAATATCCCATTACGTAGAATGGCTATTTTCATGCACGTTTTTCTGATGCGCGGGCTGTTTTGCCGTGCGGGAGACGGGACTGCTGAGCACAATGCCCATTAGTACGATGATCGAAAAATAGTTGGGGGAAGCAGGGAGAAAAAACGGCATTGAGCATCACTCATTGTGATATCGAGGGCCATAAGCTGACACACAGTAAAACCTTAAAGGAAAAAGCAGATCATGATGATCTGCTTTTTTTATGTGCTGACCGCATCCATAAAAAGAGAAAAAAGCTTTTTCATATCTTCATGTTTTTTTGTCAGCATTTCAGGATGCCATTGCACGCCGACGACAAATAATTCACCCGTCCGTTCAATCGCTTCAATGGCCCCGTCTTTTGCATAAGCCGCGGCCTTAAACGATGGCGCTGTCTCTTTTATGATTTGGTGATGGAACGAGTTCACAAGCGTTGAATCGCCAAACAAGGAATGAAGACGGGTTCCTTTTTCAAAAGAAACATGATGGGTTCTTAACGGGGGATCTTTTTCTTGATCGTGCTTAATTTCAGCAAACGAAGCGTGTGTCAGATCCTGGTATAAAGTCCCCCCGAAAGTGACGTTTAATATATGCATCCCCCGGCAGATTGCCAGTATCGGCTTCTCCAAAGCAACCGCCGTTTGGATCAGCTCCTTCTCGTAGGCGTCCCGGTCAGGAAAGGTCTTTCTTAAAGCCTGTAAAGGTTCTTCACCGTACATCAGCGGGTCTATATCCTGGCCGCCGGACAGAATAATGCCGTCAACATGAGAGACCTGTTCCTTTAAAAGCTCAGTTTCTTGAATTACCGGCAATATAAACGGCACACCGCCGGCCTCGGCAGCAGACTGAATATAATCATTGTTGACATACGCCCGATTATAACCCGGGAAAGGACCGGATTGATCAGCCATAATGTTTCCCGTAATACCAATGCGCTTGGCCATTCTTCGTTCACCTGAACCTTTCTTTCTGAGCCTGTTCATAACAAATCTGAACGTAGGTTGTACAAATCAGTTTGAAATTATTCTCTTTATACGTAAGCTTTCTAAAACAAAACCCGTGACAACAATCACGGGTCTTTACATTCATTTCAATTTCTTGATCTCTTCCGTCAGCTCTTTGAATTTTTGGTCAAGCTCACGATATTGTTTATCAGCCGGAGTCATGAAGCTGAGCTTTCCGAGGACTTCCTGCCGTTCGGTTTCAAGCTTTAACCGCAGCTCTTCAATATCATCTCTGGCGGCGGGGGATTCTTTCCATTGTTTTTGAACGCTGCCGTTCGTGATATCAAGCCGGATGTCTGTCGTCTTTTCGAGAAAGTAGCGATCGTGCGATACGATGATGAGCGTACCGTCGTATTGAGCCAATGTGTCTTCAAGCTGCTCGCGTGACGGCAGGTCAAGGTGGTTTGTCGGTTCATCCAGAATCAGCACATCTTTCTCCTCCAGAATAAACGCCATCAGCTTGCATTTGACCCGCTCTCCCATGCTCATCTTGCCGATGGGCTCCGTCCATTGCGCTGCGGTAAATCCTAAATGCTTCATGAGAGATTGAACATTTCCTCTTGCTTCGAACGTTTCTTTGTGAAAAAGCTGTTCGGGGGTTTTATCAAGCGGGAGGTCGAATACTTCCTGCGTTAAATATCCGACGTTTGCAGACGGAGATATCCATATGCTTCCCTGCGCTTTTTCCTGACCGAGGATGACCTTCAATAATGTTGTTTTCCCGCTCCCGTTCGGGCCTGTAATGGCAATCTTTTCGCCGTGCATAACAGTGAAATTTACGTTTTTGAACAGCGTTCGGCCGTCATACGATTTTGTGAGATCACGTACTTCTAAAAAACGCTTTCCCGCTTTTTTGCGGTGCTCAATGGAAAAACGGACTTCATACTCCGCCTCCACCGGTTCTGCTTTCACTTTTTCAAGCTCTTTTTCAAGGCGCTTCCGTTTTGATTTAATCTGGGCGTCCGTGCGTTTTGCTTTTACGCGATGGTATTCTTTAAAGCCTTCTATTTTCGTTGATTGGGCATGGGCTTTTGCTGACCAGGCGCTCAGCTCGTTCATTTGAGCTTCAATCCGTCTGATCATATGCTGCTGATTCTCATATTCCCGCTGCTGTGTCAGTCTTCTCTGTTTGCGGACCTCCATATAGCTTGAATAATTCCCTTTATGTTCAATGAGTTTCTTTCCTTCGATCGACCAGATTTTTGTCGCCGCCGCATCCAAAAATGCACGGTCATGTGATACGAAAATAATGGTGCCCTTATAGTTCTTGATCTGATTAAGCAATATGTCTAAACTTTGCTGATCGAGGTGGTTCGTCGGTTCATCTAATAACAAAAGACCGCTTGAGGAGGAGAATCCTTTAGCAAGCCGGGCTTTCAGTTTTTCTCCGCCGCTTAATTGTGAAAAGGCGCGGGCGGGCACGTTCCATTTTTCTAACAGGGCTGCTTCCGCAGGCTCCGGTTGGCCGGAATCATAAGCTTCCGTTTCTTGTTCCACCATATAGATGTTCACATCTTGCAGCATCTGAATCTGTCCTTGTGACGGCGCTGTTTTATTGCAGATCATTTGCAGCAATAAAGATTTGCCGGCGCCGTTTTTGCCGATAACGCCGATGATGTCGCCCTGCTGAACGCTTGCGCTGATCTGTTCCAAAAGGGGCACACTGTTGATTTCATAACTGATGCCGCTTAATTTTAATATTTCTTTCATATGTCAATCCCTCGCTTTAAAGGGAGGACAAAAAATCCTCCCAATTGATTTGGAAGGATTAGCCGTACCTGTGCATGATCAAATAAGCTATTTTCACATAGCTTTCGTATCGTATAGAAAATGGGCAGACTAATCCTATTTTTTCTGATTTGAAATATTTGATTTCAAACGGTCAAAATAAGATTAGTTAATCATTGTCCACCCATCATCCCTTCGTATTTGTTACAAACAGTGTAGCACACACCTACCTGTAAGAGCAAAGGGTATTCGCCTTTTTATTCCAGATTCGAGGCTTCCCATTCTTCTTCTAACACCGCATAATAATATTCATCCCACCAGTGATTTTCATGGGGGATGCATTTTTTGAAGAAACCTTCCCGTCTCATTCCGATCTTTTCCATCACCCGGTGCGAAGCCGTATTTTCCGGCTGGCATGTCGCAATGATTCGGTGTAATTTCATCTCGTTAAACCCGAATGCCAGCACGGCGCGTGCAGCCTCTGAAGCATATCCTTTGCGCTGATATTCCGGGTGAAACACCCAGCCGATTTCATACGTATGGTCGCCAAAATACTTAAAAAAAGCAATGTGGCCAATGACCGTTTTTTCATCCTTCAATAAAACGGGATACTTTTCAGCATGTTCACCGCTGTTTTCAATAACGAATTTCTTGGCGTCTTCTTCGGAAAAGACGCCCTCCAGTATATACTTCATGACCTCCGGATTTGACGTGTACTCATAAACGTCTTGCCAATCTTCCCGTTCAAATGTCCGGATCACGAGTCTGTCGGTTTTGATCTTCATTTTACATTCTCCCATCCAAAAGGTTTCATCCTAATACTTCGATCGAAAAGATGCAAATACCTTTGAGCGGGGAAGGGCGATATAAAAAGCCTGCAGCTGTACACTGCAGGCGGTTATTTCTCATTGGCGGCGGCAGGCAGGTTAGTAAAGCCGAATTGCCCTCCGACAGCTTCTTTTACTTCATGAATAACGATAAATGATTTCGGATCAATTTTTTGAACGTGTTTTTTGATTTTCAGCAATTCGTTCTTTTTAATGACGACATAGATAATACGCTTGTCTTTGCTGCCGTAATACCCGTATCCGTAAAAAATCGTCGCCGCGTTGCCGTATTCGGACGTGATGGCTTTGGCGATCTCTTCGTATTGGTCGGACATAATGGTGAGAGCTTTTTTATTATGGAAACCCTCAATGACAATATCGACGATTTTGGCGCACAGATAAACGAATATAAACGTATACAGCATATGATTGATGCCGATCGCTAAAACGGACGCGAAAATAATGACGCAATCCATATAAAACATGCTTTTGGAGATGTTAAAGCCCTTTGTGTAATTCAATAAATACGCCAAAAGCGTGGTTCCGCCGGTAGATCCGTCAGCGATAAAGATCAATGCCAGCCCCGCTCCCATCAGCAGAGCGCCGAATACAATCCCGAGCACCATGTCGTGCACGCCGAATGGAATAAAGCTGACGATGCTGAGAAAAACAGAAGTCATTCCCGTGCCGAGTATCGTATATAAAATTGTCTTTTTCGTTAAAAATTTATAAGCCAGCCCGATAAAAATCAAATTTACAACCAGAGTTGTAATGCTTGCAGGTATATGGAAAAGATAATATAAAACGAGAGCGATTCCCACGGTGCTGCCATCCCCCAGATGATTCGGGATGACGAAAAATTCCACGGATGCCGCGATAAGAAAGGCTCCGGCCATAATCATCAGTATATCCTTGCAAATATTCTTCATGTGCAAACCTCCTCCGCAGTTAAAAATATATACAAAACAAAAACGCCTCAAAAATTATCCAGCAGAACTAAATAATTTTTAAGACGAATCATTCACAATCTCGTTTGTTCATTCAGTAAAGAATGATCAGCTTCAATATCGAAGATTATATAGACACCTTCACATCTTGTCAATGACGTAAAAATTGAATTTTCTATTGTATATATGAGGTTTGAATGAAATAAAAACAAGGAATTATATCAGAAGAGTTTTTATTTCTAATCTATTGATTAGAGAAATGGAATAAAGCAGCAAAGAAGGGATGAGAACATTGGAACGAATTTTTATCAGTCCGGCTAAATATGTGCAGGGAAAAAACGCAATTGAAACGATCGGCGGACACCTTGAGGGCGTTGGTGAAAAAGCAATCGTCATTGCAGACAAAACCGTATGGGATATCGCGGGTCACAAAGTGACGGCTGAATTAAAGAAAAGCAGCATTTCGGCTGAAGAGGCGGTTTTCAACGGGGAAGCCTCCCAAGAAGAAATGAAAAGAATTGCGGGCATCGCAGAGAAAGCGGGCGCGTCCATTGTAATCGGAGTCGGCGGCGGTAAAACGCTTGATACGGCCAAAGCGGTATCAGATGAAATAAACGGCTACACTGTTATCGTGCCGACGGCCGCTTCGACGGATGCCCCGACAAGCGGGCTGTCTGTCGTGTATTCTGAACAAGGCGCGTTTGAAAATTATCGTTTCTATCATAAGAATCCTGATCTGGTTCTGGTCGATACGAAAATCGTCGCGGAAGCTCCGCCGCGCTTTTTAGCATCAGGGATTGCCGATGCGATGGCGACGTGGATAGAGGCCCGCAGTGTCATCGCCAGCGGCGGTAAAACGATGGCAGGCGGAATTCCCACAATTGCCGGGGAAGCTATCGCGGAAAAATGTGAGGAAGTTCTGTTCAAATATGGCCGTCTCGCCTATGAGTCTGTGAAAGCGAAAGTCGTCACTCCTCCATTAGAAGCGGTAGTTGAAGCGAATACACTTCTGAGCGGACTGGGATTTGAAAGCGGAGGCTTGGCTGCGGCGCATGCCATTCACAACGGCTTCACCGCGCTTGAAGGAGAAATCCATCACTTAACCCACGGTGAAAAAGTGGCATTCGGCACGCTCGTTCAGCTGGCGCTGGAAAAACGTTCGCTTGAAGAAATTGAGCGGTATATCGCGTTTTATATCAGCTTGGGACTGCCTGTCACACTTGAAGACATCAAATTAAAAGACGCATCGAAAGAGGATATTATGAAAGTGGCAGAAGCCGCGACGATTGAGGAAGAAACGATTCATGCCGCTTTTGATGTGACGGCTGATGATGTGGCGGATGCTATTATAGCGGCCGACCAATACGCAAAAGCGTTTAAAGAAAAGCATGCGTAAACATTTTCATCGCGTGATTTGAAACCAAGGGCTGTGACGGCTCTTGGTTTTTTTATGTCTTTTTGCCCCGATTGAAAACTTTTAAAAATAAAGAAAAAATTATGATACAATATACAAATGTTTTGAGAGACTAACAAAGGAAAGGTGGGAACGATATGCTGCATAATCCGACCGGTAAGGAGCGGCTTGCGCTGGCATTTCTTCTTGGCATGCTTGCGATACTGGGGCCGCTGAATATAGATATGTATCTGCCGAGTTTCCCTGAAATCGCTGAAGATTTAAGCGCCCGCGCATCGCTTGTCCAGCTCAGTTTAACCGCATGTCTGATCGGACTGACAATCGGACAGGTTGTTGTCGGACCGTTAAGTGATGCGAAGGGAAGAAGAAAACCGTTATTACTATGTATTTTTTTATTTGCTTTGTTTTCTCTGTTTTGCGCGCTTGCACCGAACATTACAACATTAGTGATTGCCCGTTTTCTTCAAGGATTCACCGCTTCGGCGGGGCTCGTTCTGTCCCGTGCGATCGTCAGAGATGTGTTTACGGGAAGAGAGCTTTCTAAGTTTTTCTCGCTGCTGATGGTCATTACCGCCGTCGCGCCGATGGTGGCGCCGATGACGGGAGGCGCGATTTTACTGCTCCCGTTTGCATCATGGCATACGATTTTTCTCTTTTTAACCGTTATCGGGTTTTTGCTTGTTCTCATCATTGCGCTCAAGCTGACAGAAACCCTCCCGCCGGAAAAGCGGATTCCGAGTTCCATCGGAAATTCCGTGCGGACAATGGGAAGCCTGCTGAAAGACCGGTCATTTATCGGCTATGCGCTGACGGTCGGCTTTATTCACGGCGGGAGCTTTGCGTATGTTTCCGGGACGCCTTTTGTGTATCAGGATATTTACGGAGTATCGCCGCAGGTATTCAGTATTTTATTCGGCATAAACGGTCTGGCGATCATTTCCGGAAGTTTTATCATCGGGCGTTTCGGCGGAATTATTCATGAAAAAAGCCTGCTGAGAATCGGCGTGATTACAGCTATGACGGCGACTGCCGTTCTGCTCGTCATGACGATCATTCACGGGCCGCTGGCGGCACTGGTGATTTCAATTTTTATTTATATGATTACGATCGGCATGACGCTGACAAGCACCTTTACATTGGCGATGGAAAAGCAGGGACACCGCGCGGGAAGCGCAAGCGCACTGCTCGGCATGCTTCCGCTTCTTCTCGGTTCCATCGTGTCGCCGCTTGTCGGAATGAATGAAGCGACGGCCGTCCCGATGGGGGCGATTATGTTTACGACATCCGTTATCGGTTCCATCGCTTTTTTCACCTTAACAACTAAACCGGAGAAAGCAAAAAAGGAGTGAAATGATTCACTCCTTTTTTTGTTCCCGTTATTCATATGTCTTGAGCACGATCGCTGAATTATGCCCGCCAAAGCCGAATGAGTTGGAAAGGCCGATCGTTAACGATTGATGTCGCGGACCGTCTGATACATAGTCCAAATCACACGCCGAATCAGGGTTTTGAAGATTGATCGTCGGCGGGATGATGCCGTGTCTCAAGCTTTCTGTCAAAGCGATGGCTTCAACTCCGCCTGCCGCGCCAAGCATGTGGCCGAGCATTGATTTGTTTGCCGTGACCGGAATGTCATAGGCAAGCTCCCCGAATAATTTCTTGATGGCCAATGTTTCAGAGAGATCTCCGGCTTTTGTGCTTGTCGCATGGGCGCTTACGATATCAATGTCTTCCGCTGAAACGTTCGCCTTCTTCAAAGCGTTTTTCATCGCCAGGTAAGCGCCCGTTCCTTCCGGATGAGAGGCTACCATATGATAGGCATCCGAGCTCGCGCCGTAGCCGAGCACCTCACAGAGGATCGGGGCGTTTCGGCTGATTGCGCTATCCAATGATTCTAATACTAAGATGCCTGCGCCTTCACTCATGACAAATCCATCACGATCCGCGTCAAACGGCCGGCTTGCCGCTGCGGGATCTTCGTTTCTTGCTGAAATGGCGTGGGCATTTCCGAAGCTGGCCAGTGACAGATTGGTAATCGCCGCCTCCGCACCCCCGGCAAACATGATATCCGCGTCATCATTCCGAATGGCGTTGAATGCTTCCCCGATCGACGTATTGCCGATGGAACACGCGGTCACCGGAGAAAGTGAGGGGCCGAGCGCGCCTAATCTGATGCTGATTTGAGCTGCGGCCGCATTTGAGATCATCATGGGGACAAGGCTCGGGCTCACTTTTCGCGCTCCCCGTTCATTTAAAGTATGGACATTCTCAATCAAAGTCGTGATGCCGCCGATTCCGGAGCCGACGTACACGCCGAGGCGTTCACGGTCAATCTGATCGAGCTGAATTCCGGAGCTTTCCAGTGCCTGTTCCGCTGCCGCTAAAGCAAACTGGCTGAAACGGTCAAGCCGTCTCGCTTCTTTTCTGCCCCATCTTTCTTCTGCGTCAAAATCGCGGACGGTGCCGGCTATTTTTGTCTTGGAGCCGGAGACATCAAAAGAATCTATGAAAGAAATTCCCGATTTTCCTTCCGTCAGGTGTTTCCAAAATGTATTTACATCATTGCCGAGAGGTGAAATCACTCCCATTCCGGTGATTACAACTCTTTTCATGGTCATTCCTCCTTCGGTATGTATTTATTGTAACTCTCAATTATCCTATTACAAGTTGTTGTTTATCCTAGTATAATGAATACCAGGGTAGGAGAGGAGAGATTCGGAATGATACCAGAAGGAAGACTGCAGGCTCTTTCAGAGTTTTTAAAAACGCAGCGGGCTAAAATTTCTCCGCAGATGGCCGGCCTGCCGACGGGTACGCGAAGAAGAACGCCGGGACTCAGAAGAGAAGAGGTCGCGCAATTAGCCGGCGTAAGCACCACGTGGTATACGTGGCTGGAGCAGGGCAGAGACATTAAAGTGTCGGCAGGTGTATTGGACGCCGTTTCCGATGCGCTGCAGCTGAATAAAGATGAAAGAAATTATTTGTACGCGCTTGCCATTGATGAGGGCGTGAAACAGCCGTTTACCGCGGAGGAAGAAGCGGTCATCAGCCCGTCCCTTTCAAAAATTCTGCAGGAGCTCCGTTATTGTCCCACCATTATCTCGGACAGGCGGTGTCATATCGTAGGGTGGAACCAGGCGGCGGCTCACGTGTTTTTAGATTTTGAACAAATCCCCCCCGAAAAACGGAATCTCATTGAGCTATTGTTTTCAAGAAAAGAATTAAGAAGTCTAGCCGTGAACTGGGAGCACTTTGTGAAAGGTTTCATTGCCATTTTCAGAACGTATTACGGCCAATATGTAGCGGATACGTGGTATTCTCAGTTTATAGAAGAAATGGAGAAGACATATTCAGAGTTTCATACGTTGTGGAATGAGAGCGAAGTCAGCTCGGCTCCCGAAGTATTAATTGAGTTCCGCCACGCGAAGGCGGGAAAAATGGTCTTTAATCTGACTTCTTTTCAGGTTCAGGGCAACAGTGACCTGCGCTGCAGCGTCTATACGCCGGTAGATCATACCGAAACGGAAGCAAAGCTGAAAAAGCTCTTCGAAAACAGGTGAAAACAGAAAAAAACGGAAGGCCGCCGCCTTCCGTTTCAATTTAAAATAAAAGCATCAGACCGGCGATGGCCGGTGTTAAAAAGATAGCTGATTTCAGAATGACTTTCGGCACGAGATTGGTGAATTTCGCTCCGACATATGCGCCGCACATCGTTCCGATCAGCACTTTGACCAACAGCATATAGTCGACAAACCCTTCCGTCACATAACCGAGACCTCCGCCGACTGCAAGCGGGATAATGACTAGCATGGTTGTGCCGACCGACTGGCGGATGGATAAGCGCAAAAGAATCATTAAGCCGATTTGGATGAAAGGGGCGGAGCCGATGCCGAATGTTCCGGACAAGATTCCTGCGATGATACCGAGAACAACGGCTTTCACCCATATGTTCAGATTGCTTTGCGGTCCGGTGTCCTCTTGTGTTTCTTTTAAAATAAATAACCGGACTAAAATCAATAGAGCAGATAAAAACAGCATGCCCGCCGTCAAGTAATGCAGCAAATCTGCGGGGATAAGAGAAGTAAGTCTGGCCCCGAAAAAAGAACCGAATGCCGCAAAAACGCCGACGATGAGACCGATTTTCATCTGAATATTGCCTTCACGGTAGTGGCTGAAAGCTCCGGACAGACTTGTGAAAGCCATTCCGGCTAAGGAAGTGCCCAAAGCCGTGTGAATCGGTACGTGAAAAAGTATGGTTAAAAGTGCAATAACAAAGCCGGCTCCCCCCGCGCCGATAAACCCGAGAATAATCCCGAGCAGAAACATAACGAGTATAATAAGCACAATCTTCTCCTCCATTTAGATGCCTGATGACAATGTTTCGATCCGCTGTACCAGATGTTTAACGATCGACCGTTGTCCGTCGACCGTCGTTCAATATCTTTATGTTACCTCAAATTTAAAGTATTGGCAAGAAGCCGGAATGCTTTTATACAGCGCTCTGCAGCTCTTTGACCATCACTTTTTCCCCGTTTGAGTCCAGCTCTCCATTGAATCTAAAGCCGAATTTTTGATAAAGGCGCAGTGCGTGCACGTTATCTTCAAACAGGCTTAAATAAATCCGTCTGCAATCATATAATTGAGCGAGATGATGGATAAGGGCATCAAGCATCAGTCTGCCCAATCCCCGTCCCTGGTATCGTTCATCAATGAAAAAACGGTCAAGCCACACTCTGCCGTTTTTATTTTCTTCATCATATTCCGGAAACCAGCCGTACATGGCAAAGCCGACCAACTCCCCGTCAACATAAAGGCCGGCCGGCTGATAATGCCGGCAATCCTCAGCATCTTGTAAACACTCTTCCGCGGTTTCAATAAATAAAGCCTGGCTTTCACTTACATGAAGCGCCAGTATATCGGCACGGTTTTCTTCCGTGACTGCTCTGATTTCAATCGTCATCCTTCATACTCCTCTTCCGCTTTTTCTGAAGATCATCCAATGATCATCATAAAGGATATGGTTGCCATATCGTCAAGGAGGTATTATGAGCGAAGACGTCAAAAAATACTTCATAACAGTTGAATTCATGTAAAAAAACAAACCCTGTTCCGTCTGCTTTCTCCGGCAGAGGGGAGAACGGGCCCCAGTCTCATCGGCGGAAAACTGGGGTCTAATGAACCGGCAGCATTTTCTGTATTCGTGAAAACATAAAGATCGGCGGGTGATTGAAAATGGAGCCAAAATGGCTTGAATGGGCAAAACAGCTTCAATCCGCGGCGCAAGCGGGGCTGGCTTATTCCAAAGACATATATGATATTGAGAGATTTGAAGAAATAAGAAAAATAAGCGTGGATATCATGGCGCATCATACCGGGGTTGGCAAAGAGATCTTACAAGACGTCTTCGCAGGGGACAGCGGGTATCCCACTCCGAAAGTTGATGTCAGAGCGGCAGTTTTTAGAGATCATAGTATATTAATGGTAAGAGAGAAAAGCGACGGCAGATGGGCGCTGCCGGGCGGGTGGGCCGATATCGGCATCTCTCCGGGCGAAGCCGCTGTCAAAGAAGTAAAAGAGGAATCGGGCATTGACGTAAAGCCGGTCAAACTGTTAGCTGTAATGGATAAGAAATGCCATTCCCATCCGCCGTCCGCCGCCCACGTTTACAAAGTGTTTATCAAATGTGAGATCATCGGCGGACAGCTCAGGGAGGGAACGGAAACAAGCGCGGCCGCTTTTTTTGCAGAAACGGAGCTGCCGCCGCTGTCTGAAGCCCGCAATACGGAAAGTCAGATTGAAAGGATGTTTGCATATCTCAAACATCCGGACGAACCCGTTTATTTTGATTAAGGCAGCAAGCAGGAAAAAGAGAGGAACTGGTTCAGAACCATTTCACTTATGAATAATCCGGCCTGTGATAGAGATGGTAAATCATCAGGCCGGGTTTTAAGAGTCTGCCTGTTTCGGTGTGGTCCGCCCTTAAAAAACCGTTTTTGAAAAATCGATAATCCTGCGGGCAATTTCTGTCGGTTTTTCCTCAGGGACGTAATGGCCGCAGCCTTTTACCTCATATCCGCTGACTTCACGAATTGATTCTCTCCATGTGTCAAGCACGGGAAGGCCGGCTAAGTTCCCTTTTTCTCCCCACAGCAAAAGCGTGGGCATATCCAGTTTTTTCTGTGCTTCCTTTTCTGAACGATATCTCGGCAAATCAATTTGATAAGCGGCTCTGTAGTCGTTAAGCGCAGCTTGGACAGCACCGGGCTGCTTCCAGGCGGCTAAGTACCGGTCCCAGGCGCCGTCTGATGTCAGCAGGTCAAAAAGCCCGTCACCTCTGCTTAATAAAAATCTAAGATATTCCTCTTCTTTTCCTCTTATTAATTCTTCCGGCAGATAGGGAACGACTTGAAATATCCAGTGCCAGTATTTTTTTGCGGCTTCAGCTGCCGTCAGAGAATCATAGACGTATTCAGTCGGCATAATGTCGATGAGCACAAGGCCTGCCGCCAGCTCCGGAGCATCTAAAGCAAGCCGTCTTGCTACCCTGGCGCCTCTGTCATGCCCGGCAATTAACGCTTTTTGTATATGCAGGCGGCGCATCAGACCTTGTATATCGCTTGCCATCGTTTTGTTATCATAGCCGTTTATGCCGCCCGGCTTTTCAGAATCGCCGTAGCCCCTCAGATCAACAGCGATGACTCTGTGAGAAGCGGCAAGCGTCGGAATTACATAACGCCACGTCACCCAGCTTTGCGGAAAGCCGTGCAGGAGAATGACGGGGGGAGCCTCCTCCTTTCCTGCAAAGACGTAATGAAGGCGGATGCCATTTACTTCAATTGAATCATGGGTCACATGCTTTTCAAATTGTTCACGAAAAGAATCCATTTTCTCTCTCCTTATAAAATGTTATTTTTTTATTTGAGAAATAATAGCGGAGGTGACGTCTTCCGTTGAATGTTTTCCGCCGACGTCCGGGGTCAGGACGCCGCTGTTTGTGACCGTTTCAATTGATTGCAGGAGGAGATTGCCCAGCTCCTCTTCTCCGAACGAATCGAGCATTAATTTAGCCGTCCATATTTGGCCGATAGGGTTGGCAATCCCTTTTCCGGCAATATCCGGAGCGGAGCCGTGAACAGGCTCAAACATGGAAGGGTATTTGCCGTTTACATTGATGTTGGCGGCGGGAGCGATTCCGATGCTTCCCATAATCGCCGCGCCGATATCTGTCAGCACATCTCCGAACAGGTTTGAAGCGACAATGACATCGAAGCGCTCCGGGTGAGTGACAAAAAAGGCCGCCAGTGCGTCAATATGCTGCGAGTCCGTTTCAATCCCGGCATACTCCCGGCTGACCTCTTTAAAGATGTCATCCCAAAACGGCATCGAGTGAACAATACCGTTGGATTTCGTCGCGCTTGTGACGTGTTTTTTTCGATTTGCCGCCAGTTCAAAGGCATACCGCATCACTCTTTCCGTTCCTCTGCGGGAAAAGACCGCGTTTTGAATGGCGATTTCGTCTTCGCCCTGATACATTCTGCCGCCGACAGAGCTGTACTCGCCCTCACTGTTTTCCCGGACGACCAGCAGATCAAAATCCTTAGGGTTAACGAGAGGGGACGTGATGCCCGGCAGCAGCTTCGCCGGCCGCACATTGATCACCTGTTCAAATTCCCGGCGTATCTTGATGAGCAGCCCCCACAGCGAAACATGGTCGGGGACGAGCTTTTGATTCCCCACAGCTCCTAAAAACAAAGCATCAAAGTGCTGTAACGTTTCTAATCCATCATCCGGCATCATGGTTCCGTGCTCCAAGTAATACTCGCAGCTCCACGGAAAAGAAGTAAAATCGAATGCCATGCCCCCATGTAATTCGGCGATTGTGTTCAACACCCGCTCCGCTTGCGGAACGACTTCTTTTCCCACACCGTCCCCCGGTATGCTGGCAATCTTGTATGTTTTCATATTCCATCCCCCCTGAATGAATTGTTTCGGTTTACGGCAGACCGTCGACCGTCGTTTGTTATAATTCCATATTACGCCAAATCCGCTATGCTGACAAGCTCGGGAATGTTGCTTCCATAGATAAACTGTTATATGATCTTGGTAACAATAAGGCCTAAATTGTATGAAGAGGTAGGAAAGATGGATAACTTTAAATTAGATAAGCCAACCCCGTATTATCTGCAATTTTATTCCCAATTGAAAAAAATGATATTTGACGGGATTTTTAAACCGGGAGAACGGCTGAATGAAACACAGCTGGCCAAGGATTTCGGAGTCAGCCGGTCGCCGGTCAGAGAAGCGATGCGGCTCCTTGAAAAGGACGGGCTTCTGACGGCAGACGATCGAAACGGCTTTGTCATCTATTCTTTATCCGTAAAGGATGTTGAAGAGATTTATCAAATCAGAATGTCACTTGAATCACTGGCGGTCGAACTCGTCATTGATGAAGCGGCTGAGAGTGAAATTGAACTCATCGAAAAACAGCTGCGGGAGACGGAAGAAGCCATCCATAAAGGCGTCAAAGAGACGGAGATTATTTCCTTGAATGAAACGTTTCATCAGCTCCTTGTGGAGTTCAGCCATAACAGTCAGCTGGCCAAGCTGCTTGAGCATGTCAATGTGCTGATTCATTTTTGCAGAGTCCTTAATTTTAAAGGGGATGACCGTGCGGAAGTGATCTTACATGAGCACCGGAAAGTCTTTGAAGAAATAAAAAAAGGCGACAAAACAAAAGCCGTGCACTATATGACGGAACATCTCAAGCACGATGCAGAACATCTGAAAGGCGTGCTGAAAGCACAAGAAACAGACGAATCATCACGATAGACAAGGCGAAAAGCCTTGTCCTTTTTTTTGCGGTGTCATCAAACTGCAATAAAGACCTGACTGATGTTTCTTGCATGATTTTTTCTGCTCATTTATGATGGATATGGAAAAAGCGCAAAAAAGGCAAAGGAGTTTGAAAATGGCAAAACATATTCTCATGGTCAATTTTCCCGCAGAAGGACACGTAAACCCGACCCTCGGTATGACAAAGGCCTTCAGTGAACGGGGCGATCACGTTCATTATATCTCAACGGAAAAATACAAAAGCAGGCTGGAAGGAGTAGGGGCGGAGGTTCACCTTCACCGCGATCTGCTCAGAATGACACCCATTGATCCAGACAGCCCGTCCGGCATACTGCCATTCTTAAAAATTCATATCAAAACGTCACTGGAGATTTTACATATTGTGCAGCGTCTGGCTGAGGACATTCAATTCGACGCCGTCTATTATGATAAATTCGGTGCGGGAGAGCTGGTGAGAGATTATCTCAACATTCCCGGCATCTCTTCTTCAGCATCCTTCCTGCTCAATGAAGACGGCCTGAAAACCCTCCCGCTCCATCCGGAATCGGGCGTGCCGTTTCAGCCGGATAGGGAATGTGAAGAGCTGTTGGCTGAGATGAAAGACAAATACGGCGTTGCTCCTGACAGCCTGCTCCAATTTATGAACAACACGGGTGAACTGAACGTCGTCTATACAAGCAGATATTTTCAGCCCGAAAGCGAGACGTTCGGAGATGAGTATTTATTTATCAGTCCAAGTTTTCCGAAGAGAAAGGGGCACGCCGACTTCCCGATCGATTCTTTAAAGGATGAAAAAGTCATTTATATTTCAATGGGGACGGTGCTCGGGGACACGGAAGCGTTTTTCAATCTGTGCATAGACGCGTTCTCAGATTTTGAAGGCAAGGTTGTCATCGCCGCCGGAGAAATAGCCGATCAGTCGAAAATCAAACAGGCGCCGGAAAACTTTATCATCGCTCCATACGTGCCGCAGCTTGAGGTGCTGGAACAAGCTGACCTATTTGTTACACATGGCGGAATGAACAGTGTAAATGAAGGCATTCATTATCAAGTGCCGCTGGTCGTCATCCCGCATGATAAAGATCAGCCGATGATTGCACGCCGCCTGACTGAACTGAATGCCGGCTATACAGTGCAAAAAGATGAAGTAAGCGCTGAAAAGTTAAAGCTTGCCGCAGAAGAAGTGCTGCATAACGGGAAATATAAACAAGGCATTCAAGCCATTAACGAAAGCTTTAAAGAATGCATGGACATGAAAGATGTCCTGGCCCGGATCGACCGGTTTATTGAACAAAAAAAATAATACACGAAAAAAGCCTGTTTCCGCTGTAAAAAGGGAAACAGGCTTTTTATAAAGATTCCTAGATGATGTGATGCTCTTCATTTGCGAGTTTGATAAGAGTCAGAAGAGATTCTGCCTCACGTGCGCCGAGTGTTTTTTCCAGACGGTCTTTTTCAAAGATCTGCTGGCCGAAAACATTCACGGACGCCTGATCTACTGTCGCGTGCCAGTCCTTTTGTGAATGATTCTCAGAAAAAGAGAAGACAAACACAGCAAAGACCGCTATAAGCATCGCCTTAACCCAAAATTTTTGCCGGTTTCCTGCTGTTGACATAGGCCGCCTCCTAAACGATTGTTTTACAGTATTAGATCATATATGAGCTGTTTTTAATAGAGTAAAGAAGTATTATTTTCAGGTAGTTCAAATGGTATGGAGAACAGCCGGATGCACGCGGGTCAGGCTGATGCGCCAATTCATAGTTTGTTCATATTTTATTAAAAGTTTATCCAACCCTGTCCTTTACAGTAGGTGTAAACCACAAACACACTGCTGAAAGGGGCCTGGAAATGCATATTCATATGATGAACAAAAACCAGTTTGAGAGTGATTTGGAGGCGGCAGGATTCAGTCGTCAGGCAGATGATATTATCGGCAAAATGAAAGAGTACGTAACGGAATGCGCGGCTTCATCCGAACGGTTCCTGATTGAAATTCAAACCGTCATGAACGAATACAAAGCTGTCGTCTGTGCGATGTTTTCAACTATGGAAATTGCCGGGGCCAAAAAAGATGAGAAGCATGTTGAATTCGAAGCCTGTACTGTATTGTGTGAATAAAAGATCGTCATAAAAACTCCGCGGCTTCTGATTATCATCGTATATTTACCGACTTGTGCCGGTTAAGGAATAATATTGAAACTCATATAAAAGCCATTCGTATAAAAGAGAAATACAGTTTTTATATGGGGGGATCATAATGAAGGATAAGAAAAAACAAGCTTTTGAACAGCTTTTCAGCACTTTAGACGGAAGGCATGAAATAAACGGAGCTGTTTTAGCGGCAGAAAACGGCCGCATTTTATATCAGGGTTCATTCGGCATTGCAGAACTGGAAACAAACAGGATGCTGAATGACCGCTCTGTCTTTGAATTGGCCTCAGTATCGAAGCCGTTTACAGCTCTCGGGATTATGAAGTTAGAGCAGCAGGGGAAGCTGCGGTATGACGATATGATAGAGCGGTGGCTTCCTGATTTTCCTTATCCGGGCATTACCATTCGGCATTTACTTCATCATACGTCAGGATTGCCGGATTATATGGAGCTGTTCTTAACACATTGGGACCGGGACAGAATTGCCGTTAATCAAGATGTGATCGATATGCTTAAGCAGCATAAACCGGATGCTTATTTCCCGCCGGGTAAGGGGTGGCTTTACAGTAATACGGGGTATGTTGTGTTAGCGGTTATGATTGAAATTGTATCAGGCATGAGTTTTGCTGAATTTATGCAGCAAGCTGTATTTCATCCGCTCCGTATGAACGATACGCGGGTTTATAACAGAAGGCTGAGTAAAGAAAACATCCCGAACTATGCATATGGCTATGTCTATGATGTGCATTCCGGAGAGTATGTCCTGCCTGATGAACTTGAGGAAACCGATTATGTCGTCTTCCTTGACGGCATTCAAGGTGACGGAACCGTTAACTCGGCGATAAGAGATTTATATCTGTTTGATCAGGCTCTTTATACGGAAGAAATCATCAGCAAAGAGACGAAAGACCAAGCTTTTACACCTGGCTATTGGAATGAAGAAGAGCATTTCGGGTATGGATTTGGCTGGATGATTCAAAACAGCCCCCAAAAAGGGAAGGTTGTCAGTCACGACGGAGGCTGGCCGGGCTATTCAACTCTGATGATCCGATATATTGACCAGAACAAAACACTGATTTATCTCAGCAATATGGAACAACCGTATCAATTTGAACAAGCTGTGATTGCCGCGGCCGTAAACATCTTATTTGATCAGCCATACGTGATTCCGAAACGTCCGGCGGATCAGAAAAAAGCAGATATCGATCCTGCGATTTACAGCAGATTTACCGGTGATTACTCATTTCAGGATGATACACATGCATCGGTGGCGGTAAAAGAAAATCGATTGTATCTTACTATAGACGGGCAGACACCATTCGAATTATTCCCAATGGCGGAAACCCGTTATTTTGTCCGGGCGCTGCCGCTTGAAATTGAATTTGCCGGTGATAAAGACCAAGCGGCCTCACATTTCGTTTTATATCAAGACGGCACAGAAGAAACCGCTCTGCGAATAGACTGAGTGACATACAAAAAAACCGCCGTCCTGAGAAGACGGCGGTAATAGAAAAGTCAAACCCCTTTGATGACGCGAAATTTCCTTTTCGGCTCTGACATAAAGATAGAAGAGAAAATCATAGCTCCGAGCATGGTGATGTATTCCATATAAAGTGAAACCTCTGCCAAAATCAAACCTGCAACCATTAAAACAGCGCCCAATACCACCGCAAAAACCTTCGTTTTCATGATGAGTTCCCCCTATTATCTGATAATTGAATTATACTGCATTTCCATTAATGTGTACATTTTGTGAACAATTTCACCTGACGAAAGGCAATGAAGAGAGATTTGAAGAATTAGGAGAGGTGACCGGCTGCAATTCATCTTTTGTTTTACTGACGAACCGAAAGGGAAAAGTAAAAAATCAAAAAGGCAAAGGAGTTCTTGAAATGAAAGCAAGATTATTTTTATTCAGCATGTTTCTCCTCATTCCCGTCCTGGCGCTTGCCGGATGCAACAGTCAATCTTCAGGAGGAAGCGAAAAAGCGAAAGACAAAGAAACGCACGCTCACGAAGACATGAATCACTCAGGTTCATCCGAGGTGCCGAAAGGTTTAAAGAAGGCCGAAAATCCGACTTATAAAGTCGGCAGTGACGTCATGATTTTAGCTTCTCATATGAAGGGCATGAAAAATGCGCAAGGAACCGTAACAGGTGCTTATGATACAACGGTTTACAGTGTATCTTACACGCCGACAACGGGAGGAAAGCGCGTTAAAGATCATAAATGGGTCATTCAGGAAGAATTAAAGGGCGCCGGTGATAAGACGTTAAAGCCGGGTGACAAGGCCGTCATCGAGGCATCCCATATGAAAGGCATGAAGGGCGCTGAAGCCGTCATTGATTCAGCCAAAAAGACAACCGTTTATATGGTCGACTATACATCGACGGACGGCGGCCAAAAAGTAACGAACCATAAATGGGTGACAGAAGACGAGCTGTCCGCCGCAAAATAAAAAAGACCGCAAAAGCCGAAGGAACTCCTTCGGCTTTTATGCGGTCTCACACTTATGCGGATTTTCTTTTCAAAGCGGGTCTCGTTAAAGAAAACACAGCTAACGCGACAGCGATAATGACAATCAAACCGCCGCACCAGGCGGTTGCTGTGACAGAACCCGTTTGTCTGATCACGCCGCCGCCGATGGCTGACCCGAGCGCAATGCCGATTTGCAAAGCGGATGTATTGAAGCTTTGCTGAATATCGGAAGACTCAGGCGCAATTTTGATCAAATAACTTTGCTGCGCCGGCGCAAGGCTCCAGCTGAGCAATCCCCAGATCACCATCGCAGGCAGGAAAATAATTAAAGAAACCGTTGACAGCGGAAGGATAAACAGTATCAAAGCGAAAGAAACAGTCACAAGCATGATGCTTTTAAATGATCCCAAACGGTCATACAGCCAGCCGCCGAACGGTCCGCCGCATACCGCTGACAGGCCGAACAAAAAGTAGCATACACTGACCCAAACGGAACTCAAATGAAGCGTTGTTTCCAAAAAAGGCGCAAAGTAGGCATAGAGTGTGTAATGCCCAGCCAGTGTAAACAAGGTGACAAGATGTGCGCTGGCAATTTTGGCGTTCCAGACCGTCTTGATCTGCTCACGAAACGGAATCATTTTTTCAGCAGGTATTTTTTCAAAAAAGACGCTGATAATCAGCATGGAAACAAGAGATAATACGCCGATTCCCAAAAACAGAACGCGCCATCCGAAAGCATTGCTGATGATAATGCCGACAGGCACGCCTAAAGCGATTGCGGAGCTGAAGCCCATGAAAATGATGCCGATCGCCCGCGCTCTGTATTCCGGCGCTACGATTTTAGGGGCAATCGTTAAAGAAAGGACGACAATCAGTCCCGTACTCATGGAAGCGAGCACCCGTGACACCATCAGCACGGCGAAATTAGGACTGAAATAAGCGACCAGATTACTCAGGAAGAAAACAAAAAGTGCGATTAAATAAAGCCGCTTTCGTTCAGCTTTTGCCGTCACTGCCAAAAGCAGCGGGCCGGATACCGCGTAACCGAGCGCAAATACGCTGATCAGCTGCCCCGCGCTGACGATGGATATATCTAAGTCGGAAGCGATTTGCGGAAGAATACCGCCCACAATTAACTCAACCAATCCGACTGCAATAGTAGATGCTGCAAGCAGAAATACTTTGAAATTCATGTACAGATACTCCTTTTTTTATTTTTTAGAAAATAAAAAATCCTGATTACAAAAAGTGTGCGGGACAATTTTTTGTAATCAGGATTTTACGGTTCCTGGTAGACACCCTCAAACCATATCATTGAGGTTATACAATGTATACAATATTCGTTTGTGTCCGTTTCTGCAAAGAATTCTACCATAATAGTGAGAGAGATTCCATAGAAAATTCGAGGAAATCCTTTCAATTTCAACAGCGGGTCATTGATGAAGCAGAAAAAAATTTATGATAACCATAAGGAGTCTATACAGATCAAACATTACACAGCCGGAGGAAACCGATGAATAAATACGAAAAAATCGCCGCCGCCATGACAAGTTCGTCGTAACGTCAGTCAATTTAAAACGTTCATAAAGCGCCGAAGTGTGAGAGAAATCTCACTTTTTTTCGTTGCGGCTGATTTACATCTTCGCTTCATTTATGTTATATTACCCAATGATAGAATCATCCTACAAATTACAGAGGTGTTCTGATGGAAATATCCAAAACAAGCAGACTGTCGCTCGTAGAACAAGTGGTGGCGCAAATTGAATCGTTAATACAATCGGATAAATGGCCGGTCGGGACGCGCATTCCCCCTGAGTTGGATTTAATGAAGCAATTTGATGTGAGCCGAAACACATTGCGTGAGGCCATTCGGGCGCTCGTACATGCCGGCCTTCTTCAGACTAGGCAGGGGAGCGGTACGTATGTCAGCTCATCCAGCGTCCTCGGCGCTGCATTTTACCGCCATATAAAAAAATCAAATTTGCTTGAAACATTAGAAGTCAGATACGCACTTGAGAGAGAAGCCGCACGATTGGCGGCCCAAAGGCGTAATGACGAAGACCTTAAAGCACTGAAGGCATGCTTAGGTGAATGTGAGGCGGCCTTGCAAAATGAAGATCGAAAACGGTATGCCGAAGCTGACATTAAACTGCACAAAACAATTGTACAGGCGGCCCATAACAATATGCTTTCTGATTTATACGAGCATATGACGGATGCGCTTTGTGCGTCAGTCCATAATCTCTTGGAAATCACCCCTGCTATCCGGATCCATACCCAGCTTGCCGCTGCGATTGCCGGACAGAAACCGGATGAGGCCATGGAGGCCGTCAACCAATACATCACAGTATTTAAAGATACAATACACATGGAGGATGAACATGAAAATTGAAGACGAACATCAAATTCTGCAAGCAAGTCAGCGTAAAAAACTGATATTGCTGGTTATCGGAGTCATATTGATAGGGGCCAACCTCAGAGCGCCTCTGACATCGGTCGGACCGCTCGTTTCCTCAATTCGGGACAGCCTCGGAATGACCAATGCGGCTGCCGGCACCATTACGACAGTGCCGCTTTTGGCCTTTGCATGTCTGTCGCCGTTTGTTCCTTTATTGTCCCGGCGCTTCGGGACCGAGATTGTCTTACTGTCATCATTAATTGTCCTGACAGCCGGAACTCTGCTGCGCTCCATCGCAGGGATCGGCACTCTCTTTTTCGGAACGATCCTGTTAGGATTGTCGATCGCCGTATGCAACGTCCTGCTGCCGAGTCTCATTAAACATAAGTTTCCCGGAAATTTAGGCGTCATGACCGGCGTCTACTCGGTTTCTATGAATCTGTGCGGCGCGATTGCATCCGGCATCAGCGTTCCGATCGCCTCCTCAGCGGGGTTAGGCTGGAAAGGCGCGCTCGGCTGCTGGGCTATCCTTTCTTTCATTGCGCTTATCATGTGGATTCCGCAAATGAAAGGACGCGAACTGCCCGTCCGCACGACTGGGATAAATGGAGAGAAGAAAAGCAGTCTGCTGCGGTCTCCTCTGGCTTGGAAGGTGACGTTGTTCATGGGGCTGCAATCCCTTATTTTTTACACCATCATCGCTTGGCTGCCGGAAATTCTTCAGCAGAATGGACTCAGCTCAAGTAAGGCGGGATGGATGCTTTCATTAATGCAATTCTCAGTCCTGCCGATTACTTTTATCGTGCCGATCGCTGCCGCTAAAATGAAAAACCAGCGCGCACTCGCCGGACTGACGGCTTTATTTTTCCTTATCGGCATTGCCGGCGTTCTTTTCGGAAGCCCGGCTCTCACTCCGCTATGGGTCATTTTGATCGGAATTGCGGGAGGCTGTGCGTTCAGTCTGGCAATGATGTTCTTCAGCCTGCGGACCCGCCATGTCCATGAAGCCGCGGCGCTTTCGGGAATGGCCCAGTCATTCGGATATTTGCTTGCCGCGTTCGGACCGCTCGTATTCGGCCTGCTGCATGATATCACGCACGGCTGGACGGTTCCGTTATTCATGCTGATCGCGGTCTCCGTTCTGATTTTCATTTTCGGTGTCGGGGCCGGAAAAGCGGAACAGATTAAAACTGCATAAAAAAACAAAGGGTCTGCTTAGGGCCCTTTGTTTTTTATTTAAAAAGCTGTCTCCGGACATCACGTTGTCAGTTTCAAACCGATGACCCCGATGAGGATAAGCCCCAGAGACACCAATTGTGACAGATTGAATTTTTCTTTAAACCAAAGTATACCCACGGCTGATACGCCGATGCTTCCCATGCCGGTCCAAGCCGCATACGCGACACCTGTGGGAAGAACCTGCATCGCTCCGGAAAGGCAAAAGAATGAAAGCATAAAGCCTGTTACCATGACAATCAGCGGCCACTTTTTTTTAAAACCGTCAATATGTTTCATGGCAACGGCCGCTACAACTTCCTCCGCTCCGGCAATAAATAACAGCAGCCAAGCCATTAATGTTCACCCCTTGTTTCAGTTTCTTTCGTAAATACCTTCATTCCTAAAATACCGGACAACAGCAGAGCCAAAAAGAAGATTTGCCCGATTGAAAAAGGTTCTCCTAAAATGACGCCCGTTACATATGTGCCGACGGTGCCTATTCCGACAAAAACGGTGTATGCGGCAGCCATCGGTATTTTTTTATAAGAACGAATCAACATCAGGAAGCTGACGGCAATCAGCAGGAAAATACCGATCCAATCAATGAGCGAGTCCGCATGTTTCAGAGCGGACGCCCAAACCACTTCTAACAGTCCGGCTATCAGTACAAGCAGCCAATACATTTACAGTCACCTCAATTATGAATGAATGTCAGTCATTTTTATGGCGGTCAAAAATGATCGGTCTCTGCCAATCATTTCTGTAAGCTTCTTTTGAGAAAGCTGAATATTTCTTTTTTATATACTTCGAGATCAACATCCTGTTCACAGCCGATATAAAACCGTTCAGCCGCGTTCTCGACAACATTGATAATCGTTCTGGCCGTCCATCTGACATGAATGCCGCTGATGACCTCACCCTGCTCAATGGCCGTATTGATGACGCCTTCCAGCCAGGAATAATAAGGCTGATAAATGGCCTCCCATTTTTCCATTGAGTGATCGATGGCAAGACCGGAATAACAGAGGACGATAATATCTTTATGAAGCCGGGTGATGTGAAATGTCTCATCAACCAAAATGTCCAGCACCGTCCAAAAATCTTCAGTGCCGTCCGTTTTCCCTTTGATTCTGTCCAGCGTATGATCAAGCAGGTTTTCTGCAATCGCTGATATGAGGGCGTTTTTAGAAGAAAAATATAAGTAAAACGTCCCTTGGGCCGTTCCGGCTTTTTTGACGATTTCTGAGATGGATGCTTTGTCTAATCCTTTTTCAGAAATGACTTCAATCGCGGCTTGCAGGATCTTTTCATATTTTCCCGAGCTTTGTTTTGCCAATAGAGGGGTTCCTCCTTTTATGAATGACTGTCATTCATTTTATCGTATTTTCGCTTTTTTGTCATCCTTAAAAATAAAAAGACCGGAAAGAAGATCATGCTTCTTTCCGGCGTTCATCATTTATCACTGTCGATCATAGCCTTCGGCAGTCCCGTATATTTTGCCCAGTAATAAATACCGAGCGAACCGATGGCGATCAGAATCAGGTCAAGCGGATTGCTGATAATACCCAATCCGTGGCCGAACGAGCCGAGATAGGAGAAAATCAGCATCATCACATAAAAGCCGACGATCCACCAGGCTGATTTCAGCTGCTGCCGTATGCTGACATCATCTTTGGGAGCATATTTACTGAAACAGAGATAGATCAGAAACATGACAATTTGAGAACCGAGAAGCCAGGATACGGTGCGCCATCCGGACCAATATACAATATAAGAGGTAAAAATAAACGACAGCGGCCCGATGATGCTCATCCCTTTTAAATAAAACGGTCTGTTAATATCCTTCGCGTTCACCCTCAGCGCCGCTGAAGAAATCGGCGCAATCGCATAAGACAGAATCAATGCGACGGAGCACACGTTCACAAGAGCGTTCCAAGAAGGGAACGGCAGCGTCCAAAAAACAGCCAGACCGAACGAAAGCCAAAGGGAGGCACGCGGTGTCCCGGTTTCTTTATTGACTTTAGAAAAGATGCTGAATAAAGTTCCGTTTCTGGCCCAGGCGTAGACGAGACGTGAAGTCGTATTCATAAAGATATTACCGTTACCGCCCGGTGATAAAATCGCATCTAAAATAACCAATGTCGCCAGCCACCCTAATCCGAGCAAAACGGCGATATCTTTAAACGGAAGAGAGAATTCAGTCCCGATAGCCGGCCATCCGTGCTTCAGGGTATCCGCCGGAATCGCCCCGATAAAAGTGAGCTGCAGCACGGTGTAAATAATAGTAGAAACGATAATACAGACAATCAATGCGATCGGAATGTTCCGCTTCGGATTCTGCACTTCACTTGCGACAGCCACAATCGGGTGCAGCCCAAGATAGGCGAACATGACACCGCCGGTAGAAATCGCGGCCTGAATTCCGGTGAAACCAAAAGGCGCAAATCCGTGAACGGTCATATTGCCCGGGTGAAAATGAAAAATCAGTACTATAATAACCGTAATCGGAACGACATATTTAAAAATCGAAATAATAAAGTTTGCTTTTGCAAAGGTTTTGACACTCCAGTAATTGAGGAGGAAGAACATGCAGAGCAGCGCAAATTGCAATATCCACCCGGCAATTGTCGGCGAGTCAGAACCTTTCACGGTCAACCCTGGAAACCAATACGCCACGTATTGGCGGACTGCCGTGACTTCTATAGAAATAAGGCTCGTGTAGGCCACAATGGTGACAAAGGAAATTAAATATCCGACCAGGTGTCCGTGTGAATATACGGGATACCGGATAATTCCCCCGGTCCGCGGCAGCGCGGCGCCCAGTTCCGCATAAACTAAGCCGATCAATAAGATGATTCCCCCGCCGATCAGCCAGGAAAAAATGCCTGATGGGCCCGCTTTAGAGGCGACGTTACTGACGGCAAACAGCCATGCTGAACCGAATATGGCTCCCATGCCGATTAAAATAAGATCAAAAAGTGACATAGATTTCTGGAAGTTTCCTTGCTTAGACATTCGCTGCCTCCTTATAAGACATGTTCTATTTACATAATTCCCATTATCATTCGAACATACCCAGCCGGCCGGCTGGAAAATTAGGACAGCTTTATATGCTGAAGTATGTACAGCAGTATGCTCAAATCATAATGGAGTGACTTGATACGGCCGCATGTCAAGATCTCCCCGCTTATATTCCCCGTTTTGCTCACGTTCAAACCTTACATCTATAAAAATAAAAAAACGCCCGAAGCAGGCGTTTTTTTATTACAAGTTCATATCTTTCAGTCCGGGGCTGTGCTCATTCGGAAGCTCAGGAAGTTCCGGCACAGGGAACCCTTTAGGCGGCTCAGACACACTTAATTCGCCGCCGTTTCGGCTCGGCGTCTGTCCCTGCAGAATTTCTCCGATCCGTGTCGAATCCAGTCTGAAATTAAATTGGGTATTGTGATATCCCATCTCAACGAATTTACGGCACTCCGGATATTTCTCAATGTCATAATTCGGCACGGGGAATAATTTTCCCCATTCAACACCAAGTGTTTCCAGCGCTTTTGTAAAAGCATTTTGATGAGCATTGTCACGGACAATCAGGAAACCGAGTGTTTCTCTGAACGTCTGATTAGAAATCATTTCATAAATGCGCGTTTTTTGCAGCACGCCGGTTGATTCCAGCACGACATTGTCCAATAAGTCGGCAATCAGATTCCCGTGGTTGTATACCCAAGACCCATTCCATGGATTGCCGCCGGCGTCTACAGGAAGAGAACTTTGCGCCCCGATAATATAATGGTGCGGATTGGCATGCTTCACCGCTTCGTCAATCGGCGCCTGATCTGAAGCCTGATTTCCGGGGCCCTCAGCCCCGCTTTCATCGAGCAGCGCATTAATCGTATGCTGGACGAGCTCAACGTGTGCAATTTCTTCTAAAAATACGCCGCGAAGCAGGTCGCGGAACTGCTTTTCTTTTCCCCTGAAATTAGAGCTTTGGAAAAAGTATTGCATCATCGTCCGCATTTCTCCGTAGTGCCCGCCTAAAATTTCCTGAAGCACCTTGGCGGCGGCCGGATCCGGCTTAATGATATTGATCAGTTCTTCTTTGTAATAGTACATGAACAGCGCACCCTGAAATCAGTTTTCAGTTCTTCTGTTAGTGTCTTAGCAAAGTCGGTTTTTGTGTATCGGCAGCAAAAAAGGACGGAAAGTGTGTCCCGTCCTTTTGCGTTAAGCCTCGACCGCCCCGCGGAGCTTCGTGTTGACAAGCCCGTTCCATCCTTGGTCCATCGTACTGTGAATCTCCGAGCTTTTCCGATTGACTTTATTGATGACGGCATCCGGCTCTTTCCATCCGCCGTGAATGAGAGTGAATTCCGTATCTCCGCTTTCCGTTTCTTTCAAGATAAAAGAAACGATCCAGCCTTCCGTATCCCATGAAAAAGAAAGGCGGTACGGCGCTTCGATATCCAGCACCTTGCACGGAGACGGACCGAATGGAGATTCCAACTGAAAATCACTGTCTTCTTGAGGCGTGAAATCATTCGGCATAAACCAGAGAGACAGTCCGTCCGCAGTGGAGACCGTATCCCAGACCACTTGCAGCGGCGCCTTGAAAACGGCGGTATGAATAATGTCCGGTAATGTTTGATTACTGCTGTTGTTATTTTTGTTATCATTGTTTTGTTTATCAGACATGCTGCTAACCACTCTTTCGCTGTTTTTTCTTTTGATCATACTACACGGGGCATGACATTTGAAAACAAATCAAACTTAGTTTATGCTTTTTCAAAGCCATTCAATACATTTTAAGGAGACGTAGTGATGACAGATCAATTTAAAGCGTTAGTAGTCGATCAACGTGAAGACCGGTTTTCAGTCAGCGTACAGGAGCTCGCAGTTCAGGACCTTCCCGAGGGTGAAGTGCTGATTAAGGTTTGCTATTCAGGCGTGAATTACAAAGACAGCTTGGCTGCCATTCCTGACGGCAAGATCGTAACCTCGTATCCTTTCGTGCCGGGAATTGATTTAGCGGGAATCGTCGTTTCCTCAGATGACGCCCGTTTTAAAGAAGGGGACAAAGTCATTGCGACAAGCTACGGCATAGGCGTTTCCCACTTTGGCGGCTATAGCGGGATGGCCCGCATTCCAGCAGATTGGATTGTGCCGCTGCCTGAAGGTCTGACTCTTAAAGAAGCCATGACGATCGGAACCGCCGGCTTTACGGCCGCATTGTCCGTTCAGCGGCTTGAGGAAAACCATGCCGCCCCTGAAAAAGGGAAAGTGCTGGTGACGGGAGCAACAGGAGGCGTCGGAAGCTTTGCGGTTTCCATTCTTTCTGCATTAGGCTATGACGTAGAGGCCAGTACGGGAAAAGAAGAAGAAAGCGGCTATCTGAAGAGTCTCGGTGCGAAATCGGTTATTCACCGTGACGAAGTTTACAACGGCACGTTAAAACCGATGCAAAAACAAAAATGGGCCGCGGCCGTCGATCCGGTCGGAGGTGAGCCGCTTGCTTCAGTTCTCAGCCAGATTCAGTACGGCGGAGCAGTTGCAGTGAGCGGACTGACAGCGGGAACGAAACTCCCGGCTACGGTCTTTCCGTTTATATTGCGCGGCGTCAGCCTCCTGGGAATTGATTCCGTATCCTGTCCGATGGAGACAAGAAAGAAAACATGGCAGCGTCTGGCTGAAGATTTCAAGCCAGCGGATCTCGAGACCTTTATTCAAAAGGAAATTACACTTGAGGAACTGCCGGACACGCTCCCTGCTCTCTTAAAAGGAAAAGCGAGAGGGAGAACGATCGTTAAACTGAACGAAGAATAAACAAAAACCCCCGATCAGCAGTTGGGGGTTTTTTCATTATATAATCATTTACTGATTAAAACTGAGATGATTATTGAGTATATTCTGAAAGTGAGCTGATTTTAAACAAATATTGGTTATATGTAGATCATATTTAGAAAAGTTTTTAAATTATCTGAAATATTTATTGACTGAAAGCGCTTTTAAAATTAATATAATAACATAAGTGCCAATAATATTATTACAACTTAACTAAGAAATAACTATAAAGTAACAATTCGACGAAAGGAGAGAGCAAATATAAATGATGACACTTTCGAGTGATTTTTTATATAAAAGCTGTTTTGAATTGTCGAAACGTGGGTAAGTCATTATAGGCGTAAATATAGATAACTGAATATTCGGTTTATATCTCTGTATAAAAACTGGGAGGATTTGAAGATGAATAAAAATAGCAGCCAGTATTCATTTTTGAGAACCATCATTTTAGTATCGACGTTCGGGGGGCTTCTTTTCGGTTACGATACAGGTGTAATTAATGGAGCGCTTCCTTTTATGGCGGAAGCTGACCAGCTTAATCTTACGGCCCTGACTGAAGGCATGGTGGCAAGCTCCCTTCTCTTGGGGGCTGCGATCGGCGCAGTTTTCGGAGGGCGGCTGTCAGACTATAACGGCAGACGTAAAAATATCCTTTTCCTTGCCGTTTTGTTCTTTGCGGCGACGCTGGGATGTACACTGGCGCCTAACGTATCGGTTATGATTATCTCTCGTTTTCTGCTGGGGCTTGCTGTCGGGGGAGCTTCCGTAACAGTTCCGGCATACTTGGCTGAAATGTCGCCGGCGGAAAGCCGGGGGAGAATGGTTACCCAAAATGAACTGATGATTGTAACGGGCCAGCTGCTTGCCTTCACGTGTAATGCCATCATCGGCAATGTGCTCGGTGATACGTCCCACGCTTGGCGTTACATGCTCGTTATCGCGGCTCTTCCGGCGGTATTCTTGTTTTTCGGTATGCTGAAAGTTCCCGAAAGTCCGCGCTGGTTGGTTTCTAAAGGAAGAAAAGAAGATGCTTTGCGCGTTCTCCGGCGAATACGGAATGACGAGAAAGCAAAGTCAGAACTCGCCGAGATTGAATCTGCTTTTCATAAGGAAGCGGAGATGGAGCAGGCGACATTTAAGGACCTTGCCGTTCCGTGGGTGCGCCGCATTGTGTTTATCGGAATCGGAATTGCTGTAGTGCAGCAGCTCACCGGCGTAAATTCAATTATGTACTATGGAACTCAAATACTAAAAGATGCCGGCTTCGAAACAAAAGCTGCATTGATCGGCAATATCGCTAACGGTGTGATTTCCGTGCTTGCGACTTTTGTGGGCATATGGCTTCTCGGCAGAGTCGGCCGGCGCCCGATGCTGATGACGGGGCTGATCGGAACGACTGCCGTGCTGCTGCTGATCGGCATTTTATCTGTCGTGCTGAAAGGATCCCCTTCACTTCCTTATGTAGTTCTTGGGTTAACCGTCACTTTCCTTGCGTTTCAGCAGGGAGCGGTTTCTCCTGTGACCTGGCTGATGCTGTCGGAGATATTCCCGCTTCGATTGCGGGGGCTTGGTATGGGAGTCACTGTCTTCTGCCTTTGGATCGCGAACTTCCTTGTCGGTTTAACTTTCCCGGTTCTGCTCGCAAACATCGGACTGTCTGCAACCTTCTTTATTTTTGTTCTGTTAGGAATAGCGTCCGTCATATTCGTGAAAAGGTTCCTGCCGGAAACAAAAGGTCTGTCGCTTGAACAGCTTGAACAAAACTTCCGTACTTATGAAAAACCAGAGCGAAAAAGTGCAGAGGTCAAGGTGAGCGGGTAATCAAGAGAGATGCAGGGTTCTTAGGAATCCTGTTTTTTATTTTCTATATATAGAAGGAAGTAATAAGCGAGAAAAAACTTTTGTAAAAGTGTTGACGCGATTTAAGGGGCATGGTATATTATTAAACGTCGCTGATGAACAAAGCGATCACGCTAAAAGAGAAAATGAGCTTTTGAAAAAAGACTTTACAAATTCTCAGAAACGTGTATAATAAATGAGGTTGAGAAAACAACTTCGAAAAGAAATAAAAAAACACTTGACATCATAACTGATTGATAGTATGATAGTTGAGTCGCCTGATAAGCGCCCGTAGCTCAATTGGATAGAGCGTTTGACTACGGATCAAAAGGTTAGGGGTTCGACTCCTCTCGGGCGCGCCAATTTAAAATGCGGGTGTAGTTTAGTGGTAAAACCTCAGCCTTCCAAGCTGATGTCGTGAGTTCGATTCTCATCACCCGCTCCATTATAATGATCTTTGAAAACTAAACAAGACAAAACGTACCTGTTAATTCAAAGTTTTAAATAAATCGCACAGCGATGTGCGTAGTCAGTCAAACTACTTTATCGGAGAGTTTGATCCTGGCTCAGGACGAACGCTGGCGGCGTGCCTAATAC
>NZ_JBFTRO010000005.1:0-284043 GCF_056399565.1 Bacillus sp. 01N42_2 | reverse complement strand
AACCGCCAGAAGGTCATCACCCGGCATGTATGGGAAGATCCTAAAGAAAAGGTCAAACAAAATCGCTTGTCTGTTTCAGGAAAAACCCTCTATAAAAAAAGAAAAGAAAAAATAGAGCGAAGCTTTGCAGATTCAAAACAGCTGCATGGGCTTCGCTATTGCGGGTTGAGGGGAAAACGAAATGTGAGTGAACAAGTTCTCCTCACAGCCGCATGCCAGAACATGAAGAAGATTGCCACATACCTAGCCAAGCAGGGCTAGGCATGTGGCAGTCTTTTTCAGTTTCAAAAACAGAAGAATTGATGTAGGAAGATGAATAAACAAAAAAGCTTGCAGAAAAAACATCGTTTTCTCTACAAGCTGACGCTCCTATATAGGAGCGTCGTTTTTTTAACCAAATAATTGTTCACACAAATCTTTTGCCCCAGCCCAGCTTATACCACCAGTTACTGCTGAACATAATACACCACATGCAATTGCTCCCCAGCCTCCTGTTACGGCTGTACAAGCAGCAATACAAGCAAACTTAGATCCTGTACCAAGAACTGCACCTACGATAGCACTACATAAACTTGATTTCTTAAAATCGGCAGACTTTCCTGAAACAAAATTTTCATCTATTTTATTTCCGTCTTTATCAATTGTAACAGAGTACTTTGCTCCTGATTCTACGTTAATGACTTCAGCTTTCACAGTCTTATCATCTAGTTTTTCAACTTTTTGTTTTAAAGTTACAAACTTTTCGTTATTAACGTCAACATAATACTGGTTATACTCAATCTTATCTTTGCTATCGCCCAGCTTTTCTGCGATAATTACAGCTTTGTCTTTATCATTTTCGACTACTGCTGCACTTTTTTTATCCAAAACTAAAGTGTTCACATTATTGTCTTTTAATATTTCAATAGTTTTATTTAGATCTTTTTTGGTAGGTGCTACCAAAGGATCTGTTTTCTCACAGGTTGGACACTTTTCCTCCGCTTGAGCTATTGACGTACTTCCGAACATTAGTGTTATCATAGTAATTGTTAACACTACAGCTAAAAGCTTTTTCATAGAACATCCTCCTAATCGTTTTTTACATTCTATATTTTACCAAACATCCTATTATATTGAATGGGTTTATTTCACTAAACTGGAATAGGAGTTTTGTCATGACCAAAAAATTCTCTAAATTATTAACAGTTGTTTTCGTGGTAACTTTAGTAAGTCAAATTGTATTTTATTCTCTAAATAAAGACTTTAATTTTTTCTCTTGGAACTTTATCTCAACCTTTATAGTTTACTTTCTAGCTTTATTAGTTTTATCTTTTTTTTCAATGATTTTTTATAACAAAAATAAATAACTCCCTCTCAGAGGGAGTTATTTATTTCATTTCTTTAGAGCTCAAGTTTCGCTTTGGTATCAGGCCCATAAATACCATCAGCTTTTAATCCATTCATCAATTGGAATCGCCTTACTGCCTCAGCTATCTTCGAGCCATATGCGCCGTCAATACCGAAATTCTTTGCATTCTTATCAGGGTAATAGTAGAGCGCCGCCAGCGCAGTTTGAATCTGTTTTACGGCCTCCCCCCGGGTCAACGGGCTTGTGACTTTAAAAATACCCGCTGGCAGGCGGAAGGATGATTTCTTGCCACCGGATGGTGAGCCGGCCGAATCTGTCAGCTTTATTACCTACCAACTTTAATTAGATTCGGATTCTTGATGCCGTTCAAGCTTTGCATGGTTTTCATGCTTACTCCTGTTTTCTCTACAATTACAGAAAGGACATCGCCTTTCTTGACGGTTTACGTCGCCCTGCTGGTCTTAGAATCTGTTTTTTGTGGTTTGGATGCTTTTTTACCTCCAAGGCGTTCAAGTTCTGCAGCGATGGCCGCTCATTTCATCCCAGCGCCCCTCATTTAAAATACGGTGCGGGCAGTATTTGCCATTCCAGTCCTGTTGCTTTCTGATCCTGTCAACGCCCCAGCCGCGCTCTTTGAGTAGTTGTGCCACAAACTTGATTGTCAACGCCTCTGCTGTCAGGTACCGCGCGTCACCTGACTTACTGTAGCAGATTTCTACCGCGATAGACTTACGATTCCCGATTCCGTTTGTGCCGTCGCCAGAGTGCCAAGCATTCCGGTTCAGTGGAATTCCCTAGAATCACTTCTAGGCAAAATGACAGCTCATCTATTCTGTTACCGGCCATATAACCGATTTTATTGGCGGCCGCATGCCGCATTTCCTGTATTGTGAATGATTTTCGGAGTGCCGCTGTATTTTTCATACAAAACTAAATATTCCGTTTTTCAAATACAAAAAAACAGCAGGATTAACCAGCTGCTGATCGTTATCACTTTAGCCGTTCAGTGATACGGAATTTCTGTATTTCTCTGTAATGAACAGGTTTCGGCAAAGACCGCCGCCTTAAAGGCGATGTTCACCTCCCTTGAAGTATACAGCGAATGTACTTCAAAATCGGCCCAAAAAAGCAGTTTCGTCCCCAACTCGATGAATGATGACAAAATCAATAAATAAGCAAAGTAAAAAACCCTTGCTATGCAAGGGTTTCGGCTATGATTCCGACTGGGCTCGAACCAGCGACCTCTACCCTGTCAAGGTAGCGCTCTCCCAGCTGAGCTACGGAATCATGATATGTATGTGTTGCTGGGTATGTTGTTGTCTCTCTGACATTTATAATTATATATCCTGCTTAGCCGTTCGTCAACACTTTTTTATCAAAAATAAAAAAAGGGGCGGCGCTCAATTGGCGCCGCCCTTTTCATTTATAATCTGACTTTGGCGGGAGTTATTTTTTTCAATGCCTGTTCGAAGTCGCGTTCTAAATCTTCGGCGTTTTCGACTCCGACGCTCAGGCGCAGAAGGCCGTCTGTGATGCCGCGTTTTTCCCTCTCCGCTTTCGGCATGGCGGCATGCGACATAGTTGCAGGGTATGAGAGAATGGATTCAACGGCGCCGAGGCTGACCGCAAATACCGGAAGAGATACATTTTCGACCAGCTTTTTGACGGCTTCTTTGCTTTCCAGTTCAAAGGACAGGACGGCGCCCGCTCCGCTTGCTTGCCGTTTATGGGTATCGGCTCCCGGGTGTCCGGCAAGGCCGGGATAGTAAACGTTTTTGACGGCGGGGTGCCCGTCAAAAAAGGCAGCCAGCCGTTCAGCCGTCCGGCTCGCTTTTTCCAGTCTGACCTGCAATGTTTTTAAGCCTCTCAATACGAGCCAGCAGTCCTGAACGCCGAGCACCGCTCCAAATGAGTTTTGCAGCTTATACAGCTGATTGCCGAGCTCTTCATCCTTGACGGCGGCAAGGCCTGACAGCACATCGCTGTGGCCGCTTAAAAATTTCGTCGCGCTGTGAAGCACGATATCTACGCCGAGATCAAGCGGCCGTTGCAGTGCAGGCGTCATGAAAGTGTTGTCAAGGTATGTCAGACAGCCGTGTTCTTTTGCCAGCTCGACGACGGCTTTAATGTCCGTGATGCCGAGCGTCGGGTTTGACGGTGTTTCCATATAGATGGCTTTCGTATTCGGCCGGATGGCGCGGGCAACCGCTTCTGTGTCCGTCATATCGACAAAAGTGTGTTCGATTCCGAAACGGGGCAGCACTTCTGTCACCATGCGGAATGTTCCGCCGTACACATCCTCCGTGACGAGAACATGGTCGCCTTGGGATAAGAGCAGAAACGCCGTCGAAATCGCCGCCATTCCGGAGCTGAAAGCAAAGCCTCTCGTTCCGCCTTCAAGACCTGCGATCGTTTCTTCAAGCGCTGTTCTTGTCGGTGTGCCGGAGCGGCTGTAATCATATGTCCCGAATTCTTCAAAGGAAGACTGATGAAATGTGGAAGCATGCTGAATCGGCACGCTGACGGCTCCGGTAGCTCCGTCAGTTTTAAATGGATTGTGCACGAGCTGGGTTTCCAGCGTCCAATTTTGATTACTCATATGACACGGCCCCCTCTTTTACTTGCTGTAATGCCTGCTTTACATCTCGCTTCAAATCTTCTGCATGTTCAATTCCCACTGAAAATCTGAGCAGGCGGTTGCAGACGCCGTTTGCGATACGGATATCTTCCGGAATGTCCATGTGCGTCTGTGTCGCGGGGTATGTAATAAAGCTTTCCACCCCGCCGAGACTTTCTGCGAAACAGATCGTTTTCAGCGCCTTTAAAAATGGATTGACCCATTCCTCTTTTTGCAGCCGGAAAGACAGCATTCCGCCTTTTCCGGGATATAACACGTCTGCGATTTCTTCTTCCTGTTCTAAAAATTCTGCAAGTTCACGGGCGTTTTCTTCATGACGCCGCATTCTGAGCCCGAGTGTTTTCATCCCTCTCATTAAAAGCCACGAATCAAACGGCGGGAGAACGGCTCCGATCGCATTTTGGTGATTAAACATGATGTCGCCGAGCTCTTCATCCTTTACGACAGCAAGACCGGCAAGGAGATCATTGTGCCCGCCTAAATATTTTGTGGCGCTGTGAATGACGATATCGGCTCCCAGTTCAAGCGGGCGCTGGATGACCGGGGTATAAAACGTATTATCGACAATCAAGAGCAGGCCGGCTTCTTTCGTAATCCGGGCGATTTTTTCAATGTCCGCCTCCTGCATTAACGGGTTTGTAGGCGTTTCAACAAATACCGCTTTCGTGTTTTCCGTTAATTTGGAGCGTAAACAGTCTTCATCGCTGAAATCATCGTAAATAAAGCTTAAGCCGTATTTTCTCCATTCATTTTCAAACAAACGGTATGTGCCTCCGTATAAATCGGAGGATACAATCAATTCATCCCCGCTTTTAAATAAAGCCATAATCGTTTGAATGGCTGCCATTCCGGAGCTGAAAGCAAAGCCTCTCGCACCGTTTTCCAACACGGCGATAGCGTCTTCAACGAGCTGGCGTGTCGGGTTTTTCGTGCGCACGTAATCAAAACCTGTAGATTCTCCTATTCCTCTATGCCGGTAAGCGGTGGACAGATAAATCGGCGGACTGACCGTTCCTGTTGCTTCTTCGCTTCTATTTCCAATTTGGGCTAATTTTGTTTCAACATGCTGCGTCATCAGTAAGCACCATCCTTTTCAAAAATAAAAAAGCTCCCTCTTCATAAGAAGAAGGAGCTTTTCTCTTCCTCTTATCTTCCAAGCATGTGAATCGCTTGCTGGATTTAGCACCTTGGCACTTTGCCTTCCCGCGGCAAAGCAAACCGGTTGCTGAGGTTTCAAAGGGCCAGTCCCTCCACCTCTCGTGATAAGAATATTGTTTTGTATTTTCTGATTGTTCTATATTAACGCACTATAAAATGGATTTCAACAACTTTTTAATTTTCTGAACTCTCGCAAGAAGTACATCTGAAGAAAGAAATTTCTAATAATTCATGGTACAATAGGGAAAAACCATCAAGACAAGAAGCGGCCTGGAGGAATGCGAAGTGGCACCGAAAACCGGAATCATTCATGAGAAAAAACTTTTCTCTCATGAGCTTGAAGAAGAAATGACCGTTTTGGTCTACCTGCCCAACACTTACTCCCCCCTGTATAAATATCATACGGTCATCGCCCAGGACGGCCATGATTATTTCAGATTAGGGAGAATCGGGCGGCAGGCGGAAGAGCTCATGTCAAAAGGGGAAATTGACCGCTGCATCATTATCGGCGTCCCATATAAAAATGTGCGGGAGCGAAGAAACACATACCATCCCGAAGGCTCTAAGTTCGCCTCATATAAACGGTTTATCGCAAATGAGCTCGTTCCTTTTATCGACAAAGAATACCCGACTTATCAAGTCGGATACGGCCGCACCATGATCGGGGATTCCCTCGGCGGAACCGTCTCGCTCATGACGGCGATTGACTATCCGAACATGTTTGGAAACGTCATCATGCAGTCTCCGTATGTTGACGGGCACGTGCTGGATGCCGTCCGGCAGTCGGAGGATCTCAAACAGATATCCGTTTATCATCAAATCGGAGAAAAAGAAACCGATGTCCACACGACGGACGGCCAGGTGCTTGATTTCACCGCGCCGAACGAAGAGCTCAAACAGCTGCTGGAAAGCAAACAGTCTGAATACACGTATGAAACCTTTGACGGGGATCATAAATGGACATACTGGCAGCCGCTCATCACGCCGGCGCTGAAAAAAATGCTGTAACCATTCATTAAGGAGGGAACTTTCATGAAATACGGTATTGTTTTATTTCCATCAAAAAAATTACAGGATCTCGCAAATTCGTATCGGAAACGCTATGACCCGAGCTACGCGCTCATACCGCCGCATCTGACGGTAAGAGATCCGTTTGAAGCGACAGAACAGGAAATCGAGCAGATCGTATCACAGCTGAGACAGACGGCGAAAGAGTCGCACCCGCTCGTTCTGAAGATCACAAAATACAGCTCGTTTTCTCCTGTGAATAATGTGATATATATGAAAGCGGAGCCGACGGAGGAATTAAAAACTCTGAGTGAGAAATGCTACTCAGGAGCATTGTCCGGTAAGCCGGAATACAGCTTCGTTCCGCATGTCACGGTCGGCCAGAAGCTGTCGTCAGATGAACATTCCGACGTACTCGGACAGCTGAAAATGCAGGACATTTCCCACGAAGAAGTCATCGACCGTTTTCACCTGCTCTATCAGCTGGATAACGGCTCATGGACTGTGTACGAAACATTTTTATTAGGCGGAGGAGAATAACTGTTTGGAAGCCATCGTTGCAAAAACTGAAAAACATCTGAACGACGCTTTTTTCGTCAGAAAAGAGGTCTTCGTTAAAGAGCAGCACGTTCCGGAAGAAGAGGAAATTGATCAATTCGAAGACGCGTCAGAGCATATTGTCATTTATGACGGCGGTCAGCCGGTCGGAGCCGGCAGATGGCGCTTGAAAGACGGGCGCGGAAAATTAGAGCGTATCTGCGTGATGCAAAGCCACCGCTCTCTCGGTGTCGGGGCCATCATTATGCAGGCGCTTGAAAAAGCGGCGGCCGCCCAGGGCGCCGGCAGCTTTATCTTACATGCGCAGACGCAGGCGGTTCCGTTTTATGAAAAACAAGGGTACCGCGTCACATCCGGCGAAGAATTTCTTGATGCCGGCATTCCCCACCTGGAAATGATAAAGGAACACAAACGATAAAATCAAAAGCACTCCTGCTGATATGGCAGGAGTGTTTTTTTTATGAAAATATTACTTTTTCATGAATTTTATTGAATTTTATGGAATGTTGATGTATGTTTAGTATACGAAGTATTACAATTCATACAAAAAATACAATTCACACAACGGAGGGATACACATGACAGCACCTAAAGGAAAGCATATATTCGGGACCGTTAAAGTTGGCACAAAAGGCCAGATTGTCATTCCTAAAGAAGCAAGAGATGTTTTTGATATAAATCCCGGGGACTCACTGCTTATGCTCGGGGATGACCAGCAGGGTATCGCACTTGTAAAACAAGAACTCTTTTTCGAATTTGCAAAAGATATTTTAAACGCAAAGCAAATTGACGCAGATGGCGAGGATGAGTAAATGCACGCGATTGAGCTGAAGCAATTAACGAAACATTATAAAGAAACCGCCGCCGTTGACCGTCTTGATTTTTCAGTTGAAAAAGGAGAATTTTTCGCTTTACTCGGTGAGAACGGAGCCGGAAAAACGACATTAATCAGCATGCTTTGCGGCCTCCTTTCTCCGGATGAAGGTGATGCATCAGTGCTCGGCTTCAGCATTTTGACTGATTTGGATAAAATTAAACCGAAAATGAATATATCTCCGCAGGAAACAGCCATTGCCCCTCATTTAACCGTGCGGGAAAACTTAGAGTTTATAGCTGGTGTCTACGGAATTCCAAAAAAAGAAGGAAAAAAAAGAACGGATGAGATGCTCGAATTGTTTCAATTAAAAGAGAAAGAAAGAGCAAAAACCAAAACATTATCAGGCGGAATGCAGCGCCGGCTCAGCATCGCCATGGGCATGATTACAAAGCCGGATATTTATTTCTTAGATGAGCCGACATTAGGGCTGGACGTCCGTTCACGCCGCGAGTTGTGGAAAAATCTTGAGGCATTAAAGGGAGACATGACGATTATTTTAACGACACACTATTTAGAAGAGGCCGAAGCCCTGGCAGACCGTATTTGCATTTTAGAAAATGGGACATTAAAAGCACTGGGTACGGCAGAGGCTCTGAAAAAGCAAACTCATTCAGCCACATTTGAGGATGCCTTTTTAGCGATTTGTGACGGGGAGGCGGGTCTTTATGCTTGATTTCGCCATACGCAACCGAAAAGAGATTTTTCGTGATCCCCTATCTATCATCCTTGGAATCGCACTGCCTGTTATTCTATTGTTTCTGTTTACGGCGATTGAGAAAAATGCGCCGCTTGACACCTTTAAAGTCCAGCATTTAGCACCCGGACTCATTGTTTTCGGCTTTGCTTTTCTTACGATGTTCTCTGCATTGCTGATCGCAAAAGACAAACAGACCGCCCTTCTGACCCGTTTGTTTGCTTCTCCTTTAAAAACAGCAGATTATGTTGTCGGTTATACACTGCCGATGCTGCCCTTAGCCGTTTTACAAATTGTCATTTGTTTTACCGCAGCAGCGGCTGCCGGTTTGTCAGCCGAATGGATCAATCTTCTCGCCGGTATCGCTGTACTTCTGCCGATTGCGATGATGTCCGTTTTCTTCGGTTTATGTTTAGGGGCTGTGTTTACGGACAAACAAATTTCAGGTATCGGAACGATTTATATAACACTCGTGCAATTTCTGGGCGGAGCTTGGATGGATGTCAATCTGCTCGGTGAGACGTTCAAACATATTGCTTATGCCTTGCCGTTTATCCACTCGATCGAGCTGGCTCAGGAAGTCATCTCCGGAGATTATTCTTCATTTCATCAGCATGTTTGGCCGATAGCGGGATATACCGTTTTGGCGCTTGCACTTGCTTTCCTCAGTTTTATAAAAATTAGGAAGAGATAAAAAAAGCCGGCACTCCGTAATGGGAGCGCCGGTCTTCTTTTTTACGTTTCTTTCAGAAGGCTTATCGTATGCGGCAGCAGACGATCATCCCCCGGGCTGCCGTGGCCCGGAACGACAATACTGATATCTTGATATCTTTTCATCACTTTGCGGACGGCTCGCGGCCAGTGGTCCGGGTAAAACCCAGGAGTAGGCACGATTTCCTTTGTTTCTAATGACTTGATTAAGCATCCGCCGAATAAGAGCTTATCCTCAGGCAGCCAGACGGTAATATTGTCTTCCGTATGCCCTTTTCCGGGATAAAACGTTTCAACTTTCATATCGCCAAACTGCAGCTTTGTCACGTTTTTCAAATCTCCGAGCGGGCGGTCATATCCCTGCTGCCGGGCGAAGTCGGCTGTCAGCTTCGTGCTGTGCACCTTTACGCCGTATGTATACAGGGTGTTCAGCCCGCCGATGCGATCGTGATGGGCGTGTGTCACAATGGCATCGGTCATCTTTTTACCGGGAAACTGCTGTTTTATTTTTGTCATTAATTGCTCTGTGAGACTGTCATTCCATGGCGTATCAATCAGTACGATTCCTTTGGACGTCTCAAGGAGCAATCCGTTCGCAGGGACGGGACTTCCGTCTGCCATGCCGGTGCTTGTATGCATCCAAACATGCGGCGCCAGCTGTGTGAGAGTGACATCTTTTGCTGCGGAGCCCGCTGATGCGTGCGCCGGTTTCATTCCGGCAATAAAGAGGCCGAATAAAAATAACCCCGCGATGAATAATGTAAACCTTCTCAAAAAAATCATCTCCTTCTTCATCTTTTATATATACGACTCAAAAAAACCCGGATATTTTCCGGGTTTTTCACACGTAGTGATTAATCAATCGGCCTTTTCCCATAATTTGCGGCAGACAGGAAAGAGAGCGCTTACGTTTTTCCTCATGTACGTTCTTTTCTGCGGCTGCGGTGTTTTCCTGGCGGCGCTCCACCTCTCTGTACATCCTGTCATTGGCGAGGGCGGCCGCTTTCGTAATGCCGGCGTAATCAGGCCTATAACCCGCTGTCCGGTTTGCGTATTGAGTATACTGCTGGTTTTGAATCCGTCCTGCATAAATCATATGTACCCCTCCCCTTCGCTTTTCATTTCCCTTAATCTTACTTTTTGAAACGCGGTTCTTTTGTTATGATATTCTTTGTCTATCAAATGGATGAACACCTTTTAATGGGAGGACCCCTTTTTGAAATGCGCCCGACTGAATAACCGAACGATACATTTACATACATATTCTAGAGAACATTACCAATTCCTTTTTGAAGAAGCTCAGAAAGGAAATATTTTTTGCGCACATTGTGACCAGCCCGTCTTCATGCGGCTTTCGATTTTAGAGCAGCCGGCATTTTATCACCGGCAAAAGGGAGACTTTACCGCCTGTGAAAAAGCATGCGCGGCCAAGGAGCCAAAAGCGGAGAAGGAAAAGGAAGAGTATAAGGAAGCCGGCATGTTCCGTCTGCCGAAAGGAAAAGCGATTTCAGAGAATCCGAAACCGATCGTCTCAGAATGGAAAAGCCCGAAAAAAGTGCCTGCAGCCGAGCCGTTTTCACCAATATCTGAAGCAGCTGATACATCTTTGTTTCCAGGTATCGGACTGAACCGTGAACAGATGCGGGCAGTCACAGAAACCGACGGGCCCCTGCTGGTGCTCGCCGGAGCGGGAAGCGGAAAAACGAGGGTGCTGACAGCCCGCGCCGCCCATATGATTGAACATCTCGGCATTTCACCTGAGAACATGCTGCTTGTGACCTTTACGACAAAAGCCGTCGCCGAAATGAAAGAGCGGATGGCGACTGAATACGGGCTGGCAGCCGGCAAAGTCTCCCGTCTCGTGACGGGAACATTCCACAGCTTTTTCTATAAAATACTGTATCATTTTGATTCTTCAAAATGGAACGGCAGCCAGCTTCTAAAAATGGAATGGCAGAGAGAGCAATATGTAAAAAAGGCGCTCTATGAAGAACATTTGGATGAAAAAGAGTTTCCCGTCGACCAGGCGCTTCAGCTTATCGGCTGCTGGAAAAACACGTACCTCCCCCATGAGGCAATTCCGCTTGCGGATGACTGGGAGAAAAAAGTATACAGGCTCTATGAACATTATGAACGGCAAAAACGGGAAAATCGGCAGTTTGATTTTGATGACATGGCTCAAGGCTGTTATGAGCTGTTAAAAAGCCGGCCTGATATTCTCGCACAGTATCAAAACAGATTTTCTCATATTTTGATTGATGAGTTTCAAGATATTAATCCTGTACAGTATAAAATTATGCAGCTGATCGCAAGCCCTGAGAATAACCTGTGCTGCGTGGGGGATGACGACCAATCCATTTATGCGTTCCGCGGCAGCAGCCCGTCTTTCATCCTTGATTTTCAGAAAGACTATCCGGCAGCAACAACCATTTACTTAACGGCAAATTACCGCTCGCCGCATCCGATCGTCTCAAGTGCTCATACCGTTGTAAAGAAAAATAAAAAACGGTATGAAAAAACACTTTCTGCCGTCAAAGACAGCGCTCACGATCCCGTGATGTTTTATCCTTACGATGAGGAAGAAGAAGCGACCATGATCGTTTCGGATATAAAAGAGAAAATTCAAAACGGTGCGAGCCCTGGCGATTTTGCCGTGCTCTACCGGACAAACAGCGCCGGGCGGGCCATTTATGAAAGACTGCATCAATCATCAATCCCTTACCATGCCGACAGGGGTGTGCAGACATTTTACAGCCGCAGAATCGTCCGGCAGATCCTCGCCTACCTATACGCGAGCCAGAATGAGGATGATACGGATGCAGTGAAAGATCTGCTTCCGGCCTTATTTTTAAAGCAATCCGCCCTGCAAACGCTAAAGGCGCTGTCAATCACAGAAGATTGCACGATGATTAAGGCGCTGACGAAACTGCCTGACCTGAAGCCGTTTCAAATAGGGAAAATCAAGCAGATCGTTCCGTTTTTCGCCAGCATCCGGACAATGAAGCCCGTTGAAGCCATCACCTTCGCCGAAAGCAAAATGGGCTTTTCCGAGTATTTAAAAAAACGGGGCAATGAAGGAAACAAGCTGGAAAAAGGCTCTGATGATCTCCGGGATGTCAAAGTGGCCGCCAAAAAATTTAAAACCATTCCGGATTTTCTTGCGCATGTCGATCATATGCGCGCCGCCGAGAATCTGAAAACCGATGAAAACGGCGTCGAACTGATGACCATTCACCGCTCAAAAGGTCTTGAATTCAATACGGTCTATATTTTAGGCGCGGCTGACGGCTCGATCCCCCATGACTTCGCGCTTGAGACGGCGAGACAGGGCGATCCCGCTCCGCTCGAAGAAGAAAGACGGCTTCTGTACGTCGCAATGACAAGGGCCATGCAGCATTTATATGTATCATGTCCCGCGAACAGACGGGGGAAAACAGCGCGCAGTTCAAGATTTCTCGAGCCTCTTCTTCGGACGGACAGACGGAGCGCACTCAGAATATAAAGAGCCCGGCAGATCACTGCCGGGTTCTTCTCACATAAAAAGGCCTTCAATAAGGCCGGCTGACGCCTATTTTTTGTCCATCATTTTAGAAATGGTGCCAAAATCAAGTTTCTCTTTACCGCTTGTAATTGATTGAACGATTTTGTCTTCCAATTCTTTCGGTACACGTTTGTTAGCCAGCTGGGATACCTTCTGAATGACACCTCTCACCGTGTTTTCATCTTTGAAATTTGCATTTTGCAATGATCCCGCGAGGTTCATGACATCCTTCATGCTGACGCCTGTTTTCTTCTCAATATTTTTAAAAAATTGATTATCCATGTTGTGCCTCCTTTTTGTGGAGTAATACGATATTGTATGAGCAAAGGGCGGAACATGTGCCCGTAAGACAACGGAAAATTCCGCATACCCTGTTTTCATACGCCTTCATACATCAGGCAAGCACGGGAACGATCCCGCGCTTATCCTGGGTCTAGCTAAGGTTTAGCCGAAAAAGGATGCACCGACAATGATCAAGAGGATGAACAATACGACAACAAGAACAAATGTTGAGCCGTAACCGCCTCCGACATAGCCGCCACCGTATCCGCCGCAGTAGCCGTAGCCACCTCCGAATCCGCCATATCCGAATCCCATACTTAAGCACCTCCTTTACTCTCTATACTCTATGTGATGAGACTTGTTTGGCTTGGATAAATGCATAGGGCCGATGCGGATTTCATTTCATTTTATTGAGAATGCTCATTTTTCTTCAGTTTTGCTTCGGTTTCAGCGGCAAACACATCTATCCATTCCTCGAAGCGCAAACCGGCTTCATCAAACTCTGACAGCTGCTTTTCAATAGATAAGATATGTTTGTTATGCCCCCGCTGATTTTGATTGTGTCTGCGGTATTTTCCATTGATCAACGCTTCAAATATATTCATAACATCCCCTCCTCCTATGATCTATGCGGAACAGGGGCCGGTGTTCGGCAAAAAACAAAAAAACCGGTATCCCCGGTTTTTTTAGAAAACGGCTATCTCGGTTTTTTCTTTTGGCCGCAGCCGCAGCCTTTCTTTTTAATTTTTTTTTCGTAAGGCTGATACTCAGTGGATTTGTATGGAGTGTTTTGGGAAGGTTTGCTTGATTGATTCATGTTGATCCTTCCTTTCCTTATGTCATATATACCATTTTATGCAGAAAATAATGGTAAGTTGCTGATGGAACCGCCTTATTCCTGGAGAAGACGCGAAACCGCAGCTTCAATGATCCCGGCCGCGCCGGCTATGGCTAAAAGTAAAATCAGCCATTGCGCAGCCTCGGGAATCACAATCTGCGCCGCAATTAAAAAGGCGGCGCACCATACGCCCGTACACCAGTAACAGCTGAGCAGTTCACCGATAAAAGCCCTGATGCCTTTTCCTTTTATGACAATATAGGTTTCTGTCGTGCCGTCTGGTGCGGTTTCTGTTTTTTCCTCATGAAAAAGGCTCCGGAGCGGCGCCATTATAGTGTCAAATACGAAAAGCCTGGCCAGCCGAAAAACGGCAAACGATAACAGAATAAATGAAAGCCAATTGATAACCACCTGTTCACTCCTTTTTAAAACTTGACCTCTTAATATATATGCGAAAACCCTGTTCTTCATGAATCGCACCTTGTCCGGGAAAAAAATAGGTGCAGTTTAGTTGTTTTTCTTATTCCGCTCGGCGTTTCATTTGCATTATATAAAGTATGAATGAGAAAGGAGTGAAGGTTATGTCGTTTGAAGAAAATGTTGAAACACTGCAACCACAAATATTCGAACAATTATCCAACGAATTCGAGCAGAAGATCGAAGTGATTGATTGCGAAAATGTCACAGTAGATACAACACATATAACGGCCGCTCTTTCTATACAAGCCTCAGTTACTGCGGCGATTATCCTCGCGACACAGCTCGTGATAGCAGATGAAGACACAGCCGACCAAATGGTAACCGAACTGCTGATCCTCGATGATTGCCAAATAAAAAAGAGGACCGTCATTCAAGTTCTGAACAGCCGCAATGTCAAAATCACACTGACAGCAGACGATATCATGGCCTTTGTACAAATTTTGTTTCAATTATTAAATGTACTTTTTGCTGAACTAGACATCCTTTAACTCTTTCTATTCAAATTTTTTAAAATAGAGGTGAGAACAAATGGCAGACAACGAAAAAATCAAAAAAGAACTCGAAAATCTACCAGAAGTGGACCCGCTTTTAAAAGTGCTTGTCAGCAATGTCTTCAAAAAACACGGCGTGACAAAAGATAAATTACGGGAAATACCTGACGAAGAAAAAGAAATGCTGATCGCTTTAGTCAAAGACATGCAGGCGAAATCAGAAGCTTTTCTTGAAAGCCAGAAACAGAAAAAAGAGCAGGAAAAAGCACAAGAGCAGCAGAAAACTCCGCAAACCCGCAGAGAACAATTAATCGAACAGCTCCGGCAAAGACGCCAAAATCCCGGTCAATAACTAAAAAATAGTGATTTTTATCAGGATATATGCCTGAGTCAAAGTAAGGGTCCGGCTCATTTAATAATAGTAAAAGAAAAGGAGGAATAGATATGGAAAGCAGACCATACTCTTGGGTTGCACTTGATCCTGAATGCGAACATCCGCGAGAAGAAAAAGAAGAAAAAGAAGGCAGAAGATGCAGTGTTTGCTGTAACGGAAACGGATTCGGCGAAGATAACGCCTTCCTTGACCAAGACCTGGCCCAAGCGAACATCAACAAACAAGTTTCTGAAGAAGCGATTATTATCAGAGATTCTTGCGATATTAACGTAACATCGACAGACGTTCAGGCAGTCACTTCCGTTGTAACAGCGCTTAATGCAGCAGTCGTAACGGCTACTCTCACTTCAATCGCTGACGGAGTCATCGCTGAATTGGTCGCACAAGACTTACTGCAGCTGACAGCTAACAAACAAATCAACCGCCAAAAATTACTCATCGAAAACTCCCGCGGCGTAAACGTGACAACAGTAGATGCCGATATCGCAACGCTGATCTCAACAGCGACAAATACACTGGTTGCCATCTTAGTCATCACTCTCGTCCTCTAAAAAGAAAAGCAGAGCTAAAAAACGCTCTGCTTTTTCTTATTTTCTCCGCATATGATGAATATATAGACGTTCACCCACACCAAGTGAGGCTCGCGTACATATGTTGTTAAAGACAAAAGTCAAATACCCTAAAAGAAGGAGCTGAAATCCATGAGCTGCGGAAAACACCATGGCCGAGATGAAAATTGTGTATGCGATGCAGTCGAGAAGATTTTAGCAGAACAAGAGGCTGTTGAAGAACAATGCCCGACTGGATGCTATACCAATCTGTTAAGCCCGACGGTTACCGGTAAAGATACCATCCCGTTTCTCTTGTTTGATAAAAAAGGCGGTTTGTTCTCCACATTCGGGAACGTCGGAGGATTTGCGGATGACAGCCAGTGTTTCGAGTCTATTTTCTTCCGGGCAGAAAGAGTTTGCGATTGCTGCGCGACGCTTTCAATATTGCGCCCCGTAGATGTGCACGGCGACACCCTCAGCGTCTGCCATCCTTGTGATCCGGATTTCTTCGGTTTAGAAAAAACAGATTTTTGCATTGAAGTTGATCTGAGCTGCTTCAGCGCCATTCAATGCCTTTCACCCGAACTTGTCGACCGGCCTGCGCCGCACAAAGAGAAAAAGCATCACGGATAGTCATTGATTCGCATCTTTTCTAAAGAGGAATCCCCTTCCAACTTTCTATTACAGATGCAATCATCAGCCCGCCCGGACGCCCGGGCGGCTGACTCTCCGATATCGTTTAATCCGGTGCCATTTAAAACGTGAAGTCAGGAGGGAAATTATGAGCAAGAATACAACATACTGTGTGCGTGAAGCGGTGGAAAATATTGAGGACCTGCAAAATGCGGTTGAGGAAGATTGCCCGGCCGGATGCTATTCCAACCTTTTATCGCCGGGTTTTTCATTAGGCGATACAGTGCCGTTTGTGCTTTTCACTTCTAAATCATCGCCGTTTATCGCTTTCGGAAATGTCGGCGAGCTGGATAACGGTCCGTGCTTTAATACTCTTTTTTTCAGAGTTGAAAGAGTCTGTGACGGCTGTGCCACATTAAGCCTGCTTATTGCTTTTGACGAACATAAGCACATCCTTGATTTTACAGATAAAGATTCTGTCTGTGATGTATTCCGTTTAGAAAAAACAAACTATTGCGTTGAAGTCGATCTTCACAGCTTCTGCGCCATCAATTGCCTTAGCCCGAGATTGCTGAACCGCACACATTCTTAACCGAAAAGCATAAAAATAAGCTGCCGGAGTAAAGAATTCAGGCAGCTTTTTGTATGGTTAAAAACCGAGCGGATGCAGCGAGGTGATATCGCTGATGGCAAGCTCAGCAGGCGCACCGTTGCTCGTCGTCCTCAAATAGATGGCATCATTTTTTCTGCCGACGATTACGCCTCTGTAAGTTTTCCCGTTGGCTTCTATCAAACAAAGCGCCCGGGGCATATTATGCGGCAGTTTCGTTAAGAAATCAATTTTTTCAAGAATGGACATTCTGCTCATCGGCTTTTTCACGCGCTTTGGCGGGACCCTCTCCTCCGAGGCGTCATTGTGAACCGCTTCAGGCTCTTTTTCTGCGGCGTCGGGCTCAGCAGCATCCTGCACTTGCGCCGGAATTTCTTGTGCGGCTTCCTCTGTTCGGCTGTGCTGTTCAGGTGTCTGCTTTTCTGGTTCGGCAGGCGCTGCTTCGACAGGCTGAGTCTTACTTTTTTCCTCCTGTCTTCCTTGCGCAGGCTCTTCTATAGGCAGCTGAGGTGTTTTCCTTTTGATTAATATATCCTGCATTGATGATTGCGTGTCTGAATAATCCGGCTGCACAATATACATGAGCGGTTTTTTGTCCGCGTTTCTGTTTTGTTTTGACATCTTCATCCCTCCGATTCTGTCATGTTTTATCTATATGACGGAATGATTAAAATCAGAAGAAAGAAAAAGCAATCCCTAAAAAGGGACTGCTTGTCAATTAACGTGCGGTAATATGGAAACCGGAATCAACGTGAAGATTTTCACCCGTGATGCCTCTTGACAGATCACTGAACAAGAATGCGGCCGTGTCACCCACTTCTTCAGGTGTTGTCGTGCGGCGCAGCGGCGCGCGCTCTTCGATTTCCTTCAGGATAGAATTAAAATCACTGATTCCTTTTGCAGAAAGCGTGCGGATCGGTCCTGCTGAAATGCTGTTGACGCGGATGTTTTCTTTTCCTAAGTCAGCCGCTAAATATCTGACACTTGCATCAAGAGACGCTTTTGCAACACCCATTACGTTATAGTTTGAAACGACGCGCTCGCCGCCGAGGTAAGTGAGTGTGACGATGCTGCCGCCTTCAGTCATGATCGGACGAGCCGCTTTTGCGACCGCTGTCAGAGAGTAAGAACTGATGTTATGCGCAAGCAGGAATCCCTCACGGTTCGTATTTAAATATTCACCGACAAGCTCCTCTTTGTTTGCAAATGCGATGCAGTGCGCAATGCCGTGAATCACGCCGACCTGCTCTTTAATGCTCGCAAAGCAAGTTTCGATCTCAGCGTCATTTGTCACATCACACGGAAGGATGAGAGAATCATTTCTTTCTAATGTAGCCGCAAGGTCATGAACTGATTTTTCCAATCGCTCCCCTGCGTAAGTGAAAATGAGGCGCGCTCCGGCTTCATGAAGCGAGCGGGCGATTCCCCAGGCGATACTGCGTTTATTGGCAACGCCCATCACAACGATGTTGCGGCCTTCTAGTGAGAAATTCATATGTATAAAGCCTCCTGTAATCGTCTTAAAGACATAATTTAGTACCTGATCTTAATTTTTATCATATCATAACCTTGTCCAGATTGAAAGCATGGGAAAAAGACCGCGGGGTGTTGAAGCGGTCTCTTTTTATCTCGTCTGCAGGCTGTTTCTTTTATAGGCAAAATGATTTGTCGGCCCGTGTCCAGCTCCGATGCCGAGCGTATGTTCCACGGCTTCACGCACAAAGTTGGCAGCTGTCTCAAACGCAGCTTGAATATGTTTTCCTTTTGCGGTTTCCGCCGTCAGCGCAGCCGCAAATGTACAGCCCGTTCCGTGGGTGTGTTTCGTATCAATATAGGCGTGACTGATTCCGGTAAAAGATGAACCGTCAAATAATAAATCAACGATTTTCCCCTGTTCAGGCTGGTGTCCGCCTTTTATGATGACGTTCTTTGCGCCAAGCTGACAAAGGCGTTCGGCCGCTTTTTTCCGGTCTTCAAACGTACGGATTTCCATTCCGGTCAATGCCTCAGCTTCCGGAACATTCGGCGTAATCGCATAACTGCGCGGAATTAACAGCTCTTTTAACGCGGCCTGTGCTTCCTCACGCAGCAGGGATGCGCCTCCTTTGGCAATCATGACGGGATCGGTGATGAGATGCTCCAGTCTGTACTGATCCATTTTTTGCACAATTTCCGCAATCATCTCCGCGCTCCACAGCATTCCCGTTTTTATCGCGTCAGGCCGCAGATCTTCCGCCACCGCGTCGATCTGGCTGCCAAGCGCTTCCCGGGTGAGCGGGTAGATGCCGTGAACCCCCAATGTATTCTGGGCGGTTACCGCTGTAATGGCTGACATCCCGAAGACGCCGAGCTCCTGAAAAGTTTTCAGGTCCGCCTGTATACCGGCCCCTCCTCCTGAATCTGACCCGGCAATCGTCAATGCTTTGCAAATGCTCATGCTGTTTTTCTCTCCTTTCGCATTATCCGATCCATTTATGATAAAAGGATTTCGCTCTGCTGATGTCACTTGTGCCGTGAATTAATGCTCTGCCGTCACGAAACAGAACCATCTTGAAACTGTCTGTCGTGAAAGAAATTAAATACGGATTGGCCGAAACGTCAAGCCCGGCCCGTCTGAGCTGTCCCGAAAGCCTTTGCAGATCAAACGGCTCTGAGATTCCTGTTCTGATCTGTACCGTGTTTCTCCCGCACAGAACAGCAGCTTTTGACTGATTCTCGTAAGATAAAAACGGAAAATCGTTCGTGCCGCAGCTTGGGCAATCCGCTTTCTTGAGACGGGCAACGTTTATTTCGGACCGTTCATTTTTCCACAAATCAAACGAGCGGAGAACATGCTCAACAGGTCCGCCTGTTAACAGCTTCAGCGCGTCTGCAGTCTGAAAAACAGCCGCCTGTAATACAGCCGGACTGATAATTCCCGCCGTATCACATGTCATACCGCCTAAAGGCAATGTCTCAAGCAGACAGTGAAGGCACGGCGTGACACCGGGAATGACGGTAAAGGAGAGTCCGTAGCTGCCGACACAGGCGCCGTACAGAAAAGGAATTCCTTTCTGTACAGCCGCATCGTTCACAATCAGCCTCGTTTCAAAGTTGTCAGTCGCGTCAATGATAAGAGATGCGTCACAAATCAGTCCGGGTGCGTTTTCCGCAGTGACATCCATGACAAATCCTTTCACATCTACATCGCTGTTTATGGATTTAAGCCGTTTTTCAGCTGCCGCGGCTTTCGGCATTTCCTGTCTGACATCATCTTCGGTATAAAGCTGCTGGCGCTGGAGATTACTCCACTCCACATAATCTCTGTCAGCGATCGTTACCTTCCCGACCCCTGCTCTGACAAGCATCTCTGCATTTGCCGCACCAAGCGCACCCGCGCCGATAACCACGGCATGAGACGACCGGAGCTTCTCCTGTCCGGAGGGACCGATCGGCTGATACAGCTCCTGTCTGGAATATCTGTCCGTCATACCGGAAGACCGTCCCGCGGACTGCTTGCAGTTCCGTAATCTTTCACCGGAATCCGCCCGGCTTCATAAGAAAGGCGGCCCGCTTCTACGGCAAGCTTCATCGCCCGGGCCATTTTGACCGGATCATCAGCGCCTGACACAGCGGTATTTAATAACACGCCGTCAGCTCCGAGCTCCATCGCGTAGGCGGCGTCTTTTGAAGATCCGAGACCGGCATCAACAATGACCGGCACCTTCGCCTGTTCAATGATAAAGGAAAGATTCAGCGGATTTAAAATTCCCTGACCGGAACCGATCGGTGAAGCGCCCGGCATAATAGCATGGACTCCGAGCTCCTCAAGACGCCTTGCGAGCACGACATCATCTGACGTATACGGAAGAACGATAAATCCCTCTTCAAGCAGCTGCTCTGATGCTTTCAGCGTTTCAACCGGATCAGGCAAAAGTGACCGGCTGCAACCGATGACTTCCACTTTTATCATGTCACAAAGTCCTGAAGCTTTGGCAAGCCTTGCGATTCTGACCGCCTCTTCAGCCGTTGCGGCGCCGGCTGTATTCGGCAGAAGCGTGTACTTAGACAAATCAAGCTGTTCGAGAAAGTTTGGCTGAGACTGTTCAAAGATGTTCATCCGCCTCACCGCAAAGGTTAAAATATTTGATTCCGAGACGGCCACCGCCTCTTTCTGAATCTCAAAACTCGGATATTTCCCCGTTCCTAACAGCAATCTTGACTGAAACTGTTTCCCGCCTATTGTTAACATCCTCATCCGCCTCCTACAAAATGGACAATTTCTATGACGTCGCGATCACATAAACTTGTGTTTTCATAATTCTTTTTTTCGATGATTTCTTTATTTCTTTCTACAACTACGATTCTTTGATCAAGCTGATACGATTCAAGCAAATCCTGAACCGTCCCCTCTTTTCGATTCCAATCAATTTGTTTTCCGTTCAGCTGAAGAATCATATTTGAACAGCCTCCTTGCGATCAATTCGAAACGCTTCTACCCATTCATGTTTAACCTGTCTTCCCAGGATCATATCCCGCACCATTTCAGCCGTTGCCGGAGCTAACAGGATGCCGTTTCGAAAATGGCCGGCGGCGAATATGATGCCGCTGTTATCAGGATGCCGCCCGATAAACGGCTTTCCGTCTTTTGTTCCCGGCCTGAGCCCCGCCCAAAAACGGTCTATTTTCATATGTTCGATGGCGGGAAGCATGGTTTTCGCTTTCGCAATGATAGCCTCAATCCCGCCGATGTCAGGCGTGTCGCTCCAGTCGCCCTGTTTCATCGTGGCGCCGATGACAAGCCGCCCGCTTTTTCTCGGAACGACATAACAATGATCATGGTAAAGGGTTTTGGTCAGCGGGATTTCGTCATTCCACACAGAGAGGCATTCTCCTTTCACAGGGAAAAAAGGCTGTCCCAAGCCGAGCTGGCTGAAAAACCGGCCGCTCCATACACCGCTGGCAACTGCGACTTTGTCAGCATAAACATCCCCACCGGACGTTGTGATGCAGTATTCTCCGTTCACCCGTTTTACGGAAGTGACTTGTGTATGCTCACATATGTCAGCGCCATAACGCCGCGCCCCTTTTGCATATGCTTTGCAAACATAGTAAGGTTCGACATGGACATCGTCTTTTATAAAATATGCGCCGAGAATGTCCTTTGAAGTGTAAGGCTCTTTTTCAAGAACCTCCTCCGCTGAGAGCCAAGTGACGGAAGATAAATCATCCATTTTCCGTAAACGGGTCATGTCTTCTTCTGTATACGCCAGTTTAAGCATTCCGCCGTTATGGCGCCTGATATTAATGCCGCTGGCTTCCTCAAGCTCTTGCCCCGCCGCTTCATACAGTCTTTGGCTGTGCATAGCAAAATCAAAAAACGCATCCCGGTTTTCACATTCCGCGTGAGCGCCAAGCATTCCCGCCGCAGCGCTTGTCGTTTTTCGGCCGACTTCCCCGGCTTCAAACAAGACAACGTTCTGCTGCGTCTTCGCCAGCTCATAAGAAATGGCGCATCCGATAATTCCGCCCCCGATAACCGCCGTATCATAGTGCTTCTTCATAATCAGCCTCCTTCACCGCGCGTGCATACCGTTTTGCCGCCTCCTCAGGATTTTCAGCTGAGAAAATGCCTGACATGACAGCAATTCCGTCCGGTTTCGCCTGCTTTGTGAGCTGGATCGTCTGCAGTGTCATTCCGCCGATTGCAATGACGGGGATGGAAAGCGTGCGTTTGATCTCTGAAAGCAGGCTGATGCCTCTTGCTTCAAGTCCTTGTTTACATTCCGTTTCAAACACATGGCCGAACACCACATAATCCGCATCTTCCTTTTCAGCTTGGATGGCTTCTTCCAGCGAATGAACCGAACGTCCGATATGAAGATGGGGAAATCTGCTTCGCACCTGCTTTACGGAAAAGCTGCTGGACGGGAGCTGAACACGGTGTATATTGGCAAAAAACGCGATATCCGCCCGATCATTGATGATCAATTTGTCCTTATCCGCACCGCCTCTTTTCAACAGTGACAAAAGCTGCATGATCTCTCCTGCTGTTTTATCCCGCTCACGGATATGGATAAAGCTTACTTCGCGCTGAATCGATAGAATATCCTCGGCCAGCTCGGCAACGGGTTTGCGATTATCAGTTACGGCGTGCAGCTCCAAAGGATTCCACCTCTTTTCCGCCCTTCTCGGACCAGCCTTCTTTTTGATAAGCCATTCCCCAAAATTGATATTCATAATAGCTTGAAATCACAAAATTCTCTTTCATTTTCGCGCGGATTTCCTCTGTGCTGTTTTCAGCAATCTCGTCAAAACGGCTGATCTGTTCTTCGACCTGCTGTCTGAACCAGTCTCCGCCGTATGTACCGATCCATTTTTCGTAAATCGGATGTTCCGGTTTACATTCCTTTAAGCGTTCGCCGACTTCATAATAAAGCCAATAGCAGGGCAGAAGCGCGGCTAAAATTTCTCCAAAATTCCCGCTCATCACCGATCTGTACATATGAGACGTATAAGAATAGGCTGTCGGCGCCGGCTTAAATGCCGCGCGCTCTTCTTCTGTAATCCCTAAAATCTCCGTAAATTCGCGGTGCAGCGCCATTTCCGCTTCATATGTGCCTTGAGCGTGGCCCGCCATCCTTCCCGTCGTAAACAAGTCTTCGGCATATGCGGCTGCAAACGCCTGAACTTTTGCAAAATGCGTCAAGTAGTAGGAATCTTGCAGTACATAATAACTGAAACGGTCTAACGGCAGGCTTCCGTCACCGATCCCTGTTACAAACGGATGAACAAAGCTTCCGTCCCACCATTCGGCTGCCGCCAGTCTGCATTCTTCAGAAAATGTCATAAAGTTTTCCCCCCTGATAAAATAAAAAAACCACTTTCCCGCATCGGAAAAGTGGTTTGGAATTTATCTGGATAAAAGGAACCCGAAAAATACCGCTCCACTTCCCTACGCAGGTCTGAACCTGTTCAAGTTATGAGGGTCTAAAAGTCTCACTTTTATCTCAGCCCTTATGAAGGACACCCCTAGTGGTCATACGATTGATCATTTACTTGTTATGCCTTCTATCTTATCACGAAATGCAATTTGGTCAAGCTTCAAGGATTTTTCTCAGCTCCGACACGTAGTTGCGCGAGCCCGTAACGATGAGACGGTCTCCTGTTTTCAGCCTCGTGTCCCCATGCGGAACGATGCTGTCCACACCTCTGAAAATCCGAACGAAAATCACATCGCCCATCAGCGGAAATTCGCGCAGAATAATGCCGTTATACGCCGTATTTTCCAGATTGATCTGATAAAGCGAAGACTCTTCATTCGTTAGAAGGTTCATCACGCCCGGCGCCTCAATTAATGCGCGCAAGAGCGTCTTTGTAGACAGAAGGATAGAAAAAATACTGATGCCCTCTTCCTTCAGTTTTGTTTCATGTTCAACCGAGCCGACGCTTGCGATGATGCGCTCAGTCCCTTTCTCTTTCGCCATTAAGGCGATTTCAGCGTTCACATCTTCATTTCCCGTCGCCACGACAAGAATATCCGTTTTAAAAATACCGTGCGACTCAAGCGTGCCGGGCTCGTAATCAGAAATCGTTTCAACAGAAAAAACAGATTCCGCAAGCTTTTCCCCGGCATTTTCCTGATACACATGGACGACCCGCACATCATATTCCTCATCAGGCAGCTCCAGCGTCACCGGAAGCGTCATTTGGTTGGCGCCGATAAATGTAATGCGCTTCTTTTCCTGCGGCGCACTTTGCCGCTTGAATAATTTTTTAAAGCCGACCGGTGTGATGATGCTGGCGATAACCGCAACCAAAGTCAGCGCGCCGGACATATTGGCGCTGATAATGTGAAGCCTTTCTCCGATCGTAGCCGCCGCGATAACAAGCGACAGCGTAGAAGTCAGCAAAAACCCCGAAGCAAACACGGTTCTTTTGTCATACCATTTCTTTAAATAAAACACCGGGAATATTTTGCTGATAAACAGCGCAAGCAGAAGCAGCGGAATCATCGTCAATGTTTTCGGATCTTGGAAGAGCGTCCATATGTCCAGCTTCACCCCGACCATGACGAAAAAGATCGGAATTAAAAACCCGTAGCCGAATGAATCCAGCTGCTCCACCATTTCTTTATTCGGCGACAGAAGCGATACCAAAACGCCTGCTAAAAATGCACCGAGAATATTTTCCGCCCCGAGAGATTCCGATAAAGCGACAAGCACGATAATCAGTGTAAAAATGGCTCGCGTGCCGATCTGGACGGTGCCTTTAGACATCGACTGCACAAACGAGCGGTGTTTAAAGATCCTGCCGAAGAAATACAGCACCACCCCCGCGGCAAAGAGAATCAGAAGAAGCCACATATTTCCGCTGTCTTCCCCGTAAAGAGAAGAGAAGAAAGCGAGCAGAATCATCGTAGCCAAGTCCGCAATAACGGCGACAAGCAGAATGATCTGGCCGATATTGGAATTCATGATCCGTTCTTCCTTTAAAGTCGGAACGACCACACCGAGTGATATTGTCGAAATAATAAGCGTCATTAAAAACGCGTTTTGAATAAAACCGGCTAATACAAAGGCATAGGACAGCAGCAATGATAAAATAAAGATGCCGAAAAATATGATCAATGCGGCAGAAAACGTATTGGGTGCTTCCTTGCCGTTCGGAAGGAATTGTTTTTTCTTCCCTTTCTCAAATGACGAAAAGTCAATTTCCAATCCGCTTAAAAACATTAAAAAGATAAAGCCGAGAACAGACAGCGTCTCCAGCCACGTGTCTCCCTGAACGACGAGATTCAGGCCGCTTTTTCCGATAATAAGCCCCATGATGATTTCCGCGACAACGACCGGAATGCTGAGCTTAAACCGATGTAAAAGGAGCGGCGTCAAAAAAGCGACGATCAGAACGACGACTAAAGAAGCGACTGATGTGTGTTCCATTTGTAAATACCTCCTTAAAACAAGGGTTATAAAAGCCCGCTTAAAGCGGGCAATACCTTACTTTTTTTAAAAACATAACGCATATTCTAACAAGGCTGGCGGCGAAAAAAAAGTGATAAGGCATTATTTCTTCAAATTCTTTTTTAATTTGTACCAAAACAGCGTAATTAGGTAAAGGAATTAGTCCCATAATAAATAAAAAACCGGAAAAGGGAGGCTGACAGAATGGCTTATGACATCATCAGCGATATACACGGATGTTATGACGAAATGATCGCGTTAATGCAAAAGCTCGGATATGAAGTGAAAGACGGAATGCCCGTCCATTCTGAAGACAGAACGCTAGTCTTTGCGGGAGATTTAACAGACAGAGGCCCCAAATCCGTAGATGTGATGCGTTTCGTGGCAAAAGCATATGAAAAAGGCATCGTCCGTTATGTCCCGGGAAATCATTGCAACAAACTGTATCGTTACTTAAAAGGAAACCCCGTAAAAGTGATGCACGGACTGGAAACGACGGCAGCCGAACTGAAAGAGCTGTCTTTCGCCGACAGAACGGAAGTCTCCAGACAATTTATCCGATTATATGAGTCAGCGCCGCTTTATGACATTTTACATAATGGCGATCTCGTTGTCGCCCACGCCGGCATAAAAGCTGACGATATCGGTAAATACTCGCGTAAGGTAAAAGAATTTGTGTTGTACGGCGATATCACGGGTGAAACGTATCCCGACGGCAGACCTGTCAGGAGAGACTGGGCCGCCGCCTATGAAGGGAAGGCATGGATTGTTTACGGCCATACCCCGGTAAAACGCCCCCGGATCGTCAACCGTACAATCAACATTGATACAGGATGCGTCTTCGGGAATCAGCTGACAGGCTTTCGCTTTCCGGAGCATGAAACCGTCTCTGTTGAAAGCTCAATGCCTTATGATGCTTCACGCTTTCGCGAAGATCAAGGCAGTCAGACATGAAAAAAGCCCGAAACCGGTAAACGGTTCGGGCTTTACAAATGTTCAATCAATGTTTTCATATCGTCAGGAACGGGGGCATGAAAAACGAGCGTTTCTCCTGTTATGGGGTGTACGAATGAAAGCTGCTCACTGTGAAGCGCCTGCCGTGCAATTCCCTCGTTTTTCCCGCCGTACAGCGTATCACCGACTAACGGATGGCCAAGGTAACTCATGTGCACCCGGATTTGATGGGTCCGCCCCGTCTCAAGCCGCAACTGCGCAAGCGTAAACACACGTCCGGTTTTTTCCGTTTGAAAATGCGTTACCGCTTCTTGTCCCTCCGGCGTTACCATCCGCTCAATAATGCTGCCGGGTTTTCTGCCGATTGGCGCGTCCACCGTTCCTTCTTTCTGCTGCATGACGCCGTGTACGACAGCGAGATACTGCCTGCTGACAAGCCCCTTCTTCTGCGCTGCCGACAAAAGAGAATGAGCAAGCCGATGCTTGGCGATCAGCATCGCTCCCGACGTATCCCTGTCAAGACGGGTGACGAGATGAACCGTCGACTGTACGCCGCTTTTTAAGTAATGGCTGATCACTCCGTTAGCGATGCTTTCCGACGGGTGTTCCCGTGATGGAATTGAGGAAACAAACGGCTGTTTATTGACCACCAGCACATGGTCATCTTCATAAAGAATGTCAAGCGGAACCGGCTCAGGCAAAAGCGTTTCACTCACATGCTCCTTTGGGAATTCAATCTTAAGCACATCCCCTGCCGCTAATACGGCGCGGACGGTTACATGCTCTCCATTGACAAGAAGATCTCCCCCGCCGAATTTAATGTCAGCGAGAAGCCGTTTCGAAATGCCGAGCTGTGCCGTATATTCTTTTACCGTCATGCCGGCTTCCCGGGCTGAAATATTCTTTTGGATAAAAAAGTTGTTCAATCCGTTTCCTCTTTCTATTCGCCTTTTCCGATAAAGGAATCCTGCACTCTTTTCCAAAACGGAAAAGGGCGGAATCTTGCAAATCTGACTTTTTCATTTGCCACCCGGCATAGAATAGATTTGACATCCTTATGCAGCAAGGTCAAATGATCAATCGTGACTTGGAAGTCGACGTCGTTTCTCGGTTTGATGACACAGTTATGATGATCGGGAAGCAAAAGCGGCGAACCGACAGTCCTGAACACTCTGTTGTTGATGGATGCCATTTCCGCGAGCTGAATCGCTCTGATGGAAGGATGAATGATCGCGCCGCCTAACGCTTTATTATAAGCCGTGCTTCCGGAAGGCGTTGACAGACATAAACCGTCTCCCCTGAACGTTTCAAACAGCTGGCCTTTAATTTCAACGTCAGCGACGAGACTGCCTTCAATGCTTTTGATCGTACATTCATTCAAAGCCAGATACCGTTCCTCACGCTCTTCATCATGATAAGTGACAACCACTTCAAGAAGGGGATATTCCACGGTATGATACGGCGTTTTGGCGATGGCAAGAACAAGCTTTTCTATCTCCTGCGGAACCCAATCGGCATAAAAACCCAAATGCCCCGTGTGAACTCCGACAAAAGCCGTTTTATCCAGACGGTCGCTGTATCTGTGGAATGCGTAGAGAAGCGTTCCGTCACCGCCGACGGAAATAACGATTTCCGGCTCTTTTTCATCCAAGGTCATATCAAAATCAAGTAAATACGCCTGTATTTTGCTTTTCAGTGTATCTGAAACTTCGTCTCCTTTTGAAGAAACGGCAAATTTCATGCCATTCCCCTCCTTTCTACTGGTGGCCTCCCGCTTTTTTCTTTCGTGAAAACGCGGCTTGGGCTTCCTGAATCTCTCCGCGGATTTCAGACATTTCTTCATCGAGCCGGGATGCGGCTTCCGAGGCCCGCTGCAGCCTCAGCTTTACTTTTTCGGGAATGTTCCCGCTGTATTTGTAATTCAGTGAATGCTCAATGGTGGCCCAAAAGTTCATGGCAAGCGTCCGAATCTGTATCTCCACAAGAACATGCTTTTCTCCGGACGCAGTTTGTAAAGGATATAAAACGACAAGGTGGTAAGACCGGTATCCGCTCTCTTTATGCTCTGCTATGTAATCCCGCTTGTCGACAACGGTAAAATCTTTTCTGGCAAACAGCATATTTTTGACGATCTGGATATCATCGACAAATTGGCACATAATACGCAGTCCTGCGATATCCTGCATCGTTTCAATCTGATGAAGCGGTATGCTTTTCCGTCTCGCTTTTTCAAGTATGCTTACCACCGGCTTCACGCGGCCTGTCACAAACTCAATCGGTGAGTGGTCATCTTCATACTCATAAAGGGTTCTGACGCCTTTCAGCTTCACCTTTAATTCCTCAACAGCCTGGCGGTATGGCGCTAGAAATTGCTCCCATTGTTTGTCATCCATCGTACATCCCCCAATTCCGAACCTGTTCTAAAGAAATACGCTTTTCACTTTTTCTTCCATATCTCCGTAGTTTGCATTATCTTTAATATTTTCAATAAGATAATCGAGTTCTTCATGCAGCCCTGAAAGTTCAACCGTTTTGCCGCCGGCCTCCAGCACCGCCGGTTTTCTTTTGTCAAAGGCCTCTTTCAGATCCGGCCATACATGTTCTTTTATAATGACATATTCAAAAGAGTCAGCTGTTTCAAGTATGTATACAAAAGCAAAGTGATCGGAATCAACAAGCATTTGACCTGTGGCTTTGCGTTCCGCTCCGCTTAAGTCCTCTCCGCACTTCAGGCGGAGCACGTCTTCTGTTAATGATGCATTTTGAATTTCAATTCTCTTTTGCATAATGTTCTCCTTTTTTAACAAAGTACAGCATTTATTTTATCATATCAAGGTCGATATTGATAAACGTAACCTCTAAAGAGATAATGGGAATTATACAATTTTTCGTCCTGAAAGGAAGACTGTCATGACCCAAGAAATAGAAATTGAATTCAAAAATCTGGTGACAAAATCAGAATTTCAGAAGCTGAGTGAAGCACTCGGCATGAAAGAACATGATTTTAAGCAGCAAATCAATCATTATTTCGATACAAAAGATTTTTCTCTGAAACAAAAAAAATCAGCCCTCCGCATCCGTGAAAAAAACGGCGCGTTCGTCCTGACTTTAAAAGAGCCTGCCGCGGTCGGTCTGCTGGAAACGCACCAAGAGCTTGCAAAACAGCCTGACCTTAACAGCTTCAAGATCCCCGAAGGCCCTGTAAAACGGCAGCTGGACGGTCTCGGTATCCATTCAGAAGCCATTTGTTACTTCGGAACGCTGTCGACTGAACGCGCGGAAAAAGAATCAGAAAAAGGCTTAATCATTTTAGATCACAGCCGATATTTAGAGAAAGAAGACTTTGAATTGGAATTCGAGGCTGCTGACTGGGACGAAGGAAAACGGGCGTTTGAACAATTGCTCAAGCAATTCGGCATCCCTCAGCGGGTCACTAAAAATAAAATCCAGCGTTTTTATGAACAGAAACAAAAAAAGGTGGAATGACACAGTGAATATAACGAATTGGGCGGCCCTTCTCCAGCTTCAATCAATGGCGCTGCAATCAATGTCTAATACAAGCACCGCTTCAAGCGGACAATCTGCAGAAAGCCCGCTTGCAAATTTCAGCGCGCTGCTCAGCCAATATACGGGCACAGCCGTCCGGCAGCAACCGGAAGCGGGAATTTTAAACGGGGTACGGACCGATCATACTTCATATTCACCGAGAATTCCGGTTTCAGTCAGTCCCGCGGCCGCTTCACAGACCGCTTCTTCCGGTATAAAACCTGCGCATACAGCTTCTGACATCAGCACCGGAAACTTTTCAATAGACAGCGCCATTCAAAAAGCGGCCGAAAAATACGGAGTCGACGAAAAGCTGATCCGTGCGGTTATTAAACAGGAATCAGGCTTTAATCCGAAAGCGGTCAGCGGTGCGGGGGCGATGGGACTGATGCAGCTCATGCCTTCCACGGCTGAATCACTCGGGGTGTCAAACCCGCTTGATCCCGTCCAGAACGCTGACGGCGGGACGAAATACTTAAAGCAGATGCTCACAAAATACGACGGAAATGTGTCTCTGGCGTTAGCCGCCTACAACGCAGGCCCCGGCAACGTAGATCAGTACGGAGGCATTCCGCCGTTTAAAGAAACACAGCAATATGTCAAAAACATCACCCAGCAGTATTACGCGTAAACCAGAGAGGCTTCCTTCTCTGGTTTTTTTGCGGAGTAAATCTTACACATGAATGAAGTCGATGTGATATGATATGAAATACAAGCGCCTGACAGAAAGGCACTTTGTTTGTAGAAATAAAATGTTATTGCTAAAATATACAGTAACTGAAGATAGTAAAACTGAAAGATAATTTCGCAATAGGAATTATGATTCCTATTAGCCATATAAAAGGAGTAGTCAACATGGGACAATCGTTTAACGCACCATATGAAGCGATTGGAGAGGAACTTCTATCGCAACTTGTTGATACTTTTTATGAGCGTGTCTCGTCTCATCCCTTGCTGAAGCCGATATTCCCAAGTGATTTGACTGAAACGGCCAGAAAACAAAAGCAATTTTTAACCCAGTATTTAGGCGGGCCTCCCCTCTATACTGAAGAACATGGCCATCCCATGCTCAGAGCAAGGCATCTTCCCTTTCCGATTACGGCAGAAAGGGCTGATGCGTGGCTGAGCTGTATGAGCAGAGCGATGGATCATGTCGGGCTAGAGGGCGATATTCGTGAATTTCTGTACGGGCGTCTGGAATTAACGGCCAGACATATGGTAAACCAGTCAGAAGCGGAGGATCGATCATATTGACGAATTATCAGCATGAGCAATACTTCGCCCATTGCCACGGACACCCAAAAAAACCGCTGGAAATTTACATGTTTGTCGACCCTTTATGTCCTGAATGCTGGTCGCTGGAGCCCGCCATAAAAAAATTAAAAATCCGATACGGACGTTTTTTTACGCTGCGGATCATTGTTTCCGCGAGCATCACATCACTGAATAAGCAAAAGCGTAAAAAACACCTTCTTGCCGAAGCTTGGGAAAAAATCGCGAACCGTTCCGGGATGCCGTGTGACGGAAGCCTTTGGCTTGAGCAGGATCAGCCCCTTTCATCACCTTATCTGGCGGCACTCGCTTTAAAAGCGGCCGAACTGCAGGGAAGAAAGGCCGGCATCCTGTTTCTCCGCAACATGCAGGAAAGCCTGTTTGTCTCAAAGCAGAATATTACAGATGAAGACGTTCTTTTAGAGATTGCCAAAAAGACGAAATTGGATGTCGAAGAATTTAAACGCGATCTCCATTCACAAAGCGCGGTAAAAGCGCTGCAGTGCGATATGAAAATCGCCGCGGAAATGGACGTCACCGTTAATCCGACATTGACGTTCTTTAACAGCCTGCATGATGACGAAGGGCTGAAAGTGCCCGGCAACTATTCTTATGAAGTATACGAAGACATCTTATTCGAAATGCTCGGCGATGAACCGAAGCCTTCTGAAACGCCGCCTTTGGAATGTTTCATTGAATATTTCCGATTTGTCGCATCGAAAGAAATTGCACTTGTTTATGATTTAAGCCTTGAGGAAGTTGAAAAAGAAATGAAAAAACTGGCGTTCGCCAAAAAGGTCGCCAGAGTGGATGCAAAGCACGGTCTGTTTTGGAAATCCTTAACCGGAACCAAAGAGGATGTTACCTGCTGCGATCATTAAAAAAAGCTGATTCCTTACGGAGCCGGCTTTTTTTGTGCAAATAAAGAAACCGCGCCGGGATAAGCGCGGTTTCATATGTCTTAACGACAACAAAGGGGATGGGAGAAATTTTTCACGGTCAAACAAAGGGGTAATGTTTGTTTGTGATCAATTTCACATCCTTATCATATCAAATCTTGTCGAGTTTTGACAACCCATAAGCTTAATGTTCATATTTTTGTCACAAAACATAACTGACTGCTTGTTTTCATAGAATATATCAATGTAAACAAGGAGGGACATACATGCTTCGCACCGTATTGACCATCGGAATGATTGTGTTTTTCTTCTTTTTAAATCTGCTGGCCATGATGCACATGCTGCCGATTTATATCACATCTCCCCTGCTGTTTCTGTCGATATTGTTTGCCCTGTACCGGCTGAATCACCGAAAAACGTTTAAAGGATTTTAAAAAGCCTGCGCATCTTCTGCACAGGCTTTTTCTATTATGAAGGGTTCACTTTCGAAAGGAGCTCTTCCATTTCATTCAGTTTCTCTTCAAACATTTTGCAGGCCGCCTCGATCGGTTCAGGCGATGTCATATCGACTCCCGCTTTTTTCAGTATGTCGATCGGGTATTCTGAGCTTCCCGCTTTTAAGAATTCGGTATAACGCTCAACCGCAGGCTTTCCTTCTTTTAAAATCTGGCTGCTCAGCGCTTGGGCCGCACTGTAGCCTGTCGCATATTGATACACATAATAATTGTAATAGAAATGCGGAATTCTTGACCATTCCAGGCTGATTTCTTTATCAATCACCATGTTGTCTCCGAAATACTTTTTATTGAGATCATAATAAAGCTTGCTCAGCAGTTCAGGCGTCAGCGGCTCGCCTTCTTGCGCTTTCGTATGAATCAGATGCTCAAATTCAGCGAACATCGTCTGTCTGAAGACTGTGCCTCTGAAACCTTCAAGCATGTGGTTGAGCAGGTACAGACGCTGTTTTTCATCTTTTAAGCTGTTCAGCATATATTCACCAAGCAGCGCTTCATTGGTCGTAGAAGCGACTTCAGCGACAAAAATGCTGTAGTTTCCGTACGGATACGGCTGATATTTTCTCGTATAGTAGCTGTGCACGGAATGGCCGAACTCGTGAACGAGCGTAAACAGATTGTTGACATTGTCATGCCAGTTCATCAAGATGTACGGATTCGTGCCGTATGTACCGGACGAATAAGCACCGCTGCGTTTTCCTTTGTTTTCGTATACATCGACCCAACGGTTTTCAAGTCCTTCTTTTAAAATAGACGCGTATTCCTCGCCTAACGGAGCAAGCCCTTTGAGCATATAATCTTTTGCTTCCTCATATGTGACCTTCATTCCCGAATCTTTTACAAGCGGTGTGTACAGGTCATAAATATGGACTTCATCAAGGCCGAGCACCTTTTTCCGCAAATCAATGTAACGGTGTAATAACGGAAGGTGTTTATTGATCGTTTTGATCAGGTTATCATAAACTTCTTCAGGGATGCTGTTATTGGATAAAGCCGCTTCCCGTGCTGATTTGTATTTTTTCACGCGGGCGTAGAAATTGTCTTTTTTCACAGTGCCGCTGAGTGTAGTCGCCATCGTGTTTTTATACTGTCCGTATGTTTTATATACGGCTTTAAAGGCGTTTTTACGGACTTCCCGGTCGCTGCTTTCCAGAAAATTAATAAAGTTGCCGTGTGTGATTTGAGTTTCCTTGCCGTCTTCATCTTTAATTGACGGAAACGTAATATCGGCGTTATTTAACACACTGAATGTGTTGGAAGGCGAAGACAGCGCTTCTGACGCTTCCGCAAGCAGGGCCTCTTCTCTTTCACTCAGCACGTGCGGACGCTGTTTTGTAATTTCTTCAATTGCATGGGAGTAAAGCTTCAGCTCTTCTTTTTCCAGAATAAACTGATGCAGCTTGTCCTCCTGAATCGCCAGAATTTCCGGTTCAATATAAGCAGTCGCACTGGCAGCCTGAGAATACAGACTTGCGGCTTTGTCGTTCAGCCCTTGGTAGAAAGAATTTCCCGTATCCTGGTCTGAACGCATATGCGCGTATGCATAAAGTTTCCCCAAACGGCTCGTCACTTCATCCTGTGCGGTAAGCGCCGCGTATAAATTATCGGCTGAATGAGCAAGCGTGCCCTTAAAGGAAGATAAATTCGGAATTAATTCTTTAACCGCTTGAAATTCTTTATTCCAGGCCTCATCACTAGGAAAAATATCCTCTAGTCTCCATGTATGCTCTGCCTTTACTTCACTTCTGTCAGGCAGCTGTGCTGCTTTATTTTCCTCAGTCATGGTGATCCCCCTCGTTTTCTTTACTTCAAGCCAATTGAAAAAACGATTGTTTCTCCAAAAACTTGTGTTGTGATTATCTTCCGGCTTTTCACTGCCTTTTGTCAAATCATATGCGGCATATAAGACCAAGCATACCAATAATCCAGTGAAAAAACGAAAACAAAATGCCCGTACGCCCTTCACATTCAGCCACCACCTTGACGTTAGGGTGAACGAAATCAAGCATTCTCATTCCCCAAAAAAGTGCCGATCCCGCTGACGCAGCTCTTCAGCCGTTTGAGGGCGCTTCTGTTGAGATGAGGGCATATATACTTCATTCTCAGTTTCCCTTAAAAAATCCTGCAAGCATAAGAAATCCGCATATTGTTTTACCGCCATTCCGATGAGATGTTCGTGAGAATCGTACCGCATCCGGATTTCCTGACGGCGGATGTTATGCCGTACATTTTGAATCAAGCCGGATAACCGGATCGGTGCTCCTTTTTCAAAAAGCTCCGCAAGCCGCAAGTATAAATGGCCCTGCCACACGAAAACGGGACTTGCAAACACAAATCCCGCTGAAACGGGAATAAACACTTCAGAAGGCAGAAAAGGAAATGCAACCTGGTGTCTCTCGTAAAAAAGCCGCCGGATGAGACCGGCATCCTCAGATAAAAACCGGCCGCTTTTTTTGCGGAATCCGGCTACGGCGCGTCTCCAATTGGAAAGTTTGACGCTGTGCCGCCCTTCCGGATGACAAATGTCTTTCAGGTTTGCTTTGTGAAGAGGGATCGTGGTTAAGCCGGCATAAGAATAGCCGGTGTAAAACGGGGTGATGGAATGCAGTTTGTAAAAGGAGCGGGCGTCGGGGCAGTAAAACATCAAGGATGAAAATGAATTAGCTTCAAAGAACTGCCAGTGATATGCAGAAAGCCGGAAAAAATGCGCAGCCAGCCGTTTCAGGCGTTTTGCCCCGATGATCCAGACCGGCCGGTATCCGGCGTTTTTCAGGCCTGCCGTCCGGCTCTTTAAAGAGTCTGCCGAAAGGTTCGCACATTGAAATTCAATAGCCAGCCTCTCTTTTCCGTTTTCAGCCGTCAAGTCAGGCCGCTGACCTGCGGAAGTCAGATACGGCTCCAGACTGACGGTGCACCCTTGTGCCTTAAGCCAGAGAAAAAGCTGTCTTTTTCCTTCCAGATGGTATTCGCTTTCAGGCTCGGATTCTCCCGGACACAGCCTGCTTTTTTTATGGGCGAAGTGCGGCAGTTTCTCCCGTCCAAGTTTGATATCAAGCTCACTTTTACACACGGGGCAGAACCAGCGCTTTTTTCTCAGTTCCGCCGCCTTTTCCTTTGAATAGCTTCCGGCCAGCTGAATGAGCCGGCCGTCGGCATTCACAGCACTGAACATGTTGCATCTTCTCCTTTCCTGAATCTTGTTGTATTCAGCAGAAAGAAGGCATAATCCTGTTTGCGGGTGAGCGCTGTTATGGGGTTTTCAGCCGTTTATCATGTCATTCAGAACAAAAAAAACCGATTTCTGCTGAGAGAAATCGGTTTGTTATGATGCAAAGTGTTTTTTTATCGTATATAACGCATGATCAGCGATCACCAATTTTCCGTATTCTTCAAGACGGTGAATGCTGACTGACGATTCGTGCGCGTACTCCAACAGGATGCTTAGCTGATTTTCAACCTCTTCATCAGTTTGCTCATAAAAATCTGCATATAAATAATATCGGTTTTCAAACGAATACAGGGTCGTTTTAATTCCGTTAAGATTCAATTTTGATAGCGAGATGAGATCCTCAAAATCATCGAACCGCAAAGTGAACTGAAGCTTTTGCTCCTTATCTTCCCGGCTCTCGGCCTGCTCTTCTTTCTGGAAATCATCAAGTAAAGCATCGAGATTTTCATCTGCCGGCTCTTGTTTTTTATCTTCCGGGATCGGCAGTTCGAGTTTTTGTCCGTCCTTGGAAAGCTGGGCTTTTGTTACGATTATTTCCAGTCCTTTGTCCAATGCCTGAACCTGAATCCAAAGAGGACCCTCGACAGCGAATTCCTCTTCATCATGAACTTCATCCATGACTTCCCAGAACAGTTCTTCACTGCGCTCGCGATTGTACCAGATTTCTTCTCTGTCAAAACCGCGATCTTCAATATCACCATAAGACATATAAAATTTTACAGTATGCTCGTTAATTCTTTCTATTTCCATTTTGCCAACCTTCCCTTCTTTATAAGATGTTGAAGGGACATCTAAGCTCCCGATGAATAGTACTTTACTACACTTTACCCATTCCGTCCACATCTTAACCTTATAGAAGACAGCACAAATTCTGTATATTTCTATTTTATGATAAAACAGTTATAAAAGAAATAAAAATGCATTTTCACGCCGAAAAACAGGCTTTCTCCCGGTTCCCATCATAAATGGCACACTGCTTCATATATTAGCTGTACAAGCAACCGAACTATAAGCGAGGTGTTACCATGCCGCACGATTACCTGCTGTCCCTTCTGCTCATTATCGGAATTGATCTCATTCTCGGCGGTGACAATGCCGTCGTCATCGCGATGGCCAGCCGGAATCTGGCGCATAAACAAAGACAGCAAGCGATCCTCTTCGGAACGTTTATCGCAGTCGTCTTGAGAATCGTGCTGACGAGCGCCGCGGTCTATTTATTGAATGTTCCTTTTTTACAATGCGCAGGCGGGGTGTTTTTATTGTATCTCGGCTATCAGCTTCTGATTGAGAAGAAAGATGCGCAGCATGTGAAAAGCAGTTCTTCCCTTTGGAAAGCCATCCGCACAATTGTTTTGGCTGATATCTTTATGTCTCTTGACAATGTCATCGCAGTAGCCGGCGCTTCTCACGGTGAGCTGACGCTTGTAGTGATAGGGCTTTTCATCTCGGTGCCGATTATCATTTGGGGCAGCAAGCTCGTTCATACCGCTATGGAGAAAATGCCTTTACTGATGTACGCCGGAAGCGGCCTTCTCGCATTTACCGGCGGTGAAATGATTGCCGGGGACAGCAAGCTGTCTTTCTTCATGGCGGAACACGGCACTATACAGATGATGCTGCCGATTTTGACCGTCGCTTTTGTCATCCTCGCCAGTATGATTTATCAGCAGACTGAAAAATAATAAAAAGCCCAAACCGCCGACGGTTTTGGGCTTTTTCCATGCTTATCGTAAGCTTATATCAGTTAGCCAGACGCTGTGCTTCTCTTAATTGGAAAGAACGTACTTTTCTAGGCAGGAATCGTCTGATTTCATCTTCGTTATAGCCGACTTGCAGACGTTTTTCATCAATGATGATCGGACGGCGGAGCAGTCCCGGATGCTCATTGATCAAAGTGTACAAGTCTTGAAGCGGCATTGATTCAACATTTACGTTCAGTTTCTGGAATACTTTAGAACGGGTAGAGATAATTTCATCCGTACCGTCTTCAGTCATACGCAGAATCTGCTTGATCTCATCAATTGATAACGGCTCAGAGAAAATGTTTCTTTCTTCAAACGGAATCTCGTGCTCTTCAAGCCAAGCTCTTGCTTTTCTGCATGACGTACAGCTAGGTGATGTGTATAATGTAACCATTAATCTTCACTCCTCTAATTAGTAGGATGAACATGTTTGTATTCTCAAATTGAAATGACTTTAAAAAAGGAATCTTTATAGGTATTATACTATAAAAAAGTAAGTATGAACAGTCTCCTGAGAAAAAAATGTGTCAATCCGGCAAATTTACGTTTTGCGGATTATTTCCCATTCTCAATTAGCTCAGCTGATCGAAAATGTTTTTTCGTTTGTTCTCCTCAATGACTTTGAGAACTTCATCCGTTTTTTCGTATGATTCTCCGTACCATTTTTCATCTTTATAAGTGTGAATGTTTTCATATGTCTGTTTCATCGCTTCAAACATTTCTTCTTCTGATTCCGTCTTAGGCGACCAGTACAGAATCTCCATTTTGTTCACTTCATTCGTAGCCAATGACCGGCGCCGATACCCGATTGACTGCGCATGCTTGAAATGCTCTCTTTGATAAAAACGCAAGCGCTTCTGTGTGTCCGTGTCATCCTCGTCAACAGGCTCCACTTCAAGAAGAATCGGTTTGTTTTTCTTTTTCAGCCTGCCGATCAGCTTGCTTCCGAGACCTTGTCCTCTGGATTTCTTCGACACAAACAGGTAATCAATAAAGATGAAAGAGTCAAATTCCGCATACATCAGCACGTGGTACTGTCCTTCTTCTTTATGATAAACATCGCTTCGCTCCTTTAACAGAGCTTCCATATGCGCTTTTGATTTCATTTCTTCAATCGGAAAATATTCACTCAGCTTTTCGTACCAGTTCATTCATTTGCTCCTTATGGGTTCGTTGTCTTCACACTTTTAGATATACCCCATTTCCGATTGTTTAAACAACCTTACATCTATTAAGACGTGTGACCCTTTGACATGGTTTCAATTTTTTTAAAATGGTGTGTAATCGACATTTTTTGTATAACGGTTTGCCGCATCCCATAATAAAAATTCGTCAATTCCTTCATCATGCAGCGCTTTAATCTGGTCTTCCACCTGGCTTTTCCCGTACTTTTGATAATTTCCGCTGCCAAGATAAGAAGCCGTGAAGTCCTGAAGCCACGGGCGCGACACAGGCGGGTGTTTCAGCTTAGACAGTTTGTTATTTTCCACCTTCGCGTATTCTTTGACGACATTGTAAGGCTCAAGATCCGGTTTATCAATGCCGAAATAGCTTGTCCAATGGCTCGGATAAATCATGGATGAAATGACATCGACCTGTTCTGAAATTTTGCTGAAATTCTGGCCGATCCCAGGCGCTTCCGGCAGTGTGGCAGAATAGCCGAAAATATCAACCGACACATTTGCGCCATACGGCTTGAGTTTTTTCTTCGCATATCCGACAAAATCGGTGACGGCATGAACGCGTTTTTGCACATTGCTGTCTGCTGTTTTTCCGTAATCGCCGTGTCCGTATGTCAGTTCGCCATCACGTTTTTCAAATCCTTCAGGAAAACGGACATAATCAAACTGAATTTCCTGAAAGCCCATCTTCGCAGCTTGTTTTGCAATCTTTACATTATAATCCCATACTTCTTTCATAAACGGATTGACGAACGATTCTCCGCGGCCGTTTTTCCAGACGCTTCCGTTTTTTTCTTTAAAGGACCACTCCGGCTTTTCGTTCGCGAGTTCGCTGTCTTTAAATACGACAATACGCGCGATCGGATAGATCTTTTTTTCCTCCAGCTTTTTCATCATCTTTTTTGGATCTTTGATGTACGGTTTGGCGATTTTGTCATACTCAGAATGACCGTCCGGTTTAAAGGTAAGATTTCCGTTGTCGTCTTTCACATCAATCACCATTGTGTTGAGCTTCGATTTGTCCACAAAGTCTGTCAGCTCCCCGAATTTGCTCCCTCCCGCTGAATGTCCTGTGACGTAAATGCCCCGGACCTTATCAGGACGTGTAAAATGCAGCCCTGACGGATAAGCAAACCTCTCATTTGCTTTTGGCAGCTCTTTTTCAGTCAGCGCTATTTTTACAAGCGGCTGCTCTTCTTTTACAGCCGCCTGTGCCGGATAAGCGGCTGCACTGAAAAACAGTCCCACCGCAAAGGCGCATAAAATGGTTTTCATACTGATCTCCCCCTTTTTTTCCATTATAGGAAAACGGGAGCAGGCTGAATAAACTTGGATGTGCGCGAAAAAAAAATCCTCCAAGACTAAGTCTTGAAGGATGCGGCTTTTATAGATAGGTTTTAAATTCAGCTTCTGTGCACATGACAAAATGTCCCGGTTTCACTTCGCGAAATTCCATCTTTTCTCCGTCTTGGAGCTGATGAATTGACGGATCATATTTCTTTCGCACGCGATTTCTTTCATAGTCCGGATCAGGAAGCGGGATAGCGGACAGCAATGATTTCGTGTAAGGGTGAAGCGGATTTTCGTAAAGCTCATCCGCCGGCGCAAGCTCCACCAGCTTCCCGAAATACATGACGCCGATGCGGTCGCTGATGTATTTGACCATTGATAAATCATGGGCGATAAACAGATAAGTGAGCCCTTTTTCTTGCTGCAATTCTTTCATTAAATTGACGACCTGCGCCTGAATGGAAACGTCAAGCGCCGAAATCGGTTCGTCCGCAATGATAAACTCCGGATCAACCGCCAATGCTCTGGCGATTCCGATACGCTGGCGCTGCCCGCCCGAAAATTCATGCGGATAGCGGTTGGCATGCTCTTTATTTAAACCGACCGTTTCCAGCAGTTCGTGAACCCGCTGCATCCGCTCTTTTTTCGTTTTGGCCAGGCGATGAATATCTATTCCCTCGGCAATAATGTCGGCGACTGTCATTCTCGGATTTAACGAAGCGTACGGATCCTGGAAAATCATCTGCATTTTCCGGTTAAACTCCAGCAGCTTCTTGCGGGATTTTTTCCCGTGGACATTTTCCCCGTTAAAGAGAACTTCCCCGCCGGTTGCCTCATACAGCCGGATGATACTGCGGCCCGTCGTTGATTTACCGCAGCCCGATTCTCCGACAAGGCCGAGCGTTTCGCCTTTATAAATATCAAATGATAAATCATCTACGGCTTTTACCGTTCCTTTCGGCGTAAAAAAATGCTGTTGTAAATGTTTGATTTCAAGCAGTTTCTCAGTCATTTTTTTCACCTTCCTTCATTAAAACAGGCTGCTGATACGTATTCGGCAGCTGACGGATTTTAGCCTTCACCGCTTCTGGCGGCTCGACCTTAGGCGCATCAGGATGCAGAAGCCATGATTTCACAAAATGCGTGTCGGACACTTTATACATCGGCGGTTCCTGTTCAAAGTCAATTTTCATCGCATACGAGCTGCGGAGCGCAAATGCGTCCCCTGTCGGAGGGTTTGTGAGATCAGGTGGCGTGCCCGGAATGGCCGTCAGTTTTTCCTGATCTGTGCTGTCCAGACTCGGCATTGAGGCAAGCAGCCCCCACGTATACGGATGGCGCGGATCATAAAAGATTTCATCCACCGTACCCGATTCAACCACCTGACCCGCGTACATGACGGCGACCCGATCGGCGACATTGGCGACAACGCCGAGATCGTGCGTGATGAAAATGATAGACGTATCAATTTTCTTTTGCAGATCTTTCATCAGCTCAAGGATTTGCGCCTGAATCGTCACATCAAGCGCTGTTGTCGGTTCATCGGCAATTAACAGCTTCGGATTTGCCGCGAGCGCCATCGCGATGACGACGCGCTGTCTCATACCGCCTGAAAATTCGTGCGGGAATTGGCCGATCCGTTTTTCAGGCATCGGGATTCCGACGAGATCAAGCAGCTCTATGGCGCGTTTTTTCGCCGCTTCTTTTGAGATTTTTTCATGTTTGAAAAGCACTTCCATAATTTGTTTGCCGACTTTCATCGTCGGGTTCAGAGAGGTCATCGGATCTTGGAAAATCATTCCGATGTCCTTTCCCCTGATGGCCTGCATTTCTTTTTCGGACATCGGCACGATATCGCGCCCGTCAAAAAGAATCTGTCCTCTTTTGAAATAGCCCGGAGGCATCGGAATCAGCTTCATTATCGCCTGAGATGTCACACTTTTTCCGGAACCTGACTCCCCTACGATCGCCAGCGTCTCTCCTTTATTCAAATGGAAATTCACGCCGCGGATTGCCTGTACCTCTCCGCTGTATGTTTTAAATGAAATGGCTAAGTCTTTTACTTCTAGCAAGCGTGTCACTCATATCACTCCTTATTTGCGTAACTTAGGATCCAGCGCGTCTCTTAACCCGTCGCCGACAACGTTAAAGCCGAACATTGCCAGGCAGATAAATCCGGCAGGGAAGAACAGACGCCAAGGGTAATAGGTTAATGCAGGCAATCCGTCTGAGGCCATCGTCCCCCAGCTCGCAAGCGGCGCAGGTACGCCAAGCCCCAAATAACTTAAAAACGCTTCTGTAAAAATCGCCGTCGGAACCGTGAGCGTCATCGTTACAAGTATAGATCCCATCGCATTCGGGACGATATGCTTAAACAAAAGCCGGCCGGTTTTGGCACCGAGTGTCTGTGAAGCAAGCACATACTCCTGATTCTTTAATTGCAGCACCTGTCCGCGGACGATTCTCGCCATATTGATCCAGCCCGTGATCGTCATGGCGACGATAATGGTCAGCAACCCTTTCGGCAGAACAACCATCAGCAAAATCACCATTAATAATGAAGGAACAGCCCACAGAATGTCGGCGATGCGCATCATCACTTCATCTGTGCGTCCGCCGCGGAATCCGGAAATACTGCCCCAGATTACGCCGATTAATAAATCAAGCACGGCAGCTGCGACTCCGATAAAGATCGAAATCCGCGCGCCCACCCATGTCCGGACAAATATGTCCCTTCCAAGGTCGTCGGTGCCGAACCAATGATCTTTCGACGGGGCTTTATCAGCATTTAATAGATTGGTAGTCGCATAATCATATTTTGAAAAAACAGGTGCAAAAATCGCCATAAGAATAATAAGAACGATCAGTACCAACCCGACCATCGCAAGCTTATTGCTGCGGAAGCGGAGCATGGCGTCTTTCCAGAGGGAAAGGCTTTTTTTACTTATTTTTTCGGCATCGCCGGCATTAGCTGAAGCTGGTTCAAACATATTTTTAGGAATGTTCTGCATGGTCTAGGCTCCTTTCTTTGCTTTAGAAAGCTTGATTCTCGGATCGATCAATCCGTACAGCACATCTACAATCAATACGCATAAAAGCAGGATCACGCTGAAGAACACGGTAACTCCCATAATGACCGTATAATCACGGTTTGTAATGCTGTTTACAAAATGCGCGCCTAAACCGGGGATTCCGAAAATCGATTCAATGATGAAACTTCCTGTTAAAATGGACGCCGCCATCGGCCCCATATATGTCACGACGGGCAAAAGCGCGTTTCGAAGCGCATGGCGCACGGTGACTGACGGCCGGGAAAGGCCTTTTGCTTTTGCAGTCCGTATGTAATCGCTGTTTAACACTTCAATCATGCTTGAACGGGAGAGTCTGGCGATAAATGCCATCGGCATGGAAGCGAGCGCAATGGAGGGCAGAAAGGTGTATGCCCAGGATTCCCACCCCGCGACCGGGAACAGTTCTAATTTAATGGAGAAAATATATTGCAAAATCGTCGCCAATATAAAACTCGGAACTGAGATCCCAAAGATCGTTAAAATCGCAATGGTATAATCCTGCCATTTATTATGGTACAGGGCAGCCAGCACCCCGAAAAGCACACCAAACGCTAATGCGAGGAGAATTGCTTCTGCACCGAGAGTGAATGAGACGGGGAAGCCGGAATTGATTAAATCATTAACACTTTGGCCTTTATATTTAAAAGAAGGCCCAAAGTCCCACATCGCTACAGATTTTAAGTAGCTGACATATTGAACGAAAAGAGGCTTGTCCAGACCATAGTGTTCGTTTAAATTTGCTTCAATTTCAGGCGTCAGCTTTCTTTCGCCGGAAAATGGTCCGCCCGGGGCTGCCTGCATTAAGAAGAAAGTGGCGGTGACAATCACAAACAGCGTGATGATCATGTAAATGAATCGTTTACCGATGTATTTCAGCAAGGTGAACACCTCCATATTTTTTACCATTTTAAACTTAATAAGCAAGAAAGGTATACGGGGACATCCTCCCCATATACCTTGGGTCTTTTGTTTTCAGAACCGCCTGTTATTCAAAAGAAGCGTTTCTGAAGAAAACGTCACCTGTTCCGGTCAAGATTACATTTTTGAGGTTTTTATCCTGCACCCAAGTATCTGTATAGAAGTAAACTGGCGCGACCGGCATTGCGTCCATAAAGATTTTTTCTGCTTTTTTCAGCTCTTCGATACGTTTATCCGGATCCGTTTCAAGCTGAGATTGGTTCAGCAGCTTTTTAAACTCAGGGTCTTCCCATCCTGTATCATTGTTTCCCCCATCTTTATCGCGATATGCTTCAAGGAAGTTAATTGCATCATTAAAGTCGCCTAACCAGGCCATACGCCCGACCTGATAATCTTGGCTGTGCAGCTTATCGATGTACACATTCCATTCGGAATTATCAAGCTCAGCTTTGACACCTAAGTTCTTTTTCCACATTTCCTGTACGGCCTGCGCTATTTTCGCATGCGCATCATTCGTATTGTAGGACAATTTGATTGCCGGAAGGTCAGAGACGCTCTTGATACCTAATTCTTTCAGTCCTTTATTTAAGTATTCTTTAGCTGTTTTGACGTCATTGTCTTTGAAATAGCCTTTTTTGTTATCCTCGAATCCCTTCATTGACGGCGGCACTGCAGCCATGGCCGGGATTTGTTCCCCCTGCGTCACATTTTTCACGATAGATGAGCGGTCGATCGCATAAGCAAGGGCTTTACGAATGTTAACATTGTTAAGCGGTTTCGCTTCTGTGTTGAATTTGTACCAATACACACCTGCGATCGGTTCAACATGGAGCGATCCATCCTTTTTCAAAGTCGGCAGAGATTCGGTCGGAAGCTGGCCGAGCGGCATTCCTGCCCAGTCAAGCTCACCCGCCTGGAATTTTTTCAGTTCGGTGTTGTCATTGTTAATCATCACCATGTTGATTTTCTTCAATTTCACAGCGTCTTTATCCCAATATTGATCGTTCTTTTCAAGCGTGATGGAACCGCTGTGTTTCCAGGCTGTCATTTTGAACGGGCCGTTTGACACGTAATTTTCACCTGCGTTTGTGTTCCAGTTTTTATGTTTTTCAGCAATTTTCTTGTTGATCGGCATATACGTATAGAATGAAGTTAATTGCAGGAAGTAAGGTGTCGGGTTGTTCAGTTCCACCTTTAATGTTTTGTCATTTACGGCTTTTACGCCTACGTCATCAAGCTTGCCTTTTCCTGTATTGGCGGCTTCAGCGCCTTTGATGTAGTAGAGCTGATAAGCGTATTGTGATTCGTTGTTCGGGTCAAGCACCCATTTCCATGCATATTCAAAATCCTGCGCTGTTACGGGATCGCCGTTAGACCATTTCGCACCGTCACGGATCGTAAATGTATAGGTCTTTCCGTCTTTGCTTGTTTCAATTTTAGATGCCATTCCTTCTTCAGGCTCACCTTTGGAGTTTACGCGTGTCAATCCTTCATAAATCTGGCGGATTACGCCTCCTGAAACGGAATCATTCGCTAATCCCGGATGCATTGAAAACGGCTCAGTTTTAATATTGATATTAAGTGTAGTCTGTCCTTTGGTGTCTTTTTTACCGTCGCCTGATCCGCCGCTGAATCCGCCGCACGCACTTAACACAAGCGAGAAGATAAGCATCAAACCTACAATAGACCAACGCTTTTTCATGCACTAACCCCCTAATCAAATTTTCAGCCTTTACTACTAAATACTCAGAAATATCAGACAAAATAACGTAATATTTTTCTAAACTTTAATTGTGTTCCGTCTTTTCTGATTATTTTATGTAAAGAAGCTGTAACAATAGAGTGAACAAGTTCATTATAATGAAATGAATAATTTATTGCAATACTATTTTCTCAATTTAAAATATTTAAATTTGGTCAGTTTTTCTGCCAAAAAGGTGATACACTTCTATAGTTTAAAGCATGACCTAACTAAATATTTTTATTGTAATTTCCAGTTCATATTGCTTTTTACATATAATATTCGTTATACGAAATGTTGATATCCGTTATCTTTTAGGCATTTTCAGTTCTTTTTGCGGATTTTCAGCCTTTAAGCAAATTGGAAATAAGCTTGTATTCTTCTGATGACATTTGGCTATAATTGATTTATAATAAATCAATCAAAGAACATTTTGTTGTGATTGCTATGATGAAGAGTAGTACACATATCAACCCGTTTGAAGAGAGCCTGCGGTGCTGGGAGCAGGTAACGGGCCCTGTGGAATGGACTTCTGAGCAGCTGACCGAACGTAAAGTAGGCCCAGCCGGAGCAGCCTCCGTTACCAACGTCTCGAGCGATTCCATTGTAATGGAATAATCAGGGTGGCACCACGGTTCATTCGTCCCTTTTTTCTACGGGAAGAATGGGCTTTTTTTATTATGTTTTAAGAAATGAGGTAAGAACTATGAAGAAAACGATTTTTTCAGGCATTCAGCCGAGCGGCTCCGTTACCCTCGGCAACTACATCGGCGCCATGAAACAATTTGTCGATTTGCAGCATGATTACAACGGATATTTCTGCATCGTCGATCAGCATGCAATTACGGTTCCGCAGGATCGGCTTGAGCTGCGGAAGAACATACGCAATCTGGCGGCTCTTTACCTGGCCGTCGGACTTGACCCCGAGAAAGCGACCCTCTTTATCCAGTCAGAGGTTCCCGCTCATGCCCAGGCGGGATGGATGCTCCAATGTGTCGCATATATCGGCGAGCTTGAGCGGATGACGCAATTTAAAGATAAGTCAAAAGGCAAAGAAGCCGTCGTCTCAGGGCTGTTAACATATCCGCCGCTGATGGCCGGTGATATTTTACTGTACGGCACGGATCTTGTTCCGGTCGGAGAAGACCAAAAACAGCACCTTGAACTGACCCGCAATCTGGCAGAGCGCTTCAATAAGAAATACAATGACATCTTCACGATTCCTGAGGTGAAAATCCCTGAAACGGGCGCGCGCATCATGTCACTGGCTGATCCGCTCAAAAAAATGAGCAAATCAGACCCGAACCAAAAGGCATACATCACGCTGCTTGATGAGCCGAAACAGCTCGAAAAGAAAATCAAGAGCGCCGTGACTGATTCGGAAGGCATTGTAAAGTATGATAAAGAAAATAAACCGGGTGTTTCTAACCTTTTGACGATCTATTCTATTTTAGGAAACACATCAATTGAAGAATTAGAGGCAAAATATGAAGGCAAAGGCTACGGTGAATTCAAAAGCGATTTAGCCGAAGTCGTTATCGGCGCTTTGTCACCGATCCAAGAGCGCTATCGTGAATTAATTGAAAGCGACGAGCTTGACCGCATTCTCGACGAAGGGGCAGCGCGCGCAAACAAAACCGCCGGCAAAATGGTGAAAAAAATGGAAAACGCCATGGGTCTCGGACGGAAAAGAAGATAAAGAAAAGAGGCGGGATGATCCCCGCCTCTTTTTTAGTTCACTTTTGATTCCTGTTCCATTTCCCAAAGCTTTTCGAAAAACGGCTGCCCTTTAATCAAATTTTCACAGAACGCAAGATGCTTGTCTGACCAGCCTTCGATTGTTTCATTATAAAGCATGTCCCAAATCTCTTCGAAGCTCATCCGTTTGATCTGCTCGTACATATGCGGATTCCATTCCGTGTACCAATACACTATTTCCGCGCGGTTTTTCAGCCCTTTCAGCTGGTCAAGCGCCATAAACATCAGCTGCTTGATCTGCCGTTCTTTTCTCGTCAGCCCTCTGACATGCTCCGGCGCCAATGATAAAATGTGATATTCCTTTGAAGACTCCAATTGTGCAGGCTCAAATTGAAACGATTCCGGCTCTACATCCTTTACCATTTCATAAACAAGCTGCTCCTGCCTCGGAATCAGGCGGCTCTTTCTGACCGGAATGGTATACCCGATCGTATCCACGGCAATGATGCCGATTCCGTCAGTCACGACAAAACAGTACTCAAGCTTCGTCCGTTCATGATTTTTTCGCACATATGACTTTTGATGCACTTGTTCCAGCAGCTCTTTCGGAAGCTCTGATAAGTCGTTTTCTATGTAATGAAATAATACCGACGGCACTCTGAGCAGCGGCGTCTGATCCAAAAGCTCAACCGTGTCTTCCTTCCGCCATTCGTGAAAATGGCATACATTGTAGCCATTCTCTTCCCCTTCAAACCAATTGACCCACACATCATGAAGAAATAACATATTCGACCCCTCACTTTATAAAAACTGTTGTCCACAGTATAGGCAAGGGATAGATAAATTATTCCATTTCGATATGAGATTTCCGCAATAGGGGGCTGGATTTCTGACTGCATCGCAACAAAAAAATCTCCCGTTCCGTCCGGGAGATCATTTCACATTTTTCGGATCAAGCGCGTCACGCAGACCGTCTCCGACAAAGTTGAAGCACAATACAGTAAGAAGAATCAACAAACCCGGGAATAACGGGTACCACCAAGCCTGAATCATAAGCGTAAAGTTCTGTGCATCCTGGAGCATATTGCCCCAGCTTGCGATCGGCGGCTGAATCCCGAAACCGAGATAACTCAATGTAGATTCTGCCAAAATAACCGTTCCGACCTTTAATGTGGCCGAGACAATAATCGGTCCAAGCGCATTAGGCAATATATGAGAAAAAATAATATGATGATTTTTTGTACCGATCGTCTTTGCAGCCAGTACAAATTCTCTGGAACGAAGCGATAAAAACTCCCCCCGCACAAGGCGTGCTGTTGTTGTCCAGCCTGTAAGGGAGAAAATTAAAATTAATTTATCCATTCCGGGCTGAAAAATCGTAACAAGTGTAATAAGCAAAAATATATCAGGTATGGATAATACGATATCAACAGTTCTCATGAGAACGGCATCGACAATCCCCTTAAAATAACCGGCAACGGCTCCGACAACAGTTCCGATTGTAATCGCACCGATCACAGATGCGAATCCGACAAGCAAGGAAACGCGCGCCCCGTACAGAACCCTCGTAAAGATGTCTCTTCCGAATTTATCTGTTCCCATTAGATGTTTTAAACTCGGCGGCTTCAAACGATTGATAAGAGATTGACTCTCTGGAGAGTAAGGAGCGATTACCGAAGCGAATAAAGCTGACAAAATGATGATGGTTAATATAACGGCTCCGATTACAGCAAGTTTGTTTTGAAAGAACTTTTCGAAAAAAATCTTAGTCATTGTTTCCGGTTTGGATTGAATATTTTCTTTTAATTTTATTTCACTGGGGGGTGTGCCGGTATTTGGCTGTAACATTTGACCTCTCACCTCTCTTTGTTAATATTCAATACGGGGGTCAGCCAACGCATATAAGATGTCTGCAATTAAATTCCCCACTACAACCAAAACAGCTGAAATGACCGTCATGGCCATGATAACCGGATAATCTCGTGAAAAGGCTGAATCAATAAACAATTTGCCGAGACCCGGCCAAGTAAAAATCTGTTCTACAACTACCGCTCCCCCGATAAATGACGGTATCATCAGACCAAAAATAGTGATGACAGGAAGAAGTCCGTTTCGCAAACCGTGCTTAAAAATCACTTTATTATCTCTGAATCCTTTCGCACGCGCCGTGCGTATATAATCCTGTTTTAACACATCAAGCATACTGGATCTTGTGTATCTCGTTATTCCAGCCATGTCTGCCGTTGCGAGCACAAAAGCAGGCAGAATCAAATGATGCAAACGGTCAAATATGTTAAAGTCCGCATTCAAAGTGCTTACTCCGCCAGTGGGAAACCACCCAAGATTCACAGATAAAACCATAATTAAAATCAAACCGAACCAAAAATTCGGAATGGCAAGCCCCAAGAATGAAGTAACAGTTATCCCGTAATCCAATTTTGAATAAGGACGTTTCGCTGACAAAACACCAAATGGAATAGAAATCAGAAGAGCGACAAGGGTTGAGAAAAGCATAAGCACAATCGTATTCGGTAAGCGGGATAAGATAAGTTCAGAAACAGGGGTGCCTTTCTTCACAATAGAAGTCCCGAAATCGCCTTTCAGCATATTCCCCAGCCATTTCACATATTGAACCGGTTCCGGATCGTTCAACCCGTATTTTTCAATGAATTTCGCCCTGTCCGCTTGACTGATTGTAGGGTCCATCATGAGCGACATCGGATCTCCGGGCGCTGCTTTCATGATAGCAAACGACAAAATTGTAATGCCTAAGAGAATCGGCAAGGACATTAATGTTCGCCGTAAAATATATGTAACCATGTTCTTGTCCCCTTTTTAAATAGGATAAGAGAGGAAAGGAAACTCCTTCCCTCTCAAGGGCTTCTGCTATTTTTGGTCCAGCCACCATTTTTCAATATTGTACAAGTCATTTTTAGGGTGGAATACATAGCCTTGTAAATTATTCGGCATCGCTCTGTGATAGTTGTAATAGAATAAGAAGCTGTACGGCTGATCTTCCGCAATCAATTTGTATATCTCTTCATATTTCTTTTGGTATTCTTTTCTGTCAGTAATTGACTTCGCCTCTTCAAGCAGCTTATCGACTTTCGGATTTTTGTACCAAATATTATTCAGCCCGTTTTTAGCTTGGCTTGAATGGAAGATGGAGAACTGATCCGGGAACGTAGCAAGACTCCATCCGAGAAGAAGAGCGTCATAATCCCAATTAGGGGCACTGGTCTGTTCAATTAACGCACTGAATTCAACAATCCGCGGCTTAGCCTCAATTCCTACTTCTTTTAATTGCTGCTGAACGACAACCGCTAAATCTTCACGAATTTTATTGCCTTGATTCGTTTTAATTTCAAAAGAGAATTTTTTTCCGTCTTTATCAAGGTAGCCGTCACCGTCATGGTCTTCCCATCCGGCTTCTTTTAACAGCTGCTTTGCTTTTTTCGGATTATAATCAAATGTCGGCACTTTAGACTTCGGATAATTCCATGACAGCGGACTTTCAGGAACATTTGCTACCTTACCGTCTCCATTCAGCACTTGATCCACCATTGCCTGTCTGTCAAGAGCATAAGTCAATGCCTGACGCACTTTTTTGTCCTTAAAAAGCTCTTTTTTCTCATTCCAGCCGATATAGCTGTAGTTTAAGCCAAGATCAGATTTAACCTTTACGTTTCCAAACGTTTTAACCGTATCAAAATCTGTGCCCGGCACAACGAAGAAATCAATGTCTCCCGCTTTTAACTGGGCCACGGCCGCGTTGGAATCAGGAATTGTTTTGACTGTCACTGTATCAAGATAAGGTCTGCCGCCAAAGTATTCATCATTTGCTTCCAGTTTGACATACTCACCCTTTTTCCACTCAACAAACTTAAACGGACCGGAGCCGATTGGGTTTTTACGGTTAAATTCATTCTCTCCCAGATCAGCAACCGGAACCTTACCCAATATATGTTTTGGCAAAATGCCGTAACTGTCGAGAACGACATTGTAGAAATAGGCATCTTTTTTCTTCATTTTAAACTGAATTTCATATTTTCCTTTTTTCGTTACGGATTTAAGTGACTCAAAACCTGAGCCTCGCTCACCGTTGTAATCTTTGTTAAGAGGAATACTGTAGGTGAACACTACATCGTCGGCCGTGAGCTCTTTTCCATCATGGAATTTTACGCCTTTTTTAAGTTTTACGTTGTACGTTAATCCCCCGTCAGCTTCTGTTACTTTTTCAGCCAGCGACGGCTTGACGTTCAATTTCTCATCAGTTTCTAATAATGTGCTGTAAATCATTCCTTCAATATCGGAACTTGCAACATCGGTGGAGTAAAGAGGATTAAAAAGCGTTGGTTCCCCAGTTGACCCAACAACCAAATCTCCGCCTTTTTGCGGTTTTCCGGCCGGTTTGGATTCGGTGTTTGTGGATTTTGAGCCGGAGCAGGCTGACAGGAAGATGGCGAACGCCATAAAAACACTTAGCATCATCAGTGCGGTTTTACGTAATTTCATATCAATTCCCCCTTTGTGATATATATGCAGCAAACAGGTTATGTAATCCGGCATACCCCCTCTCGATGCTTGTCATTTCAGGTGTATAAATGGCAAGCGACGTAATGGCCGGGAGCGGCTTCTTCAAATGCCGGGATTTGTTCCTTACAGATCGGTTTGGCCATCGGACACCGCGTGTGGAACACGCAGCCTTTCGGCGGGTTTGCCGGGCTCGGCAGTTCTCCTTTCAGGATGATTCGTTCCCGCTTGACGGCGTCTTTTTTTCTCGTGACTGGCACTGAAGATAACAGCGCTTGCGTATAGGGGTGAAGCGGATTGTCGTACAGCTCATGTTTATCGGTCAGCTCCATCATTTTCCCCAGATACATAACGCCGACTCTGTCACTGATATGGCGGACAACACTTAAATCATGGGATATAAACAAATAGGTCAGGTTGAATTCTTCCTGCAGTTCTTCCATCAGATTGATGACCTGAGCCTGAATGGAGACATCAAGCGCGGATACAGGTTCATCCGCAATAATCAGCTCGGGATTCAATGTTAAAGCCCGCGCAATCCCGATCCGCTGACGCTGCCCTCCGGAAAATTCATGCGGATAGCGGTTTGCAAAGCTCGGATGGAGACCGACTTTCGCCAGCAGCTCCTCTACTCTCTCGTTCCGCTCGCGAATGCTGTACATATGGTGAGTCTGGTACGGTTCTTTAATAATGGAGCGCAGTGTTTTTCTCGGATTAAGCGATGCGAAGGGGTCCTGGAAGACCATCTGGATGTTTTTGCGGACGCTTTTTCTCAGCTTTTCTTCTGATAAGCCGGAAATATCCTGACCCTTAAAAAGAATCCGGCCGTCTGTCGGTTTGTATAAACGGATCATGGTCCTTCCCGCCGTTGATTTGCCGCATCCTGATTCACCGACGATGCCGAGCGTCTCGCCGCGCTTCAGTGAAAAAGAAACACCGTCGACAGCCTTTATGTCTCCGACTTTTCTTTGAAAAAAACCGGAACGGATCGGGAAATATTTTTTTACGTCTTTCAGCTCTAATATCGTTTCTTGGCTCACAGCTGTCATTTTGATTGGGCACCCTCTTCCTCATATAAAAAACACCTTACAGAACGGCCGCTTTCATGTGTTATCAGCTCAGGCTGCCCCGTTTTGCATTTGTCCATCGCCTTTGCACACCTCGGAGCGAATCGGCAGCCTTCCGGAAGATGATCCGGTGTCGGGACACTGCCTTTGATCGCTTTTAATGTATCAATCTCTCCGTCTATCACCGGTATGGAGTTTAACAGCCCTTCCGTGTACGGATGAAGGGGGTTTAAAAATAAGTCTTCCACGCTCGCGCTCTCAACGACTTGTCCGCAGTACATCACGATCACCCTGTCGGCGGCTTCGGAAACGACGCCTAAATCGTGAGTGATCAGCAGAATGGAAGTATCGAATTTTTTGCAGAGGTCTTTCATCAGCTCCAATACTTGGGCTTGTATCGTCACATCAAGCGCTGTCGTCGGTTCATCGGCTATCAGGAGCTTCGGGTTGCAGCTGAGCGCAATGGCGATCATCACCCTCTGTCTCATCCCCCCGGAAAGGCGGTGCGGATATTCTTTCATTACTTGTTCCGCTCTTGAGAATCCGACGAGCTTGAGAAGCTCAACGGCCTTATTCGCGGCTTCTTTTTTACTCATTTTTTTATGGTATTCAAGCACTTCGGTAATTTGTTCGCCGATGGTCAGCACCGGGTTTAGAGAAGTCATAGGTTCCTGAAAGATCATAGAGACGTCATTTCCGCGGATTTTGCAATATTCGTTTTCGGTGAAGGAGGCCAGGTCCCTGCCTTCCAGCTTAATCGAGCCGTCCACAATTTTCCCGCCCGAGCCTTGAACAAGTCCCATAATAGAAAGCGAGGTGATGCTTTTGCCCGAGCCGGATTCTCCTACAAGGGCGACGGTTTCGCCCTTGTTAATGTGAAAATCCACCCCGTCGACTGCGGGAATCGGCTGTTTCTTTCTGAAAAAATAGGTCTTTAAATTATTCACTTCTAATAGTGTGCTCATGATACGCCCCTTTCTCATTCCGCTGCAGCAGAGGGAAACATACGTTTCGCTATCACAAAATATAGAATAGTCAAAAATTTTATAGTTGTATATTATTACATCATTATTACAAAAGCAAGAATTTTTTAGGATAAATGTAATATCCTTAAATAATTACCATTCTTTTAATCTTTTAAAGCGTTGCTTCCAGAAAGGTTTTTGAAGGGATGGCCAAAGCTTCTTTTACTGTTTTTTGATGATCGGTTAAATATTTTTTTACTATATTGAATCCGACGGCATAACCAAGCATTGAGGGGAAGTATCCTTTTCCGTATAAGAGCTGTGAAAACATTCTGCTGTCTCTCGTTAATCGGAGGTTCGGCTTGACTCTTTTTTCAAACAGAAAATCAAGCTGCTCAGGCGTGTAGTAGGACGTCCATTCCGCCGTAAGACTTGAGCCGAATCGCTCATATACAGCATATTCTGCCAGCCCCTCCATCATGATTGTATCAAGTAATGTCTCATCTTTTTCGTCCTTTGTCACATGTTCTAACCGGCAGACGTGATTATATTCATGTGTCATAAGGGCGGAAACAGCTGAATTGGAACTATCCGACGATAAGAAGAGAAACATTTTGTCCCGGAAAGCAAGACCGGATTTTGACCCGAATTCCAGACGGATTTTCCGGTTTCGTTCATCAACGGGCAAAACAACGATCGGCACGTCCGGCCCGTTCCACTTCTCCTTTAAATAAGCTTCCTCCTTTTGAATATGGCTGTAGCTTCCTCTTTCTTTCAGCCGTTTACTGGTCCTAACGCCGTCCTTCAGGTGGCGGAACATTCCGTGGTTTTGCAGCATCCCGAGTATCGGCTTCCACTCTTTCTTTTCGGCCCCTGAAAAAAGCGGCAAAAGGTGCGGGGCCAAATCATTCATGGATGCCGCCTTTTCCATCCATTTATATGTCTGCTTGACGCTCATACCGGTTCGCCTCCTCTTGTTGTTATCATATGCACGCACAAAAAAAACCGGCCGCCTTTTTCAGGCAGCCGGTCAAAAAACTGTATTATTGATATTTTTTAAAGATCAAAGTGGCATTATGTCCGCCGAATCCGAGCGAGTTGCTGAGAACGATGTTAACATCCTGCTCGCGCGCTTTGTCCGGTACATAATCTAAATCACACTCTTCATCAGGTGTTTCGATGTTAATCGTCGGCGGGATAACGCTGTCTTTAATCGCCATGACGGAGAAGATGGCTTCAATTCCTCCGGCAGCGCCTAACAAATGGCCCGTCATTGATTTTGTCGAGCTGATGGCAAGCTTGTACGCATGATCGCCGAAAACGGTCTTAATGGCTTTTGTCTCGTATTTGTCATTGTAGTACGTGCTTGTGCCGTGAGCGTTAATGTAATCAATTTCTTCAGGCTTGATGCCCGCATCTTTGATTGCTTCTTGCATCGCTCTCGCACCGCCTTCCCCGTCTTGGGCAGGCGCGGTAATGTGGTAAGCATCACCCGTTGAGCCGTAACCGACAATTTCTCCGTAGATTTTCGCACCGCGGGCAAGCGCGTGCTCAAGCTCTTCAAGTACGACGATCCCCGCGCCTTCTCCCATGACAAAGCCGTCACGGTTTTTATCAAACGGGCGGCTTGCCGTTTTCGGATCAGGATTTGTAGAAAGGGCTTTGTTTGCGCTGAAGCCCGCAAATGACATTCTTGTCAGCGGCGCTTCCGTTCCGCCCGTAATCATCGCATCAGCATCGCCGCGCTGAATGACTTTAAACGCGTCACCGATAGAGTTTGTTCCCGTCGCACATGCCGTCACCGTACAAGAGTTGACTCCTTTTGCTCCGAGAGCGATTGAGATTTGGCCTGTCGCCATATCCGGAATCATCATCGGAACAAAGAACGGGCTGACCCGTCTCGGCCCTTTTGTCAGGAAGATTTCGAATTGGGATTCAAGCGTTTCAAGGCCGCCGATTCCGGAACCGACCCAAACGCCGACTCTTGGCGCGATCTCTTCTGTGATGTTCAGACCGGCATCTTCAACAGCCATTTTCGCGGCTACGACAGCATATTGCGTGAAGCGGTCCATTTTTCTCGCTTCTTTTTTATCCATGTAGTTTTCAATATTGAAATCTTTCAGTTCAGCAGCTACTTTCGCCGGATACTCGTCCGATTCCACACGTGTGATCGGTCCGACTCCGGATACGCCGCTAATTGCATTTTTCCAGCTTGTTTCGGCGTCGTTGCCAAGCGGAGACAAGGCTCCAAGTCCTGTAACGACTACTCTTTTTTTACTCATTATGTGTGCACCTCACCTTTTTTCTATCGTCCCCAGCGCACCGCTATGGCGCCCCATGTCAATCCTCCGCCGAAACCGACCATGACGATGACATCGCCGTCTTTAATTTTACCTGCTTCCAGTTCCTCTACTAATGAAATCGGAATGGATGCTGCGGATGTGTTTCCATATTTATGGACTGTTTTAGACATCTTTTCAACCGGAAGCTCCAAACGTTCCCGTGCCGCTTCCATAATGCGGATGTTTGCCTGATGGGGAATCAAAAAGTCTACGTCCTCTTTGGAAAGACCGGCTTTTTCAATGACATTTACACTTGATTCACCCATTTGCCGGACGGCGAATTTGAATACTTCTCTTCCATGCATGATTGTATGCCCTTTTTCATCTAAGTACAAGTGCTGACCGCCTGTACCGTCTGCTCCGAGCTCAAATGACAGTATGCCTCTGTCGTCGCTGACCGGTCCGATGACAGCCGCTCCGGCCCCGTCCCCGAACAGAACAGCCGTATTGCGGTCTTCCCAGTCAGTAATGCTTGAAAGCTTTTCGACTCCGACCACAAGGACATGTTTATATGTTTGCGATTCAATGAATTGTTTGGCGGTTACGATACCGTACATAAAACCGGCACATGCGGCGCTGATATCCATCGCGCACGCTTTTTTGGCCCCAAGCTTTTCTTGTATCATACAGGATACAGTAGGGAAAGACTGGTCGGGAGTGACCGTCGCCACGAGGATCATATCAAGCTCCTCAGCGGAAATGCCCGCCTGATCAAGCGCTTTTTGCGCAGCCTCAGCGGCCATGCCGGATGAATACATATCTTCAGCGGCAATTCTTCTTTCTTCTATACCTGTTCTCGTACGAATCCACTCGTCCGATGTATCTACCATTTGTTCAAGATCATGATTTGTCAGCACTTTTTCCGGGATGTAACGGCCGACACCAAGAATTCCAGCTTTCATAGGAAATACTCCTTTTTATAATGAATTTAAAACTAATTAGTTATGATCAATTATTAGTATCAGGTACTAATTCTACCCTATTTTTTTTCTGTTGGCAATATATTCGTCTAAACTATCGGCTCCTGATCTTCATAGTATAAAAGGAAGATGAAAGGAGGCTTCACTATGGATATTTTCACTAAAATGATGTTCGGCAATTCCGGGGACCGGGATAAAGAACCGGAAGAAAACCCGGAGCAGCCTCAGAAAGAAAACGAAGAGCAGGAGATCGATTACAATCACGTCATGAATCAGCTCGGTTCCATCATGAACTCCCTGGATCAATTAAAGCCAGTATTTAAAGACCTTGGGCTTGGATCGATGGTATCCGCTATAAAGAAAAAAATCATGTGAAAAGCCACTTCATGAAAAAGTGGCTCTCTTTATTTATTCAGCTCTCCGGCATCAGATCTGCCAAGCTCATACGCTTCCGCCATGACCGATGTAAATAGATCCATAAACGGCTGAATCATTTCCATAGACAGATCAATGCCGGATTTCTCAAGCTCCGCCTTTGCTTCCGGCAGGTATTTCATTGCGATCTGCATAAATTCAAGAGACTTTTCATGCTGCATGTGTATCCACCTCTATTCATTTGACGGCAGTTCATTTGTTCGGTTATACGTTTTTACAAGGTCTGAGATTTTGTCTTGAAATGCTTTGTCCACCAGAGGGCTGAACGTCCCCATTTCAACGACTCCTTCCCTGAAATCGAAGTTGTGATCTCCGCTCTTGAGCGTGCCGTTATTATATTGCTCGGCGATTATTGTATAGGCTTTGTCTACATTTTGCACGGTGCTTGTCAGCACCGTGTTTTTGCCCAGGTTCGATTGCTCGGCGACATAGCCGATGGCGTAAAGCCCGTCTTTTTTAATTTGCTGAATGACAGGAACATTATACCCGTCTCCGGCCGGATATACAACATCCGTGCCTTCTGCTTTTAACTTCTTATAAAGATGCAGTGCTTCATTGCCGTTATCCCAATGGTCCGTAAATTCAGTATTGACGGTGATATCGGGCTTTTCATATTTTGCTCCTTTAATAAAGCCGTCTACCTCAGGCTGCCATAAAAACGAGGCGATGACGCCGACCTCATTCGTTTTTGACATATGGGCGGCCGTCATTCCCCCAAAAAAGCCCATCGCTTCTCCCATAAGATGAACGCTTGTGACATTATCGTTTTTCGCCGTTCCGTTTGCGACGACGAATTCCATGTCGGGATAATCCTTACTGATCATATTGAAGATTTCCTCGTATTCATTTCCGTGCCCGTATAAAAGATTGACTCCTTTTTTATGCAAATCATCTATCGCTTTTAAAATATCTTCATCAGATCTGATATTTTCTTTATAATAAACGTCAACGTTAAATTCAGATTGTATCGCTAATAAACCTTTGTAACCTTTTGTGCCCCATACCAGGTCACTGATGGTATCGGGAAAAAGCATTCCGACCTTCTCAATTTTCCCTTTAAACGGAGCTTGTGCGCATCCGCTCAATAAAAGGAGGACAGAAAAGACCATGACAAGCCTGGTGATCAAGCCGTGTTCAACCCCTTTTTTACTCATAACATGTATAATTGATATACATTTATTGTAGCGGTAATGCACATAACATGGAAGGTATTTCTTAAAAATTGTCGAATGTTGATGAAAATTGTCTTTTCCACTCTTGAATTTTTTCTTCCGCTTCTGTTTTTTGCGTTTTTTCTATTATTTCCAGGGTAATAACCTGATTTTCGTCCTCTGTGACGTCCGCCTGAAGCTTATTCATCAGATCGCAGACTGCGTCTTCTAAAAAGACCCTGCTTTCGCCATCTTCTTTCGCTTCCGTCCACGGGCCGTAAAGCGGCGGAAGAATAATCGTTTTAACCGTGTCCCGCTGGCCGTTTTTTTCCCAGTCTCCGTGATCCTCGTTGTAAACAATCCAATATAAAGGCTCCGTTCTGTCTTCAGGCAGACATCCGCTCCCGTATTGAACGCAGATTCGATCGTATTCCTTATCACCGATTTCATCTATGATTTGAAAAAGCCCGTTTCTCCCGAGCCACATTAAACGTTCTTCTAAATACAGCTGCCTCGTTTTGTCCTCCGGCTCATCCAAAATGACATCAACATGCACACCTTCATCCATCATCCGTTCGCATAATGAAAGGCCGAGAAATTCATCTGCTCCAATGATCAGCGCTGTCTTCATCGCATATGCCGCCTTTCCGGTTTTTCATTCACGTACAAGCCAAACAGCCCTCTGAAAAGAGATGGCTGTTGTATACTATTCACTACAGGTCTTTTTCATGACTGCGGAAAAAGCGGCAGACGGCTCTGTACATCCTCGCCGGATTCTCAAGCATGTGATACGTGATATCAGTCTTGCATCCGGTCTTTTCCCGGGCTTCTTTATATGCGTTCGCATGCAGGGTATACGGATACGGCGCTCCGGTCGTTCTTTGCCATATATGTACCGGCACGCTGGTGCGGCAGCCGGTGATGGTCTGATAGGTCAGCGAGCTTGCCTCTTTTTCAGAAACACCGAAGCTTTGAGCCGTTTCTCTCAGAAACTGCTTATAAAAAAACTTATTTTCTTTCTCTGATTCAAAATGGGCTTGAAGGTCAAGACAAGGATCTAACATTGCTGCTGAACGGATATGCTCCGGCGAAGATTGCAGCAGTTGATCGGCGATGAGAGCGCCCATGCCTTCTGCAAGCAAGTGTATCTTCGGGTTGAGGGTTTCTTGTTTCAGCACATAATGAATCAGCTGCCTGGCGTAAGCGGCGGCTTTTTCCGATCCCCAGTGCCTGCCGTATAAATTGCTGTTGAAGATTGTATAACCTCTGTCACGCAGCGTATTTAACAGATGGTTTCTCCCTTCATGTTCTAGCCAAAAGCTTGAATCCCCGCTGACAAAGTGAGTTCTGTCCCCAAGAATAAAGATACAGAAGCCGTTCGGCCGATACGGCAGATGGATGACGTTCAGCTCAGATCCGAGTTGGAAAAATCTTTCCGTTATCCCCATGCCTTTCCGCCTCCTTTTACTCCTAGTCTCTCTATTGGCTATCATATGTAAGAAGAATGAAAACGGATCAGTTAAACCCCTAGTTCCTTCTATGTTTTGGCTATTATACCGGTGCGGGGACCGTATTTTCTGTCAGACGGCCGGACAGGCGGGAAAAAGTCAGTTTTAGGGCGGGGCTTTTTGATGCGAAATTGACCTTCCGCCCGCGCCTTATGTATGGTATGATACAACGTAGAATAAAATGAAGGACGAGGTGGAAACGTGCGGTTAGTTATCGGTTTTATTTGGACGTTCCTTTTAACACATATGGCCTGTTATTTGATCGCCTCCATGAACAGCGCGGCATACAACTTCAAGCAATCATCCGTTATCGCCGTGGTTATCGCGGTGCTTGTGTTTGTTCTTGCGGAAGTCATGCCTGTCAAACAGGATGCAAGCCAGCATTAATTAAAAAAACCTGCTATTCAGCAGGTTTTTTTGTGTTCACGGTTTTCGTTGATATGTCCATAATCTGTTGTGATTTGAAGTCTCAGGAAACATTTCTCCCGCTGTAAGCTTGATTTTTTGCGGATTTTTGACCATACTTCCCGTTTCGCCGATTTCAACGTACACACCGTTATTCGGCGCTTTTTGTCCTGGTCGGAATTGATGCTGCTGTCCCACGTCATTTCCTCCTTTTTCTTTTTCATGTAGTATGCGCTTGTATACGGGAAAATATTAAAAAACCGCTGAATGAGGCTCAGCGGTTTTTTTGTTCATCCTGTTTGTAAAGAAGAGCTTTCAAGAGCGCTTTTTGCGCGTGAAGCCGGTTTTCCGCCTGCTGGAATACCGCAGAGTTCGGGCCGTCAATTATCTCGGACGTGACCTCTTCCTCCCGATGCGCGGGCAGACAGTGCAAAAAGGTATAGTCAGGTTTGGCGAGACTGACGAGTGAGGCGTTGACTTGGTACGGGGCAAACACGTTCAGCCGCTGCTGCATCTCTTCTTCCTGTCCCATGCTCGTAAAGACATCGGAGTAAATCACGTCTGCATCCCGCACCGCTTCCCGCGGATTTTCGGTAAGGATGATCTCCGCTCCGGAAACAGCCGCAGCTTCTTTTGCGGCATTTACCGCCTCTTCCTCTACTTCATAGCCTTTCGGCGAAGCAATCGCAATGTCACAGCCCATTTTTGCGCAGCCGATCATAAGTGAATGCGCCACATTATTTCCGTCACCGATATAGGCGACTTTTACTCCTTTCAGCTCTCCTTTTATTTCTTGTATCGTTAACAGATCCGCGAGTGCCTGACACGGGTGGTACCGGTCGGTCAGCCCGTTTATGACGGGAATGTGTGCATGCTCGGCAAGTTCTTCGACTTTTTCATGCTCAAAGGTGCGGATCATAATGGCATCAACGAATCCGGACAGCACCTTCGCCGTATCCGCGACCGTCTCTCCCCGTCCAAGCTGCAGGTCGCTGCTTGAAAGAAATAGTCCTGTTCCTCCGAGCTGAGCCATGCCCGCTTCAAAGGATACACGCGTGCGGGTTGAAGATTTTTCAAAAATCATCGCCAATGTTTTTCCTTGAAAAATCGGCTGTATCGGATGCTGTTTTAATAATGAAGCTTCTGTCAGAAGCCCGTTAATGTCAGAAGGGCTGAAATCCTTCAAGGAAAGAAAATCTTTGCCGTACAAATGGGTTAATGTATGTTCCGCTTTTACTGTGTGCATGATGCCACATCCTTTTGATAAAGATCTTTAAGCGATACAGGCTGAGGTTTGCCGGAGCCGCTTGCTAAAAATGCCTTTGCGGTTTCCGGTTCAGTAAAGACCGTCACGCCGTGCGTCATGGCTTCAATCCGCTGTTTGCGCGCTTCTTCAGAATAATTGAAATTAATATGGACCGCTTTATCCTTCCGATCCGCCCAGGCCTGAAAAGAGTCTTTGCACACGGTGAATCCCGCAGCTTGAGCCTGCCGTGCCAGTTCCTCATCTCCGCCTTCCAGATAGACGCTTCCTTTTTTCTCCCAGACTTGCGCATAGATTTTTTTCAGGGCGCTTTCTGCGTCAAACGCGACACACATCCCTTCTCCTGTCGACTTCATTTCCGGTCCCGGCTTTACGTCAACATCCTGAATGGCGTGAGAAGAAAATACCGGGAATTTCACAGCCGTTCCATGCTGATTTTGAACCTCGGGCTTAAGGTCTTTCAGGGAAGCTCCGGCCAGCAGTCTGGCGGCAAGCGGGATCATCGGCACTCCCATCACCTTAGATACGACAGGAACCGTGCGGCTTGCCCGCGGATTCACTTCAAGAAGGAGAATATCCCCTTTGTCATCAATGACAAACTGAATGTTCATAATGCCTTTGAAACCCAGTTTTACCGCAATTTTTTCGGCAGCCTTTTTTATATCCCGCTGCATATCAAGTGTGACGGACGGACCCGGCAGAATCGCAAAACTGTCGCCCGAATGGACGCCGGCCCGTTCAATGTGTTCTGTGTAAGTCGGAACGAATACTTCATGTCCGTCGGAAATCAGATCGATCTCCAATTCTTTTCCTGTAATGTACTGGTCGATCAAAATCGGATACGGCATGCCCGCTTCTTTTTCCAGCAGGTCTGACAGCTGCGCTTCTGAATCCACGATGATCATGCCCATCCCCCCGATGACATAAGACGGACGGATCAGCACGGGATACCCGATGCGGCTTGCTTTTTCCGCGGCTTCTTCTTTCGTATAAGCCGTTTCCCCTTTGGCATGTTTCAGATCAAGCTCATCAAGCAGCCGATAAAACAGATCCCGATCCTCCAGCGCATCCAGGGTTCTAAAGGATGTTCCGAGCAGCTGAACGCCCGCTTTTTCCAGTGATTCAGCGGCATTGATAGCGGTCTGTCCCCCAAACTGGACGATGGCAAAATCAATGTTTTCATGTTCCGCCACGTTTAAAATATGCTCTGATGTCAGCGGTTCAAAATAGAGCCTGTCGGCAATTTCGTAATCGGTGCTTACCGTTTCCGGATTGTTATTGATCATAATCGTTTCATAGCCCAGCTTTTGCAGGGTCAGGACGCCGTGGACTGCGCTGTAGTCAAATTCCACTCCCTGACCGATACGGATCGGGCCTGATCCTATAATGAGCGCCCGTTTTTTCTCTTTTCGGCTGATATCTCCGTCGCTTTCTCCGAGATAGGTGGAGTAGAAATAATTTGTCTTGGCATCAAATTCAGCGGCGCATGTATCTACGATTTTAAACGACGGGACGATATCTGCTTTCTTTCTGAGAGCGCGAATGTCTTCTTCCGTTTTTCCCGTAAGAGACGCGATCATGACGTCCGTGAAGCCTTTTACCTTCGCCTGCTTTAAAAGCGGGACGGACAGATGATCTCCTTCTTCCATCAGCTTGTTTTCCAATGTGATGATGTTTTGGAATACATGAAGGAAAAACGGGTCAATTTTCGTTTTAGAATGAATGTCTTCTATCGTTACACCGCGGCTTAACAGTTCCATGACGACGAAGAATCTCCGGTCATCCGGCGTTACCGCTAAGTCCCACAGCTGATTGACCGTAAAGCCGCCGAGTTCGGGAAGGCGGGTGCCGATCGTTTTCAGCTCAAGGGAGGCGGCCGCTTTTTGAATGGCCGCTTCCATGTTTCTTTCGATCGCCATGACCTCTCCCGTCGCTTTCATCTTCGTTCCGAGCGTGCGGTCGGCATGTTTAAATTTATCAAACGGCCAACGCGGGAACTTGACGATGACATAATCCAGCGCCGGTTCAAAGCTTGCATAAGTAGAGCCCGTCAGCGGATTTTTCAGTTCATCAAGCGTATAGCCGACGGCAAGTTTCGCCGCCATTTTGGCAATCGGATAGCCGGTCGCTTTTGACGCGAGAGCTGAAGAGCGGCTGACACGCGGGTTCACTTCAATGACATAGTACTGTTTGCTGAATGGGTCCAGCGCAAATTGAATGTTGCAGCCGCCGACCACATCAAGCGCTGAAATAATCGCCAAACTTGCAGAACGCAGCATCTGATATTCTTCATCCGTTAACGTCTGGGACGGCGCGACTACGATGGAGTCTCCTGTATGCACGCCGACGGGATCGATGTTTTCCATGTTGCAGACGGTGATGCATGTATGATTTCTGTCACGCATGACCTCATATTCGATTTCTTTAAAACCGGCGATGCTTTTTTCGACGAGGCATTGGCTGATCGGGCTTGCCAACAGTGCCTGTTTAATCAGCGTCTGAAATGCTTCTTTCGTTTTCGCGATTCCGCCTCCCTTTCCGCCTAACGTATACGCCGGTCTCAGAATAACCGGAAATCCGATAGACTCAGCGAAGCGGAGGGCATCTTCTTCGTTGTCGACGATTTCGCTTTCCGGAACGGGCTGGTCGAGCTCCTTCATCAGGGCCCGGAACCGCTCCCGGTCTTCGCCTTTTTGAATGGTCTCCACTGATGTTCCTAAAAGCTTGACATTATGCTTCTTCAGCACGCCTGCTTCTTCAAGCTTAACAGCTAAATTCAACGCCGTCTGGCCACCCAAATTGGCAAGGAGGCCGTCCGGTTTTTCTTTTTCAATGATGGCTTCGATGCTTTCGGTCGTGAGCGGTTCAAAATAAATTTCATCAGCAAACGCCTCATCCGTCATAATTGTTGCCGGATTGTTGTTGACGAGAATAACACGGTATCCTTCTTCTTTCAAAGCCATGCATCCCTGCGTTCCTGAATAATCAAATTCAGCCGCCTGGCCGATGATGATCGGGCCTGAGCCGATGACTAATATGCTGGAAATGGTTGTATCTTTAGGCATGAGCGATTTCTCTCCTTGCTGGTATCACTTTCTCTAGAAATTCATCAAATATCCACTCGCTCTCAGCCGGTCCGGGATGAGCTTCAGGGTGGAACTGTACGCTTATTACGGGAAGGCGGTTGTGAATGAGCCCTTCCACTGATGTGTCATTGACATGATGGAATCTGATCGACAGCTCATTTTGGTCAATTGATGCTTCATCGACGACGTAGCTGTGGTTCTGGCTTGTCATAAACACCCGTTTCGTTTTCCGGTCAATAACGGGATGGTTGGCTCCCCTGTGCCCGAACGGCAGTTTATACGTATTCCCTCCGAAAGCGAGGGCAATCAGCTGATGTCCGAGACAAATGCCGAGTGCGGGGAAAGCATTCAGTAAAGCCTTAATCCGGTCCATGTACGGAGCAATCGCTTTCGGGTCCCCAGGTCCGTTTGAAAGCACGATTCCGTCAGGCCGAATATCATAAACGGCGTTCATCTGGTGATACGGAACGACCGTTACTTTACAGCCGCGCTTTACAAGCGACGAAGCGATTGATTTTTTATAGCCGAAATCAATCAGCGCAATATGCCGGTCTCCGTCTCCCATAGAGGTGATCTCTTCGGCCTGCGCCAGCTCAGCCGGGTTTTCTGTTTCGGATGCCGCCGGAACTTCTCCTGTTGTTGACACGGCAGCATTCATCGTGCCGCCGGAGCGGATGGTTTTGACGACGGCCCGTGTGTCCACTTCGGTTAAAAGCGGGATGTTCCATTTATTTAAATACTCTCTCAAACTTGAGACTGCTTCATGGTGAGAAAAATGTTCACACGCTTCATACACGACAACGGCCTTGACTTGAGGAATCTTACTCTCAAGGTCTTTTTCATTAATTCCGTAGTTTCCGATCAGCGGATACGTAAAAACAATGATCTGGCCCTTATATGACGGGTCCGTAAGCACTTCCTGATAACCCGTCATTCCGGTGAAAAAAACCGCTTCGCCAACACAGCATGCTTCTTTTTCAAGATCACCGCCAAATGATGTTCCGTCTTCCAATACTAAATAGCCTTTCATCTAAAGCCCACCTTTTGATGAATAATTAATTAAAAACATGAATTTTTATACCTTTATAGCGAAAAAAAATTATCGTTTCACTGCGGTATGCGCTTCTATCGCTGCTTTCAGCATACTGACGGCCGAGAGCATTTCCTCTTCAGAAACCGTAAGCGGCGGGAGCAGCCTGATGACATTCGGTCCGGCCGGAAGCACGAGAAGCCCGCGTTCCTGCAAGTCTCCGATAATGCCGGAAACGGAACCTGCGCATTCAATACCGATTAATAGCCCTTTTCCGCGGATATCTTTTACAAAAGGCCCTGTCAGCTCACTTTTCAGCCGGTCTTTTAAAAAAGAGCCTTTGCCGGCCGCAGCCTTGAGAAAGTCCGGCTGAAACACAATGTCCAAGGTTGCATTCACGGCTGCCATGGCAAGCTTATTGCCGCCGAAAGTCGTACCATGCGTACCCGGCGTGAAGGCTTCGCCAAGCTTCTTTTTGCCGATCACGGCCCCGACGGGAAAACCGTTTCCAAGCCCTTTCGCAACGGTGATGATGTCCGGAGAAATGCCGAAATGCTCATAGCCGAATGCTTTCCCCGTCCGGCCGATTCCGGTTTGAATCTCGTCTATGATAACCAGCGCCTGTCTGTCTTTGCAAAATGTCTGTAAGGCTTCGATGAATTCCGGATCGGCGGGATGGACTCCCCCTTCTCCCTGCACCGTCTCAAGCATGACGGCGGCGATATCATCCTCTTTTGAATGCGTGCTGAATGCCGACGGATCATTAAACGGAAGATAGTGAAATCCTTGGAGCATCGGTCCGAAACCGGTTTTGATTTTGTCTTGTCCGGTGGCGGCCATTCCCGCATATGTCCGTCCGTGAAAGGATTGCCGGAATGTCACGATTTTTGTTTTTCCCGTTGCTTTACGGGCAAGCTTAATGGCGCCTTCATTCGCTTCAGCCCCGCTGTTGCAGAAGAAAACAAGGTCCCCCGCGCTATGTTCGGCAAGCTTTGCCGCGGCTTTTTCCTGAAGGTCATTTTCAAACAGATTGGAAACGTGCCATACGCTGTCAAGCTGTTCTTTGACCGCTTCTGTCACTGCATCATGACAATGGCCGAGATTGGAAACGGCGATGCCCTGAATAAAATCCAGATACGTTTTTCCGTTTACATCCTCTGCGATTGTCCCTTTCGCTTTTTTGATATCAATAGGCCAGCGGCTGTAGGTTTGAAATAAGCTGCTCATGACACGCTCTCCTTTTCCTTGACGATTTTTGTCCCTTGGAAGGCTTGATCGGTGAAAAAAGCTCCTTTTCCGTTTACAATCATGACTTCCGCGACATCTTCACTCAGTGCCGATAATGCCGACTTCACCTTCGGAATCATCCCTCCCGAAATGACGCCGCCATCGATGAGAGTCTGAATCTCCCGCGGCGTCAAAGTATCCAGTCGGTTCTCTCCATCCATAATTCCTTCGACATCCGTGACAAATAAAAGTTTATCGGCTTGTAAGGCTGAAGCGACGGCCGAAGCCGCTGAGTCTGCGTTGACGTTCAGCGTTTCGAAATCACTTGTCATGGAAAGCGGAGCGATAACGGGAATGATGCCTTCTTTCATTAGTGCTTGAATAATGGACGGATCGGTTTTTTGGATTTCACCGACTTCTCCGTATTTGTCTTGATCAAGATAGGATGCTTGAAGGAGACCGCCGTCCTTTCCTGAGATTCCCGCAGCTTTCAACCCGTTTTTCGCGAGTTCGGTTACGAAAAATTTATTGACCGTTCCTGACAAGACCATTTCGGCTGTTTCCAGCACCGGTTTGGTCGTTTTCCGCTGCCCATCGACAAATTCCGTTTCAATTTGCAATGTTTTCAGCATTTGTGAAATTTCCGGACCGCCGCCATGCACGACGGCAATATTCCAGCCCGATTGCATAAGCTCTTTTACATTTTGAAAAAAAGCGGCGGATAACTCGCGGATCACGCTGCCGCCGCACTTAAAAACAATGGTTTTCTTCATGCCGCTCCCCTTTGTTATGTGCGATAGCTCGCATTGATTTTGATATAGTCATAGGTTAAGTCACAGCCCCATGCCCGGCCGCTGCCGGCGCCTTCTTGCAGGCGGACTGCGATCGTAATTTCATCACCTGATAAGTACTCCTTGGCGTCATTCTCTGAAAACGGCTGAGGTTCGTTGTGTTTAAACAGACACTGACCGCCGAGGAAAACTTCCACTTGTTCGGCCGTTACGCTTGCCGCACTGTGCCCGATGGCGCCGACGATGCGACCCCAGTTGGCATCAGTGCCGTAAACGGCGGTTTTCACAAGGCTTGAACCGACGATTTTTTTGGCGATGATATTCGCTTCAAGATTATTTTTCGCGCCTTCGACTTTGGCTTCAATTAATTTCGTCGCTCCTTCACCGTCTCTGGCAATATCTTTGGCAAGGTCTTCGCATACAAGCTTCAGCCCCTTTTTAAAAGCCGGCCAGTCGGAATGCTGCTCCGTCAGGCAATCATTCCCGGCGCAGCCATTCGCCATCACGAGCACCATGTCATTCGTCGATGTTTCTCCGTCAACGGTGATTTGGTTAAATGAAACATCCGTGATCTCTCTGAGCGCGTTTTTAAGCGCCTGCTCTTCCACGGCCGCATCCGTTGTGACAAAGCCGAGCATTGTCGCCATGTTGGGGTGGATCATGCCGGAGCCTTTCGCCGCTCCGCCGATCGTGATGATGTCTCCGCCGATCACCAGTTCATAACACGTCTGTTTCGTCACTGTATCCGTCGTCAAAATGGCTTCTTCAAAAGCTCCGGACACTGCAGGCGCTTGACCGAGCTGCTCAATGCCCGCCTGAATTTTTTCCATGTCTAACAGCTCGCCGATCACCCCGGTTGATGAAACCGCAACAAGCTCCGGCTCAATCCCGAGCTGGCTTGCGAATCCGTCCCGCATTTCATAAGCGTCCTTTAAACCTTGGTCTCCCGTACAGGCGTTGGCAATCGCGCTGTTGACAATAACAGCCTGAAGCACGGCCTCTTTTTTCAAGCTCTCTTGCGTCACTTTCAAGGGTGCTGCCTGAAAATGGCTCTGCGTATATACCGCTGCACTGACTGCAGGCGTCTCGCTGATAATCGCCCCGAGATCTTTTTTTGAATAGCGCAGCCCACAGTGGACGCCCTTTGCCTCAAACCCTTTCGGCGAAGATACGCCGCCTTTGATTTTCGTGATTTTCTCACTCAGCTGAATCATATTTTTGAATCCCTCTTTCGTTCTATGGATAGACTGGCGTCATCATAAGTCCCGTTTCTTCCTGCCAGCCATTCATGATATTTAAATTTTGAACCGCCTGCCCGGCGGCGCCTTTCATCAGATTATCTATGACAGAAACGATGGTCACGCGGTTTGTTCGTTCATCCACAGTGACGCTGATGTCACAAAAGTTGCTGCCGTACACTTCTTTCGTCGCCGGGAATTCACCTTCCGGCCTGATTCTGACAAAATATGAATCTTTGTAAAATTCGGAATAAAACTCTCTTAATTGTGCAGAAGACATTCCCGGAGGGGCGTCGGTATACATCGTCGCCATAATGCCCCTTGTCATCGGCGCCAAATGAGCGGAAAACGTGATCGGACCTGTGCCGGGCTGCCATGCCGCCAATTGCTGTTCAATTTCCGGAGTGTGCTGATGCTCATTAACCTTATAAATTTTGAAATTATCATTCAGATCAGAATAATGAGTGCCCATGGAAGCTTTTCGGCCGGCGCCGGATACGCCTGTCTTCGCATCAACAATCAGAAATGAATCTTGTAAAAGCTTATTTTTCGCCAGCGGAGCGAGCCCGAGAAGCACAGCAGTCGGAAAACACCCCGGATTGGCAATCAGCTTTGCATTCTGAATTTCTTCTTTTTGCAGTTCGGCTAAACCGTAAACCGCGTTTTGAATTGTTTCTTCCGGAGCGGCCTGCCGCTTATACCACTTTTCATACACGGCCGGGTTTTGAATCCGCAGATCGCCGGAAAGATCAATGACCGGAATGCCCGCCTCCGCCAGCTTCGGCGACCACTCTCCGGAAACGCCGGGCGGCGCGGCTATGAACATCACATCAATTTCGTTGCGAATCGTTTCTATATGAAGCGGCTGAAGTGATTGCGGCGCTATATTTCTCAAATGCGGATATGAAGCATCATATGCCTTTCCTTCATCGCTCGATGAATATAATATACAATTATCTGTATAAGGGTGATGGTTAAGAATCCTGACAAGTTCGGCGCCTCCATAGCCAGTTGCGCCTATAATACCAATTTTCAACGGGTTCACCTTCTTGGTTTTTGTGAAATTATTTAACATTATAACATGAATAAAAATTAATTCAATTGTATATTTAATATTTTTTATTCATTTTCCATCTGTTTTTGCCGACAAAAAAACAGGCTGATTCAATCAGCCTGTTTTCTTCAGCATCATCAGCCCGCTTATAAAAAACAGCACAGAGCTTGCATAAAAAATAATGTGAACCGTAAAGAAGTCAGCGAGAAAGCCGCCCAGAATGATGGCGGCAGCGGAAAATACGGCCGTCCAAAAATGATAGCTGCCGACTTTTTTCCCCCGCTCCCCGCCGTCGGTGTAATCGGCGATCACTATTTTTTCGCCGTGTTTTTGCATGGCGCCGAACAGGCCCAAAAGCACCTGCACAACATAAACCTGGTGCACGCCGGTGATGTGCGGGAGCGTCAGGAGAAGCACCGCCATGCCCCACGAATTCGCCATAAGGAACCAGCGGGGATCAAGTCTTGCCGACAGCCGGCCGAGCAGCGGATGGATCAAAGCGCCGCTCAGGCCGAACAAGCCGTATGACAGACCGAATTGCGTGTAGCTGGAACCGATGTTTTTAATAAATAAAATATAAAAAGGAAAGATCAGGCTGCCGGCAAAAAAGACACTGCTCTGAGACAGGATCAGCCATTTTAAATGATTGTGTTTCATGATTTGTACCTCTGATAAAAATAATTCATAAATAAGTCATCGGGATCATACTTGCGCTTTTTCTGAAAGAACATGTCGGTCTTCGGATACGCCTTGCGCATCTGCTCTTTCGTTTGGTACAGCATATACGGCAGATAATAGCTGCCGCCGTGGCGCAATGCCGTGTCCGTCATTTTTCTGACGATCCGCGCCGCACTCGCCTGGCTGTCTTTTGAAAACCCTTCATTGATTAATAGAACGAGCGAAAACATATCATCCTTTGCATATGACAGGTCGGCTTTTTCATTTTTTTGCACGTAGCGGATCGTAATATTTACGAGATTGAGATCTTCGTGTGACAGCGCCGTGCGCAAATCATGAATGTACGGCGCAAATTCGCCGACGGGCACGAAGTATTCCTGAAGCACGTCGGTGTTGTCCGTGTTTTCATATTCCAAAAATTTCGATTCTGACCTCATGACATTATTCCTGGAGATTTTCACGCCGTTTTGGCTGAGAAAATAAGACTGCTGGGCCGACCAGAGCCAATTTCTTCCCCAGTCATACCGGCGGGAGAGGCCGAGCGCGAATTTCGTCAGCGCCGGATGCTCATCTTCTTTCAGGTCATTGTGCTGCTTTAATTCAGTCTGATTGTCTGAGAGCGTGTAATCAGTCACATACATATCGTGCAAAAAGCCTTTATCCCCTGTTGCGATCCGCGCAAGATGCATGCGCACGGCAGGATTGTGCTGTACATGCCGGGTAAAATATTGACTGTATGTATCAGCGTTCATGCGTTTCGTTTTCATTTCGTACAGCTCATCATCTGTCAGCTCAATATCTGCGTCAAGAATCACACCGAACAGGCCGTACCCGCCGATGACGGCTGAAAACAGGTCATCTTTCGGGGTGACCGTAACGATTTTGCCGTCCGCCTTTAAAAGATGAAACGATTTAACCGTATCAATCAGCGAGCCGTACCGGATATCCCTGCCGTGAGCGTTGGCGCTCAGTGAGCCGCCGATCGTAAAAATATTTTGCGACTGCATGACCTTTACCGCGAGCCCGTACGGATTGACATACCGCTGAATATCATTCCACGTCGCTCCCGCCTGCACTCTGATGATTTTTTTCTTTCGGTCGAGACCGAGTATTTTGTTGTACCCAGTCATGTCGAGAACGATACCGTCTTCATAATACGTCTGGCCGCCCATTGAATGCTGGGCGCCTGCGATCGAGATCTTCAGATGCTTTCTCTTTGCTTCCTTAATCGTTTCGACCAATGTTTCTTTCTCTTTTCCTTTGACCGTCTGCTTAATTTTCACCGGCATGAGACGGCTGACATCCGTCATTGTTTCCGCCTGCTGATGCCGCTCTTTGTGGAAGACAGAAACAGCGAACAGCGCCGTATAAACTAGGATGCTAAGGATAATGAGAAGTATTTTTTTCTTCATATGTTCCTCCCTCGCGTGCAGCCGGTCTATTATATCACGACTTCCGCCCTCTTTTTTCCTTTTTATCCCGATACCGAAAAAAACCCCGAATGCTGGAACACTCGGAGTTTTTTAGTGATTTGCCCTTTTTTCCGCACGCCGGCCTGCAGCGACCGCCGAAAATTTTTTTAGTTGGTATATACTCTTTATATATAATAAACATGTTAAATGAGGTGGGAACGTGAACATAAAAGGAATCAATCATCTTCTTTTTTCTGTTTCAAATTTGGAAAAATCCATAGAATTTTATGAAAAAGTATTTCATGCACAGCTCCTGGTTAAAGGGCAAAAAACAGCATATTTTGATCTGAATGGGCTTTGGCTTGCGCTGAACTTAGAGGAAGATATTCCAAGAAATGAAATACATAAATCCTACACACATACGGCTTTTTCAATTGATCCAAGCGATTTTGATGCAATACATCAAAGGCTGGAAAATCTAAATGTAAATATATTAAACGGACGGCCCAGAGATAAGCAGGATCAAAAATCAATTTATTTTACTGATCCTGATGGACATAAATTTGAATTCCACACAGGCACACTCCAAGACAGACTGTCCTATTACAAGAAAGATAAACCCCATATGACGTTTTATATATAAAGGTTTTTTTACTTGTAAATGCAGACAAAAGAAAAGCACCTCCAAACTTTAGGAAGTACCTAAAATCCGGGGTGCATTTTCTTATTACTGAATCCCTAATGCGATTTTCGCGTAGCGTGACATTTTGTCTCTCGTCCACGGCGGATTCCAGACGATGTGAACCTCGGTCTCTTTTACATCCGGAATGTCAGCGAGCGCTTTTTTCACCTCGTCGACGATGATCGGAGCGAGCGGGCACCCCATTGATGTCAGTGTCATTGTAACGTGCGTCAGGCCGTCGTCATCCATATCGACGTCGTATACGAGGCCGAGGTTGACGATATCGACGCCGAGCTCAGGGTCAACGACCTGCTCCAAGGCGCCCATGATGTTTTCTTTTAATGCTTCTTCCACGTTCCATCACTCCTTTTTCCTCAGTATAACGTAAAAACGGCTTTTGTTAACACCTTTGTGCTTTATAAATGCTTATCGAACCAGGCGACTGTTTCTAAAACGGCGTATCTCGGGACTTTATGATCAGCCCGTTCGTCTTTCAGAAACTGAAGATGCTCCGGCCGGCTGCTGTAATGCGGTTTAATCGCCTCATAAAAGCCTCGGGTCGGTGCATACGGAACGACTTTGTCTTGAACGCCGTGCCAGAACAGCAGCGGGCGGCTGCGGAGTTTTTCCGGTTCCAGACTGAGATCGAACTGTTTGAGCCGCGCAAACAGTTCATCGACCTGTTCTTTTGTGACGTCAATGTCGATATTCTGCTTTTGAATGTGGTCAATCTGCTGCTGAAAAAATGCCGTGTAGTTCGGGCTTCCCATCAGACTGACCCCGGCTTTGACCCAATCATACGCAGCCATCGCGCCGAATGTCGTTATCCCGCCCATTGACGTGCCCGCAAGACCGATCCGCCCGTCTTCAATCAGACCGCGCGTTTCATAATCCTTTTTCAGCACGTCAAGCTCCTCGATTTCATTTAATACAATGTCCCAAAAATGGACGGCGAGCTCTTCCGCTGACAGCTGTTCAGCGCGTTCACCGTGGTAAAGAGCTTCCGGCAGCACGGCTCTGAAGCCCTTTTCAGCAAGCAGGTAAGCGAAATGAAGATTATGTTCCTTCGCGCTTGTAAAACCGTGAATAAAGAAAACAAGGGGAGCGGGACGGTCCCGATTTTCTTCTTTTACAATATGTAAAAACGGAATGCCTGATACGGTTTGATGATCAATAAGAATCACGTTGACTCCCTCCTTAGGATAACCATAATCATAAGTGTAACATGTAGACAATAAAGATGGTAAAAAGCTACACTGTACATAAGATAAAAACAGCAAATCATATGACAAAAGGAGTTATTTATGGAGACAAAACCTTATCTCATCGCCTTAGATCTGGATGGAACATTATTAAAAGATGATAAAACCATTTCCCCTGAAACGGCACGGACGATTCAGACGCTGAAAGAAGCGGGCCATCATGTCTGCATCTCAACCGGCCGCCCTTTCCGTTCCAGTTCGATGTATTATGACGAGCTTGGGCTGACAACACCGATTGTCAATTTTAACGGGGCGTTTGTCCACCATCCGAAAGACGAGTCATGGGGACGCTACCATACGTCTTTATCTGTCGATGTGGTCAGACAGCTTGCCGAACTTACAGAAACCTATCAAATACATAATGTGCTCGCTGAGGTCATTGATGATGTGTATTTTCATTATCATGATGAGCATTTAATCGAGGCGTTTCATATGAATACGGCGAATGTCACGTTCGGTGATCTGCGTGAAACGGTCAAAGAGGATGTGACGTCCGTATTGATTCACGCGAAGGAAGAGGACGTGGCGGACATACGCGCGCATTTATCCGATGTGCACGCCGAGGTCATTGACCACAGAAGATGGGCAGCTCCGTGGCATGTGATTGAAATTATTAAACACGGGATGAATAAAGCGGTCGGATTGAAGAAAATCAGCGACTATTACCAAGTGCCGAGAGAACGGATCATCGCGTTCGGCGACGAAGACAACGATCTTGAAATGCTTCGGTTCGCCGGGTGCGGCGTCGCGATGGGAAACGGCACGGATGAAGTCAAACAGGCTGCTGACCGCGTCACGGGTTCAAATGAAGCGGACGGAATCGCCGGGTTTTTAAAATCCTATTTCTCCCTATGAGATTTTCCCGCTCATAACCCGAAGCCTTCCGCCCATACTAAAACAGACGACTCATCTCGTCTAAATATGGAAGGGGGACATTGCAATGGGTAAACGAAACAAATCAAAACGGTTTATTCAGCAAGGCAAGGACTCTGTCAGTCTTCATGACGCAAGATTTCCATATCGGTCTACATTAGAGGAAGCACAGCATGATGCAGCAAAAGACGCAGCCGAAAGACAGGTTGACTTTTAATGAGAAACGAACTGTTCTCTCAAGCCAAGTCATTTGTCCAGCAGGCTGTCATGATTGCTAATGGTTTCGAAGACGGCGACCGGGAAAAAGCTGTCTCACGCGCCAAAAATGCCGTGTCTTCCGCGTACGCCAATTCGACGGATGCAGAACGTCAGCAGCTGCACCAATTTCAGGATCAGCTGGAGAAATTGCAATAAAAAAAGGCGCCCCGTCTGGACGAGGGCGCCGCTTTTTTATTTTACTTCAAATGTTTTTACCGTTTTCAGTCTTTTTCCGATCTGATCGGACTTTCCTAAAAACGTCACGGTGACCGTGTATGTCCCCGGTCCGGACGCGTTTTTCCACACATCTGAAAAGTCATACGTTTCATTCGGCATTAAGGTCATGGTCTGAAACGCCTGGGTAAACATTCTGTCTTTTGAATAGCGGTACAGTTCTTTGTTCTGTTGATCATGTACGGTCAATTCGAATTTCTGCCCTGAGCTGAATGTGAAATCAATCGGACTTTCGCTTTTGTTTTTTAAAGACATTTGAAATTCGATCTGCTGATCCGTCTGCACAGGATTTACGGCTAATTCCGCTTGCTGTTCATTCATCTCTCCGGATACCTCCTCAGCGGGCTCCTTCTGCCCGGATTGACTGCTGCACCCGATCAGTAAAATGACCGGTAATAACAGGCCAAACAGCCACTTCATTCTATCCGCTCCTATCAGTCTTTTCTGAAGAAACCAAAGATCCCCGTCGTTTGCACGATGTTTGTGAAGGCTTTCGGGTCGACCTCTTTCACGATTTTCTCAAGATTATACAATTCGTACCGCGTGATGACGATAATCATCATTTCTTTCTGTTCGTTTGTGTAAGCGCCTTTTGCCGGCACCGTCGTAATGCCGCGGACCATTTTTCCGTAAATCGCTTCTTTGATTTCATCGGCTTTTTTCGTAACGATCATAGCGGTCAGTTTCATGTGGCGGGTATGAATGGCGTCAATCACCCTTGTTGTGACATAAAGAGCGACAAGGGTATATAATGCTTTCTCCCATCCTTGCAATAATCCTGCCGTCAAAATGATAATCCCGTTCAAAATGAAGAAATACGTGCCGACCGGTTTATCCTTCCATTTGGCCAGCACCATCGACACGATATCAAGACCCCCTGTAGACGCGCCGAATTTCAGCGTTAAACCGATGCCGATGGCTGAGATGACTCCTCCGAATACGGTATTCAGGAGAATATCGTGCGACAGTCTCATTTCCGGGAGAATTCCCATAAAGACGGACGTCAGCGCTACACTTAATATGCTGTATACAGTGAATGATCTGCCGACTTTCAGCCACCCTAACACACCGATGGGAATGTTTAAGAGGAACATGAGAACTCCTGTCGAAATATAAAAAGGGGCGTATTGATCAACGACGCTTGACAGCAGCTGGGCGACACCGGTAAAACCGCTGGCATATACATTCGCCGGTATCAGAAATAAATTCAGCCCCGCCGCATATAGAAACGCGCCGATGACGACGATTGCTAATTTTTTTACTTGTTCAAGTACCATGGCTTGCTCCTCCGCTCATTTTCATTATTAGCTTTTCCCTTAAAACAAAGTTTTGAACACTATTTTGCCACATTTATATGATATAGTTGGCATCACTCTCACCAAATGGAAAGAAGGGAATTATGATGACAGTTCACCTTATTGCTGACAGCGCCTCTGATCTGCCGAAATCTTACATTGAAGAAAACCGGATCGGGTTCATTCCGCTGCACGTAACACTCGACGGAAACGAATATGAGGACGCGGTCACTATTCAGGCGGATCATATATTTCAAGCGATGCGGGATGGGAAAGTCCCGAAAACATCCCAGGCATCACCGGATACGATAAAAAAAGTATTTTTACAATACGCGGAACTGGGAGAGCCGGCGATTTACATTGCCTTTTCTTCAGGTCTTTCCGGCACTTATCAGACGGCCGTGATGGTCGCCAATGAAATCAAAGAGGAATTTCCCGATTTTGATTTACGGATTGTAGATTCCAAATGTGCTTCATTGGGATGCGGCCTCGCGGTGATGCATGCGCAAACACTCTGTGTTAACGGGAATACAATACAAGAAATCGAAACGTCTGTAAAGAACTTTTGCGCACGGATGAAACATATATTTACGGTCGATGATGTCGCTTATCTCGCGCGGGGCGGCAGGATTTCAAAAACGTCCGCTTTTGTCGGCGGGCTTTTGAACATCAAACCGATCCTGCATGTGGCTGACGGCAGACTCGTGCCGCTCGAAAAATTGCGCGGACAGAAGAAACTGTTTAAACGGATTTTAGAAATGATGAAGGAAGAAGGCGGCGATTGGCCGGATCAAGCGGTCGGAATCAGCTATGCCGACAATGAAGAGACGGCGCTTCGCATGAAAGAGATGATTGAAGATGCGTTCGGTCCGAAAGAGATCATTCTTCATTCAATCGGTTCCGCCATCGGCGCCCACTCCGGGCCGGGAACGCTCGCGATTTTTTTCCTGAAGCCATAATTTCCAATGCCGGCGGGCATCCTATCGTAAAGAAGGGAGGCTTTGCCGCATGAAAGATGATGACAAAAAACCGCTGGATAATAACGCCTTAAATCAAAAAAAGAACCGGCTTGCCGAAAAAAACCGGCAGGCGGGAAAAAACCAGAATTCAAAAAAACCGGACCATCTGTAAATGCAAAACAGCCCTCTTACCTTGGAAAAAGAGGGCTGTTTTTCTGTACGGCCATAAGTGCGCCCGTTACAAAGTAACCCGGCGGACCTGATAAATAAATACAGGATACAGCGGATTTTGAGGAAATAAAAAACATCGGTTTTTGTTCACCGATGTTTTTGCAGAACATTTATTGTTTTTCGTATGTCCAGCCGTTTTCCTGATACACTTTGCCGTTTTTCATCAGGTGCCCGAGCGCCCGCTTAAAGGCGGCTTTGCTTAAATGAAACCGTTCGCGGATATCGTCAGGATGGCTTTTATCTCCGTAAGGCATTGCGCCGTTTCTTGATCTCAGATAGGTCAGAATCTCTTCTGCGTCAACCGAAAGCGCGTCCTGCTTTCTCGGCAGCAGCGACATGTTGACGGAGCCGTCTTCCTTCACCTCGATGACACGCCCTGTCACGCGGCTGCCGAGTCTCGGCTCATCTTTTCTTTCTGAAGGGTGAATAAACGCGCGGATGCCTTCATCTGTAATCAGAAAAGAGCCAGATGCGATCAGTCTGTACACCGTGCCTGTCAAGTCTTTATTCATGACGTCTTCCTCTGCATCCGTAAATAATTCACTGATGATATCCTCAGGCGCCGGCTTGGCAAACATGCGTCCGCGGCTTGTCACCTTCAGCATGCAATACAGTCTGTCGCCTTTTTGGGGCCAGACGGATTTGTACGGAGGAAGATGCTCCGTTGCGACAAGCGCGTCTTTCGACAAACCGACGTCGACGAATACGCCCATATCTTCCACTGCGTCCGTCACTTCCACCCATCCGTAATCATAAAAGCTGATGAGCGGCTTTTTCATTGTCGCCGCGAGTCTTTCCTGATGGTCGACGTAAATAAATACGTCCACTTCATCTCTGTCTTCGATATCCTCCGTGATTTCACTGTTATGTAAAAGAACCGTATCCTCGCCGTCCGTTAAAAAATAACCGAAATCGGTCTGGTGATCTATACTAAGCGTGAGCTGCTGCCCTGGTTTCATGTTATCGTCCTTCCTGCTTCGCCCGTCAGAGGCTGATGTTTTTCTCATTTTTTCCAATTCGCACAAATTCATGCTTTGTGCTGTTGGACATTTCTCTTTATTCTACTATAATCAACACATAAGTGAAATGTTATAGGAGGTTTTCTCATGGCAAAAGAAAGTTCTTTTGATATTGTATCCAAAGTTGAATTTCCTGAAGTGCAGAATGCGATTCAGATGACGCTGAAAGAAATCGGCACGCGCTATGACTTTAAAGGATCTAAAAGCAATGTGACTTTAGAAAAGGAAGAACTTGTTCTGATTTCTGATGATGAGTTTAAATTGAATCAGCTCAAGGATGTGCTGAGCGGCAAGCTGATTAAACGGGATGTGCCGACGAAAAACATTGAATACGGCAAAATCGAAAATGCATCGGGAGGCACGGTGCGCCAGCGCGCGAAGCTTGTACAGGGCATTGATAAAGACAACGCAAAAAAAATCAACGCGGTGATTAAAAACTCCGGCTTGAAGGTTAAGTCGCAGATTCAGGACGACCAAGTGCGCGTCACCGGAAAAAATAAAGATGATCTGCAGCAGGTTATTGCAGCCGTCCGCGGAGCAGACCTGCCGATTGACGTTCAATTTATTAATTTCAGATAAATTATGTGATTCCTATTGATTATTGTCTCTATTTTCGGTAAATTTGGAGAAAGGGATTTTCACAGTTAAGTTTTGGAAACCCATGACAATTACATGAACGTTCTTATCAAGAGAAGCCGAGGGACTGGCCCGACGACGCTTCAGCAACCGGTGTAGTGGTTTACCCAAACCATGACCAAGGTGCTAAATCCAGCAAGCTAAAAACAGCTTGGAAGATAAGAAGAGAGACAAATGATTACAAAGTCTTCTTCTTAAGAAGACTTTTTTTATTTCTCTTTTTTCCTTGCTGAATGTGATGAAGGAGGCAAACAATGGGACTATTACAAGACTTAGAAGAACGGATTTTAATCGGAGACGGCGCGATGGGCACTCTCCTCTACTCCTACGGCATTGACAGATGTTTTGAGGAACTGAATGTATCTAAGCCCGATGAGATCAAGCGGATACATAAGGCATACGTGGAAGCCGGTGCAGATATCATCCAGACGAACACGTACGGCGCGAATTTTATTAAGCTCTCCAGATACGGCCTTGAGGATGAAACGAAAAAAATCAATCAGGAGGCGGTCAAAATCGCGCGCGCTTCCTCAGACGGCGCTTATGTATTGGGAACGATGGGCGGCATCCGCACCTTTAACAAAAACGCCTACAGCCTTGAAGAGATTAAACGCAGCTTTCGGGAGCAGCTTTATTTATTGCTGCACGAAGAGCCGGACGGCCTGCTTTTGGAAACATACTATGATTTAGAAGAGGCGCGCGAAGTGCTGAAGATCGCCAGAAAAGAAACGGAACTTCCGATCATGCTGAACGTATCCATGCACGAACAGGGCGTGCTTCAGGACGGAACGCCGCTTCGGGAAGCTCTCAGGTCAATTGCCGATCTCGGCGCTGATATAACGGGAATCAATTGCCGGCTCGGCCCGTACCACATGATTGAAGCGCTGACAGAAGTGCCGATTTTCCGTGACGCTTATTTATCGGTCTATCCGAACAGCAGCCTTCCGTCCTTAGAAGAAGGCCGGCTTGTTTATGATACGGACGATGCCTATTTCCGGGAAAGCGCCGTACAATTCCGCACTCAGGGCGCTCGCATTATCGGCGGCTGCTGCGGCACGACGCCCAACCATATCAGAGCCATGGCTGAAGCGGTTCGCGGACTTTCACCGGTCACTGATAAAGAAGTGAAAATCAGACGGGAAGAAGAAGTCATCTCCGTCCGGGATGAACGGACCGAGCCGGGTTTAAACGAAATCGCCGCGCAAAAACGGTCAATTATCGTAGAGCTTGACCCGCCAAAAAAATTGAATTTTGACAAATTTCTGCAAGCGGCGGCTGAATTAAAGGAAACCGGCATAAAAGCGCTGACGCTCGCCGACAATTCATTGGCGACACCGAGAATCAGCAATGCCGCCTGCGGTTCATTGCTGAAAGAGCGCCTTGATATCCGTTCTCTCGTCCATATTACATGCAGAGACCGCAACATCATCGGCCTTCAGTCACATTTAATGGGGCTGGATACGCTCGGGCTTACCGACATTTTAGCCATCACCGGCGATCCTTCAAAAATCGGCGACTTTCCGGGGGCTACCTCCGTCTATGATTTAACGTCCTTTGACTTGATCAGGCTGATTAAACAATTCAACGAGGGCATTTCTTTATCGGGGAAACCGCTCGGCAAGAAAACAAACTTTTCCGTAGCCGGGGCGTTTAACCCGAATGTCCGTCATTTGGATAAGGCCGTAAAACGGCTGGAGAAAAAAATCGAGTGCGGCGCTGACTACTTCGTGTCTCAGCCTGTCTACTCAGAGCAGCAGCTCATTGACATTCATCATGAAACAAAACATCTCAAAACACCGGTGTATATCGGAATCATGCCGTTAACGAGCAGCCGCAATGCAGAGTTCATTCATCATGAAATCCCGGGCATTAAGCTGTCTGACAGCATCCGCGAAAAAATGGCGCTCGCCGGCGAAGACAAACGGAAGCAGAAAGCCGAGGGCCTCGCCATCGCCAAGTCGCTTCTTGACACGGCGTGTGAACTGTTCAACGGAATTTATTTAATCACCCCGTTTCTCCGTTCTGATTTGACGTCAGAGCTCGCTGCTTATATTAAGCAAAAGGATGAAAAGCGGGCCGATGTATATTTACATTGATAATCAAGAGGCCGCCTGATGTGACAGGCGGCTTTTTATCACAGCAGAAGACACGGCGTACCGCGCGGCATGGCGGCGCTTGAGGAATATCGGACGCAAAAAGCGCGAAGCACGTTAATCGCTCATGCAGAACGGAAACTGGCCGGAATGGGGGCGGCGCTTGTCTGGTGCAACGCCAGATGTCACGTAAAGGGATATTACGAAAAGCTCGGCTGGCAAAGCACCGGCGGCCCCTTTGACATACCCGGCATCGGCCCCCATGTGATCATGTATAAAGAACTCTCCTGAAACAGAAAAAGCCCCCAGAGAAGCATCCTCTGAGGGCTTTTTCATCAGCTTCCGTATTGACGCCTCTCCGCTTTTTTATTACCCTTTGTTCATGAAGCAACATGCAATTCGGCAAGGACACCGGGTATGAAACGATATCTGTCAACTGCTGATCAGCTATTTTTTATGAAAAGGGAGTATGAGATGAATACGATCCAAAAACCGAAAATCCCGAAAGAGCTGCCGGTGCTTTCTTTCGCTGAAGCGCTTCAAGACGATCAGATCAAAGAAGCCGTCATTGAAAACGGCATCATAAGCGGCAAACTGCACGGCCTGCGCGCCGAAAAAGTCATTTTCAGAAATACCGTTTTTACAGATGTCTCTTTCAGACATATGGAATGTACGGATGTCTTGTTTGAAAAATGTGATGTTTCAAACGCAGATTTCAGCGGAAGCATCATCCACAGAACGGTCTTTCAGCATTCAAAACTTCTCGGCTTGAATCTGGCAGATTCCGCCATGCGCAACGTACGGTTTGAAGACTGCCTCGCAAATTACAGCTCCTTCAGCTATTCCAATATGAAGCATGTCCGGTTCGACATGTGCGCTCTTACAGAAAGCGAGTGGAATGATGCCGCGCTTGAACACACAGATCTTGAGGCATGTGATCTGAACGGCGCAAACTTCATCGGCACGTCCCTTTTTAACATGGATATCAGCACGTGCACATTTGATCACCTGCATGTCTCACTTGAGAAGCTGAAAGGATGCCGAATCTCTCCGGCGCATGCCGTTACATTCGCAGAAGCGCTCGGAGCCATTGTGACGTGACCTTTTATCAAACGAAACGGCGGATACAGGAGGCCGGCTGCTCGGCATTGGTGATGTGGGGTGCGGCTTTTTATTTTGCGGCGCTTTTGCTCAGATAAAAGGAATTCTCCCAAGCTATGTTGAATGTATCGAAAGGAAAAGGGGGAATTGGAGTGTCAGACATTGTAAAGCTTTATCACTATCACAGATGGGCGAATAAGGAAGTCATCCAGCATCTGAAGACCGTGCCCGCGGCAAGCTTACAGCAGAAACTGCAAAGTGTTTTTCCGACTGTGAACGCCGTGCTTGTGCATATATACCGGGCTGATTTCATCTGGCTTCACGTGCTTTACGGAGAAACTTACGAACAAATCGTCTCGCAATTTGACCAATTTGAAAAGCTCGGCGGAGATTTTGCGGCGATTGAACATAGAATGACTGAGCTGGACAAAGAATACAATGAATTTTTAAGAAAATTGGAGACCCCGGAAAGTCCGATCTCCATTTCCCATCCGCGTCTGGGATCGCTCCAGACGACATATGCCGATGTGATCCGCCATGTTGTGAATCATGGCACATACCATCGCGGCAATATAACGGCGATGCTTCATCAAATGGGGTATAAAGGCGTGCCGACTGACTACATTTTTTTCTCATACGAATCATAAAAAAGCAAAGGCCAGCTGAGCCTTTGCTTTTTCACTTCGAATCTATCATCATCCGGCATAGCTGGAAGCGCCCGGGGTAAGCTTTACAGGCCTTCAAGTTTTAAAAGATTCCTTGGCTGCGATCCCGATTTCTAAGTTAATCGTGGCATCGGCATGCTTGCTGATCCCTCTTCTGTTCCCTGGTTTTAGGTCAGTCCGTTTTCCGGCTTACGAATTTGCGGTATTCAAGCGGCGAAATGCCTTCAATCTGTTTAAACAGCTTAGAAAAGTAGGTCGGGTCCTCCATGCCGATGGCGTCCGCAATCGCCCCCATTTTATCATTGGTTGCGGACAAAAGACGCTTCGCCTCCGTCATTCTGACTTTGTTCGTATACTGGCCGGGCGTGACGCCGAGCACCTGCTGCATACAGCGGGTCACATAGTCTTGATTGTAATGAAGAGCTGAAGAGAGCGCTTTGATGGTTGTTTTCTCCTGATAGTGCTCCTGCAGGTACCGGGCGGCCTCCCATGCGACTCTTTCCTTTGCGGACGGGATTTGGAACGCTTCCTTTTGAAGGTGAAGCAGCAGCTCCTCAAACAAAATTTGCTTTCTCAGCGGCAGGTCGGAGTTCTCAGTGCTGTCATCTGTCAGGACACTGAATTGCCCGGCCATAAACTGCGGGCGTCTCACTTTTCCTTTTTGCGGCAAGGACAGGCGGTAGCGGGCCGGCTCTTCAAAACTGCCTTTTTTCCGCCTCAGCTCCGCCCAGTTGTTACCCGCTGTTTCCGTCACCTCATAATCCGCTCCCTCAAAATGAAGCCACGAATAGGAGGTCGTTTCTTCACTGCCTTTTGTTCCGTAATGTTCAAGGCCTGGAGAGAGCAGAATATATTCTCCGGCTTCAACGGAAAAGGCGTTTTCGCTTTCTGTAATGTGAAGGACGCCTTCTTTCACATACAGCAGATCAAACACCGGAAAGACCCGTCTCACATGGGTTTCGCCTTTTTTGAACACCCCTTCTCCCGCAGCGATAAAGACCGGGAACGGAGGGACTGTGAACTCGAGAAAGGTCATATTTTCGGCCCTCCTTTTTAAGTCGGATTTTTGCAAGAAGTTTCGTTTCTCTCCCTTTTTATTATAAGAAAATGGAGGTACACTGTTAAACGTTGATTTTGTCAGGAAAGGGGTTAAAAGAAATGAAACAAGCGATTTTAAAACGGGCTGCATTCAAACAATCTTCTGATCACAAACTCTCATTATACGCGCTGACTTGGCCGATTTTTATTGAGGTTTCATTATATATGTTTATGGGAAACGCCGACACTCTTATGCTTAGCCAATACTCTGACAACAGTGTGGCGGCCGTGGGCGTCAGCAATCAGATCTTAAATTTAATTATCGTGATGTTCAGCTTTATCGCAACGGGTACAACAATTGTAATTTCGCAGTTTTTAGGCTCTAAACAGAAAAAAGAAGCGCAGGAAGTGGCTTATGTATCGATAGGAGCGAACTTCGTCATCAGTCTCGCCATCAGCGCCGCCGTGTTTTTCGCGGCCGTTCCGCTGCTTCATGTCATGGGTCTTTCCGATGAATTGATGCCGGATGCCAAAGTCTTTTTGCAGGTGGTCGGCGGGCTGTCATTTATTCAGGCACTGATTATGACGTTCAGCGCCATTTTAAAAAGCTACGGCCATACGAAAGATACGATGTTCGTTACGATCGGGATGAATATATTAAATATTGCCGGAAACTTTCTTGTCATTTTCGGGCCGCTCGGCCTGCCGGTGCTGGGCGTCGCCGGAGTTGCGATGTCAACGTCCATCGCGCGGATCATCGGACTGATCGCGATGATTGTGATCGTCAAAAAACGCATCGGACTCGGTCTGACATGGAAAAAGATCTTTCACGTTCATAAAGAGCACTTGCGGAAACTCCTGAAAATCGGGATTCCGTCTGCAGGTGAACAGCTGTCTTATAACATTTCACAAATGGTTGTCACTTATTTTATCGCCATTATGGGCGCCCAGGCGCTTACAACAAAGGTATATACACAAAACATCACCATGTTTATCCTGCTGTTCGGAACGGCGATCAGCCAAGGCACCCAGATTTTGATCAGCAGGTACATCGGCGCCAAACAGTTTGACGACGCTTATGACCGCTGTATGAAAAGCCTGTACTGGGCGCTTGGCATTGCCGCTATGACATCGGTTATCATGACCTTGTTTTCAAAGCAGCTGATCGGAATTTTCACAAGCAGCCCTGATATTATTGCGACGGCGAGCATGCTGATTGCCATGACGATCATTCTTGAGCCCGGCCGTTCATTTAATGTCATTATCATCAACTCGCTCCGGGCTGCCGGAGATGCAAAATTCCCCGTCTATATGGCGATGATTTCCATGTGGGGCATCGGTCTGCCTCTCGCTTACCTGTTCGGCATCCATTTCGGATTGGGTCTTATGGGGATTTGGATTTCATTTATCGCGGATGAATGGGTCAGAGGCATTCTCATGTACAGAAGATGGCGGTCACGGATTTGGATTCAAAAAGGGATTGCATAAACGCCCGAAGCTTCATTATGAAGCCGGGGCGTTTTTTTTATGCTTGAGAAAGCCGTTTTCTCATGCCTTCGAGCTCTGACCGGTAATGAGTCAGCAAACCGGTAACGGCGGGCCTTGAGTATAACGGAAACAGCTCCAGCTCTTCAGACGCCTCCTCAAAATACGCCTCGGCTTCGAATGCGATATACTCCCATACATTCACAAAAGCTTTGTTGATCGTGCAGTTCTCCAGCTCTTCTTCCGTATAGCCGAATTGCGCCATCACCTGACGCGGAAGGCGCTTTTTCATCCGCTCATCCGCACAGACCCCGATGAGAACCCGGCTCAGCTGAATGGCAGCTCCTAATGAAACGGCTGCATGGCGGAGTTTCTCTTGATTTCGGCGAGCGCAAACCGGCAGCAGAAGCAGGCCGAGGGCTCCGCCTGTTTGGCCCGCGTACATCAGCAGGTCGTCAAACTCTTGGCAGGTCTCTTTTTCTCTGTCAGACCTTTGGCCGGCGATAAACTCACGTAACGGTTCTTCTTCGAGCGCAAATTGCTGCCTCACATCGGCGAGCGCTTTCCACAAAAAGCCGTCGGCGCCTGTCCCGTTCATAAAGTCTTGTGCTGCCTGTTCAAATCCCTCAAACTCCCGGACATCCGCAAGCTGCTCAGCTTCATGAAACAAAGCCAGCACCGCCCACGCGGCCTGTCTGTTTTTTGGCGGCAGGGATGAAAAGATCCGTTTATATAAAGGAAAGTGCGCCTCGGCAAGCTGCGCGCATGTTTCGTATTCGGTCATGATATCACTCCTCTGTTTTTTAGTGTACCATATGTTTCACAATAAAAAGACCGATATCCTCAGCGGAAACCGGTCGCGGCACTGTTATTCTTCTATATCGATACGGTACGCCTCAAACCATGTATGGATCTGGGCAAGATGGGCGATCAGCTGCGGGCCTTTCATCAGCTGGCCGAACCACGGAACCTGAAAAGACGACCCCTCTGTCTCCAGCAGCATTTCCAGCTTCTTTCTGTCCAGCAGGGTGTGAAGCACGGAATCTTTATGCTGCAAAATCGTTTTCAGCCACTCTGTGACTCCTTGCGTGTATTTCGGATGATGGGTTTTCGGATACGGGCTTTTTTTGCGGTACAGAACCTCTTCCGGAAGCAGCCCTTCAAGCGCCTTCCGCAAAATGCCTTTTTCCCGGCTGCCGTGCATTTTCATTTCCCAAGGGATGTTCCAGACGTATTCTACAAGTCTGTGATCGGCGAACGGCACCCGCACTTCCAGACTTGCCCCCATGCTCATGCGGTCTTTGCGGTCGAGCAGATTTGTCATAAACCAAAGCATATTTAAGTAGAAAAGCTGCCGTCTCGCTTTGTCTGTTCCCGTCTCACCGTCTAACAGCGGCGTTTCCGCAATGGTTTCTTCATATCTCGCATTCACGTATTCTCTTAGGTTCAGCCGTTTTTGCCATTTTTCGTCCAAGAGGGTGATTCTCTCCTCAGTGGATCTCATCCAAGGAAATCCGTCTTCTTCCGCCGCGGTGTGAAACCATGGATATCCGCCGAAAATTTCGTCCGCGCATTCCCCGGAAAGACTCACGACAAAATCTTTTTTAATTTCACGGCAGAACCACAGCAGCGAGGAATCAACATCCGCCATGCCCGGCAGGTCTCTGACGAGAACGGATTCCTCCAGATGTTCAACCAGCTCATCCTGCGTAATCACACACTTATGGTGCTGTGTGCCGAATGCAGCTGTCATTTTATCGATCCACGGGCCGTCATCATTCGGCTGAAATGAACTCGCTTTAAAGAATTTGCCGTTCTCCTCATAATCAATGGAATAAGTATGGAGGGGATCTCTGCCTTCTTTCTCAAAATGAGCGGCGGCTATCGCGGTAATCGCGCTCGAATCAAGCCCCCCGGACAAAAACGTGCAAACCGGCACGTCAGATACGAGCTGGCGCGTTACTGCATCCTGAAATAAGTACCGAATGTGAGCTGCAGTGTCATCGAAGCTGTCTGTATGCTTTTCGCTTTTTACATTCCAATAACGCCATATGGACAAACCGTCCTTTGAAAAAGTAAACGCATGAGCGGGACGAACTTCGTGAATTCCTTTAAATACCCCGCAGCCCGGTGTTCTGGACGGCCCGAGCCCGAAAACTTCCGCAAGTCCGCTGCTGTCTGTGCGGGCTTTCACATCCGGATGGGCAAGGATGGCCTTCAATTCCGATCCAAACAGAAAGGAAGAGCCGTGTTCTTTATAAAAAAACGGTTTGACGCCGAGCCGGTCTCTTGCCCCAAACAGCCGCTCCCGTTTTTCATCCCAGATGGCAAAAGCGTAAATACCGTTTAAGCGGTCAACGCACTCCTCCCGCCACTCAATATAGCTGTGCAGCAGCACTTCTGTATCAGAGGTCCGTTCAAAACGGTGGCCCCTCGCCTGCAGCTCCCTCCGCAATTCTTCCGTATTATACAGCTCGCCATTATAAATGATGGTGTACGTTTCCCCTTGATGCGTGCAGCCCATCGGCTGGCGGCCGCCTTCAATATCAACGACCGAAAGTCTTTTATGTCCGAATAAAACATGGGGCTCTCCCCAGACGTTTGAATCATCAGGCCCTCGTTTTGAAAGAGTGTCTATCATATTGTTCATAATATGTTTCTCTTGGACGAGCTGCTTTTGAAAATCGACCCAACCCGCAATTCCACACATGTGATATCAGCTCCAATCCCGTTTCTGTCGGTATCAAATTCGTTTCTATCAGCACTTTACCCAGTTTATGCAAAGAAACGCAGATAGTTGATTTGTCCCACTAAGAGTTGTATGAGACAAGCCTGATTTGGAAAGAACGGAAGAGAAGAAACAAACAAAGGAGACCGGCACGGATATGAAACGAAAACAGCTTTTCTCAGAAAAAAACAAATGGGGGCGCGGCACTCTGATAATAGAAGACGGCATCTGTCTCGTCGAAAACGATGAGGGTGATATCCTGCTGGCAGACAGTCTAGGAAACGCAGCCGTCTTGATGAAACGTGACGGCAGATGGCAGCCGGCCCAGATTCACGGCACTTCAGCCGAAATTGGCGCAGACACGGTTGCCCTGTTCGGCGGAGAAGAGATCCGGTATGAGAAGGCAGTCAAACGGCCGCTGTTAACCTTGCTCGATTCGCTGGACGATGAAACGTTTCTGCTGTTTCTCAGCCATCTGCACGGGTTCGGCCTGTCTGTATATGATTGCGTATTTTCCTACAATCAGCCGCTGTTTTCCGGTGACGGGGTCTCGTTTTATCACTTTTCGGCAGATGACGCCCAATGCGCCCTGCAGCATCACCGCGGCAGCCCGGGTAAGCATGACAGATTTGAATGGACGGCATCTGACGGGCGGCGCTCCATTATGTATTCAGCGGCCAAACACGGCGGAACAGCGTAAAAAACAGGCGGTGCCTTTTAAATAGGTGCCGCCTGTTTTTTACGCTGATTGACGCCCGGCGTTTGCTTTTACCCTTCACAGCCGTAGTTTTGCGGTCACAAGAGTGATTGACGCTTTTGGCATCCTGCACATCTCCTTTGCTTCATCAACATCCTCCTGTCACGGCATTTCTCATTCAGCGGCCCAGTTGCGCAGAATGTATGCATAAATAAGAAAACCCGGATTGCATCCGGGTTTTCAAGCGATTGATTAAAATATGTGAAAGCCGATCGGCAAGTGAAGGCCGAGAAGCACCGTCAGGATAAGCACGATAATAAAACCGATCCACAGTCCTCCAGTCGATTTGCCTTTTTTCTTGCGGATGACGAGCATTTCCATCAGTCCGATGGTAATGATGCCGAGCAGCATTTTTCCGGCGTACTCTCCGTTCCAATTCGCAAAACGGACAAACAGTTCAGCGCCGGTCAGAATAATAATAATGTAGAATAAGCGCAGAATCATATGCGTTATTTTTGCGCCCTTCGCTTTTCCGGAGCCGTATAGCCCGTAGCTGACAAACACCAGGATAAGCGCAACGACCCATGAAGTAATATGCCAATGTGTCATTATGTTCAATTCCCCCTATCAGATCAATCTGCCTCACTTATGGTACCACAACAAGCCGCTGTGAGCATAATCATTCTCAAGAAAAACACTCAATTATCCGATTTGGTTCGACAGCGTGCCGATCGGTTCAATTGTAATGTCAATGCGGTCTCCCGGCTGTAAAAATGTCGGCGGCTTAAATCCTTTCCCGACACCGGACGGCGTCCCCGTCGCGATAATGTCCCCGGCTTCAAGCGTCATTCCTTTTGACAGCGTCTCGATTAATTCAGCAATCGGAAAAATCATGTCGCCCGTTGATCCTGATTGGCGCAGTTCCCCGTTGACCCGCGTTTCAACTTGCAGGCTTTGCGGATCACTGACAGCTGACTTATGTACAATAACCGGTCCCATCGGGCATGTCGTATCAAGGCTTTTGCCGATGAAAAACTGTTGATGCTTTTTCTGCAGATCGCGCGCTGTTATATCATTTACTATGGTATAGCCGAATATATGATCGAGCGCATGTTCTTTGGAGATGTGCGATCCGCTTTTTGATATGATAACCGCAAGCTCCCCTTCATAATCAAGCTGCTCTGTTACGTCCAAGTGGCTTTTCACCGTTTCTCCGTGACCCGTAACGGCGGTCGGGGCTTTTGTAAAGACCATGGGATGCTCCGGGATATCCGCCTCGCTTCCCATTTCAACGGCATGATCACGGTAATTTTTCCCGATGCAGATCACGTTCTTTGAAGGTCTCGGAATAGGCGCGCAGAGCTTCACGTCAGACAGCGCATACATAAATGAGCCGGACTCATCATTCGGTTTTTTCGCCCATTCCGCAAGCTGTCCGGCATGATTGACAAACTTTTCCCCCTTTTGAATGCACTCGATCAGCGAACCCGGAATCGTCTCAAGTTCAAACAGTTTCTTTTCAGCCTTTTGCAGATCTAAGATTTTGTCATCATCAATGATCAGACCGACAAATTTCCGGCTGTTCAGTTCCCCTGTCGCAAATTTCATGTTAATCCCCCATCATTTTTAAATCTGGCATCTTTATGTATTCTTTCTTCAGGCGGGAAATTCCTCTTTTGAACAGGCTGAAAATCATCGTAAAAGAGTATCAAAAATTGTCACTTTTTTAGTCATATTGACGAAATAAAACCTTCCCAGCCAAAATAGGTTATACTATTCTCATCCTATGTTTTCCAAAATAATCGAGAATTGGAGATCGCACGATGAACAGAAAAATTGAAGAAAAAAGATTGACTTTATTCGAGACAGCGCAAAAATTCGGAATCAATGCGACGGAGACCATCAGGTGCAGCCAGGAGCTGGACAGCCTCTTAAACGGGTGCCGGGGCGGGCTCATCCAACAAACGAAAGACGGCGGGATGAACCCGGCCGCACAGATTCAGCCGGATTACACAGCAGGAAAAAAACAGGCTTTCTCATAAACATGATATGTATATAGATCTGAACCATTTGTTTTTTAAGACCCGGCATGCGTAAAGCGCCGGTGTTTTTTTATGTCTAAAGTTTTTTCCGCTCACAAAAATGTGCGTTTGTCATAAGCTATATTAGGCAGGCATCCCAAATAAGCTCCTGGAGTGTATTCCATTAAAATCTTCACGAAAAGGATGTGCTCGTATGCCCGCAATTGTCGGAGCGTTTAAAATTAATGCCGTCGGTACGAGCGGAGTCGTTCATATAGGCGACTGCATCACCATTTCTCCAAAAGCAGAGGTTAAGACATTTGCCGGAGCGGGCAGCTTTAATACCGGAGACAATCTCACACTGACGAATTACAGGAATACAACGAATGTGTACGATAATGATGTAATCGATCAGCCGATGGCAGGTAACGCATAAAGGAGGCGCCGTATGAATTTTTACGTCAATCAGTCGATCCATATCAATTACATGCGTGTAGAATCTGTCAGCAATTCCTCCATACTGCAAATCGGGAGCGCCGGTTCAATTAAATCTCTTTCCAATCTGTATAACACAGGGAGTTATGCAGAGCCGGCGCCGCCTGTCACCGCGGGGCAGCAGACTGTAACAACAGGGGGAGGCCCCGGCGCCTCATCATTTGTACCGCTTCAGCCACCGCTAAGTCGGTAGTTTAATGAAAGAAACGAGACGCGAGGTGAATGTCATGTATGATCAATCGGTTTCATCCTACCTGCAGAATTTAAATTCCTTCGTCCAGCAGCAGGCGCTTCAGATTCAGGAGCTCGAACGGCAGCTGAAAGAATTTCAGAGTGAAATATCAACGCTGAAACAGCAGCCTTCCACAAGGATTGATCGGCTCGAGTATAAATTTGATCAGCTGAAAATTGAACGGCTGGAAGGAACGCTGAATATCGGATTGAATCCGACTGATCCGAATGCCGTGCAAAATTTTGAAGTCGGCCAGACATCTCCGCAGGTCGGAATGATGCAGCAGGAACAGGCGGGCCAGCAAATGCAGCAAATCCGTCAAAACGTCGATATGTACCTGAATGAAGAAATCCCCGTGCTGTTAGAACAGCTCGAAACACAGTATGAGAGCAGGCTGGACGAAACGAACAAATATCATATTATAGAAGATATCAGAAAGCAGATGGACAGCCGGATTAAGTATTATCTGTCCCAAGTCCCGAAAGAAGAAAACACGCCGCCAGCGCAATACGCCGAGCAGATTGCCGAACACGTGAAGCGTGATATTGTCAGGGCCGTCGAGCATTTTATTAAACACATACCAGGTGAAATGAAAGGTGATGATCCGTCATGATTTTTACAGTGATTAACCGGAATATTGAAGTCGGCGACATCCGGTCTACCGGTGTTTCCAGTTCAGCCTTATTATTAATCGGCGATACCGATTCCGTCTATCTGTCCTCCATCTTTGACACGCCTCCGGAATCCCTCATTATCGGGCCTCTTGTGCCGCTGGCGCCGGAATAATGTTACATCGGATTTCACGCCTCAGAAGCGCCAAAGTCAATGCAATCGGGATGGGGAGTGTTTTTCAAGCAGGCGATTCGAATGAAATCAATATGAAGGTCAAAGTATTGGCCGATCAGCGCAGTGTTGCTGTATACAGAGACGATGAGGGCTCGTTTAACACAAAAGAATACCAGATCTTTCGGCAGCCGGCCGTCATGCCGTTACCGGAAACGGGGGTTCAAAGTGCATTCAGCCATGAAAACCCTTCGATTCGGGTAAGAAATGTGAAAGTCCAAGGGGTAACGTCAGCGTCCGTGGTTCAAATCGGATCGACGTCGGTCGTGCTGGGCGATTCGAGGCTGAAACATATTAGGCAGATCGAGTCACCGAGCTCACAATCGCCGCAGACTTGACATATAATGACGGTGAGACTTCTATAAAGGGTGTCGTTTATGCCAGCAATTACCGGACCTATAGCTATCAATTCCATATCGGGCGGAGTCGTAAACTTTGGTGATTCCTTTTACCTTTCTCCAAAAAGCTCTTCTAAATCTGCGCTCGGTTCGGGAGCAGGCAATACCGGAGATTTCCTGTTATTAAACAACGTTGTCAATGCGACAAACTATATAGACCCCGATGTCAGCGATCAGAATGTGGCCGGAAACGCATAAAAAGCAGCCGCTCTTTAAAGAGAGGGCTGCTTTTTTGTTCAGCGTTTTTTTCGTTCTTTTGCTTTTTTTGTTTTCACAAGCTTTTCCGGCGGCTGTTTTCTGATCCATTTCACAAACCGCGCAAGTTTCGGATCATGCCGCAGCTCTTCTATTCCCGCAAGCCTTGCCGCAAGCTCCCGGTTCGTATAAAGGGCGTGAATTTGTTTATGGCAAGGGATGCAGAGCATTGCGGTCGGAAGGAATGTCCCGCCTTCTTCCTTAGGCGTCAAGTGGTGCTCTGTCAGCCGCACATGGCGGCGGCCGCATAATTCACATGTGCCTTCGGCAGAATCGGCCATAATCCCTTCTCCTTTCTTACATGATCTCTAACGTGACCCGGGTGCCTTTTCCGCCCGGTTCAGACGGATGCACGATTAATTTTTTCGGCAGGCGTGCTCTCAGCTCCTGCACATGGCTGATCACCCCGACGGACAAATTATCCGATTGCAGCTTTTCCAGCGCTGTGACAACGGTGTCTAAAAGCCCTTGGTCAAGCGTCCCGAATCCTTCATCTAAGAAGAAAAATTGCAGCGGGTATTGACCCCGCAGCTGAATTTGGGCGGACAAAGCAAGCGCAAGCGACAGCGATGTCAGAAACGTCTCCCCCCCAGAAAGGCTTGATACGGGCCGTTTGACGCCGCCGTTCGCGTCATCGCGCATAACGAAGCCGCCTTCTGAATCGACTAAAATGGCATACCGCTGCCTTGTCAGTGCTCCGAGCCGGGCAGAGGCGTCCCGGGCCACGCTTTCCAGCTGTTCTTCCGCTAAAAATTCGACGAATGTATTGCCTTTGCATACAGACTGCAGCTTATCAAGTCTGTCAATCTGTGTCTGCCAGCTTTTCAGTTCGACTTCAATTTCTTTAAAGCGCTTATGCTGTTTTTGCATAACCGCAAAGGCTTTTGCCTGGGCGCCCTTTTCCTCCATGGCTGCGCCTGACTCAGCCTCCGCCTGCTTCAGCAGAGAAACCGATGCTGTCCATTCTTCTTCCGTTACCCGGCGGTCAGCTAATTTTTCAGTGACACGGCGGATATTTGCCGAAAGCTGCTTTGAGGTGTCCAGAAACTCATCAATTTCTGTTTTCATTTCCTCCGCGCGGGTTTGCGGAAGCAGGCTTTTTTTGACTTGGTCCGGCTCGGCAAACCCGGTATCTTTTGATCTCACGCGCCAGTCATTTTGCGCTTTCTCAAGGGCGGATTCAGCGTCCCGCAGTGACATGAGACTTCCGGATTCCCGGCCTTTTGCGTCATTCAGTGATTGCTGAGCCTGCTTCAGCGCATCGAATAAGGACTGTTCTTTCGTTTTTAACAGCTGTAATTCCTGCCGCACCGCTTCAAGCTTTGCGGAAATTGATGTTTCTTCTGCTGCCGTGCCGAGCTCTTGTTCATACTCGTCAATCACCTGCTGCAGGCGCTCTGATGCATAGTGAAGCTCGAGCCGTTCCCGTTCAAGCTGATGCTTCTTCTCCTGCAGCCGCTCCTTCTCTTCTTCATGTTCCTTGAGAAATGCGATGCTTGTTTCAATGCGCTTCTCAAACTCTTCTGCCTGCCGGTCTTTATCGTCTATCGAAGCCTGCCAGGCGTCAACCTGATTTACCGGAATATCCCCGCAGACTTCGTTGTACTGATTTAAGCGGCTTTCTGAGAGTGATTCAAGCTCTTGTAAAGAATGTCTGAGGCGATCGGCTTCTTTTTCCTCATAGCGGATTCGTTCAGCCAGCTGCTCCGCTTGTTTCACCGTCTGCTGATACGCGCTGATCAGTCTCGTGACCTTCTCTTTTACCGACAGCATATCCTGCTTCATTTGTTTCCATTCCAAGCGGACGGCGCTGAACGCTTCATCAAGCGGACGGCCGCTGATGGAAGAAGCGGCTTCCAGCTCCGGGGTCCGGACGCTTTGCAGGAACGGACATTCTTCGGTAAAACGCCCCGACTGCTCTTCTAATGCAACCTTGGCTGTCAGCACTTCCTGAGAAAGAGCCGCCGCCTCGGACAGCAGCGCTTCAACCTGCTGCAAACGTTCCTGCACATCCGTATCTGGCGAATGTGTTTCATGAGCGGAGCGCGGACGGTCATGCTGCGTCGAGCCGCATACAGGACAAGGCTTTCCTTCAATCAGTTTTTCCGATAATTCTTTTGTTAATGCAGCCGTTCTCGCTTCCTCTGAGCGCCTGCGCAGGTCGGCTTGCGTTTTGCCGGCCCGTTCGGCCGCGGCTTTCAGTGAACGTTCCGTTTCACAAACCATATGGTAAACGGTTTGAAGCGTTTGATAAGCGCGCGTAATGTCTTCTTCTTCCGTTTTTGTTTTTGCGCTGAGCGCCTCGCTTTCTCCGTTCAGCTTCTCCATGTTCTTCATCTGCGTTGTCAGATTGGCCCGTTCTTTCGTGATCTGTTCCTGCGTCTGCTGAAAGCCGGCTGACAGCTGTGCGGCGGTCTGGCATTTTTTCCGTTCATCAGCGGTCACCTGAACTGCCTTCAGCTCTTCTTTCAGCTCATTCTGCCTGTTTTGGCCGCGGATCAGGCGGTCTTTCACTGCGGTCAGCTGTTTCGAGGCGGCTTCGTATTCTTCCTCTTTTTTGCGGTGCTCCGCCTTTGTTTTTTCCGCTTCTTTTTTCGCTTCAAGCAGCTTTTGTTCAACGGCTGACAGTCTTTGATACAATTCTTCTTCCTTGACAAGCTTCGGCTCTTGTTCAGCCTTATGAACCCGCCACGCTTCATAGGCTTCATTTTGCCGTGTAAATGAAGCGGTTTCCGCCTCTGATTTCCGTTTGGCCAGTTCGTGCTCCTGTTCGGCGCGCTGCTGCCGGCGTACGGCTTCCGAATAGCGTTCTGCGTACGGCTCAAGGGCGAGAGCGGTTTCCGCCTCTTTAAGACGCTCAGTCAAATCCGTGATATACGGACGCTTTTCCTCAAGCTTTTTCAGGCGGCGCTCATATTCATCTCTTTCTGTCTGCAGGTTCCAAATCTCCTGGTGACTTTCAAAACGCTCTTTTGCCCGGACCCGTTTCTTCTCAGCTGCTTCAAGCCGTTCGTTCGCTTCGTGAAACTGCTGTTCCGCCTGCTTCAGCGCATCTTCTCCCGCGTCTCCGAGGCCGGATTGTTCGGCAAGCATTTCATTTTTTTTCGCCGCCGCTTCCTGCGCGCGCTTCCTCAGTTTTTTGACAAGCCTGTCCCCGTACTGTTCCAGATTAAAAAGACGCTGCAGCATATGTCTTCTTTCCGCGCCTTTAAGCGACAGAAACTCGGCAAACTTCCCTTGCGGCAGCACGACGGCTCTTGTAAAGTCGTCAATGGTCAGGCCAAGAAGCTCTTCCACCTTTTTGTTCACTTCATTCGCTTTATCAGCAAGCACGGTTTGTTCGTCTTTGATTTCAATTAAGCGGCAGAGGGCGGTTTTCACTTTCGTTTCATCCGTTCTCTTAAATACGCGCTCGACCTTATAGGACACCCGGTGGCCTGATTGAAGCGCGAATGTAAAAGAGACGGCTAGCTGATCTTCGGCATGGTTCAGGATGCCGTGCGTATTATTTGCGGCACGCTCCACCTTTCCGTATAAAGCGAGTGTCATAGCATCAAGGATCGACGACTTTCCGCTTCCCGTCGGGCCGAAAATTCCGAACACGCCCGCTCCGGACAGTCCGGCAAAATCAATCGTCTGTTCCTCTCTGAAGCTGTGAAGCCCTTTTATCGTTAACAGAATCGGCTTCATGTCGCATCCTCCTCATCATCTGCTGACGCAAGCTCTAAAAACAGCTTGACCATCTCCTCATCCGGCACGGCGCCGCCTGTTTGCTTTTCATAAAACTTCTTAAATCGGTCCTCAATTGATATGTGCTTCACTTCAATCCGGTCATTGCCTGTCTCTTTTTCTTCAAAAACCGGCCTGATATGGATAAAGCCGGGATGCGCCTTTCTCAGCCGGTGAATTTCCTCAAGAGAAAGCTGATCCGTCAAATGGATATCAAGATCGATCCAGGCATTCCGGTCACGCCCTTCATCAAGCCAGCCGTGAACCTCGCTCAGCCCCTGCGCTTTCCATTTGACGAGCGGTTTACCCGAGGACAGAAAAATCTCTTCCCACTTCGCTTCTCCGCCGGGCTTCGCTTCTACCACCGTCACCGATTTGGCATAACCGGCTTCTGAAAAGCTGTATGCCAGCGGAGAGCCGGAATAGCGGGCAGCCGTTTTGGCGCGCTTAATCGTTTGCGGACGGTGGAGATGGCCGAGGGCCACATAAGCCGCATCAGCCGGCAGGCTTTCAGCGGCGACCGTGTAAGCGCCCCCGACTTCAATCGGACGCTCTGAATCGGTCTGATTTCCTCCTGCGACATAAATATGGCTCGCCGCGACTTTCACGGCATCATCCCGGCACAGACCGCACATGCGGGCAAACGCCTCTCTGATTTTCACATCGTAATGATCGCGAAGAAGCTTTTCCTCAAACGTATCAGACAGCACTTCGTTTAATCTCGCTTCTGACGGATAGGCCAGTGCGGCAACGGCTAACAGCTCGCCCGCCGACGGCACCTCGATATGCACCGGTTCTGTCCGCGGATAGCCGATTAAATGAATGCCACGCTCATCTGTTAACGGAGAAGCCGCCGCCAGCCTGTCAGGATTGTCATGGTTTCCGGCAATGACGACAACCGGGCGTTTTCCGCCGTCAGAAAGCGCGGAAAGACTTTCATAATACAATTGTTCAGCGAGCGCAGGCGGATTGACCGTATCAAATACATCTCCTGCCATAATGACCGCATCAATGTTTTCTTCTTTGACAATGGTATTCAGCTCTTCCAATACCTCGGCCTGCTCACTCAGCCGGCTTCTGCCTTCAAGCGTTTTGCCGAGATGCCAGTCAGCTGTATGTAAAATGCGCATACCGCATTCACCTCACTTTTCTGATAGAAAAAAAGATCCGCTCCAAAAAGGAGCTTCGGATCTTGTTACAGTGTAAGAACGTGACCTCCATCGAAGAAATAGAGCGCACGCCCTTTCACTTTCGTTTTTGTAATTTGTTCAATCGCTTTTGTATACAATTCGATTTGTGTTTCATACCTTTTTTGCAGGATCGGGGCCGCGCCTTCAAATCCGTTCCGGAATTTCCCCTCTATCCGATCTGTTTTATAGTCCAGCAAATAGAGTCCGTCCGCCGTTTCGTAGAGGCAGTCAATAATCCCCTGCACGAGCAGCGGTTCACCGGCCGTTTTTGCTTCCTTGTACACTTCGCCGGCCGGAAGCGCCATACTGAACGGCACCTCCCGATCAATCCGCCGCGCCCCGAGAAGGTCTTTCCCGATTTCAGTTTCGAAAAACTGTATAATGTCGTCGATATCAATAGCGTCCCGCTGCTCTTCTGTCAGCAGCTCTTTTTCGTGAAGCGTCCGAACCGTCCGCTCCGCTTCTTCGGCAGTCGGAACGTGCGTCAGCGGTATGTGCTGCATCACCGTATGCATCGCCGTCCCTTTTTCCGCGGCCGTCAGCCCCTTTTTCATCATAAAACCGGGACGTCTGTATAAAAGCGTGTCCCCTGACGGTTTGATGAGGGAGCGGCCGCTGTATTCATCCTCGTATTCTTGCTTTCTCTTCAGCTCAGAAACTGACTGCTTCGTTCTGATAGCCGTCAGCTCTCGGTACGGGTATTCCCATTCAAGGAGACGGCGCGCCTGATCATCAAATGAAAACGAATCAGGAATCGGCTCACCCTGCTGAATCGCCTTGAGACGTTTGCTCTTTTCTTCAGCCCGTTCTTTTGGGTTATCTTCCAGCAGTTCACTTTGCTGCAGCATCCGGATGTGAAAACGGGACGGGTCGTGCGCGATATTCTCCGGAGCCGAAAGACCCGGCGGCCTGTGCGCCTCCATATCACGGTGGCGGATAAGCGCCGGCCCGATAAAATCCAAATAAGATGACGCCTGATAGCGGTCGAATTCAGAGAGAAGCCAATCGGCCCTGTCCGCTTGCGCCTGCCATTTGGCCAGCTGTTTTTCCCGGTTTTTGCAGGAACCGATGAGAAACAGCTTTTCCTTCGCTCTTGTCAGCGCCACATATAACACGCGCAATTCTTCTGATAAGAGCTCTCTGCGCATTTTTTTCTTCATCGCCACAAGCGGGAGAGTCGGATAGCTGATTCTGAGTTCCGGATGAATATACTTTGTTCCGAAACCGAGCTCTTTATCAAGCAGGTATGATTTGTTGAGATCCATCATATTAAAACTTCTGCCGAGTCCGGCGGTGAAAACGACGGGGAATTCAAGTCCTTTGCTGCTGTGAATCGTCATCAGCCGAACGACATCCTCCTGCTCGCTGAGCGCCCGCGCCGTCCCCAGATCATCGCCGCGCTCCTGCATCCGTTCAATGAACCGCAAAAAGCGGAATAACCCGCGGAACGCCGTCGCTTCGTACGAGCGCGCCCGGTCATACAAGACGCGCAGATTGGCCTGGCGCTGCTTTCCGCCAGGCATGCCGCCTGCATAATCAAAATATCCTGTATCGCGGTATACTTCCCAAATCAGCTCAGCTACCGAATGATTCGTCGAGAATGACCGCCACTTTTGCAGATTGTCATAAAATGTTCTCAGCTTTTGATACAGCTCGTCATGTCTGTCACCGTTCGCTATATATGCTTTCAGCGCTTCATAAAACGGCGCTTTTTTCTTTTCCAGGCGTATCAGCGCAAGTTCATTTTCGTCACAGCCGACAATGGGCGAGCGCAGTACGGAAGCAAGCGGAATATCCTGATACGGGTTGTCAATCACCTTTAAGACCGAAAGCGCCGCAGCCACCTCCACGGCTTCAAAATAACCTGACGTCAAATTGGCGTACACCGGAATGCCCTGGTTTTTCAGTTCTTCCATCAATTGCGGCGCCCATGGCATGGAACGCAGCAAAATCACGATATCCCGGTACTGGATATTCCGGTGTGTTTTGGTTTTGCCGTCATAGACCTTAAACGGAGATGAGACAAGCTTCCGGATCTCCCCGGCTATCGCTTTTGCTTCCCAATGCACGGTTTCAAAATCTTCGGCATCCTCGGAGCTGTCTGCATCATCAGCACTGTCAATCAGCAGCAGTTCCGTATCCGCCGCGTCATTCGGCGGATACGACGCACCGAGCTTCAATGCCGCCTGTTCATCGTAGTCCACTTCGCCGATTTTGCCGCCCATCAGCTGCTTAAACAAGAAATTCGTACTGTCCAAAATATCGGAGCGGCTGCGGAAGTTTCGGTTCAGGTCAATTTTCTGTCCCGCGCCTTCCCCGCTCTCTGTAAACCTTTTATATTTCCCGAGAAACAGCAGCGGCTCGGCAAGTCTGAAACGGTAGATCGATTGTTTGACGTCGCCTACCATAAACAGATTTCCCGCCTCTTCATTCCCGCTTTTCACAAGCTGCAGAATAGATTCCTGCACAAGATTGGTATCTTGATATTCATCAACCAAAACCTCATGGAACTGCTCTTGATAATAAACGGCCGCTTCACTCGGCACCCGCCGGCCGTCTTCATCAGCCGCAGTTAAAATCGCCAGACAGTAATGTTCCAAATCTGAGAAATCAATGATTGATTTTTCTTGTTTCGCCGCTTCAAATCGTTTTCCGTACGAAATCACGAGCTGAACGAGCGTTTCAATGACAGGCTTCATGTCTGTTAAACTCTTTAAATGATCTTGCGGGCTTCTTGTAAAGTAATCGGTCTTTAACTTTTCGATCAGTTTTTTCGCGCTGTTTCGCAAATCGGTCGCTTCATCCAAAAGCGCCTTGTCAAATTCATCACCTTTTACCGCCTTAGCCCGCTTAAATGTGACCGCGGGAACCCGTTCATACAGCGCCTCAAAGTCATGCCGGCAGCTGATCAGCTCTTCTATCTGCTGAAGATCGTCCAGAAAATTATCAGCGCGCGGCGCCGGCCCGCCGGGCGCTTTTGTCAGTTCAAGCGCCTTTTCAAGCTTTTGCTTTGCCCCGAAGAGCGCCATTTCAGCATCTTCTCTCACATACTCGTAAAACGGCAGCTCTTCCATTTTGCTTTCTTCCGTCACATCATATAGGCGGACAAAGCTTTTCAGCCACGCTTCCGGATCAGGATGAGACCGTGAATACTCGTACACTCGCTTGACGAGATCTTGAAGATCCAAATCATGCCTGTCCGTCGTATATCTGTCCACAAGCTCAAAAAACGCCTGACTCCCTTTTGCGTATTCATCCTCAAACAGCTCATCAAGGACTTCGTCTCCGAGCAATTCGCCTTCCGTCTGATCAGCCATCCGAAAGCCCGGGTCAAGATCAATCATATAATAATATTTTTTAAGCACCTGCAGACAGAAAGAGTGCAGCGTCGAAATGCTCGCCCGATTTAATAGAGAGAGCTGCCGTCTGATATGGAGAGATCCCGGATTTTTGGCGAGCTCTTTTTCTAATGCTTCAGCGATCCGATGCTTCATTTCCGCTGCTGAGGCGTTTGTAAAGGTCACCACAAGGAGCCTGTCAACATCAACCGGATCTTCCTCCGCGGTTATCTTTCTGATCATCCGTTCCACGAGCACGGCGGTCTTACCTGATCCGGCTGCAGCAGCGACCAGAATATCGCGGCCGGAAGAAACGATGGCGCTCCATTGGTCATCCGTCCATATGCTGTCTTTCGGTTTAGGAATTTGCATCATCATCCGCCTCCTTTTTCAGCCAATCCAGTATGGTGCCGTCTTTTTCCGCTTTCAGGCTGCGGTATTCATTTTCCTTAAGAGACTCATCAAACTGGCACACCGATTTAAACGCACAGTACGTACAAGGCGTCTTATCTTTCAGCTTATACGGGGTAATGGACACAAGCCCGTCCGTTATCGCTTCGCCCGCCTGTTCAAATGTCCGCCGCACATGGTCTGTCAGGAGATGAAAATCCTGTTCGCTGACTGCGGCTGAATCGGATCTTAAAGAACCGTCCTTTTTCAAACCGGCATTAATGATATTTGAACGTCCTTCCTCCAAAGTCGTGTCCATCAGGCTGATTGCCTCCCGGTCACCGAGGAGAAGGCCTTTCATTTTAAATTTCTTGAAAATTTCCTGCTCGATTTCATCAAGCCCCATCGGCAGACTGGCCTGAATCATCGGATCATGGATATGGAAATACAAAACGCCTGCGGGTGTCGCTTTCATGCCGAGCCAATCCGCTGAATGTGTAATCGATAAGTCAAGGTACGTGAGCATTTGCAGAGCGAGCCCGTAATATACCTCAGCCAGATCAAGCCCCTTGTCGCTTGATTTGTAATCCACGATTCTAAGCAGCAGGCCTTTTGAACTTTCCGCTTTATCCACGCGGTCGATCCGGCCGACGAGTTCCATCGTACAGCCGTTTTTCAGCGTGAAAGTGAGCGGAGGCAGCGGACCGTTTCCCCCGAAGCCGAGTTCAAGACCAATCGGGACGAAACCGCTCGCCTTCGCATGCTCGCTTAATATGCCAGAGACACGCGTGACGATCTTCTGCAGTTTTTCCTTCACATAAAAGTGTCTGTTTGAACTGAGCAGAATTTCTTTTTGCAGCCTTGGCGCAAGCCGTTCCACCGCTTCATAGGAGAAATTCCGGCACTGATCTTTCGTCAGATCGCGCCATTCCAGCTTCTGCTCACGAAGCCGGTCTGAAATCAGCTTGAGGCTGGAGTGAAACAGCTGTCCGATATCGGGCGCTTCCAGCTTGAAAAACTGCCGCTCTTTTAATTGAAGCCCGTGAGATGCAAAATGAGAAAACTGGCAGGCATTAAACGCCTCCATCCGGGAGACGCTTCCTTTAATGTGCTCGCCATAAAGCTGGCGCGAAACAGGACGTTCAAGACGCTTTGCCTCATTGCGGAAAAACAGGCTTGAAAACAGCTTTTTCGCGCGCCGGTGATCAGGCTCTTTCATCAGCACATTGTATGCGCTCCACCATACATCACTGATTTCATACTCTCTTGTCCACAGCCTGAGCTGGCTTGCCGTATACGTCTGCGCCACCTGTTTATTGACGAGATACTGAAGCTGCTCTTCTTCACTTACCTGCTCGGGATCAGCAGCCGACAGTTTTTCCTGATGGTCGGGAAACAGCTCGCCAAGCCTGTTTACAACAATTGACGGCAGAAGCGTTTTTCCTTCCGCATCGGCAATCGGATATGACACATACAGACGGTCAGACGGACTTGACAGCGCCATATAGATGAGAAAATGCTCATCAAGCAGCCGCTCACGCCCCGCCGAAGACAGCTCCACTCCGACCGCTCTCAGCCACTCCCGGTCATCATCGGACAGCACGCCGTTTTCATCCGGGCGCGCCGGAAGAACGCCGTCATTGGCCCCGATGACAAACGTGCAGGACGTGCCGTACATTCTTGACAGGTCCATATTCCCTACAAACACTTGGTCAAGCGCAGGGGGAATTAAAGAAAAATGAAGTGATTCCGTTCCTGTTTCAAGCATTTGCTGGAACAGCGCCAAAGACATTTCATCTTCACCCATCATGCCGGCAAACTCCTCGAGAAGCTGGATAACGGCGTCCCATGCCTGGCCGTGCTGCTGTGCTTCAATCATGTTTCCGGCCTCTTCGGCCTGCTGCCTTTTCCGGTCCAGCTTCAGGGGAACATCGGTATCTTCCAAAAAGAGATAAAGAGCTTCCGCCATGCTTTGAACCGTTTTCGCTTTTTTCATCCGGTTTTGAAGCCGGACAAGGGGCGCGGCCATCCATTCTCTCGTCTCATTCAGCATTTGCTCCATCTTTATTTCCTGATCCGTCTGCGCGAAATCCTCATCGAGCGATACGAAGCGCCTGTATACAAACCGCTCGCCGTTCGTCCAGCGCTCCCCTTTAATTCCGTAGGCGATACAATAGTTTTCAAGCTGATCGACCTGCTCTCTTATTTTCTGCACCGGCTGATCAAGCGGGAATAACAGTTCGGTTTTCGCACAGCGGAACACCGCTTCATATCTCCAGTTCCCCTTTACGACATCCAAACTTGAACGGATGAATTCTATAAGCGGGTGATGCTGCATAGAAGCTTTTCCGTCAATAAAATAAGGAAGCCCGTAATCTGCAAACACTTCCTTCAGCAAGTCTTTATAATCTTCCGGCTGGCGGATGAGAATCGCCATATCCCTGTACCGGTATCCTCCGTCCCGGACAAGTGATTGAATTTCCCGGGCAATACCCTCAAGCTCGGCTCTTCTGTTTTGTGCCTGTATGACTGTAAACGCTTCCTGCCTGCCGGTATACGCCGCGGCGGGACGCACATCGTACTGCGATTCTAAACAGGCAAGTTCCGGCACATGCTGATGCCGTTTCGTGCCATGCAGTTCCTTGCAGGAAATATCGGCATTCAATTCCTTTGCCGTCTGATAAAGCTTATAGTATGTGCTTCCCGTCATTCTGAACAGATTGAGCTCATCCGGTGCCTGTTCTCCCGAAGGGCTGTCCGCCGTCAGCGAGAATGTGACATGTTCAGCATGCATGATCAGCTGCTCCAGCACCCTTAATTCCTGCGGTGTAAATTGATAGAAGCCGTCGACGTAAACCCGGGCGCCTTTTACAACATCCGCTAACGGAAGCTGCTGGGCGAGCAGCGTCAAATAATCCTCTGAATGCAGATAGTGGCCGGCGAGGCTTCTTTCCATCTGCTGATATAAAATGCCTAAGTCATGAAGTTTTTCAGACAGCATCCGCTCTCCGCGATATTCTGACGCCGTTCCGCTTTCCGCCATGCGGCGGACGTCTTCAGGCTCAATACAGTAACGCTTAAACTCTGTCAGCATCCGTTCCACCTGCTCAGTGAACCCGGTTTTGTCACTCGCTTTTTGATACACTTTAAAATCGTGCTTATGCTCTTCAATCAGCTTCCTCAACAGCATCTGCACACCCGTCGTCGTCACAAACGGACGGTTCATGCCTCCGGTATGCTGAAGCACGCGCCACGCCAAACGCGAAAAACTGAACACTTGAGCGCGTATCATGCCGCCGATATCCGGCGTTTTAGCAAGCTCATATTCCATTAAAAACGTCATTTGATCCGGGACTAGAAAAATGATCGGTTTCCCGAACGGCTCCCGGCGCAGTTCATCTTGAATGCTGTCGATAATCAGCCTCGTTTTCCCACTCCCCGATCTGCCTACTAAAAACTCAACACCCAAATTAGAAGACCCCTCTCTTTTTATCTTTCTACATTTTATCGAAAGTTGACGAAAATGACCAATCTCATCTGCTGGTAAAAACGGGATGACTGTTTTAAAACATATCGTTTTTGACCAAATTAAAGACAAAAAGGATTAAATATCATGTCAGAATATCTCGAAGTGATTGTGCGAACGATTCTGTCGTTCAGCATTTTGTTTATCGGCGCCCGGATACTCGGAAAACAAACCATATCACAGATGACGCTTTTTGATTTCATTGCAGCCATCTCGCTCGGCGCCATCACAGCCAATCTGTCGTTTAATACAAAACTGCCGATTCATTTTACTGTCAGTGCTTACACGATTTTTGTTGTCATCATTTATCTTGTCGCATATCTTTCTATGAAAAACAGAACCGCCAGGGGTTTCTTTGCGGGCAAACCGACCATTATCATTCAAAACGGAAAAATACTTGAGCATAATATGAAAACGATGCGCTATACCCTCGACTACCTGAACCAGCAGCTTCGTGTAAATGATGTATTTGACATTTCTCAGGTTCAGACGGCCATCATTGAAACCAACGGCAGCATGTCAGTGGAGGTCAAACCGGAATTCGCGCCCGTTACAAGACAGGATCTCGGCATTTTTGCAGGACACGAAAAGAACTTTGCCGTTGAGCTCATTATGGACGGCCAGCTGGTGACGAAGAATTTCGAAGAAAACCACGTATCGGAAAAATGGCTCAGAGAAGAATTGGACAAGAGAAACCTTGCACCCGAAGAGGTCGTATACGCGGTGCGCGGAAGCAACGGCCGGCTGTTTGTCGATACATATAATGACCATATCACATCGCCGCTTGATCAAGAATAAGCATGACATCCGCACATGTCACGGGCTATCGCCGTATAATACCCTATAAATATCCGGGGGTGAGTCCAATGCACGAGAATTTTTTTCATTATACAGCCGTTTGCGGCGACGACTCTGTTCTTATAAAAGATCTGATAAAATCCATTAACGGCGAATACAGCGCTGTGATCTGCTACTCGATATTAGCCGAAAAAGCGCCGACCGCAGAAATCAGAAGACGAATCGAACATATCAGAGAGGAAGAAATGCGCCACCTGCACGCCTTCTCTTCACTGTATACTTCAATTACCGGAAACCAGTTGACGCCGAAACAGACGGAACATTGTCCGCACACATACAGAGAAGGACTGAGGGCGGCGTTTTATGATGAGCAGAAAACGAATGATTTTTATTTGCAGGCATCCGATAGAGCGGTGCACCCGGAAGCGAAGCGGTTATTTGCCCGAACAGCATTTGACGAGCAGCGTCATGCCGTCTGGTTTTTATACGATATGACCCACTCTCCTTCCCATCATACAGGGGGAACGGTATCAAACGCACCGAACACGAGCTATACCCAGGCAAATACCGGGAAATAACGCTCCCCCGCCGGGATCATTCAGGCCGCAGACACACCCATTCTTTCAATAGGAGAGAATGGGGTTTATTTTTCGAGCTGCGTGACCCTCTCTAAAAAACGGACAACATCTTCATTGTATAATCAGCAAAAACACTTTATAATAAAATAAACCAACCGGTCGGTTTTTAAGGAACCGAACCTCACTTGGCGGAAAGGATTTGTGTGATGTGACAAGTACAAAAGGCGGCGCCGGAAAGAGTGAAAAGACGAAGAAAAAGCTCGTATCCGCTTCGCGAGACTTATTTGCAAAAAAAGGTTATTCAGAAACCTCAATTCGGGATATCTTAGAGGCGGCCGAGATCAGCAAAGGCAATCTTTATCATCATTTTAAAGGAAAAGAGTTTCTGTTTCTTCATATCATGGAAGAGGATCACCGCGTGATGATTGAGACGTGGAGGGAAATGGAAGCTGACTTGAAAGACGCTGCCGAAAAGCTGACGGGCTTTGCAGAGCTGCTCAGCCGGATGAGCATCAATTACCCGCTGATGAGAGCAAGTGAAGAGTTTTATGCGAGCGCGTTTACGTCAGAGGAGGTCGTAAAACGTCTCAATAAAATTGATATTGAATATGACGATGTGATGAGAGATATCTTAACAGAGGGAAATGAAGACGGCAGCTGGTCCATTCATCATGTCGAATCAAAAGTGAAAATCCTGCTGTCTGTCTTTTACGGTTTGGATGTGTTATATAAAAACGATTCCATTCAGCAAAGAAGAGAATTGCAAAAAGAAGCCATCTCTGTGTTTATTCACGGAGTCATCAATGCTGATCAACAGAATCAGGACAGCTGACAAAGGAGAAACAACATGCAAAAACCGATTAGTGAACAAAAAGCTGTACTCATCATCTTATTAAGCAACATATTTATTGCGTTTTTAGGGATTGGGTTAATTATTCCCGTTATGCCGCTGTTTATGAATGTGATGCACTTGACAGGCAGCACAATGGGATACCTTGTCGCTGCCTTTGCCGTCGCGCAATTAATCGCATCCCCCATTGCGGGAAGATGGGTTGACCGCTTCGGCAGAAAAATCATGATTCTCGCCGGGCTGTTTCTGTTCGCATTATCCGAGCTGACCTTCGGGTTGGGTACACATGTCTGCGTTTTGTACTTTGCAAGGGTGCTGGGGGGCGTCAGCGCCGCTTTTATCATGCCCGCTGTTACAGCGTATGTCGCAGATATTACGACAGTGCAGGAAAGATCTAAGGCGATGGGCTATGTATCTGCCGCCATCAGCACAGGGTTTATCATCGGGCCCGGCATAGGAGGATTTATTGCCGATCACGGTGTCCGTATGCCGTTTTTCTTTGCGGCGGGAATTGCATTTATCGCAGTGATTTCCTCTGTCTTTATGCTGAAAGAGCCATTGACTAAAGAGGAACGCGCCCAGCAGATGGAAAGCGTCAAAGAGTCAACCTTCTTAAAAGATTTGAAAAAGTCGATTCACCCAAGCTACCTGATCGCCTTTATCATCGTCTTTGTGCTGGCATTCGGGCTGTCAGCGTACGAAACGGTGTTCAGTTTATTTACAAACCATAAATTCGGCTTTACACCAAAGGATATCGCCGTTATTATTACGTTCAGCTCCATTGTTGCGGTCATCATCCAAGTGCTCGCATTCGGCAAGCTTGTCAACTTCCTCGGGGAGAAAAAAGTCATTCAGCTTTGTCTGGTCATCGGGGCTGTGCTGGCTTTCGTTTCTACGGTGATGTCAGGATTTTTGCCCGTGCTTGCTGTCACCTGTATCATATTCCTTGCGTTTGATTTACTGCGCCCGGCACTGACCACTTTCCTATCGAAAATCGCAGGAAATCAGCAGGGATTTGTCGCCGGAATGAACTCAACATACACGAGTTTAGGCACCATTTTCGGCCCGGCTCTGGGCGGTATTTTATTTGATATGAATATTCACTTCCCGTTTCTGTTCGCAGGCGTGGTCTTATGTCTCGGTCTGGGACTGACCCTTGTGTGGAAAGGAAAGGCCGGCGAGGTTTCGGAGTAGGGTGCGCTCCCCCCTTCTCCGGAGCTTTTTTTGTTTATGATAAGAAAAATGAATAGATTATGAGAAATAATTCATCATTTATTTATCTCAAAATCTATACTATAGTAATAGTAAGGTTAACGAGCTTAACAATTTAATATGAATGTTTCAGGAAGAAGGGTTTTCATTGAAGAAAGACAAACATCTCCTTACGGATATCTGGTTTATTCTCATCAGTGCGGCAGGGGGGTTTCTTCTTTCGCTTACAGGAATGTCGATCGCCTGGATGCTCGGAACGCTGGCCGCCGGCTGCATCCTCTCCATGACGAGGCCCCGCTGGCTGTTCATGGCGGCTGACAGAAGAGGGATTAACCGCAGATGGCTTGCGGCGGGACAAATGATTCTCGGCATCGAACTCGGCCAAAAACTGAACCTGTCCGTTCTTTCAGTTTTACGGGATCATTGGCTTCCGGTAGGCTTCATGCTGATTTTCTCTATCGCGATGGCGCTTGTTTCCGGATATGTGCTCTTTCGGTTCAGCCGGACGGACATGATGACAAGCTTTGTAGGCACGGCGCCGGGCGGTTTATCCGCCATGCCCGGTATCGCCCAGGAAGTCGGCGCAAACACCGCGATTGTAAGTCTCATTCAGCTGACACGTGTCCTTTTGGTTGTCATGACAATACCGTTTCTCGTCATTTTCTTATTTACCAAACAAAACGGTACGGCTCAGACATCAGCCGGAGCCGTTTCAGCAGGAGCTTCACATCCGGGCCTTATTCCCGTCTTGTTAACGGCCGGATTTATTTTGGCTGCCTGGCTTGCAAGTAAGGCCGCCAAACGGCTGAAATTTCCTGCCCCTTGGCTGCTCGGCAGCATGATCGGCGTTGCTGCCGCGGAAATCGGCGTGTCCGCCTTAGCGGGAAAAGACATGCTGGCCTGGTGGCCGCCGGAAGCGAACCAGCTGTCACAAATTTTTCTTGGCGCCACAATCGGTTCAAAAATGTACAAAAGCATGTTCACCGGCGTGTCCAGAGTGCTTACGATCGGATTTATTTCCTCCGTCGGATTAATCGCCGCAATGATTCTGAGTGCGGTTGCCGTTTCTAAATTAACGGGCATCTCCATGATTACATCCGTTCTCGCCTTCTCTCCCGGCGGAATCGCTGAGATGGCGGCGACTTCGATCACCCTGCATGAGGACTCGACTTTCGTCGTCGCGGTTCAGGTCATCAGGATCGTTCTCGTCATCGCCATGCTTCCGCCCTTCTATCGCCTGCTGCACCACCTTTCTCAGCTGAAAAAGGCGCACGGCGATAGAGGCCGGGCAGAAAGAGGAACATGAGCCGAATAAAAAAACACGCATCCTCATGCGTGTTTTTTTATTTCAACAGCTGCCCGACGCCATTTACAGAGCGCCAGTTTGCTGAAAGATCACGGAACAGCCGTTCAGCAAATAACAGTTCTTCATCTGTATAGCGGTCCAAAAATGCCAAGAACCGCTTTTTTATCATTTCGTGGTATTCGTGATGAAGGGAATGCAGCTCTTTTCCGGCAGGAGTCAGCCGGAAATAGACTTCTTTTTTATTGTCGCTCAGCCGGGTTCTGCGCAGAAATCCGGCTTCCAAAAACTTCGCGCAGCTTCTCGACACGGTCGGTTTTGTCGTCTTCATTTTTTCTGCTATTGATGTAACATTGATCGGTTCATGATCTCCGATACAAGATAAAATGTGTATTTCCGTCAAGGTCAGCTGAAGTTTTTTGCCGTTTTCTTCTCGGAGTTCGTCCATCCGTCCGGCTAATGACGCCCTGATATCCTCCTGACACCTCTCCTGCTCGTGGAAAATGTCTGTCAGCCCCTCAAGAATCATGTGTTTTGCATGGTCTGGCTGTCTTCTGTCCAACTGCTGAGTCACCCTTCCGTATGAATTGTTTCCTTTACTATAACGTTTTGTTACGGAAGAAACAATCACACAGGCGCAAAAAAGAGTATCAGATGAACCCCCATCTCTCCAAACCAGCCAGTACGGCTTCTTCCGCTTCACATCCCGAGCCGCCGGCCGCCCAAGCCGCGTGGCCGTCCGGCCGGATCAAAACAGAATGGACGTCATCCCAGCCGATACGTGTTTCAAAAAGCGCCGCCCTGACAGTCGCCACACTGTCCGTATCAATACCGGCGGGAATGCTTCCTCTTAATGCCAGCAGCACAAAGCCGCCCTTGTGAAGAAAATCATACAGCCGGGCCGGCCGGCCGTCATGAAGAATCAGCTCTATATCGGGCAGCCGTTTTCCGTTCAGGAAATGCGGCGCAAGCTCCGGGTCCGGTTCATAATGCAGATCAAGCGCGGATACTTTTCCCGCCAATAAACGGTTGGCCTCCTGAAAATCGAGCAAAGCGGTCATCGTTTCTCTTAATGCCATCCCCGACTCGGTAAAATCCATGAGCTTGATCTGGGTTTTTATATTGTGCAACACTTCTTTTCCCGCGCTGTGCCTTTCCTGATGATAGCTGTCCAGAAGATGAGGCGCCGCTTTTCCCTTCATTTGCGCCCCCAGCTTCCAGCCGAGGTTGAAGGCATCCTGAAGCCCCGTGTTCAGCCCTTGGCCGCCTGCGGGAAAATGAATATGCGCCGCATCACCGGCCACAAAAACCCGGCCTGAGCGGTATTGTTCAGCCTGACGCTCGGCATTGCCGAACCTTGACGTCCACACCGGATCACTCAATCCGAAATCAGTGCCGCATATCTGCCGCAGGTCTTCTTTCAGCTCTTTTTCTGTGACCGGCTCTTCTTTCCGCTTTTGCGGAGCGTGCGGAGAAACGATCAGGACGCGGAAAAGCCCGTCCGTAAGAGGGACAATGACAACCGATCCCGCCAGACCGCACGTTGAAAAAAAGGCAGATTCAGGCGGAGTTTTCAAAACGGCATCACAGAGGGTTCCTATTAAGTCGGCATCAGTGCCCGAAAAAGCGATGCCCGCCTGTTTACGGACAATGCTCCCCGCTCCGTCTGTACCCGCGGCATATAAGCTGTGAAGAGTGTGGATCCCGTTTTCGTCCCGGAACACCGTCTCCACTCCGTCATCCGTCTGGGTAACGGACACCGCTTCCGCCGCGCGGATGATATCTGCGCCTAAACTTGATGCATATTCTTCCAAGAGCCGCTCCGTATCAGCCTGAGGCAGCATTAACGAATAATTCTGCTTAGAATCCAGCCGGGAAAAATCCAGCCGTGTATCCAGCATCGAAAAATGGCCGGATGACACCTTCGTCCCTTTATCCAAAAAGCGTTTCAATATGCCTCTCATTGCAAAAAGCTCCAGTGTGCGCGGATGCATGATAAGCGCCTTGGAATAGGGCACCGTCTTCTTCAATCGTTCAATGACAGTCGTTTTCACTCCGGCAAGCGCAAGCTCTGATGCGAGCATGAGCCCGACCGGACCTCCCCCGATAATGGCAGCCTGTGTTTCCATCTCATCAGCCTTCTTTCATATTTATTGTTACGCGCGCAACAAAATCATCAAAAATAAAACGCTTGATTTTTGTTTCATGCGTAACAATCTCCATTATAATCTTCCCTCTGCCTTTTGACAATCATTTCCGAAAAAAAGACGCCGTTCACTTGGCGTCTGATTCACTGATGACCCCGACGATGTCTTTATCCTTAATCGGTCCGAAATGGCGGCTGTCGAGGCTGTATATGCGATTGTCGCCAATAACGAAATATTGCCCCTTCGGTATGCTTTTGCGCCCGGTCGTTTCCTTCAATGTATAATCACCGGTCACATGGCTGCCTGCGGACAATGATGACTTTAACGGTTTTAAAAACGGTTCTGAAACCCGTTTTCCATTCACATACAGCTGGTCTTCCCTGTAAGCGATCGACTCGCCCGGGAGCCCGATGACACGTTTGATCAGCACTTTGCGGTGTGGGCCTTTAAACAGGACAATATCGAAACGGCGGATCGTTTTGTAACGATGGGAAAACTTGTTGACTATCAGCTCATTTCCTTGTTTAAAGGTCGGATTCATGCTGATTCCTTCGACTTTATAATCAATAAAAATGGCATTTTTTAATTGTATGGCCAAAACAACGATAAGCACGCCGGCTATAAACCAAAATCGTTTTTTCAAGATTCCTGTCTCCCTCCGTCTTTCTCATGCTGACTGATCCTCGTCTGTAAACGCCGTTCGATATGCTTTCCTGCATACCACAGCACCGTTATCACCGTTAAGGCGCCCGCCATCCTGAAAGGCTGTGTAAAGAGCGCGTGAAGGTCATACCCGATAAAGCTGATCATAAAGATCATGACCATTTTCCCCATAGCGGCGGCTGATACAAACTGCAGCGCCCCCACCCGTGACAGGCCGGCAACGATATGAACCGCAGCGGACGGCGTAAAGGGGAAGCAAAGTAAAATAAACAGCGGACCGAAACCGTGCCGCTCAACCCACAGCATCATCCGCCTTATGGTCTGATGCCTGCGGATGAAACCGAAAGCTCTTTTCTGTCCGAAACGGCGGACGGCATAAAACATAAGCAGTGATCCTGCCGCAGATCCGAGCCACGACAGAAAAAAACCTTCCCACAGTCCAAATGCATTCGTATTCGCCACCACAAATACAACAAGCGGCAAAAACGGAAGAAACGCTTCAATAAAAGGCAGTAAAACCGCAGCAGCCGGGCCGAAAGCTCTATAGCTTTGGAACCATTCCGTCAGCTGTTCCTCAGTCAAATATGATAAAAATTGCTCCAACGTTTATACTCCTTAACGAGTTTGTCTATCCTTATTCTACACATTATCTCCAAAAAACGAAAATGTTTACGAGATTTTCCGACTTGAAATATCGTGTAAGCGAGTATAAAATAAGAACAAATGTTCTCTTTTAAGAAAGAAGGAGTATTTATGCCTGACATCCGGAGCGGCACCCGCGACCTCATCGAAAAAGGGCTGTTTCTGCCCATGGCAGCCGCCATTCTGAATCGGGATCTCGAAGCGCTTGATTCGTGCCCGTTCAAATTAAAACAACCCTATAAACAGCTTATCAGCTGCTCTTTAAAATTAGCACAAAAGGATTTGAGTGATGTTCGAAAAGAGTTAAGAAAGCGTAAAATCAAAATATACGAAGCCCAAAGAGATGAAGCATTTACGCTTTATATATGCACCATTAACGGCTATGAAGAAAAACACCGTTATTTCAACCCGAGAATACGGGAACAGGTAACCGCCTTATTGGAGTATTACCTGTCTCTTGCAGCCATTTAAAAAGCAGCCGTGACTGCTTTTCCTTTCAATCAATAAAATTCAGACTATTCACACTATACATTCGACATGATTTTCTTTATAATTCGGGACACGCTGTTTTCAATGAAAAGGAGGAATGTTATGAAACTGATTCATGTTCTCGCTGCCCTGCCCTTTTTCGGAATTCTCGCCGGCATTCCATTCGCCAACCGGGTGACGCCTTATGTTTTCGGAATGCCTTTCATTCTCGCATATGTCGTCATCTGGGCGGTTCTGACTTCTGTTCTGATGGCTGCGGTTTACAAATTGGACAAAGAAAACAAGGCGGGTGAGACGGAATGAACGCCGCATTTCCCGTAATGGCCGCCGTGCTCCTGTTTTGTGTATATCTCGGAATCCGCGCCCGAAAAGGAAAAAAGATGGATCTTGAACAATGGACGGTGGGCGGACGCGGCTTCGGCACGATGTTTGTCTTCTTATTAATGGCGGGAGAAATTTACACGACCTTCACATTCCTCGGCGGAAGCGGATGGGCTTACGGAAAAGGGGGTCCCGCCTTTTACATTATCGCTTACGGCTGTCTTGCCTACATTTTGTCATATTGGCTTCTGCCTGCCGTGTGGACATACGCCAAACAGCACAAACTGATGTCGCAATCTGATTTTTTTACTTCAAAATACAACAGCCCGCTCCTCGGCATTCTCGTATCGCTCGTCGGCATCGCATCTCTCATCCCCTATCTCGTCCTGCAGCTGAAAGGGCTCGGATTAATTGTTTCAGCAACGTCGTACGGCCAGATTCCGCCATCAGCCGCAGTCTGGATCGGCGCTGTCTCCATCACGATTTATGTGATGATTTCAGGAATCCACGGTTCAGCGTGGATATCAGTCGTCAAAGACATCATGATTTTAGGCATCGTCCTGTATTTAGGCATTTATCTGCCCATTCATTACTACGGCGGTTTTGCGGAGATGTTCAAACAAATCGACGCCGCAAAACCCGGATTTCTTACACTTTCTAAAACCGGACAGAGCCCTTCATGGTTCAGCTCAACCGTCCTGCTGACCGCTCTCGGCTTTTATATGTGGCCCCATACCTTTGCCGCTTCCTATTCGGCGGAGCATCCGCGGGTGTTTCGGAAAAACGCGATCATCATGCCTCTTTATCAGCTTGTCCTGCTGTTTGTCATCTTTACCGGATTTGCAGCGATTCTGCAGGTGCCCGGTTTAAAAGGGGCGGACACGGATCTCGCCTTATTAAAGCTGTCAGTGAAAACCTTTGATCCTTGGTTTGTCGGACTGATCGGATCGGCGGGCATTCTGACGGCGCTTGTCCCCGGTTCAATGATACTCATGGCCTCAAGCACGCTGTTCGCCAAAAATGTGTACAAAGCAATCCGGCCCGGCACGACTGACAAAAAAGTTTCACGGCTCGCAAAATATGCCGTACCCGTTATTGCGCTGATTTCCGTATATTTTACGCTGAAAGGCGGAAATACCATCGTCACCTTGCTTTTAATGGGCTACAGCCTTGTCACCCAGCTTTTCCCCGCGCTTTTATTCAGCCTGCCGAAGCGGCGTTTTATCACAAGCCACGGCGCTTTTGCCGGCATAGCGGCCGGGATCGGGACGGTCGCCTTCATCACGCTGACCGAATCAACCATCGGAACCCTCTTTCCGTTTCTTCCGCAAATCGTGAAAGACATGAATACAGGCATCATCGCGCTGATTTTAAACACCGCCGTCATGTTTGCAGTCAGTGCCGCAGTCAGAAAAAAACAAATCAGCGCAACCGAAAAAGCGGCTTAATGGTAAAATAGCGGTAAGACACATGGAGGGGGAAAGCCGCATGATCATGACAACAACTGAAACCGTCGCCGGAAAACAGATTACGGAAGTAAAAGGCCTGGTGACAAGCAGTATCGTCCAGTCCCGTCACATCGGAAAAGACTTGCTTGCAGGCCTAAAATCTGTTGTCGGCGGCGAATTAAAAAGCTATACCGAAATGCTGGAAGACTCCAAAAAAGCGGTGAAAGAACGGCTGATCAGAGAAGCGGAGCAGCTCGGAGCGAACGCCATCGTCGGCCTGCGGTTCGAACTGACCGCCGGACAGAACACGTCCGAATTAATCGGATACGGAACCGCCGTCACCATCGAATCAATGTAAAAAAACAAGCCTCTTTAAAGAGGCTTGTTTTTTTATTTCTCACATGCGATATAGTCTTTATCACGATCAAGTCTTTTATTTGCATCGTAAAGCGCTTTTGAGACATACGGCTTGTACTTTGTTCTGCCGCCTTTGTTTTTCACTTTTGACGTCCGGGCCACGCCGCCCTTATACACCTTATTCAGCGCCTTGCAGTTTTGATACGTTTTCACCTTTGTTTTCGCTTCTGCTGTCTGCCCCGCCCCGTATGAACATCCGAACACCAGACCGAAAGACAAAAGCACAGCTGCCGTCTTTTTCATACTCTATCTATCCCCTCTCCTGAGTGATGCGGTATTGCTGAACATAGCATAGTTCAAATAATCTCCATTTACAAGATAAATAGGAAAAAAGTTTCGATTTACATTTGTTTGGATCTCTTTTATGGAATTTCTTCCAAAACCTTTTATAATATGAATTGATAGCGCTATCTGACTATGATGATAGGAGGAGAAATGATGATGAAAAAAGGGCTTCTTGCGGGTGTGCTCACTTCAGCCGTTCTATTCGGCGCATGTACTGCGGATATTCCTGGGGTCATCAGCCCCAATACGGCGGAAGCGGCGTCCCAGCTCAGCAAAGGAATCGGCGGAAGGGCCTACCTGAACAGTACGGGCTCTGTTCTCGTCACGAAAATTCAGCTTCCGAGCTCGATTCAGGTGTCAAATGGGACAGCCTATATTTACTCAGGATTTACCGGAGGCACGGAGGCCGATATCGGGCTTCAGTACAGTGAAACGTATCATGTATGGAAACCGATCATGAAAGTCGGCTCAAAAGGGCAAAGCCAGGTCCGGTATCTGGAAGGAGAAAGCCAATTCACCTATACGAAAGGCTTCCGGCCCGGCAGCACCGTACAGCTGACCATTTACAAAAATCTGAACGGTAATACCCGCGCCACATATTGGGGCACGAATAATGACGGGTACACCGGCCGCATCATCTCAGAACTCGCACAAACAAATGTAGGTTCGGTCTCAAAATGGAAAGCGCTCGCCACCGTTGCGGTCACATCAGAGGATCAGCGCCCTTACATCAAATCAAACTTCTCAACAGCTTTTACAAACATCACGATCGACAATAAAGCAGTCACACCTGTGGTGGATACACAGGACTTTGCCAAAGTGACGGTGTCAGGCAGCAGCGTCAGCATGTCTGTCGTCAAATAAAGAATTCCGAACGCACGATTCCTGCCATCGTGCGTTTCGTTATGTCAATCCCGCACTTTACCGCGAAGATTTCGCCTGAAGGAAAAGCCGTTTTCGCCGAACCCGGGTATTCAGGCGATGAACGCATGATGATCCTCCGCCGGAAACGCAAATCCCTTAGGATTACTTTTCATAAAAAAGCTCCTGATCAGGTTTGTGCTTTAATATTTTTTCGTTCATTTCCGCCAAAACGCTGAACAGTCTGCCTTCTCCTGAATATTAAATTGAATCATGCTTTCAAGCAGATCATAATGCACCGGTTTAGTCCATTGAATTCTGAACAAACGGGAAGTGGCGCTATAGCCGGCGCGGGCGATGTCATCGGCAAAGTGCGCAATCCCCGCTTCTTCGGGGGAAACACTTAGATGATGCTTCGCTGCTGCAAAGCCGATAATAAAGGTGCCGTGATCAGTAAACATCGGCGTATTCCACTTGATCTGCGGTTGTAAATTCGGGAATCGGTCAGCCGTCCAAGACAGGATTTCCTCTAGTTTGAGCCGGTGATCCGGATTGTCGATTTCTGATACATATTTTGCAAATACATCCATGCCCATCTCTCCTAAAATATAATGTCATGACTCTTTCCACCATCATAGCCAACAGACGGAGACGATACAACTCTGCCCGGGCATGTAAATCAAAAAAGCCCTTCCCAAAAGGAAAGGGCCCGTCCCTTCACATCACAGCTTTCTCTAATATCTCTCCCCCAGCTCCCGCAAAATAAAGTCGTAAATCATTTTAGTCCGCTCTTCTTTCGGGTACAGCATGAATTCCTGCCGCTTCGGGATATGGCTGCCCATCCTGTCCTGAAAAGTGGTTCTGAGATAGGCGGTTCTGTAAACTTGATTCTCAAAAGAATGATAAGATACTTCCAGCTCCATCGTTTTGCCGTTTGAGAATGTGACCGCTGTATCATCGAATGCGGTCGGTTGAAAATCTTTAACATGCACATGAGATATCCAGCCGCATTGAGGCCTTGCAGAAGAAAGTGTAGGGAATAAAAAGATGTGATTTGAAGGGTCCACCATAATCGGCGGCTTGTGAGAAATTTTAATCGCTTCATACGTTCCCGCTTTTCTCCCGGCATAGCTGGAGCCAAAGTAGCGGCAGCTTCTGTCAATGATGTGAATCGGCTTCATGCTGACATACAGAATGCAATCTTTTTCAATGATCTTCGACCCCATTTTACCGTCTATTTCCTCAGGCAAAACAGCGATGGTTGAACGATTTACTTCGTAGCTTTCTAAGGGTGCGTGTGTTTTCTGGCACATAATGTGCAGCCTCCAATCCTTTTCTTGAAAATTTATACTAATAATCTATCATCTGTCATTGGAAAACGACAGGTTTTTTTTGAATATAGCTAAAAATCACCTTTTAAAGATATAATTTAGTCTTAATTTACTACTTAAATATTATTTTTTAATTTCGTTTTCACAACATTTATACAATGTTATTTTTCAATTTTTCGTCAGTTTGCAGGATATGTCGATATATTTCCAAGTATTAGTTGTCTAAAGATTATAAAAATTAATTGATTTTTCCGGCTGTTATCCATATACTATAAAAAAGGCATTGGGGGGATTCTTTATGAAAGAGAAAAAATCGTACACTGAGCTCATGAAGTCCCGCAACACGCAAAAAGCAAATGAATTCGATGTGACAATGGCCGATATTTACATTCAAATGGTGCTCGACGAATCCTTGTATAAACGCCGGCTCCACACGCTGACAAAACAGATTGATAAAGCGCTTGATGATAAAAATAAAGAAGCGTTCCTTACGCTTTCTAAAGAATATGCTGCACTCAAACAGAGTGAATAAGCCAATCCATATGGATTGGCTTTTTTATATTATCCGTTTACGATGGTGCCGCCGTTCACATGAATTGTCTGTCCCGTGACATAGGAAGAATCATCGCTTGCTAAGTACAAATAGCTCGGTGCCACCTCAACAGGCTCTCCCGGGCGCTGCATCGGCACGTCTGAGCCGAAGACTTCCACTTCCTTCGCCGAGAAGCTCGCCGGAATGAGCGGCGTCCAGATCGGCCCCGGCGCCACTGCGTTCACCCTGATGCCCTGAGTGACAAGAGACTGGGACAGAGATCTTGTAAACGTGACGATCGCCCCTTTTGTCGCTGAATAGTCAATCAATGTTTTGTGGCCTTTGTAGGCGGTAATGGAGGCCGTATTAATGATTGAACTTCCTTTTTTCAAATGAGGGAGCGCGGCTTTCGTTAAGTAAAACATTGAAAAAATATTCGTCTGAAACGTTCTGATGAGCTGATGGCTCGTGATTTTCTCAATCCCCGGCTGCACGTGCTGCTCACCCGCATTGTTGACTAAGATGTCAATGGAAGGAAAGGCTTGGCCCGCCTGACGGATGACATCGTTGCAAAAGGCTTCGTCGCCGACATCACCTGCGATCAGCAGACACTTTGCCCCCTCTTTTTCTACATATTGCTTCGTCTCTTCGGCATCCTGATGCTCATCAAAGTAAACGATGACCACATTTGCGCCTTCCTTCGCGAACAAAACGGATACGGCGCGTCCGATTCCGCTGTCTCCGCCCGTGATAATCGCAGTTTTTCCTTCAAGTTTTTTCGCCGCTTTCGGTTTGTCAAACACAGGGCGCGGGTCCATTACATATTCAAAGCCCGGCTGCCGGTTTTGATGCTGCGGCGGCAAGGTTTTCTTCTTCTGATTCGCCAATTTAATCACTCCTTTACATTAATTACTATATTATGAGTAATTTAAGCATCTTATACGACTTTCATGTATGAATATAGACTTATTGGAAAAATTAAGAATATACAATAGAGGAGGTAATTTGAAATGACTGCTTTTTCAAACGAGGAATCTGCTTCCTATTGGAAAGCAACAGCTGACATTCCTTCCTTTCCCGCCCTGACTGAAGATACGGAATGCGACGTTGCGGTTATCGGCGGAGGAATTACGGGCCTGACAACGGCATACGAACTGACGAAAAGAGGCTTCCGTGTCGCTGTCATTGAAGCAGACCGGATTTTAAACGGGACGACCGCGGGCACGACCGCAAAAATCACCGCCCAGCATGATTTCATCTATGCCGATCTTATTCAGCAGATCGGACTGACCAGCGCAAGGCTGTATTTCGAAGCCCATCTTCGCGCTATGGAAGACATGAAGCAGATCATCAAGGACCTTTCGATTGACTGCAGACTGATTGAACAAGACGCGTATATTTACACGAATACGGAAGCCGGCGTCAAAAAAATCCGCAGTGAGCAGGAAGCCTATACCAAGCTCGGCATTGAACATGAGCTTGTGAAAGAACTCCCCGTCCCTGTTAATTGCAGGCTCGGCCTTGCCATGAAGAATCAGGCGCAATTTCATCCGCTTTTATATGGCGCGGCGCTTGTGAAAGAGATGGTCAAAAACGGAGCGCGGATTTTTGAACAGACGGCGGCAATTGACATTAAAAAAGAACCGCAGCCTGAGGTGGTCACGAAAAACAGACACGGCATCAAGTGCCGCTACATTGTCTGCTCCTCCCACTTTCCTTTTTATGACGGCGGAGGGCTTTATGCCGCCAGAATGTATGCCAGCAGATCCTACGTACTCGCGGTAAAACCGAAGCAAGCGTATCCTGACGGTATGTTTCTCAGCATAGACAAGCCGTCCAGATCACTGCGCTATACAGAGCTGAACGGTGAAAAACTGGTGCTCGTCGGCGGCGAAAGCCACAAAACAGGCCAAGGAAAAGAAATGTCCGAGCATTACGAAGCGCTGAAACAATTTGCAGAAGACACAATCGGAGTCGAAAGCATCCCATATCATTGGTCTGCACAGGACCTTGTCACCATTGACAAAATCCCGTTCATCGGTCCGATCTCAGGCGATGAAGAATATATTTTGGCGGCAACCGGTTTTAAAAAATGGGGCATGACAAGCTCAGCCCTTGCGGCGAAGCTTTTGGCCGATCATATCCAAAACAAAAAGAACCCGTTCTCCGGTCTGTTTATCCCGTCACGTTTCCACGCAGATCCGGGGCTGAAAAAACTGATTTCCTATAATGCCGACGTAGCCAAACACCTTATCTCGGGCAAACTTGAAAGGCCGGACGCTTCACCTGAGTCCCTTCAGCCCGGAGAGGGAAAAATCGTAACGGTAAACGGCAAACGGGCCGGCGCCTATAAAGATGAAAAAGGCTGCCTGCATCTTGTCGACACGACATGCACCCATTTAGGCTGTGAGGTTGAATGGAATGACGGCGAACGGACGTGGGACTGCCCTTGTCACGGCTCCCGGTTCACACCTGACGGCGGGGTTGCCGAAGGTCCCGCCATCAAGCCGCTGAAGCGCATCACGCAAGATTAACTGAACCATTCTGTATGAATGGTTTTATTTTTTTGCATTAAAATATTTTTACCAGATTCCTTCATTCAAGTTCCTTCCAAACCGATAAAAAGAAAAAGAGAATATCTGGAGGAACTAATATTGTTATTTAAAAAAGACAGCAAAAAAGAAACAGCTTATTTTTCAGAAGCCGATGGCAAAAAACGCATCGAGCTTTCAAATCAATATGCAGATGTCAAAAAGCAGCTGAAAATGGTCAGGCTTGGAAACGAAGAGCTTCATGTGCTTGAAGAGCTGCAGCCGTTAATCAAAGAACATATTTCCACCATCGTCGATTCCTTTTATCGAAACCTGGATCACGAAAAATCATTAATGACGATCATTAACGACCACAGCACGGTCGAGCGCCTGAAAAAAACATTACGCCGTCACATCCACGAAATGTTCGCCGGCACGATAGATGATGAGTTCATTGAGAAAAGACAGCGCATCGCTTCCATTCATTTGCGGATCGGCCTTGAACCGAAATGGTATATGGGGGCGTTTCAGGATCTGCTTCTGTCGATGATGAACATATATGAAGCTTCCATCCCGGATTTGCATGAGCTTTTAAAAGCGATCAAAGCGACGACGAAAATACTGAATCTCGAACAGCAGCTCGTCCTTGAAGCGTTCCAGACCGAATATAACTGCCAGCGGGACGAGCAAGAAGAAAAGAAAGCCCGTCTTCATCAAAAAATTCAGGAAACATCCGGATCACTCGCTGATCTGTTTTCAGAAACGAGCAGAGCCGTGCAGGAGCTGGTCGATAAATCAGAGGACATTTCCGAGGCGTCAAAAGCCGGCACCGTCACTTCCGTACATGTAGAAGAAAAGTCAATCGGCGGAAAAAAAGAACTTGAAAGCCAGCAGAAGCAATTGAATAAAATCGACGCCAGCCTTCTGCATATTGAAGAAGAAATGGATAAGCTGAATGACATTGCCCAGCAAATCGAAAAAATCTTCGGCATCGTGACGGGGATCGCCGAGCAAACGAATCTCCTGTCATTAAACGCTTCAATAGAATCTGCGAGAGCCGGGGAGCACGGCAAAGGCTTCGCCGTTGTCGCAACGGAAGTAAGAAAGCTTTCAGAGGATACGAAAAAAACCGTTTCCACCGTATCAGAGCTTGTGAACAATACCAATACACAAATCAACATCGTGTCCAAACATATTAAAGATGTAAACGGACTTGTGGGTGAAACGAAAGAAAAAATGACGCAGATCAACCGTCTGTTTGATGACATCGTCCAAAGCATGAAAACGAGCAAAGATCAGACAGGCAAAATCGACGTTGATTTACAGGCTTTTCTCGGCGGCCTTCAAGAAGTCAGCCGCGCCGTTTCCCATGTTGCATCATCCGTTGATTCACTTGTTATCCTCACAGAAGAATAAAGACAAACCGGCCGGCCTTTTTTATAAAGGGCCGGTCTTTTTAATGTAAACTAAAAATATAATGATGTTGACATATATAAAGACTCGATTTATTGTATAAACATATTTTGATAAGCTGGAGGAATACATAATGAAATTGACAGAAATGATGCATATTGCCGTGTTTACCGCCATTATGGGACTTTTAGGGCTGCTCCCCCCGCTTTTCTTATCCTTTACGCCGGTTCCGATTACACTCCAGACGATCGGTGTGCTTTTATCAGGAAGCATCTTAAAACCGAAAGCCGCGTTTTTAAGCCAATTGCTGTTTTTGCTGATTGTGGCATGCGGAGCGCCTCTCCTTTCGGGCGGAAGAGGCGGGTTCGGGGTTTTTTTCGGGCCGAGCGCCGGGTATCTCATCGCATATCCGCTTGCGGCATTCCTGCTTAGCCTCAGCATCCGAAACCTTCGCTCAGCCAGCGCACCCCATTTGTTTATCAGACAGTTTTTGTTCGGCGTGCTGTTTTTGTATGTCATCGGCATTCCCGTTCAGGCTTTTATGATGCACATTGATATCATGACTGCCGTAAAGCTCAGCCTCATCTATGTGCCGGGAGATCTGCTTAAAGCGGCCGCAGCCTCTTTCGCAGCCGTAAGAATCAGAAAAACTCTTCAAGCAAGCCGGCTTTTGCCGACGAAAGGAAGCTGATTTTACTCATCATGATTACATCATCATATTCAGAAACATCCGGACAAGCGCCGGAACAAATCGCCATTCAGACAGAAACAGAAAAGATCAACTATCAAACTTGGAACAGGCTAGTAAACCAGACCGCAAACTGGCTTAGCAGCCTGTCAGGTAAGCCGAAAAACATTGCAATATTACTGCCGAATGAAATCCCTTTTTTACAACTATTCGCCGGCTCGGCGCATGCCGGCTGCACGGCGGTACCGTTAGATCCCCGCTCGACAGCGGCGGAATTCGCGGATCAGCTGCACATCAGCAAAACCGATCTCGTCATCTGTGACCGCCGGCTGAGCGTCAGATTGAACGGCGTCAAAACACCCGTCATTCTGTGGGATGAATGCAGATCTTGTATCGAGGCGGAGAAAACAGAAGGCGCCTTTATCAAAAACGCCGGCCTGCCCTTTTATACCGGGTTCACCTCGGGTTCGACCGGAAAGCCGAAAGCCTTCACCCGCTCCCACCGTTCGTGGCTGGAGAGCTTTTCTTGTACGAAACGTGAATTCGGCATTTCCCCTGATGACAAAGTGCTGGTACCGGGCACGCTGCGCTCATCACACTTTTTGTACGGCGCCGTCAGCACTTTGTTTATCGGCGGAACCGTCATCCTTCAAAGAAAATTCAATCCGGCCGGGATGAAAGACTGGCTGAGACAAGCTGATGTTCTGTATACCGTACCGACAATGACCGACGCCCTGCTCTCGGCAGAAGCGTTTCCGGATAAACCGCTCAAGGTGATTTCTTCCGGCGCAGACTGGCCGGCTTCGTCTAAACAAGCGCTGTCAGACCGCTATCCTCATCTGCGGTTATATGATTTTTACGGTACGTCCGAGCTGAGTTTCGTGGCTTTCTTATCGCCTGAAGACGGCGCAAAAAAGGCAAATGCGGCGGGCCGGCCGTTTGATCATGTTAAAATCGAAATCCGCCGTCCCGGAGGAGAACGCTGCATGCCGGGCGAAACGGGGAAGATTTTTGTGAACAGCCCGATGAAATTTTCGGGATACATCGGCGGCGCAAAGCCTGATGATTCCGGATGGATGACGGTTGACGACATGGGGTATGTCGACAGTGACGGCTATCTATATATCGAAGGACGTGAAAACGGGATGATCGTATCCGGCGGCCTGAACGTGTTTCCTGAAGAGATTGAACGTGTGCTCAACGGCTGTCCGGGCGTCAGAAAAGCGGCCGTAACCGGTGTGCCTGATGCCTATTGGGGCAGCATCGCCGTTGCGGTGATCGACGGACATGCGGATATAAAGGAACTGAAGAAACGGTGCCGCGAACAGCTGGCAGCATATAAAATCCCGAAAAAATGGCTGTTTTCAGAAATACCGGAAACAGCCGGCGGAAAGATCGCCCGTGCCGCCATACGAAAACAGGCAAAGGACATGATGGAATGGAAGCGGTAATTACGGATGCGAAACGGACGATTTTCGCCCGGGAAAACGGCCTGTTAAAGGACTGTCTTCCTGAGGATTTAGCCGCTCCGCTGATCCGCCATTTGAGCCGGAACACACCCGAAGACATTGATGAAGTCCTGATCGGAAATGCGACGGGCCGCGGCGGAAACCTCGCCCGGCTGTCAGCCTTGGCAGCCGGACTTCCTTTGAGCGTGTCCGGGACGACCATCGACAGACAGTGCGGCTCCGGGCTTGATGCCGTGAGAATCGCGTGTCATTTTGTAAAAGCCGGCGCAGGGAGTACGTATATCGCGGGAGGAGCGGAGAGCAGCAGCCGCTCCCCTTTCTCATCGCGCGCGCGTTTTTCTCCTGAACATATCGGCGATCCTGATATGGGCATAGCAGCCGAGTATACGGCACAGGCTTACGGGGTAACGAGAAAGATGCAGGACGAATATGCCCTTCTCAGCTATGAACGGAGCGTCAAAGCGCACGAAGACGGCCTGTACCGCCGGGAGATCCTCCCCTTTCGCGGATTCGCCGCTGACGAAAACATGCAAAAAAAGCGGAACATGGAGCCTCTCATCGCCCGCGCCAAACCCGTCTTTCAGCCCGGAGGCTCTGTCACCGCCGCCAACAGCTGCGGAATTTCTGACGGGGCGGCGGCAGTCTGTGTGATGGAAGAACAAAAAGCGCGGTCTCTCGGTTTAAAGCCGAGATTGCGTTTTATCGGAAGCGCGGTAAGCGGCGTCCATCCGCATTATCCGTCAGCTGCTCCGGTGTATGCCGTCAAAAAACTGCTGAAGGAGCGGGACCTGTCACCTGATGACATTGATATATACGAAATAAACGAGGCGTTTGCCGTCAAAATATGCGTCTTTTCACAGCAGCTTCAAGTGCCGTATTCTAAAATAAATGTCCGTGGCGGCGCTCTGGCCGTCGGACATCCGTACGGGGCTTCCGGAGCGGCGCTTGTCACCCGGCTTTTTTATGAAGCAAAAAGGCGGCCGGATGCCCGCTTTGCAGCAGCAGCGATCGGCAACGGAGGCGGAGTCGGACTGGCGCTTCTCTTTGAAGTGTTAACGTAACGGCAGTATAATAGATGATATCGATAAAAAATGATCGGAGTGGAGACTTTATGACTGCCGTTTGTTTAGTAAGACATGGAGAGACTGATTGGAACGCCCAAAAGAAGCTTCAAGGCAAATCGGATATTCCGTTAAATGCGACGGGAGAGCGTCAGGCGAAAGAAACAGGAGAATACTTAAAAGGTTTCAAATGGGATGTCATCGTGTCAAGCCCGATGAAACGGGCCAGAAAAACAGCCGACATCATTAATGGATTTCTGAATCTTCCTATCGTCGTCATGGAAGATTTCAGAGAACGGAGCTATGGGGATGCGGAAGGAATGTCTTTACCGGAACGGTCGAAGCGCTATCCGGATAAAAACTATCCGAACATGGAGACCGCAGAGGAGCTGACAGACAGAATGCTGGCCGGTTTAGTGAAAGTTCAGGAGCGCTTCCCTGATCAAAAAGTACTGATCGTCGCTCACGGCGCAGCCATTCATGCCCTCTTGTCCGCCATTTCTGACGGTGACACCGACATACAAAACGCAAAGCTTGTCAATGCTTGTCTGAGCAATATCGAACGAATTGAAAATAAGTGGCGCGTCAAGGATTACAATGTAAGCAGCCACCTTTCAGAAGCATAGCAAAAAGGCCCGCATTCAGTGCCGGGCCTTTTTAGCGGGCATTTTTTCCTGCAGATCATGTAATATGGCGTCCGCACCGTCAATACTCCGGCGTTCCGTCCAAACCGCCCTGTCCGCGCGGTAAACATGTCCGTTTTTCACGGCTTTAAGCTGTTTCCAGATCGGATTCTTTTGGAACTCTTTCTCTCCGCCCAACAGCACGATGTAATCAGGATCGATATGCAAAAGCCCCCCGGGTGTCATTTTGATAGGCTCAGATTTTCCGCCGGAAGCTGTCTGGACCGCATAGGTAAACCCTGCGAGCGTTAAAAGCCGGGACGTAAAAAATTGATCATCCTTTACGGAAAAGCTGCCGTTTACAGCGTTCATTATTAAAATCGAGGCGCCTTCTGCATCCAGTTTTCTTTTGATGTCATTCAGCTTTTCTTCCTGAGCCGACAACTTTTTCTCTATGATGCCCTCTTTACCGGCCGCCTTTTCAATGGTAAGGGCGGCGTCAACCGCATCCTGATAATCCGCATCTTCATTTTTTAAAGCGATTGTCGAAGCGATCTCCGTCAGCTTATGGTATATCCCTTCGTGCAGGCTTGAGTCTGCAATGATGAGATCGGGTTTCAGCGAAGCGATCTTATTCAGGTCGGGATGTGACCGGTTATCGGCCGCAGCCACAGGCTTTATGCCGAGATCATGGAGGGTATCATTAAAACCCGGATTCAGCACGGCGACGCGCTGCGGATGCGCTGGCACATGTGAGGTCCCCAGATCATGTCTGATGGCAGTCTCATGTTCCGGTCCTGAACATGCCGATATGACGAGGACGGCCAAGATCGGCATCAGCATACTGAATCGTTTCATCTGTTCCCCTCTTTCGTTTTTCCGCAATTATATCATGATCAAGATAAGCATCAATGATATTCATAATCATTATTTTTATAAAATGGTTTCATAGCTATTCTCCACCAAGGAAGTCAAAGACTGATTCATGCCGGGGCTTTTTCTCATTCTGTTTTCACGTCCATCAGTCTTCTGTATTCAACAAAAAGTGACATTTATCCTGTTTTTGGTGAAGCATCCAAAAATGGAAGCAAAACATTCGACCCAGTAAACAAGCGAGTCATTGCGCTTGTGTACATTTACTCATGTCCTTCCATCGGTTTTTTCCATTAAAATTTAAATATTTCGGGTTCCTACTAAATGAAAGAGAGTTGATATACCTAAATAGAAATAAAACGGGATGAAAAAAATTGGGTCTACTAAAATATTATTCCATACTATACAATTAATCCACAGAATAGTCTGTCTATTGGTTATTCTGCAAATGAAAAAAAGGAGAGGATAAAGAGTGAGAGGCAAAAAGGTATGGATCAGTTTGCTGTTTGCTTTAGCGTTAATCTTTACGATGGCGTTCGGCAGCACGTCTTCTGCCCAGGCGGCAGGAAAATCAAACGGGGAAAAGAAATATATTGTCGGGTTCAAACAGACAATGAGCACGATGAGCGCCGCTAAGAAGAAAGATGTCATTTCTGAAAAAGGCGGAAAAGTACAGAAGCAATTCAAATATGTAGACGCGGCTTCAGCTACATTAAATGAAAAAGCTGTAAAAGAGCTGAAAAAAGACCCTAGCGTCGCTTACGTTGAAGAAGATCACGTTGCAAAAGCGTACGCGCAATCCGTGCCTTACGGCGTATCTCAAATCAAAGCCCCTGCTCTGCACTCTCAAGGCTTCACCGGATCAAATGTTAAAGTAGCGGTTATCGACAGCGGTATTGATTCTTCTCATCCTGATTTAAAGGTGGCAGGCGGAGCCAGCATGGTTCCTTCTGAAACAAATCCTTTCCAAGACAGAAACTCTCACGGTACTCACGTTGCCGGCACAGTTGCGGCTCTTAATAACTCAATCGGTGTATTAGGCGTTGCGCCAAGCGCATCCCTTTACGCGGTAAAAGTTCTCGGCGCTGACGGTTCCGGCCAGTACAGCTGGATCATTAACGGAATTGAGTGGGCGATCGCAAACAAAATGGACGTTATTAATATGAGTCTCGGCGGACCTTCTGGTTCTTCAGCGTTAAAAGCTGCAGTTGACAAAGCCGTTGCTTCCGGCGTCGTAGTGGTTGCGGCAGCCGGTAACGAAGGCACTTCCGGCGGCTCAAGCACAGTGGGCTATCCTGGTAAATACCCTTCTGTCATTGCAGTCGGCGCTGTTGACAGCAGCAATCAAAGAGCATCTTTCTCAAGCGTAGGGCCTGAGCTTGATGTCATGGCACCTGGCGTATCGATCCAAAGCACGCTTCCCGGAAACAAATACGGAGCATACAACGGTACGTCAATGGCATCTCCGCACGTTGCCGGAGCGGCTGCTTTAATTCTTTCTAAGCACCCGAACTGGACAACCACTCAAGTCCGCAGCAGTTTAGAAAACACCACTACAAAACTTGGTGATGCTTTCTACTACGGAAAAGGGCTGATCAACGTACAGGCGGCAGCTCAGTAAAACATAAAAAACCGGCGTCGGCCTTGGCCCCGCCGGTTTTTTATTATTTTTCTTCCTCCGCATGTTCAATCCGCTCCATAATCGACGGGTGGCTCCCTCTGAAAATTTTGACGAGAAACGGCGGGTTGACCCGGCTCAGTCCCGTATCGGCCAAGTCCTGAAACGTCTCAATCGCCGCTTCCCGGTTTCCGGTCAGCTCGATGCCGTAACGGTCGGCAGCGTTTTCCTGATACCGGGAGACGGCATTCGTAATCGGATCAGAAGCAAAACTGAGCACGGATATGAGCAGCAATAACAGCGGGAGAGCGGCCAGATCTTTAGGCCCCTCTATATGAAGCATTCGGCCGAAGAATTTGGACAGCCGCTTATAAAGCTTGTCAATGATATAGAACCCGGCCAATGACAGCAGCAGATACCCGGCAAGTCCAATGTACACGTGCTTCATCACATAGTGCCCCATCTCATGCCCCATTATGAACAAAATTTCCGGATCCTTCAGTTTGTTAAGAGTCGTATCCCACAAAACAATGCGCTTATTCGAACCGATGCCCGTCACATACGCATTCAGCGCGTTCGTTTTCTCCGACATATTCACTTCATAAACATGGCTGGCGGGAATATCGGCCTTGTCGGCAAGCGACAAAATTTTGCTTTCCAGCTCCTTGTCTTTCAGCGGATAAAAATCATTGTATAAAGGATCAATGACAACCGGCTGCAGGAAAAACAAAAACAGGGTAAACGGCACGGTCAGACACCAAGCGTAAAACCACCATTTTTTTGTATGCTTTGTGATCAGCCAGTAAAACACAAGCACACACGCGGCAAACAGCGGAAAACTGATCCAGAAATCAATGACATGGTCTCTGATCCAGCTTGTTGCGGTCTGGGTCGAAATATGATACGCAAGCGAAACCCGATATCCGATCCACTCAAGCGGAAGCGAAGCAGCCATAACGATGAGTGAAATGACAAATACGAAGCTTACGATTTGCAGCACCCGAAAGCGCACCGCTGCTTCCAGCCATTGCTTTATTTTTTTGGCAAGCCCAGTAATGAGCAGCAGAAAAAATAAAAACCAATCTAACGGCGCCCCGATAAAAAACAGAAAATCCTTTACATTTGAATAGTTTTCAGCGGCTGCCAGGCGGCCCGGGTCCATAAACGAGGCCGGATCGGCTTTCGTTCCCTTTACGGCCTCCGGGACCGAGGAGTCTCCTGTCATAAAGAAATACCAATAGAAAAAAAGGCCGTACAGCACATAGGCAAGTCCCGCTGCCGCAATCCATTTGCGCATGGAAGTCACCCTCCTTACCCTTATGACTTACTCCTATTGTAAGCATAAATGCAAATAAATAGAACCAAGCCTCCGAAACGGATGTTAATCTTTTCACAACAGAAAAGAATGGAACAACAGGAAGCGGGAAAGACTAAAAGACGGAGTGATGAATATGAAAAAAATAATCGCATTTATTGTAGTAATCGCCCTTTTGGTTATTGCTTTCTTCTATGTATACAGCCGGACCGGCGATGTGTTTCCATCAAGCAACGCAGATCTGATTATTCTGTCTGAGCACGGAAAAAAAGAAATCAAAATTAAAGACAGGCAGAATGTAAAAGATATGCTCGATATCTTGAACCAAGGAAAACAAGTCAAACTGACCAAAAGCGTGTCTCCCGATTACAACGGAACGGTCAAATACCATGAAGACCGTTTTGATTCATTCAGCATGTGGCTCGAAAGCGGCAATTATATGACGTACAAGTATAAAAACACGTATTACAAACTGACCCGGCATGATACGTTGCTTGTGCAAAGCATCATTAAGGAAGAATCGCAGAGCTGACCGGATCAGTTCATGTAAAAGCGAAGCCCTCAGGCTTCGCTTTTCGTCTGTCATTTCGGAAGCATGTCCCGAACCGCCCGTCTCAGCAGCTTCCCGGTCGCGTTCTTCGGAATCTCATCAAGAAAAACCACTTCCGCCGGGCGCTTATATTTTGCTAAATGCTGTTCACAGTAATCAACAACGGCCTGCTCTGTCAGCTCACCATCCGCAGGCACTATATAAGCATGCACCGCTTCCCCCGTTTTGGCGTCAGGAACGCCGATGACCACGGCTTCTTTAATGCCCTCATGGCTGTAGAGCACTTCTTCTACTTCGCGCGGATAGACGTTGTATCCGCCGACGAGAATCATATCTTTTTTTCTGTCGACGATATAAAAATAACCGTCTTCATCGCGCTTCGCCAAATCACCCGTGTACAGCCAGCCGTCCTTCAGCGCGTGTTCCGTCTCCTCCGGCATCTTGTAATAGCCTTTCATCACATTCGGCCCTTTCACGATCAATTCCCCCACTTGATGAGCGGGCAGCTCTCGACCGAGCGTATCAACGACTTTATTTTCGACATGCAAAATATTCGTCCCGATTGAGCCGGGCTTTCTCCCCCGGTCAAACGGATTGAAACAAGTAACCGGCGACGCTTCAGAAAGTCCGTATCCTTCCAAAATGGTGACATTAAAGGTTTGTTCAAACGTCTGCAGCAGAGCGACCGGCATCGAAGCTCCGCCTGAAATGCAGAGCCTGATAGACGCAAAATCCTCCGCTTTGCCGTGCTCATATTGATACAGGTAGTTATACATCGTCGGAACGCCTGCAAAAATAGTTGCCTGCCGGCGTTTAATCAGTTTAAACACAGAGGCCGGGCTGAATTGCGGCTCGATTAATACACACGCTCCGCTCATCAGAGGCGCATTCATACAAACGGTTAAACAAAAAACGTGAAACATCGGCAATGCGGCTACAATTTTATCTTTCTCATTCATTCCTAAGTATCCGGCGACATCATTTGCGTTGGAAAAAAGATTCTGATGGGTGAGCATGGCGCCTTTCGGTTTTCCCGTCGTCCCTGAGGTATATAAAATGACGGCAGTATCATCTTGGGACAATGTCGGATAGGTTCTGGTGCGCTCCGCTGGACGGAGCATTTTTGTAAACGTTGTCATTTTCAAGCGCAATTGAGGGTCTTCTGTCGATGGAGCGTTCTCTGCGGTCTGACTGATGATGATATGCTCCACTAGCGGCAGTGAGCCGTGCAGGCTTTCAAATACGGGAATTAAAAGGTCGATGCCGGCGATCGCTTTGACATCGCCGTTTTTCATCATATATGCGATCTCTGAAGGTGTGTATGCCGGATTAACAGGTATGACGACAACTCCCGCTTTTAACGCGCCGAAAAACGCAATGACAAAATCAGGCGTATTTCCGAGCAGCAAAGCGAGATGATCCCCTTTTTTCAGTCCCCTGTCTTCCAATCCGTTTGCAAATGCTTCGATTTTACCTGCCAGCTCCTCATACGTCATGTACTGATCTTGAAACAGACAAGCCGGTTTTTCCGGTTTCTGTGATGCCGTTTCTTCCAATTTGGAAACCAGATTCATTTTCCCACCCCTTTAAAAATGTAATGAATGAATAGTCATTCATTTCTCCGGAATAAACGTTCACTTTCATTATAGAAAAATATAGAAAAACACTCAAGGGCTAAAAGCCCCGAGTGCCGTAAAACCGGAAACTATAATTGTTTCAGCGCTTCTCTGATGGGCGTGCTGCCCGCCGTCAGATCGAACGCCTTTTCAAACGTATTCGGTTCATTAAGGGATGCGATAACGGTCTTGGCGACATCGTCTCTTGAAATGGAGCCTCTTTCTAAATCGGCGGCGGCATTGATATTGCCCGTGCCGGGATCATTTAATAACCCGCCGGGACGGATAATCGTATACGTCAAACCGCTCGCTTCAAGAATTTTGTCCGCATAATGTTTAGCGGCATAATACGGCTTCAGCGATTCATTCCAGTTGGCCCGGTTATGAGCCTGAAGGGCGCTCACCATAATAAACCGCTTAATGCCGGCTTTTTTTGCCGCTTCTATCGCTTTTGCCGCTCCGTCAAGATCAATCAAAAGCGTCTTATCATAGCCGGTGCTTCCTCCTGATCCGGCGGTAAAAACCATCGCGTCACAACCCTCGGCGGCTTTCGCGATGTCTTCCGCACTTCCTTCCAGATCGGCAAGAACGGCTTCTGTTCCCGCAGCTTGAAGCGCTTCTTTCTGCTCTTCTTTCCGGACCATCGCCCGAAGCGTATGGGTGCCGTCTTTTTGAAACAGCCCGGTCAGCCGCTGTCCGATCTGTCCGTTTGCTCCGATGAGAAATACTTTCATCATGATCCCTCCCTATCTATTATGGTTCTATCATTTCATAAAAACGGGCGCTGATTCAAATCATGCGGTTCGGCAAGTGTTCTAATAAATCAGTTCGAGAAAGTCTTCCAGCTCTATTTTGCCGAAATACTGTTTCAGCTCAATTCCGGCCAGCGCCTCCCTGATCGCGGTTCTGTCATACTGTTTTCCGATCAGCGCCTGTTCGACTTCACTCACATCTTTCGCACCGAAAAAATCACCGAAAATTTTGCAGTCTTGAATGATTCCTTTTTTCACTTCAAGGCGCAGATCAATTGATCCGACCGGATAACGTTTGGAATGCTGAAGATTGAATGCCGGCGACCTGCCGAAATTCCAGTCCCAGTTTTGATAACGCTCTTCAGAAATCTTCCGGATCGCTTTCCAGTCTACATCCGTCAGCTTATATTCCGGCACTTTGGAAAGATCATTTGTATTAAAAATATGGTGAAGCAGATGCTTTTTGAATTCATCGGCCGTCATTTTGTCATCAAGAAACTCGCTGATGTTGGCGACACGGCTTCTGATTGATTTAATGCCCTTTGATTCAATTTTGTCTTTTTTCACTTTCAGCGCTGACACAACATGGTCAATGGCCGAATCCAGCATTAATGTTCCGTGGCTGAAAATCCGCCCTTTCGTCGAGAATTGAGCGTTGCCGGAAATTTTTCTGCCATCTGCGACAATGTCGTTGCGGCCGCTTAATTCAGCTTCCACACCGAGCTGGCGCAGCGCCTGAATGACGGGTTCGGTGAATTTTTTAAAATTGTGAAAGCTGTCTCCGTCATCCTTTGTGATAAAACTGAAATTCAAATTTCCGAGATCGTGATAAACCGCGCCGCCTCCTGACAGTCTGCGGACGACAATGATTCCGTTATCTTCTACGTATTTCGTGTTGATTTCTTCTATTGTATTTTGATTCTTCCCGATGATAATCGACGGCTGATTGACATAAAAAAGCAGGTACGTCTGTTCAGGGTCGAGATGCTTCACGCAATATTCTTCGATCGCGAGGTTGATCCTCGGATCGGTTATGTTTTGGTTGTCAATAAATAACATGGTGCTCCTCCTCTATTTCTCCCACTTCAATCCGGAGGCCGCGATTTTCACTTCGCCCCCGAACACGGTTTCCGCTTCTTCTTTCAGTTTGCGGTGCTCGCCGAAGTGAGGCAGATGCGTGAGAATCAGCTCCCCCGCTCCCGCCTCCTTCGCGATACGTCCGGCTTCCAAGCTGTTCATATGGCCGGCTGACGTGCCGTCCTGGTCTGCGTAAAAATTGCACTCGCAGATCAGCAGATCGGCATTTTCCGCAAACGGAATAAACGAGTCCTGATAGCTTGAATCAGCCGTATACACAACGGAAGCAGAACCGTCAGTAATGCGCATCGCATAACAAGTGACCGGATGCACCGTTTTCAGGAAGGTAATCGTGAACGGCCCGGCAGAAAGCGGACGGTCCGGCTGATAGGCCATTCCCTTTGTATGCGTTTTGTATGTAAGACGCTCAAACTGTTCTATATCAGCATCATGCCCGTAAATCGGCAGCGCATCCGTCCCTTTTCCAAGAAATGAGCCGACCTGCTTGGCAAATTGAAGCGGTCCGATATCAGCGATGTGGTCATGATGATAATGGGACAAAATCACGGCATCAAGCTCTTCTGCCGGTACATAGGCAAACAGCTTTGATAATACGGCGCTTCCGCAATCGACGAGCAAAGAATAACCGCCGGACTGAAACAGATAGCCTGAAGTTGCTTCATTTGCGGCCGGAAACCCGCCGCAGCATCCAATAACTGTAACTTTCATAGCATCCTCCGAATGTTTAAGATAAAAAGATCCTTTCCTTCAATATACCTATTTTTCGTATAAATTGCATGTTTTAAACATTGTGCCAAAACAGCCGTTGATTTTCATTAACTGTTATAATACAATGTAAAGACAACACAACGAAAGAGGGATGGGTATGTTGGATAAAATAACAGAATTTTTTAGAAATCTGCCCGGTAAAAAGTGTGCGGAATGCGGCAAAGAAATAGCTGAACAGCATGAATGCTATGGAAATGTTTGTGACGATTGCTTAAAAATAAAGGATATGTGACAATAGGGTGCCGCACAGTCAAAAGGGTGCGGCACCTTTATTTTTCGGCCGGCGCCGTACTTTCTGAATAGGGCGTTATCCACCATTATTAGCAATTATCTGTATGTTTTGTACAATTCAGTATTTTCAATCTATATTTTTTTATAGACGAATTGTTTTCTTTTCTATTATAATTTGTTCTAATAGCTATCTTTTTAGATACTTATTGCACTTTTTTCTTCGGGAGGTAATCTATGAAAAAATTACGTTTTGGATTAGCGACGCAAATTTTCGTCGGACTCATACTAGGGGTTGTAGTCGGTGTCATCTGGTATGGCAATCCTGCTGTTCCAACTTATTTACAGCCTATCGGCGATTTGTTTTTACGCTTAATCAAAATGATCGTGATTCCAATCGTCGTCTCCAGCTTAATCATCGGCGTTGCCGGCGCGGGAAGCGGAAAACAGGTCGGAAAATTAGGCTTCAAAACGATTTTGTATTTTGAGATCATTACCACTTTCGCCATCATTCTCGGACTGGCTTTGGCAAATCTTTTTCATCCGGGAACAGGCGTTAATATACATGAGGCTCAAAAAACAGATATCAGTCAATATGTTGAAACAGAAAAAGAACAAAATAATAAATCCATCGCGGACACATTCCTGCATATTGTACCGACAAACTTCTTCCAATCATTGGCCGAAGGAGATCTGCTTGCCATCATCTGCTTTACCGTGCTGTTTGCACTCGGCATCTCGGCAATCGGTGAAAAAGGAAAGCCCGTATTGGCCTTCTTTGAAGGTGTTTCTCATGCGATGTTCCACGTTGTGAACCTGGTCATGAAAGTTGCTCCGTTTGGTGTTTTTGCATTGATTGGTGTTACCGTTTCCAAATTTGGGCTCAGTTCCCTGCTTTCACTCGGTAAACTGGTCGGTTTAGTATATGTAGCTTTGGCTTTCTTTCTCATTGTTGTATTCGGAATCGTCGGAAAGCTTGCCGGGGTTAACATTTTCAAATTCCTCGCCTATATGAAGGATGAAATTTTATTGGCGTTCAGTACGTCAAGCTCCGAAACTGTACTCCCTCGTGTTATGGAAAAAATGGAGAAAATCGGATGTCCGAAAGGTATTGTTTCATTTGTTGTGCCGATCGGATATACCTTTAACTTAGACGGATCTGTGCTGTACCAATCTATCGCCGCAATATTCCTCGCTCAGGTATACCACGTTGACTTGTCCATTTGGCAGCAGATTACCCTTGTGCTTGTCTTGATGGTCACTTCCAAAGGAATGGCTGCCGTGCCCGGGACTTCTTTCGTCGTCCTGCTTGCGACACTAGGCGCATTCAACATTCCTGCAGAAGGCCTTGCATTCATCGCCGGTGTTGACCGGATTATGGACATGGCCCGTACGGTCGTCAATCTGACCGGAAACGCGCTGGCATCCGTTGTGATGTCAAAATGGGAAGGTCAGTATGATCCCGCTAAAGGCGCGAAGGTCATGAGCCTCGCCAAAACAGAACAAAACACAACCATCTCAGGTTAAACGAAAACCCTGCACGGAACTTTTTCCGCGCAGGGTTTTTTTATGCCATCGGCGATAGAACGTACCGGTACAAAAGCTTCGCCGTATTAAGAAGCGATAATTCGTGCGTGCGTTCAAAGGCGTGTGACGCGTCAATTCCCGGGCCGATCAGCCCGTGGACGATGTCATGGCCCGAACGGATAGCTGCTGAGGCATCAGAACCGTAATACGGATAGATATCAAGCTGATAATCAATGCCATAGCGCTCCGCAAGCCCGGCCAGATGTTTTCTGAGCTGATAATGATACGGGCCGCTTGCATCCTTCACGCAAATAGAGACGGTATATTCATCCGTAGACTGGCCGTCGCCGATCGCTCCCATATCAACAGCCAAGTATTCGACGGTTTCAGGCGGAATGTTGGAATTGCCGCCGTAGCCGATTTCTTCATTATTAGAAATCAGAAAGTGCGTCGTATACGGAAGTTCGATTTTCTCTTCTGTGATGCGGCGGATTAAGTTCAGGAGCAGGGCCACACTCGCTTTATCATCAAGATGCCGGGATTTTATAAAACCGCTCGGTGTCATCTGCACGCGCGGATCAAATGAAATGAAATCGCCGACCCTGATGCCGAGATTGGAGGTCTCCTCCTTCGTCCGGACAGGCTCATCAAGGCGGACTTCCATATTCTCCTGATTCCGCTCTGCCTTGCCGGCGTCCTTGTAGACGTGCACTGAAGTCTGATGCATTAAAATGGTGCCTGTATAGGTTTTGCCGGAAGCAGTTTGGATCTCGCAATATTCCCCTTCAATCGAGTTGTATCGGAAGCCGCCGATCAAGTCAATCTTCAGCCGGCCGTCCGCCTTTATTTCCTTTACCATCGCGCCGAGCGTATCGACATGCGCCGTCAGCAATCTGTGTTTCTTGTCATCACGGCCGGGAATCGTGACAAAAAGACCGCCTTTGCGGTTTCTGTAAGAGGAGACGCCCCAGTCTTTTAAAAGACTTTCTGTATAGGCGATAACCTCGTATGTATTGCCCGTCGGACTCGGAATCGACACCAGTTTTTTAATCAGTTCCATCGTATGTTTCATATCTGCCACAGGTCATTCCTCCTATCAATTTGATTCTTCTTAAAATATACTCTTTTGATCCACAACCCGTCCAATCTTTTCCTTCTCTTTTTTCATAAGATGAAGGGAGCATGGGGATAGGAGGGAAATGTATGATCAGCCGTAAATCGCATAAGCGGAAAAGGTTTCATAAAGATTGGTTTGAGGATTGGTTTGAGGATGATTGGTTTGATGCAGACTCCTTCTGGTGCTGTAAAAAAGACAAAGATCCCTGCAAGAAGAAAAAAGAAGAAGAACCTTGTAAGAAGAAAAAGGAAAGAAAGCATCATCATTCATGCCGCCATCATCGCCGCCACTGCTGCCGTCATTGGTAATATCACACAAGCCCGTTTTATAAATAGATGTCTCATGCTCCCCAACCAGCGGATGCTGCTTGGGTTTTTTTATTAAAATTAGTACCAAGTATTAATATCTGGTGTTATAATCTGATTATAAAGGAGTGATTCATCATGTCAAAATCTAAAATTACAGCAATCGGTACATATGCTCCGGCACGCCGATTAACAAATGCGGATTTGGAGCGCATCGTCGATACATCTGATGAATGGATCGTCCAGCGTACCGGCATGAAGGAAAGACGTATTGCCGGCGAACATGAATTCACATCGGATTTATGTATAGAAGCGGTGAAAAACCTTGCAGAACGATACAGCGGGACCCTTGATGATGTCGATATGATCCTTGTCGCTACAACGACGGCGGACTATGCGTTTCCAAGCACTGCGGCACGCGTGCAGGCTCATTTCGGCTGGCCTCACACCGGCGCCCTTGATATTAACGCCACATGCGCCGGACTCACATACGGCCTTCAGCTCGCAGACGCATTAATCACCGCCGGTTCTCATCAAAAAGTGATCGTGATTGCCGGTGAAACATTATCAAAAGTAACGGATTATACTGACCGGACGACCTGCGTCCTTTTCGGAGACGCTGCAGGCGCCTTATTGGTGGAACGCGACGAATCAGCGCCGGGCTTTTTGGCAGCCGTGCAAGGAACGGCCGGGAGCGGCGCGGACGTGCTGTATCGCACGGGGCTGAGCGCAGAATTAAACGGCGAGCCGCTTAAGGGCGGAGGAAACATGGTGCAAAACGGGCGCGAAGTATATAAATGGGCGGTCAGAACCGTGCCTGAGGAATGCAATGCCCTTTTAGAAAAAGCCGGCTTTTCAAAAGACGATCTGGATTGGTTCGTTCCTCACAGCGCCAACATGCGGATGATCGAATCCATCTGTGAAAAACTTCCTTTCCCGCTTGAACGGACATTGACAAGCGTTGAATATTACGGAAACACTTCATCGGTTTCTATTATTCTCGCTTTGGATGAAGCCGTGAAAGCGAAAAAACTGTCGGAAGGCCAGACACTGGTATTATTCGGGTTCGGCGGCGGATTGACGTATACCGGATTGCTGGTGAGATGGGGATTTTAATCGAACGATGATCGAAAGCTGAAAAAAGAGGCCCCGAGCATCTGCCCAGGGCCTCTTTTTCTTATGCTGTGATTTCTTCTTCCGCTTTGTGTTCTTTTTTGCTTTGCACCGTAAAGTACACGATGGTCAGCGCGATCATGACAACGGCAATGCCCAATAGAATCGATGCCTGCTGCCACATGTAGGCGTAATCGCCATTTGAAATGACGGCACGGAATCCGTTAATGCTGTACGTCATCGGCAGTGCCCCGTGAATCACTTGATAGAATCCAGGCAGAAGTTCAAGCGGGAAGGTTCCTCCGCTTGCCCCGAGCTGGAGCACCAGAATGATGACAGCGATAAAGCGTCCCGGATTTCCCATCGTGGTCGCTAATAATTGAATCATGGACAAGAACGCGATGCTGGTAATCATCGTAAAGAGATAGAATCTCCAAGTGCTTTCCACATCAAGCCCGATTCCTTTTAACAGAACCGTGGCGACTATAACAGATTGAATCAGTCCGACGAGCAGAATGACGCTGAATTTACTGAGGAACCATTCAAACCCGTTTCTCGGACGGCCCGAAGCTTCAGTCAGAGGGAATACGACCGTCAGCATCAATCCGCCGACATATAAGCCCATAGACAGGATATAAGGCGTCAGTCCCGTACCGTAGTTAGGCACGGAATGAATCGCGTTATCGTCTGTTTTTACCGGATCGGCAATCATGCTGTACGTTTTGTTATCTGTCTTAATGTCTCCGGTTTGATCGGCCGCATCTTTCAGCTGGCTGGACAATTGTCCGGTGCCGTCTAAAAGCTTGCTTAAACCGGTGCCGAGTGACGCTTGGCCCTGCTCAATTTTGGACGAACCGTCATGGACTTTGTTTTGTGCGTCCAGCAGTTTCGTTAAGCCGCCAGACACCTGGCCGCTCCCTGACACTAACGCTTCTGATCCTGATTTGAGCTGTCCGAACTTGCTGTTGTATTCGCCGATACCGGCCGTCAGTTTGTTTTGGCTTTCAAAGACGGTCTGCGCTCCGCTGTATAATTTGTCAGTTCCCGCTGTCAGCTGGTTAATCGCGTCTTGTACCGCCGCCGCGCCGTTATACAGTTTCGATGTGGACTGCGGCAGTGCTTTCAGCTGATCAGCCTTCGCTTTTACATCTTCCAGCGCGCTTTTTATAACTGACATATCCGGAAGCTGAACATCTCCGCCGGACGGAAGCTGGCTGACGATATTGTCTAAATCCGGAAGGTCAGCCTTCGGAAGCTTCTCATTCAGAAGCTGAACCAGTTTCGTTTTTTGCTCACCCGTTAAGAAATCACTGTCCTGAATCACCTTTTTGACCGCATCATCCCGGGCATCCAGGCTGTTTTTCAGATCAGAAAGCTTTTTCTTAAACTGCTGCAATTCCTTTTCAGTCTGCTCAAGCTCCCCAACCGCTTTTTCAATATCTGAGAGGTTGACTGAATTGATCGCATCTTCAAATGCCGCCGCTTTTTGCGATACTTCCTGCGCCTTACTGTTTAATGCGCTTAATCCATTCGTTAAATCCGGAAGCTTTTGCTGGAGCTGCTTATGCCCGTCAAGACTCGTTTTAAGCCCGCTGGCCACCTCGCCTCCTCCTGAAGCAATCTGTCCCGATTTGTCTTGAATGTCGGCGCTTGCGCTCTGCAGTTTTGCGATAGAGCTGTTAAGCGTTTGAATCCCGCTTGTCACTTTCGCCGCTCCGTCGGTAAGCTGCTGTGTTTTGTCGCTGATGGTTGCGGTACTTTCAGTAAGCTTCGCTAAATTTTCCTTCAGCTTGGCGCTGCCGTCTTTCGCGTTTTTCGTGCCATCGTCTATTTTCTTGGCGCCGCTGCTGGCTTTCCCGAGTCCTTTGGCAATATCTTTAAAGTTGTCAAAAATGACTTTTGCGTATTGCTCTGTCACTTCTTTCGACACGGAGGCTTTCAGTTTATCGATCGCCTTTTCGCCGATTGTCGCCCCGACATAGTTGGATCCGGCGTTCGTATGATATTTCAGATCCAGCTTTTTCGGATTTTTATCCATTACCGTGCTGGCGTTTTTCGAAAAACCTTCAGGAATCTCGACCACTAAATAATATTTAGCATTTAATAAGTCCTTTAACGATTGATCAAGATCGCTTGAAAAATGCCAATCAAAATTATCATTTTTCTTTAATTCTTTCACAAGATCGTCACCGATCTGAAGATGTTTCCCTTCGTAGTCCGCCCCTTTATCCTGGTTGACAACGACTACCGGCAGCTGATCCACCGTGCCGTACGGGTCCCAGTACGCCTTCAAAAACACTCCGCTGTAAATCAGCGGAACGAATAATATGGCAATGATGGGGATTAACAGTTTCTTGCTCGTTACAATGTCTTTCCACTGGCTTTTTATTGTATTCAACCCTGTTGCCTCCTTCCGCAAACTGACTCATTTGACAAAACGGTCACGGCACCTAAAAAGTGAAGGATCATCTATTTAGATAATCCTTGACCAACATACATTTCCAGCAATTCGGCGATCGTCTCTTTTTCAAGAGGCGGATGGTTTTTTTCCCAGTCAAATATCAGCGCGATGTAAAGCTTAAGCATGACAAAAGCGGTCAGCTCCGGATCGCACGGTTTAATGCTCCCGTTTTCAATGGCATATTCTATCTTTTCTTTAATATATGACAGAATGGCCCGCTCCATTTTCGCAATGACATCCTGAACGGCTATTGTACCAATCTCGGCGTTCTCCTGAAAAATTTTAATCGTCAGCTGGTGTGTTTTTCTGAATTCCAAAATCGCGACAAGCGCCCGGTGGACATTTTCGTGAAATGAAAGCTCCGGTTTCATCGCTTCATCGGCGTGTTCCTTCATTTCTCTTAAAATAGTGGTGAAAATATCATCAAACAGTTCTTCCTTGTTTTTGAAAAACGTATAGATGGTTCCCTTCCCCACATTTGCCAGCTTCGCCACCAGATCCATTGTCGTTGCTTTGTAGCCGAATTGTGTAAAAGACTTCGTTGCCGCTTCCAGAATGAGCTTTTTCCGATCGACGGACATGTTTCCCACCTCGTTAAATTGACCGTTTGAACGTTTTAGTCATTTTGTACATAAGATAACTTATCACAGTCGCAAAGAAGATTCAAATGTTTTTTCTTTTTATTGGTGTTCCCTTTACAGAACGGGAACATGCAAAAAAACCTCCGTTTTAAGATAACGGAGGCTGGTACGTTTCAAATAAATAAGCCAGTGAATCATATACGGCAGCTTTTCCCTGGTCGATACAGTCTGGGATGCCCACCCCTTCAAAAGACGCGCCCGTCGCGTATACACCCGGATAGGAAGCTCTCAGCGCGTCTCTGAACTCTTTGATGCGCTCTTTATGACCGACATGGTACTGCGGCATGCTTTCGTTCCAGCGGGTCACACAGGTCATTTCCGGCTCGCCTTTGATATTCATTACTTTTTTCAAATCTTCCATTACGATGTTAATGATCTCGTTATCTGAAAGATCTACGATGGATTCATCTCCGGCTTTTCCGACGTACGCCCTGAGCAGTGTTTTGCCCTCCGGCGCCGCATGCGGCCATTTTTTGTTCGTCCATGTGCAGGCCGTGATGGAGAAGTCGCTGTTTCTTGAGATAACGAATCCCGTACCTTCATGCTCCATCTTGACGGCTCCCTCAGGAAAACCTAAGGCGACGTTGGCGACGGATGTAGAATGCATGTCTTTGAGACATGAAACCGCCGGCAGATCAGAAAGCATTTTCGCCGCGGCTTTATGCGGCGCTGTTACAATGCATCCTTCCGCATGAAGCACTTTGCCGTTATCAAGCGTCACGGAATATCCTTTCTCCTCGCGGCCGATATGGGTGACTTTCGTGCCTTTCATCACTTTTGTCAGCGTAAGCTGCTTTTCCAGCTCCTCCACCAACGTTTGAAGCCCTGTTGTCAGCGTTAAAAACTGCCCCTGCTTTTTGGCCGTCAGCTGCTGTCCTGAAGGCTGCGGACGCGATTTTTTCATGCCGAGAATCAGGCTTCTGTGCTTTTGCTCAGTCTGATAGAATTGCGGAAATGTGGACATGAGGCTCAGCTTATCAATATCTCCGGCATAGATCCCTGACAAAAGCGGTTCTATTAAATTCTCAACAACTTCGTCACCGACGCGTCTGCGGAAAAATTCACCCAGAGACTGATCTTCCTTCGGTTTGCTCGCAGGCAGAACAAAATCCAGCGCCGCCCGCGCCTTTCCGGGAACAGAAAATAAGCCGGTGGAGATGAACGGAGCGATTTTTGTCGGGATGCCCATCACCGCGCCCTTCGGCATCGGATGAAGCGTCTCGTTGACGAGCACGTAAGACTGGCCGGTCGCATTGTTGACGAGCAGATGCTCAAGCCCTAAATCTTTTACGAGCTGGGGAGCGCTTTTTTTCCTTTCCAGAAAAGAATCCGGCCCCCGCTCAATGATGTAGCCGTCTTTATGCGCCGTCTGAATTTTGCCGCCCGCTCTCGGGCCCGCTTCAATCAGGGTGACCTCAAGCGGCAGCTGTTTTTCTTTGATTTCTTTTTCCATGTAGAAGGCGGCGGCTAATCCCGTTATGCCGCCGCCGATGATGACCAGATGTTTTTTATCGCCACTCATTTTTATCGCCTTCTTTACCGTTTAGTTCTACTTGTCCAGCTCTTTCAGCACGACCGCTGCAAGCGCGTCGATAAATTCGGGCTGTGCGTTCGGCATGGCCGGACGATAGTAGCTTGCGCCGACTTCATCGGTCACAGCTTTGCATTCGTAATCATTATCGTAAAGCACCTCTAAATGATCGGCAACGAAGCCTGCGGGCACGTATACAAATGCTTTATAAGGATGCTTTTGATACAGCTCGCGCGTGAGATCCTGCACATCCGGCCCGAGCCATGGATCAGGGGTGTTCCCTTCGCTCTGCCAGCCGACTGCGTAATCGGTAATTCCGGCGCCTTCGGCAATCAGTTTTGCGGATTCCTCCAGCTGGTCAGGATACGGATCGCCGTATTCTTTAATTTTTTCAGGAAGGCTGTGCGCTGAGACGATCAGCATCGCGTCATCCCGTTCTTCTTTCGGCATTGATTCATACGTTTTCTTCACCTGGCTGACCCAATAATCAACGAATTTCGGTTCATCATACCAGCTTTCAACCGACTTGATGGTCAAGCCGCCAAGCTTCTCCGCTTCTTCTTTGGCGCGTTTGTTGTATGACTGGACGCTGAATGTTGAAAAATGAGGGGCGAGCACCAGGCTGACAGCTTCTGTAATGCCGTCTTTATGCATGTCCGCCACCGCGTCTTCGATAAACGGTTCAATATGTTTTAATCCGATGTACACTTTGAATGTGACGTCGTCCTGGATTTCATTTAAACGCTGTCCGAGCTTCTCCGCCTGCTCCTTCGTAATTTTTGCAAGCGGCGAAATGCCTCCTATCGCTTCATATCTGTCTTTTAAGTCTTGAAGCATGTGCGGCTCCGGCTTTCTTCCGCGTCTGATATGTGTATAATAACGTTCTATGTCTTCTTCTTTGTAAGGCGTTCCGTAAGCCATAACGAGAAGTCCCATTTTCTTTTTGCTGCTCATTTTGTTAAACACCTCTTTTGATGGTCTGTCTATCTTGATTTTGACAGGAAAATCTTCTTATAACCAACGATCTGCTCAGGAAGATTGTTCCCCTATTTTAGCCGCGGAGTATTCATGCACAAACGCCGTCAGCCTTTTCAGCGTTTCCGGGTTTACATCAGGGAATACGCCGTGTCCTAAATTGAAAATAAACCGATCCGTTTTCATACCCTGGTCAAGAATCGCTTTCGCTTTTTTCTCGATGACCTCCCAAGGCGCAAGAAGAAGCGACGGATCAAGATTGCCCTGAACCGTTTTTGTGATGCCTTGTTTTCTGGCTTCATCTATGCTGAGTCTCCAATCAAGACCGACAACGTCAAGAGGAAGGTCATGCCAGTCTCCGGCCAGGTGGCTTGCGCCTACGCCGAACATGATCAGCGGAACTTGTTCTGCTGAAAGCTCCCGGAAAATTCTGTCCATCACCGGTTTTATAAATTGCCGGTAATCTTCGCGGTTCAGCGCGCCGACCCAGGAATCAAAAATCTGAATGGCTTTTGCGCCGGCGTTAATCTGCGCTTTTGCATAAACGATAATCATATCCGCGAGCTTGTCCATCAGCATCTGCCACGCTTGCGGCATACTGTGCATGAACGCTTTTGTTTTGTTGTAATTTTTAGAAGGCCCGCCTTCAATCATATAACTGGCCAGCGTAAAAGGCGCTCCCGAAAAACCGATGAGCGGGACATTCAGCTGTTCGTTTACGAGTAATTTGATCGTTTCCAGCACGTAAGGAACATCCTGTTCGGGATTCAGTTCGCCGAGCTTTTCAATATCCGCAGCAGAGCGCACCGGCTGATCGATCACCGGGCCGATTCCGTTTTTAATTTCGACATCCACTCCGATATAAGGAAGAGGCGTCATAATATCTTTATATAAAATGGCAGCGTCCACTCCGTACTGCTCGACCGGGAGTCTCGTCACATACGCGCACAGCTCGGGCTGATGCGTAATTTCGACTAAGCCGTATTTTTCCTTCAGCTTGCGGTATTCCGGCTGTGACCTCCCCGCCTGTCTCATGTACCAGACAGGGACATGATTTGTTTTTTCTCCCCGTGCCGCTTTTAAAAACGTATCATTAAACGCTTCTCGTTTACTCATCTGAATTTCCACCTTTCCTCCTGCAACCATACGTTCGTGTTCTTCGCCCATTACACTATACCTTGTTTTTTCAAAATGGTATAGAATTGAGGCCTAATGTTCAAAAAATCGCCGAATTCATCATTAAGAAGAGAAAAGCTTCGGCTGAACGTATTCCGTTCCCTCTCCTTCTTGATTCGTCTGTGGATTATATGGAACGACCTTGTATGAAGCCCCTGAAAACAGGTTGGCGTATGGTATGTCAAAGCTGCCTTTTCCTTTCACCGAATCCAGAAGCTTGTCTTTTCCGTCTTTCTTTTCATATATTCGGTAAACAACCCGATCATCCTTTTGAGCATCCCATTTTAATTGAACCGTAATCAGTCCCATCGCCTTAAATGTATAACCGGCCGACAGGGACTTCACCGCTTTCAGCTCAATCGGGCTTCCCAGTTCTTTCACATTTTCAGGCTTTTTGAATGTTTTGCCGTTTTCCCCCGCTTTTGTGACGATATCTTTAAAGAGTCTGACAGGATACTGGCTTCCGCCTTTCAGGTAATGGGTTTTATCTGTTTTGTCATACCCCATCCAGATGGCTCCCGTCAGTCCGGGAGTGTATCCCGCAAACCAGGCGTCCTTCGTGGCGCCGGGGACGCCGGTAAATGACGTCGTGCCGGTTTTCCCCGCCAGGCCGCCCTGATAGCTGCCTTGTGAAGCGGTTCCTTCTTTTACGACCTGCTGAAGCATCCTCGTCATATTCCATGCCGTCTGTCCGCTGAAGACGCGCGTTTTGCCGTTTTTAGGTCCGGAAATCGTTTCTCCGTCTTCGTCCGTGATGTTCTCTATAAAAAATGGCTTCGTATACATTCCGTTTGCCGCAAATGTATGATAAGCTCCGGCCAGCTGAAGCGGGGTGACGCCTTCTGACAGACCGCCCAGCGCAATCGCGAGTCCGTTGTCAGAAATGTTTATGCCGTTTTTATTAAGATACGATTTTCCCGTATCCACGCCGATCTGCTTTAATGTCCAGACAGCGGGCGCATTTATGCTGTAGGTGATCGCGTCCTGCATCGTCACTTGCCCCTTGTACTGTCCGTCATAATTTTTCGGTTCGTACCCGTTGTAAGACTGCAGTTTGTCTTGAAGTAGCGAGTATGGTTTGAACTTGTCCTCCTGCATGGCGGGCCCGTACACGGCAAGCGGCTTAAACGTTGAGCCCGGCTGCCGCGGCGCCGTTACCCTGTTGTATCCTTTTGTCACATAGTCGCGACCGCCGACCGCCGCGCGGACGCCTCCGGTTTTATTATCAATAAAGACGGCGCTTCCCTCCGCCGCCTGATCCGTTCCCGGAAAATAGCCGCTTTCCCTCATGAGCGTATATGCCGTTTTCTGCAGTTTGGAATCAAGCGATGTCCGAATCGTATAGCCGCCTTGAAGAAGCTGTTCGCCTGACATCGAATAACGGGATTCCGCCTCCTTGATGACAAGATCGATATAACTGTCAAACCAAGGCGTTTCAGATGTTTTCTTGATATGAAGCCCCAATGTCCGGCCCTGGGCTCTGACGGCTTCTTTTGCGCTGATATAGCCCTGATCGTTCATCATGGAAAGAATCGTATCGCGCCGCTCTTTATTTTTGCCGGGATGCTGAATCGGCGAATAAAGGGAAGGCGCCTTCGGTATAGCCGCCAGAACGGCGCCTTCTGCAACGGTTAAATCTTTTACTTCTTTATTAAAATAGTAGTGAGACGCGGCTTGAATGCCGTAAACGCCATGGCCGAAATAGAGCTGGTTCAAGTACATTTCAAGCAGCTTATCCTTGCTGTAATCACGCTCAAGATTGATGGCGATAATGACTTCCTTCGTTTTGCGTAAAAATGTTTTATCATGAGTCAGAAAAATGTTTTTCGCCAGCTGCTGGGTGATCGTGCTTCCGCCCTCCACCTTGCCGCCCGCTAAAATATCCCGGAACATCGCCCGGCCGACAGACTTTACATCAATGCCGTGATGTTCGTAAAATCGTTTATCTTCAACGGCGATAAAAGCATCTCTCACATCTTCAGGAACCTCCTGAATGGATACCGGTTCGCGGTTTTCCGTATAAAGACTCGCGATTTCATCACCGTTTTGATCGACGATTTTTGAAGATGCGTGCAGGATTAATTTCTTTTCATCGATGACATAATGGCCGAGAAATATAATGATAATGTATCCGATTAACGCGAGAAAAGCGGTTACCGCCGCAATTACAGCCGGAATAAAGAATCTTTTTTTCTTTTTCAGCATAAGTCACCTCGCCTTTCTTAACTTGTAGTATGGGAAATATTGTTTCGAATTATGTCAGAATGAGTCGCCAATAGAAACTTATACCACTCTTTTGTTATACTAGCAAGCAGGAGGTGGCTGATATGAAGGTTTATATTACATATGGGACAGCCGATTTTTTAAAAACGATTGCAAAGAAACACCCAAATGAGAATATGGTGCTGATGCAAGGAGAGGAAAATGCGATTTTAATCCATGAGACAAATGGCGGAACCGTTTTTCAGGCGCCCCATTCCTATGAAAGCATCGACAGCGTCGGGGAAATCAAACATCCGGGCTACGCCGTCCTCAATAACATCGCCGTTACCCAGGAAGGCCGTCCGCTGTTTGAAAACCGGTTTAAAAACCGCGCCGGCAAAGTGGAAAATGAACCCGGCTTTGAAGCCATCCGCGTATTAAGGCCGCTTGAAGGCGATACGTATGTCATCCTGACCCTGTGGGAAGAGGAAAAAGCCTTTCAGGGCTGGCAGCAGTCAAACTCTTATCAGGAAGCCCATAAAAAACGCGGAACATCAGCCGGCATCGACACGACGTCCATTTTCTCCCGCCCGTCTTATGTAACCGCTTATTACGCTATAGATTAAAACCGCCGGAGATTCTCCGGCTTTTTTTAGTCCCGATTTTCCGCCTCCCCTTTGCACCTTCCGCCCGCCTATGAATAACCTGTAGCAATCCTATTTATAAACGGAGTGGTTCAATTGGGGATCGGCATCTACTCGGTACATCTGCTTTATGTTGCTTTTATCGCGGCCATTATCGTTTTTATGCTTCTCAGAAAAGATACAACCTTTATTTCACTTGCCGGTATTTTTGTGATTGCGCTATGGACGACGCATTCATTCTCCGCTTCGGTCAGCAGCCTGTTTCACAGCTTCACGTATGCCGCCGGGGAATTGCTGCCGACGATTTTTATTATTTGTTTTATCGTGGCCATGAGCGGACTTTTGACCAAAACAGGTATTAATGAAGCGATGATTTCTCCGTTTGCGAAGCTGATGAAGGGGCCGGCTGCCGCGTATTGGATCATCGGCTGCCTGATGTTTGCCATCTCTCTTTTTTTCTGGCCGTCACCCGGTGTGGCGCTGATCGGCGCTGTGCTGCTTCCCGCGGCGATCCGGGCGGGTCTTTCTCCGATCGCCGCGGCAATGGCGATGAACCTGTTCGGCCACGGATTTGCTTTATCAGGTGATTACGTCATTCAGGCGGCGCCGAAATTGACAGCCGATGCCGCGGGCGTTCCTGTGGGCGATGTCATGCAGGCTAGTATTCCGCTCGTTTTAATCATGGGATTAACGACGACAATCACCGCTTTTTTTCTCATCATGCGGGAGCGAAAAAAAACGCAGGTCCCCCTCTCCTTTGACAGCTCCGGTTCTTTGGACACAAGCATGTATCTCCCGAAAAAACTCAGGGTGACTCTGGCTGTTCTCATTCCGCTTGTTTTCCTCGCCGATATTATCTGCATGATCGTCTACCGCCTGCAGGGAAATGATGCGACGGCACTCGTCGGGGGAACGGCGATCGGCATTCTCCTGATCATTCATTTCATCGTGCATAAGCAGCGGCATTTAGAAAAGATCACTGAGTATTTTATCGGCGGTTTTCAATTCGGCTTTAAAGTATTCGGCCCCGTCATTCCGATCGCGGCGTTCTTTTATCTTGGTGACGCGGGGTTTAAAAGTATGTTGAACACCCCCCTGCCGAAAGGGTCTGCGGGTATCGTCAATGACCTTGGCCTGGCGCTGTCCCATTCCTTTCCGATGTCCGGGGAATTCGCCGGCATCGCCCTGACCGCAGTCGGTGCGATTACCGGGCTTGACGGTTCAGGCTTTTCCGGTATTTCTCTTGCAGGATCGATGGCAAAGCTGTTTTCCGCCGCGCTTCATACGAATCCGGCCGTTTTAACGGCGCTGGGCCAGATTTCAGCGATCTGGGTCGGGGGCGGAACATTGGTCCCTTGGGCACTTATTCCCGCTGCGGCTATTTGTAAAGTCGACCCGTTTGAGCTTGCCAGAAAAAACTTTATCCCGGTGACGGCCGGGCTTATCGTCACGACGATTGCCGCCATCATCATTCTTCCGTAGCAAAAAGATTGAAATCTTCTGACATTTTATATACAATCATGGGAAAAGCAGACGAGGGGGCACCGCTTTTGACATTAACGACACTTCAAAAAAGCTTGTACGCTCAGCTTGACGGGCTGTATGAGGAAATGGTTGAAATCAGACGTCACCTTCACAGGAATCCCGAGCTTTCCTTTAAAGAGAAAAAAACACCGGCATTCATCGCTACGTTTTATGAAAAGCTCGGCGTTCCCATCCGGACGAACGTGGGGGGAAACGGCGTCACAGCCTATATTGAAGGCGGAGAACCGGGACCTTGTGTCGCGCTCAGGGCTGATTTTGACGCTTTGCCGATACAGGATGAAAAAGATGTGCCCTATGCTTCACAAATTCCCGGCGTCATGCACGCCTGCGGCCACGACGGCCATACGGCGGCTCTGCTTGCTGCCGGAAAAGTGCTTTATCACAACCGGAAAAAACTGAAAGGATCATTTGTGATGATCCACCAGCACGCCGAGGAATTATCTCCCGGCGGAGCAACATCAATGATTGAGGACGGCTGCCTTGAACATGTCGATGCCGTTTTCGGCACACACCTATGGGTGACTGAACCCGTCGGAACGGTCTTATGCCGCCCGGGCCCAGTGATGGCCGCCGCTGACGGCTTTACGATTAAAGTCATCGGCAAAGGCGGCCACGGCGCGATCCCTCACGATACGAAAGACGCCGTTTTAATCGGCTCACAAATCGTCACGGCCCTTCAGCATATCGTGAGCCGGCGTGTAAACCCGATGCAGCCGGCCGTCATCTCAGCGGGCTCATTCATCGCTGAAAATCCGTTTAACGCCATTGCTGATCAGGCAGTCATCACAGGCACCGTACGCTCGTTTGATGAAGAGGTGCGCAGCCTGCTCGAAGCAGAAATAGAAGCCGTCGTAAAAGGGATCTGTTCCATGCACTCCGCTTCCTATGAGTATCGTTTCAAACGCGGCTATCCCGCCGTCGTCAATCATCCGGAGGAAGCGGCGCACGCTGCGGCAGCCGCCGCGGAAACAGACGGCGTCACGAAAGTCGTTGAAGGAGAGCCGCAGATGGCGGGAGAGGATTTTTCCTATTATCTGCAGCATACAAAAGGCGCTTTTTTCTTTACGGGCGCCGCTTTAGACGATGCGGAATCTATTTACCCTCACCATCATCCGAAATTTGATTTTAATGAAAAAGCGATGCTGACCGCCGCCAAGGTGCTGATCGGCGCCGCGGTGAGCTACCCCCGATAGGCATTAAAAAACAGCCGGTACATTACGTACCGGCTGCTGTGATTCTTAAATGATAAACGTGCCTTGCCGTCTCGCCGAGCTGTGACAGCAGTTTATAATTGGCCGCTCCGCCCACGGCGGCTCCGACGACCGGCAAAAGCTGAAACAATTTCACCACGTCCAGATAGTCGCGGTATTCCTGCTGAAAAACTCTCCAATCAACTTCATGCTTTTTTGAATCCCAATGTTCAATGATTGAATATATGCGTTTCCGCTGTTCACCGCTTGAGAAAGCAAGCTGAAAAATAAACAGCAAAAACAATCGTTCATCTCTATCTTTCACATCATAGCCGTAAACGGAGGCAAGATCGAACAGACATTTCATTTTAATGGACAACAGCAAAGGAAAGTCAGCCATCCCAAAAAAAATTCCGCCGGCCCCCGTACCGATGCCCTCGGCTGCCGCCACCTTTTGATAGGATGCGATAGTTTGTCTGGCAAGGGCATCTTTTTCTGTAAGCGACATGCCGCTTGTATCCCGCTTGCTTTTTACCAGGTTTGACCCCGCCATTGTTGCCTCGGTCATTTTTTTAATGCTTTCTGTGATGACGGCATGAATTTTTCCGGGAATCCGCTCATTTATTTTCGCCTGCATGCCTGTAGAAAAACGTTCAAACATGGAATCCTTACGCAAAAAACGCGCTTTCCATTGCAGGGCTTCCTGTATCAGCTGCTGATCGCCGGTCATCCGCGTCTCCTTCTTTCGTAAAGGTTTCAAAAACCCGTTTGATTACAGCCTGCCGTACTTTTTCAATCTGCCGCCCATATACGAAGGCATAATCACAAAGATCAGGACGGCTGAAGCGATAGCGGCATAAAGCGCCCCGCTGACTCCCGCGGCATAGGCCGACGCTGCCGAAAACAGCAGTGCCTGCACGGTTAACGCCGATTTCATCAGTGAAAAGAAACTTTTCAGCTTCACTTTCTGATTGACCGGGTAAAGCTCCTGTAACGACAGATGTTGAAAATGCCCGAACAGCGGCAAAAGCTGTATCCCCGTAATAAAGACGGTAAATACGGTTAACGCCGCCGTTATCAACGGATTGGCGGAAACGAGCATAATAATCAGGATAAAAATAATCGTGAGTCTGACCTGAATGCCCAGATAATCATTTGAACGAAGAAAGGCCCGCGCATACATATAGGAGAACGTTTTCCGCTGCTCGAACGGAATCATTCTGAGCAAAAAGTCGAGATACGCCCGGCGTTTTGCCTGTTTCTTCAAGTGAGGCACATCGGTAAACAGATTGGCAATTCTGTAAAACCGCTGCTTCCTTCTTAATTCATATTCAATATGAGCTTCCCATTTTAACGATTTATGTTTCGCAGCTGATGTGAAATAGACATAAAGGCCGGCCATTACAATGTAGACGGCGGCAGCGTACAGATAAAACGATTGTAAGACGAAGTATAAAAGCAGCATGTTGCAGATAAAGCGTATGACCGCATCCATCATTTTCATACTTCTGTCATTCATAAATGTCATCCGCCACTCCATGGCCTGATTCCACGCTTTCACCGCCAGCATCTGAATAAAAACGGCGGCATACGACGCAAGCGACGCCCCCGGACTTACAGCGAAAAACAGAGGCATGCATACAAGCGACAGAGCGATAAGCGGAAACAGCTGTGACAGATAGCTGTACTTGAATGCATGCTTAAAGTAAGTCCCCATTTTCGGTTCAAGCGGCAGCAGAAACACGAGATCCGCTTCCTTTAACAGCGTCCGGACGTATGAACCCGTCAGCACGATAGAAAAGAGCACCGCCATCACCCAAAAGGACGGGAAATGAACGGGAATGTCTTTGACCCATTTGCTGTACCAGCTCGCAGCGCCGGCAATAAAAAAGATCAGGACAATGACGAGATGATCATTGAGCATATATTTCATATACATTCTGGTTTCCTTTATATGCTCCTCAAGCCGGGACTGCCAAATAGTAGACATATTATTCATGGCCGGCGTCTTCCTTCGTCAGTTCAATATATAAATCATCAAGAGCGGCGTCTCTCATGCCGAACTGCTCTCTCAATTCTTCCAGCGTTCCGCTTGCGCGTACTTCGCCGTTATGTAAAATGATGAAAGCGTCACAGTAGCGCTCTGCCGTCGCCAGTATATGCGTTGACATCAGCACGCTTGATCCGGCTTTTTTCGCGGCGTCCATCCGCTCCAGCAATGCATTGATCGCAAGCGGGTCAAGCCCGAGAAACGGCTCGTCAATAATATAAAGCGAAGGCTCCGCGAGAAACGCACACATGATCATGACCTTCTGCTTCATCCCCTTGGAAAAGTGAGCGGGAAACCATTTCAGCCTTTTTTCCATTCTGAATTCTTTCAGAAGCGGCGGAAGCCTTTTTTCAAGCGTTTCTTTCGAAAGGCCGTACGCCATGGCCGTCAGCTCCAAATGCTCTTTGAGCGTCAGTTCTTCATACAGCACCGGCGTTTCGGGGATATACGTAAATTGCGAACGATAGCCCTCTTTATCCTCTGAAAACGTCTTGCCGTTCAGCTCGATCGAGCCTTTATGCGGGTCCATTAAACCGATAATATGCCGGATCGTCGTGCTCTTGCCCGCGCCGTTTAATCCGATGAGTCCGACAATCTGGTTCGGCTCAAGGGTGAATGAAACATTTTTTAAAACCGGGTTTCTCGTATAACCGCCGGTTAAGTCTTTTACCGATAGCAGAGACATAATTTCTCCCCTTCTGATTCGTTTTTCTTCATAGTACCAAAAATAAAGGCTGATTTGAAACGATTCCCTTTTTTTCTCACGTAAAAAAGCCTGCATAGTTATCGTGACAGCGGACATCATAATATGTGTAGAAGGAAACAGCTTTAATCAACTGAAAATGAGGTGTTTATAAAAGACGTCTTAGAACAGTTGGATGAAAATCAACATGTCTTATGCTTACAATTTCTTCACACACTGCTTTGATGATGTTCTTCAGTCATGATGAAATAATCAAATGAGGTGTTTGTCCCAGGAATGATCAAGCAGACCCATAAGTCTTCATTTTAAAAACAAATGAGGTGCTTACAAAAGGCATATTCAATTTTCTGTGATAAAGCTCGTACTTCTGCATCAGGATGAACGCCAGCCGTTCATCCTGTTTTTTATTTCGGCAAGTTTTGTGGTACGATGAGAATATACATATATTTCTTTTCAGGGAGGAAACCCATCTATGCACAAAGCGGACGATTGTATTTTCTGCAAAATCATTGCCGGCGACATTCCGTCTTCAAAAGTATATGAAAACGAACACGTCGTTGCGTTTCTCGATATCAGCCAGGTCACAAAAGGCCACACGCTCGTCATTCCGAAAACACATATCGAAAACGTGTACGAGTTTACGCCTGAGCTTTCTAAAGAATATTTTGAAGCGGTGCCGAAAATCGCGCGCGCCATCCGGGATGAATTCGAGCCGATCGGGCTGAATATTCTCAATAACAACGGTGAAAAAGCGGGCCAATCCGTGTTCCATTTTCACATGCATATCATTCCGCGTTACGGAAAAGGCGACGGATTCGGAGCCGTCTGGAAGACACATGCCGAAGACTATACGCCTGACGATCTTCAGGAGATCGCTTCAACCGTCAGAAAACGGCTTGCCTCATCTTAAGGATGAGGTTTTTTTGCGCCCGAAACATAAAATACATAAAATAATATTTTTTCATATCAAAAAAATCTAAAAATTGTGATAGGATAATTGTATTATTTCTTACACTAAAGCGGAAAACAGGGAGAGATCGTAAAAATGGAACGTACAACGAATTTCAATGCAGGACCCGCAGCCCTTCCACTGGATGTGCTGCAAAAAGCACAGAAAGAATTTATCAACTTCAATGATACCGGCATGTCTGTCATGGAGCTGTCCCACCGGAGCACAGAATATGACGCGGTGCATCAAAAAGCGAAAACCCTTCTGAAAGAACTGATGGATATCCCCGACGATTATGATATTTTATTTCTCCAAGGCGGAGCAAGCCTTCAATTCTCAATGCTGCCGATGAACTTTTTAACGCCGGAGAAGACGGCGCACTTCATCGTGACGGGCGCATGGTCTGAAAAGGCCCTCGCTGAGGCGAAACTGTTCGGAAACACATCCGTCACAGCAACAAGCGCAGATTCAAACCACAACCATATACCGAAAGCGGACCTCTCACAGATAAAAGACGGCGCCTACTTGCATATTACGTCCAACAACACGATTTTCGGAACGCAGTGGAAAGAGTTCCCGAATTCACCGATTCCGCTCGCAGCCGACATGTCAAGCGACATCCTGAGCAGAAAATTTGATGTCAAAAAGTTTGATGTCATCTACGGCGGAGCCCAGAAAAACCTCGGGCCGTCCGGCGTTACGGTCGTCATCATGAAAAAATCATGGCTTGAAAACGAAAACGCCAACGTTCCTAAAATTTTGAAATATTCCACCCACACAAAAGCCGATTCACTGTATAATACGCCGCCTACATTTGCGATTTATATGCTGAGCCTCGTCCTTGAATGGCTGGCTGAAAACGGCGGTGTCGAAGCGGCTGAACGGCGCAACCGGGAAAAGGCGGATGTCCTGTACGGCACAATCGATGCAAGCGGCGGATTTTACGCAGGCCATGCCGAAAAAGACAGCCGTTCTCACATGAATATTACGTTCACCCTCCGCGACAGCAGTCTGACGAAAAAATTCGTTGAAGAAGCGAAAGCGGCAAAAATGACCGGACTCGCCGGCCACCGCTCAGTCGGAGGCTGCAGGGCGTCTGTTTACAACGCCGTCAGCCTGGCTGATTGTGAAAAACTGGCTCAGTTTATGAGAAAGTTCCAGCAGGAAAACGAATAAATTTCTTCTAACCCGACAGTTCCTTTGATATACTGTTGGCATATCAATTTTTCCGGCCATCGCAATAAATGACGAGCATATTATTGGATGGCGAAAAAGCTTAGCAGAGGAGAGCTTAGTATGAAAACAAAAGAATTAGTCATTATGGCCCTGTTTGCGGCAATCGGAGCGGTGCTTCATTCCATTATGCCGCCGGTATTATTCGGAATGAAACCCGACATGATGCTTGTGATGATGTTCATGGGAATTCTGTTATTCCCCCGTGTGCAGAACGTGCTGATGATCGGGATTGTAACGGGAATCATTTCCGCACTCACGACATCTTTTCCGGGGGGACAGCTTCCGAATATCATTGAAAAACCGGTAACGGCGTTTCTGTTTCTCGCGCTGGCGCTTTTGGTGAAAAAAAGCGTGAAAACAGCGGCGGCTGCCGTCATTACGATAGCCGGCACTTTCATCTCCGGTGTGATCTTTCTGGCGCTGGCCCTTCTGATTGTCGGCCTGCCGGGCGGATTCACGGCATTGGTGCTCGCGGTTGTCCTTCCGGCGGCTGCGCTGAACGCAATCGCCATTATCATCATGTATCCGATTGTGCAGACGATCTTAAAACGTTCCAATATGATTGAAACGGCAAAATAGCCGCATACTGAAACCTCTTCCGGCCGGAAGAGGTTTTTTAATGTGTTTCAGCATGTTTCATACGAGAAGTTTTGTGAAAAAGATAAGGAACAATGCGAGGGCGGTTCCTGCTGAGCAGACAATGGCCTTTTGGCGGACGACCCGCTTCGGCGGATAAGAAGCGGCCTGGCCGAGCAGTTTCAGGTAATAAACGGCGCCCGCCGCAAAGACAAGAGCCATACAAGATAAAACAATCATGAAGACAGACAACCTTCTCCCTCCTTTTCCCTTAAAAAATATGCTAAAATAAAGCAAGCTATGTATAGAAGTTTATTCTTCTGAACAAAAATGGTAAAAGCTTATGAGAAAAAAAACGGGGTGATTTCAAATGGCTGACGGACGTTCCCTTTTAACAGGCCTTTTCGTAGGCGGATTGATCGGAGGCGCAGCGGTTTTGCTTTCGGCTCCTTCATCCGGAAAAGAGCTGCGGGGCAAAATCAAAGCGAATTGCAATTCTATTGAGGACACAATCAAACGGTTAAAAAAAGACGGAATGGCGCTGAAAGACCAGCTTGTCCAAACGGCGAAAGAAAGCGCCGAAGTCATTAAAGACGTAGGCGGAGAGCTTCAGACAAGCATTAAAAGGTGGCAGGAGGAAATCAAGCCGCACCAGCAGGATCTCCAAAAGGAAATCGCTGATATTGAAGAGAAAATCAGACAGCTGGAGAAAACCTTACAAAACTAATATCCTATACAACCAAAAAAAGTGCGGACATATTGCGTTCCGCACTTTTTTTTGCGGTTTAAAGCCTTTCACAGCAACGGATTTAGAATTTATTATAAAATTCTTAAATTTTCATCTTTATTAATCTTTATTTTATTGGCATAATAGAGGAAAAGAAAATGTGAAGCAGGTGATCTGTATTGAATCGTGTTGAACCGCCTTACGATTTAAAAGAAGCTTTAATCTATACCCAAAAAATGGCGCAGCTGTCCAAAGCGCTGTGGAAATCTATCGAGAAAGACTGGCAGAATTGGCTGAAGCCGTACGATCTTAATATTAATGAACATCATATATTATGGATTGCTTATCAGCTTAAAGGAGCTTCTATTTCGGAAATCGCCAAATTCGGCGTTATGCACGTATCAACTGCATTTAATTTTTCAAAAAAACTTGAAGAACGCGGGTATCTGAATTTTTCCAAGCGGCTGAATGACAAGCGGAACACGTACATTCAGTTAACAGAAGAAGGGGAAAAAGTATTTGAAAGTCTGCTAGAGGAGTTTGACCCGTCGAGAAACGCGGTGTTTAAAGGCTCACAGCCGCTCTACCACTTATTCGGGAAGTTCCCGGAGATGGAAGAATTGACCTGTGTCATCCGCCACATTTACGGAGAAGATTTTATGGAGATATTCGAGAAATCATTGACAAACATAAACAATGATTTTGAAAGTGAAGACGGAAGCCTGAAGAAAAAAGCGGGCGAATCGGCTGCCCATGAAACGGCTGAAGAGCTGGAACCGGTCAGCAATTAATCAAAGTGCTTCATAATCTCGATGAATTCTTCCATCAGCGCTGTATAAAGCCCCTGCTCGTACAAAGCAAAAATCGTTTCATGAACATCTAATTTTTCGTTCAGCTGTCCCGCAAAAAGCGCAAGGAGCTTGTCGAACGTCACAAAGCCTTGCGCTTTTTGCGACTCCAGCTCGTCCTCCAATTCGCGGCAGATCCGCCCGACCTCTTCACCTTCCTCTTCGGTCAGCCCTTTTTCAATCATCATCGCATAAAAAGGGTACTTATCCATATCCACCGTTTTCACCAGCAATTGTATGTAATATTCTAACCGCCCGATACGCTGATCCATTGAATCCATCCGTTTCACTTCTTTCTATCTTTAATCTTATTTTAGCTGATAATGAATGGAGAAGAAAGGTTAAACCGTACATTTCCATGTTTCACCGCTCTCTTCTGTTCTTCTCTTTCCGGGTTTATTTTTTTCTTTAAAAAAGGATTGATTTTTTCTCCTGAAGAGAGTAAATTATTTTGAGATTGTATTCCATCTTTGTACGGAAGGATGACTCTGATGAATTGCTGGAAAACCATTAATCTGATTAAAGATTATGGTGCGGTTCGTTTATTATTGACTGCTGTAGGTTTTATGATCCTGTTTTTTATATGCAACTTCTTGGCATTCGGGCTGCTTCGTCCGAATATCAGTTTAAGTGACGGGCATGTATTAGCTTTTTGCGTTCTGCTCGTCGTTACTTTATTTGTACATAAAGTCATACATGTCCTGCCAATGTTTTGCAAAAAAAGAAAAAAGGAAATGAAAATGTACTTTTTGCGGATGCCGACATGGAAAGGCATACCGAAAACAACGATGCTGATTTCAACGATCAGCCCGTTTTTATTCATTACGCCGGTGTTATTTTATGCAGGCTTGGCATTCCCGAGACACGCCCATTACTTTTATATGATTTCGAGCATTCATGCGGGCTATTGCCTGCCTGATCTGCTGTTTGCGCTGCACCTGGTCAAAGCGCCGAAATCATGTCTGATTGACCAGGAATCCGACGGCTTTGATATTTTAGTAAAAAAAGTGCCGGAGTCCTGATGTCCCGCTGATTTTTCAGCTTACATTCTATCTTTTTCAATAAATATTTGGTAATGTAATATGGGAGCAGTTCAGAGAGAGGGGGAATCTCCCATCATTTTATTCTATTTTATCGTGGCTGCCCTGTTTATTCTTTATTTTATAAACAGGCTCACAAATACATTATGCCTTGTCAGAGAGATTCCTGAAGACCGGCAGGATAAGGTATTCCGCTTTATTAATGTATCTATTTTAATTTTACTGATCTCTTCGTTCGTCGAGATCTCCTTTACTGTGTAAACAGGCAAAAAAAGATGGCTGCCGGCGGATTAACGCGGACAGCCATCTTTTTTTAGTAAATCCAAGAAGCGCCGATGATGATCAATAAGATGAACAGAACAACCAACAATGCAAAACCGCCTGCAAATACTTCACCCATCTCCAGAAGCACCTCCTACAAAACGTTTTATTTTTCCAATTACATCATATGCAATTCACTTCAGAAACGCTTAGGCGCCTGGGTAAGAAAATGGACCGCTTTTGGAAAAAGCGATCCGTTTCGCTTAGCAAATGTAAGCTGCACCTACAATGACAAGCAAAATGAACAATACGACGAGCAGTGCAAAACCGTTTGAATATCCTCCGCCCATGGTTCATTACCTCCTTTTCATGATCAATATATTTGTATGTATCAGGAAAAAGTTTGACTAGACGAATGCCCTTTATTTAAAATCTTTTTACAGAAAGCCACAATATGTTATGATACGCATATGCAATTTAATTTGGATGATTAGGAGTGTTTAAAGGAATGAAGAAAATCGCGATAGCAGCTATTACGGCAACGAGCGTCCTGGCTCTCAGCGCTTGCAGCAGCGGCGACAACGACGTGATTGCCAAGACGGATGCCGGCAATGTAACAAAAGGCGAGCTCTACACGAACATGAAAAAAACCGCGGGCGCAAGTGTGCTGACACAGCTCGTACAAGAAAAAGTATTAGCCAAAAAATACAAAGTATCGGATAAAGAAATCGATACCAAGCTGAAAGAGTACAAAACGCAGCTTGGCGATCAGTACAGCGCCCTTAAACAGCAGTACGGCGAAGATTACCTGAAAGATCAGGTGAAATACGAACTGCTTGCACAAAAAGCGGCGAAAGACAACATCAAAGTGACTGACTCCGATACGAAAGAATATTACGACGGCTTAAAAGGTAAAATCCGCGCGAGCCACATCCTTGTCGCTGACAAAAAGACAGCTGACGAAGTGGAGAAAAAGCTGAAAAAAGGCGAGAAATTTGAAACGCTTGCGAAAGAATACTCAACCGACAACTCAAAAGACAACGGCGGCGACCTTGGCTGGTTCGATAAAAAATCAATGGATGAAACATTCAGCAAAGCAGCATTCGGCCTGAAAGTCGGACAAGTCAGCGATCCGGTCAAAACAAAATTCGGTTATCATATCATCAAAAAGACAGAAGAACGCGGCAAATATGATGACATGAAAAAAGAACTGAAAGAAGAAGTTCTTAAACAGAAACTAAACGACAACTCAGCCGTGCAGGCAGCGATTCAAAAAGTCATGAAAAAAGCTGACGTAAAAGTTGAAGACAAGGACTTAAAAGACACGTTTAACACTTCAACATCATCATCTTCTCAATCTAAATAAAAAAAACTGTGCAGGCTCCGTGAGCCGCACAGTTTTTTTATGCGATCGAATGATTGGAATTTTCTTCTGCATCTCCGTTTTCATTTTCGGGCGCCGCCATACGGCGCTCGCGTTCCTGCTCCATCCGTTCAATATACACTCTTCCTTCTTTTTCAATAAACGACTGGTCAAGCTTTTCCTCTTCTTTAGCTGTCGTAAAAAGCTTATAAGCGCTGAAAATAATCCCGATAATGCAAAGGTATACCCACCAAGGAAAAAATAGCACGTTGTTTCCTCCCTTTTTACCCAAAGTCTTTATTTTAAGCTATGCCTGATAAAGACAAGTTATGAGAGCTGAACGTAAAAAAGACCGATCGTAAAGGATCGGCCTTTTTTTCTTATTGATGGAAAGTCGGTTTGTAGAAAGAACGGTTTTCAAGCGCAAATACACGCTCAGTGTATTCGCCCGGCTTCACCCGTTCAAGCGCTCTGTCCATCATGATCATTTTTGCATCCAGATTGTCAATGTAGTGCAGAATTTCCGCTTCTTTCACCATCGGCGGTTTCGGGCTTCCCCATTCCGCTTTTCCGTGATGGCTCAAAATCAAATGCTTCAGAATCAGCACTTCTTCAGCGTCAATCTGAAGCTCTTCGGCTGCTTTTGAAAGCTCTGTCACCATGATTGAAATGTGTCCCAGCAGATTCCCTTCCACGGTGTATGTTGTGGAAACAGGGCCTGAAAGCTCTTTTACTTTGCCGAGGTCATGAAGGATGACTCCCGCATACAGTAAATCCCGGTCAAGAGACGGATACAGATCGGCAATCGCTTTTGCCAGGTTCAGCATCGACACAACATGATACGCAAGCCCTGAGACGAACTCATGGTGGTTTTTAGCAGCCGCCGGGTAATCCATAAAATCAGCGGCATATTTTTTGACCAGATGTCTCGTGATCCGCTGGATGTTTGGATTTTTCATTTCAAAAATGTATTGAGTGACGGTCTCCATCATTTCATCTTTCGGAATCGGCGCCGTTTCCAGAAAATCATCAATGCTGACATTTTCATTTTCGCCGGCCGGCCGGATGTTTCTGAGCTTAAGCTGGTTTCGTCCGCGATAGTGATGTACATCTCCGATTACCTTCACGATCGTCTGCGCCGCGTATGTTGTTTCATCAGTCGGCTTGGCATCCCACAGCTTCGCTTCGATATCCCCCGATTGGTCCTGCAGCATTAACGTCAGAAATGGTTTTCCGTTGCTTGCGATTCCTTTAGTCGAAGATTTAATCAGAAAGTATTGATCGACCTGCTCGCCGACCTCGTGCAGCATAATACCTTTTGCCATTCTATTAAAAGCTCCCTCCATATCTTACATAATACCAGTATAGCACATACCTCTTTTTTGAAAATAAACTCTTTTATGACAGGAGCCGCATGACTTGTCCGTTGTGAAATGACCGGCTCACATGCTCATGGCAGGTGAAATAAAGTATCTGCCGCCCGCCTTCTGTAAGCTGATTCAGCACATCAAACAGCCGCTGCAGCCGCTGCCTGTCAAAATGAACAAAACTGTCATCTAGTAAAAACGGCAATGATACCGCAGATTCCCGTTCTGACGCAAGGGCAAAACGGATTGCCGCGTAAAGCTGCTCGCATGCCGCCTGTGACAGCTCGCTTGCAGAAAAAACCGTACCGTCTTTCTGCATGACCATAATGGAATCATCGGCCTCTGAGAAATACAATTTGTGATAGCGTCCGTCCGTAAGCGGTCCGTACAATGCGCCGGCGGTTTCTAACAGACGGGGAAGCGTCACCTTTTTATGCCGCTCCATTTTTTCTCTGATCACATGTCTGACCGTCTGCAATGCGGCCCACTCTTTAGCTGTTTTTTTAACGCGTTCCTTCTGCATTTCTGTCTGCTGTTTTAAATCGGACACAAGCCCCGAGGACTCCAGCTGCTCTTGCTTCACCGTTAATAAAGCAATCTGCTCACGGAGATGCGCGCTTTTTTCCTCGAGTGTTTCTTTCTCTTTTTCCTTCTGAGCGAGTGTATGTTCAAGTTGGGTCACTGTACGGCTCATGTACGGCGCCAGCTGTTTTTGGCCTATGCCGGACAAGTGCGTATCGATTTCGCGCAGCTGCCTCTCTGTTTCCCGGCGGCTTTCATTCAGCCTGGCGAGCTCACAGAAGTGTCCGCGGTTTTTTGCGTCTGCCGCCATAAAAAGCTGTTTCACCTGCTGTTCGTAGTAATGAACTTCTTCGTTTAATTCGCGCATTTGCTCTTGGGCATGCAGCAGATCCGTTTCGAGAGCCTGCTTTCGTTTTGCGTCCTCACGGGCCCGTTCCGCCTGCCCCAGCAAAGTACGCAATCTTTCTTTTACGGACAGCTCCCGGCCGTCTGAAGGACTCAGCTTTTTGACCCGTTCCTCAAATGATCTTTGCAGCTTTTGGAGCCGGCCCGCTTCAATGGTCAGTTCATGCTTGTTAAGAATTTCTTTTTTGACATCTTTCATCACATGATATGCGTCAAGAAGATGGGACGGGCTGCCCGAAAACCCTAGTTCCTTCATAAAATGTTCCGCCTGTTTTTCAGACGGCGCCATTTCTGCCTCCCATTCTTCATATTGGCGGATGACTCTTTCATATGCCGCTTCTTTCTGTTCAAGCACAGCTTGGTCCGCAATCAGCTGCTGGCGGTGCCGGCCGTCACGCCAAAGCTCTTCCTGCAGAATGTCAGCCTCTTCTTTTGAGATCGGCGGCGGCTGCTTTTTGTGATTGGCCCCTCTTCTTTCTGACGGCAGCGGCTTCTGTATGCCTGACAGCATATACAGCATCAAAGCGCCGGTAAAAAGGGCGGCGGGCAGCCATTCCTTTAACACAGCGAAAATCGCAATGAACACAATGCCCGCACCGAGAAAGAGCTTTTTTTGTTTGGCGCGCTGTTTTTCCAGCTGCTGAAAATGCGCCTGCCATTCGTTTCCATCAGTATCTGCCATTTGCTTATATGATTGTAATGCGGCTTCTTTTTCTTGCCTGACGGCGGGAGCCAAGATGTTTTCCGCCGTTACGGCATGCTTTCGTTCGGCGTCTTCCAGCTCCAGACGCGCTTGTTCAAAAATCGCATCAAGCTGTTTTTTTCTTTCTCTTGCCTGTCCGGCGCTCTGCACGGCTTCTTGCAGCCGCCATTCATATTCATAATCGGTGTTCAGCGAAAGAATGCCGTCTTCCTCATGTCTGCCGCCGAGCTGCTGTAACCCTGAAGAAACACGGGCCGATATCTGCCGGATTTGTGATTGGATGGCGGCAAGCTGTTCACCTCGTGATTCGTACATATGCTGCTCGCCGGAAAGCTCCTGCAGCTGCCGTTCTTTTAGCAACAGGTCCTCATTTGGCGCGAGCAGCTCAGCCTGCCGCCTGATTTCAGCCGCTTTTGCCCGAAGCCCCTCAAGCCGGGCCGCTTTCGGATGGAGATGCGATTCGTATTTTTCGAGCTGATGCATTCCGTCCTTCGGGAATTGCTCCAATACTTCCGGATAAGAAGAAAGTTCGCTTTCCAACGCTGTTTTTTTGTCTGCGAGCGGCTTTGCTTCTATCGCCGCTTTTACTGTTTTGATTTCTTCAGTTACATCTTTCAAATGTGCTTCGGCATCCTGCAGACGGCTGCCGGCGCTTTTTTTCTCTTCCAGAAGGCTGTGATAGCCCGCTTCTGCAGCTTCCGCCTGTTTCAGCCGGGCGCTGAGCCGCTTTAACGTATCCAATTCCTGATTTAAACGGGGGTTCCGTCCGTTCGGCTTATACATTCTGTCGAGCTCTTTCGCCAGTCTGCCGTCAAGCTTTGCCGCCGCTTCAGATCCGAATAAGCTGGAAAACAGGAGAAACTCGCCGATTTTATCCCGGTTAAAGGCTTGAATCTCCTGCAGTCCGAATACATCAAACGAATAGATTGCTTCGTACAGCGCCCGATCCGTATCGGAAAGCAGCTGTTTGAGCCATTCTCCGTCCTTGATTTCACCTGAAGGCAAATACACTCTGACTTTTTCGGCAGTGCCTTTTGTGCGTTCAATTTTAACAGCGCCGTAATCGTCATGCTTCAGTTCCACAACGCCGCCGTACACCCCGCCGTTTTTCGGTTCGTATTTTTTTGATTTCGGAAAACCGAACAGTACGCTTTTGATAAAGGACATCAATGTCGTTTTGCCCGCTTCGTTTAAGCCGTAAATCACTTGGACGGGCGAATCTGACAGCTGGAAGCTTCGGTTGGAAAATTTCCCGTACTGGTAAATCAGCATCGTCGTTATTTTCATCGCTGAAGCTCCTTCAGCTGGCGCTTTAAAACGGCTTGAGCCTGCCGTTTAATGTCCAGTATCTCTTCATCCGTAAATAAAGTCATCTGCCGCCGGTATACGGGATGACGCTCGAGCGCTTCAAATACACCGCTCATGTCCGCGCATTGTTCTATGTCCTGAAGAAGCCCTTTAAAAAACGGATCCGGCGGCACGGTGTCTGTTTCATCCGTCCGATCCTCAATCGCAAGCGGCCAGATGAAACATTCCTCTTCAGCCTCTTCCTCCTGTAAAGCGGAAAGAAGCTCCTCCGCAATGCCTGCGGGCGCCTCCGTCCAAAAGCGGGGCGCCTCGCCGCGGAGCACCAGTCTGACACATGCCGGGCGGCCCGCGGCACGCAAGCGGGTGAACATATCCGATGCCATTTTCATCAGGGAGGTCATATGCTCGGCTTCGGAAATATCAAGATCAATTTCCTCCCATAAGACATCGTGCGCTTCTTTGAATTCCCAAGACATCTCACCGTCTGCCGCCCGGACGAGATAATATCCCTTAGGCCCGGTTTCTTTTAAATGGCGGGCCTGAATATTTCCGGGATAAATGGCGGCGGGATGCTTGGCGGACAGAACCTGCCGCTTATGAATGTGTCCAAGCGCCCAATAATCCATGCCGCTTTTTTCAAGGTCTTCTTTCGTAAACGGACAGTACGGGTCATGCCCATCCGCTCCTGATAACATGCCGTGGAGCATGCCGATATGATAAGGCGCGCCGGTCATTTTCCGGTAACGGGATGCCTGATTGGCCGTTACGCTTCTTTCCTGATAGCTGCATCCGTATATGCTTGCCGCGAGCTCTCCGTTTTTAAAGAAGGATTTTTCCTCCGGTGTATCCGAAGTGAATATATGTACATTTTCCGGCCATTCAATCGGTGTCCACTCACCGCCTAAATGATCATGGTTGCCGAATATGACGAACACTTGGATATCCGCTTCCTGTAATCTGGTAAACTGCTTTCTCAAAAACAGCTGGGCTTTTAAACTTCTGTTCGCTTCATCAAACAGATCTCCCGAAAGCAGCATGAAATCTGCCTGCTCCCGGAGCGCCCCGTCGGTAAGACGGCGGACGCTGTGAAATGTGCTTTCTTTAATACGCGCATATACCGGTTCAGGCAGATGCGAAATGCCGTAAAACGGGCTGTCCAGATGCAGGTCAGCGGCATGAATAAACGTCAGATCAGCCATCTCGCCCTCCCCTTTCTGTAGGTTGAATTACCCTTATTCTAGCATCGTTTTCATACGAATGCACGTTCTGCACGATAAAAAAACAGCCCGGCTGTCCCGGGCTGTTTCACTTATTTTTTGGAGATGCGCAGCGCTTGTTTGATCGCTTTGAATCCGCCGGCGTTTCCGTAAATCAAAACGCCGCCTTTGTAAATTTTCGCGCCGACCGCTGCAAAGATCACGATAGCGACCAGTGTCAGGGCGATTCCGGCCGCCGCCTGCCAAAACGGGATATCGAGCATTCCTACGCGTAAAAACATAATCATCGGCGTGAAAAACGGAATGTAAGATGTAACGGTAATAAAACCCGCATCAGGATTGCCAAGTCCGAACATGGCGATCATAAAACCTGCCACGATTAAAAAAACCATCGGCTGAATCGTCTGCTGCACGTCCTCTATCCGGCTGACAACACTGCCGAGAAACGCGGCAAGCGTCGCGTAAAGAAAATAGCCGAGCAGATAGAAAATGACGGCATAGACAATCGTCGAGACGGGAACATCCGAAAAATTGAGAAATGCACTGATCGGCGACGACTCATCATTTTGAGGGTTCAGCTTCAGTGAAAGAAAACCCGCCGCAAGCAGCACCGCAAACTGTGTGATCCCGACAAGCGCGATACCGAACAGTTTGGCAAACATCTGCTGAATCGGCGGCATGCTTGAAATTAAAATTTCCATGACCCGTGACGATTTTTCCGTCGCCACTTCCATCGCAATCATACTTGCGTACATGATAACCGAGAAGTAGATGACAAACAGCATGATGTATACAAGCCCCATCACCTGACCGAGCTCTTCCTCAGATTTCGCCCCTTTTTCCAACGCGTCTTTGCTGACTTCAGGCGGAGTGTAGAGACTGCTGACTTTTTCTGCCGAAATGCCGAGCTTGGCGGTTTCAACAGCGGTTTTTGTCTGGGTTAAAGCCTGCTTGAGAAGTTTATACGCTGATTCATCAGAAATGGTCAGCGCCTTGTAGGCTCCTGTTATCGTTCCTTTTTGATCTTGTCTGATGATAAAAAGCCCGTCCCATTCACCGTCTTTGACACGCTTTACGGCTTCTTTTTCGGACTCCTTCGTCTCCATCGCCTGCAGATCATTGTCTGTATCAGCCGCTTTAAGCTGTTTTGCAAACGCCGGGTAAAGCCCGCCCGTTTCATCAATCACCGCAATCTGCTGCTTGCCGTCATCCGATTGAAACACGGAAATGATCGATTGCAGGTTGGTCACCGCTAATACTAATAAAACGGTAATGGCGGTCGAAATAATGAATGACTTTGTCGAGATTTTGTTTTTATATGTATGAAACAGCATAATCCAGAATTTATTCATAAACGGCCCCCACCTTTTCTATAAAAATATCATGCAGTGACGGCTCTTCCAATTCAAACTTCCGTATAAAACCTTTCCCTTGCAGCGCCCGGAAAATATCCTGGGAAACCGGTTCATTCGCGACCTGCAATCTGATCCCGTCATTTGTTTCCTTCCATTTCACGACACCTTCATGCGTTTTTAAAAAGCTGAGATCATCATCTGAATGAACGGTGACATTTTTTTTGCCGAAAGACCGCTTAATGTCTTTCAGATTGCCTTGAACGACGGGTTTTCCCTTCTGGAGAATGCACAAATTCTCGCAAAGCTCTTCTACATGCTCCATTCGGTGGCTTGAAAAAACGATGGAAACGCCGCTGTTTTTCAAAGAAATAACCGCTTCTTTCAGCAGCTCGACATTCACCGGATCAAGACCGCTGAAAGGCTCATCGAGAATCAGCAGTTCAGGCTTATGCAGGACGGCGGAAATGAACTGGATTTTTTGCTGGTTTCCTTTTGACAGCTCTTCGACTTTCTTATTCTTGTAATCTGTAATGCCGAACCGCTCGAGCCATGTCATGAGCTCTTTTTCCGCCTCTTTTTTGCTCATTCCTTTTAATCTCGCAAGATAGACAAGCTGGTCACTGACCTTCACTTTCGGATACAGCCCCCGCTCTTCCGGGAGATAGCCGATTTTTTCGCTGATAGAATAATTGACCGGCTTCCCTTTCCAGCTGATCTGCCCGTCAGTCAGGCTTAAAAGCCCCAAAATCATCCGAAAGGTCGTCGTTTTTCCCGCGCCGTTTGCGCCGAGGAGCCCGAACATTTCCCTTTCAGGTATTTGCAGGTTCAAATTGTCAACAGCGGTAAAGCTGCCGAATGTTTTCGTTACGTTTTCAATTGTAAGCACGAATCCAACTCCTTTCCCGATCCATTATATACTAATAATGGGTAAAAATTAATGGAGGATTTTAAATTCTTTATGAGAATATCATTCTATAAAGGAGGTGACGTGATGGGACAATATGTATTGACCGCATTCCATGCGTCGGGAGAAAAACTGCTGGATGAACGGATCGAAGCAGGTAACGTGGCGGAAGCAAAGGCTGCCGGAGAGGCTTTGTTAAAGGAAAAAAAGCTTGAGAACACTGCTCATCGCTTAGTAAATGAAGCCGGAAAGCTGATTTTATTCCACAGATAACAGAAGCTTTCCGGCTTCTGTATTTTACCGGTTAAATTGCGGCGTCCGTTTTTCTAAAAAGGCGCGGATGCCCTCTTTATGATCATCCGTTTTTCTCATATTTTCCTGGGCCTTTCGTTCAAGAGACAAAACGTCTTTTAAACGGCTGATATGGAGGCTTTGATAAATAGCCTTCGTTTCAATCATTGCTGCCAGCGGCGCATGTAACAACCGGTCGATATACGATTTTGCCCCTGCCGCAGGGTCGCCGCTGAACAGCCCGTCGGCAAGCTTGAGCTCCACCGCTTTTTCAGCCGGCAATTTTTCGCCGCTCCAAATCAGTTTTTTCGCTTCAATCTCACCGACGCGTTTCATTAATAAATAATGGCCTCCTCCGTCGGGAACCAATCCGATGCCGATGAAATTCATCGCGAGGCGGGCATTTTCTTCGGCGAGAACCACGTCGGCACACAGCGCGAAACTCAGTCCGAGCCCCGCCGCGGCTCCGTGGATGGCGGCTATCACAATTTTTTTCATATCATAGAGCGTCAGTGTAATGGATTCGATCATTTTCATGAGCCGTTCATATTCTCCTGAATCATGATCCGATGTCATCATCTGAATATCACCGCCCGCGGAAAATCCCCTGCCTTCCCCCCGCAAAAGGACGATAAGCGCCTCACTGTCAGCTGCCATGACGCATGCATTCTCCAATTCCCGGAGCATTTGTTCATTGAGCGCGTTGTAACTGTCAGGCCGGTTCAGCACAATCTCTGCAATCTTTCCCTTTTCTTCATATCGAATATACTGCATGTTTACACCCTCCTTGTATCCGCTTACATATTTTGTTCAAATGATATATTCTTTCCGCCGAAGCGAAACCCCTTTATTTTTCAAGGTCAACAGATACCGAAAAATGCATATCATTTGAAACTGAACATATATTTTTATATAGTGAAATTGACATACAAAACAAAAAGGGGGGAGGAACGCCGATCATGAAATATGTGATACTGAGTTTTTTATTGAGCTTTTTTATGGTGCTGTTCCCCCCTTCGGATGTCGCCCTTCCTTCCCAATTGGTGACAGAAACAGACAGCCACGTTCAAATTTCGGTGTACCCGCAGGAAACGGACTCGGCAAAGACGTCGGCCCCTGCTAAAACCGCTCCGCACGGCCTGTCAAAAGGGTACGATGCGTTATCCCGAATGGTCACCCTGTTATCTGTCAAACCTCTTGATCAATTCATTGATTCCACACTGGAAAGGACATGCGCCATTCCGATACAATACCAGTCAAATTACCTCCGGCATCAGACCATTTCTCATTGCCAATCTGTATTTACGGTGTAAAAACAGTCTATTCCGGAGGGATTTTTTATGAATATTAAAGAAAACGATCTGCCCGGCATCGGGAAAAAATTTGAAATCGTAACGAGAAACCATGAAAAAATGACGATCATCATTCATGACGACGGCAGGCGGGAAATTTACAGATTTGATGACCGCGACCCTGATGAGCTTCTGGCAAGCATTTCTCTTGATGATGCGGAAGCAAGACAGATTGCCGCGATTATCGGCGGGATGGTGTACAAACCGCAGGCGCTTGAATCGATTGAAATGGCGTTCAGCGATCTGATTATCGAATGGTTTAAGGTTGAAAAAGGGGCTAAAGCGGCAGGCCGGACGCTCGGCGAACTGGATGTGCGCCAAAACTACGATGTGACGGTCATCGCCATCATTAAGCATAACCAGAAAAAGTTTTTAAACCCGGGCGCTGATTCGCTCCTTGAAGCAAACGATACACTCGTCCTCTCAGGCGAAAGAAAGCATTTGAAGAAACTGATCCAAGACTTTCTCTCCAGAGACGGAGTGTGATCTGTTTATGGATCATCTCGTATTTGAAGTCGGTACGGCGCTAGTTCTCGTGGCCATTGCAAGTGTCATCGCCAATAAAATTAAATTCTCGATTATTCCCTTCCTGATTATTTTAGGAATGCTTGTCGGGCCGCACGCGCCCCAAGCGGGCATCATTGATCTGACATTTATCGAAAGCCGGGAAGTGATTGAATTTTTCGGACGGATGGGCGTCCTGTTCCTCCTCTTTTATCTCGGGCTTGAATTCTCGGTCGGAAAATTAGTGAAATCCGGACGTTCCATTGCCGCCGGCGGAACGATTTATATTCTGATTAATTTCAGCTTAGGACTGATATACGGCTTTATCACGGGCTTTTCCTTTTTGGAAGTGCTTGTATTGGCCGGTGTCATCACGATATCATCAAGCGCCATTGTCGCAAAAGTGCTTGTCGACTTAAAGCGCACGGCCAATCCGGAAACGGAGCTGATTCTCGGCATCATTATGTTTGAGGATATCTTTCTGGCGGTTTACTTGTCCGTTGTTTCCGGGCTTGTATTGGGAGACGCGACGTCTGTCGGAGGCGCGCTGATGTCGATCGTGATCGCTTTCGGATACATGCTGCTGTTTTTCATTGCCGCTCGAAAATTGCCGCCTCTTCTGAACAAGCTGCTTGATATCCGTTCAAACGAGGTGTTTGTCATTGTCATTTTTGCAGCGCTCTTTTTCATTGCCGGCTTTTCCGAAACGATTCATGTCGCCGAAGCGATCGGTGCGCTTTTACTCGGACTCGTCTTTTCGGAGACGGCCCATTCTGACAGGATTGAGCATCTTGTCGTGCCGTTCCGTGACTTTTTCGGGGCCATGTTTTTCTTCAGCTTCGGGCTGAGCATTGATCCGTTTTCACTCGGAGATGCGGTCTGGCTTGCCCTCGGCGCCGTTTTGCTGACGATTGCCGGAAACTTTATCGCCGGCATGATTGCCGGGCGCCGGGCGGGGCTTTCTCATAAAGCATCGTCTAACATCGGGCTGACCATCGTCTCCCGCGGCGAATTCTCCATCATCGTTGCAAATCTCGGCATCGCCGGCGGTCTGTCCGCCTCACTAAAACCTTTCGCCGCCTTGTATGTTTTGATACTGGCCATCTTCGGCCCTTTGCTCACGAAAGAATCGAAGCGGATATATCTCATGTTGAACAGCGTTTTCAAATGGAAAAAGCCTGAAAAGACGCCGCAGAAATCATAAAAAAACTGACCCCTTACTAAAGGGGTCAGTTTTTTCGCGCGGGAAGAAATTGCTGAAAAGCCGTTTTTTTGTTAATAGAGAAATGCTCTTTTCCCAGAATGGTATTAATGATTTTTTGGTTTCTGTAAACAGACAGCTTCAAATTCGTAGCCCCTGTTCCGTGGGCGTGGTCAAGATTCGTTAATGTGAAGAAATGATGCCGCCTATTGTCCTTAAAGACGAGGCGGGAATCGGCCGTCACTTTAAACCGTTTCTCATCCTCCCATTCGATATCGGGAGAAATGGCCGAAAACCAATCCGGAATATGCGGCTTGAAGCCGGTCGCCAATATCACTTTTTCTGAATCGGCCGTAAAGGTTTCATCCATCTGCCATTGATGAAAGCTCAGTGCGCAGCGGCCGTTTTTCTTTTCAATTTTTTTAAGTTCCGCCATCGGCTGAATATAGACATCAGGCGAGCCTCCGCTGATCGACCTGTGGTACAGGGCATCGTAAATGTCAGCAAGTGTGTCAGAATCAATGCCGTGGCGCAGTCCTTCCAGCTCAGGCAGTGTATTCAGCCGTTCCTGAAAAGGCAGGCGGTTAAAATACTCCACATAATCGGGTGTAAACATTTCCTGTCCGAGCTTGGCGGTTTCCAACTCTCGAAATCCGGCGGAGCGTGTCACCCATTGCAGCCGGCAGCGGCGGTATTGTTCATCATGCAATAAATCAGAAAAGATCTCCGCTGCGCTCTGTCCGGAGCCGACTACTGTAATTGATTCGGCACCGGCGAGTTCATCTTTCCGGAACAAATATTCCGTGCTGACCATCGTGTCCTGACGCGCCCCGTCATCAATCTCTGCCGGAATAAGAGGCTCAGAACCCGTTCCCATGACGAAATGCTTCGTTTGATACACGCTGATGCTTCCGTCCTCAATGTTCTTGACGCTGACTTCATAATGGCCGCCGGCATTTTTCACGCCGATTACCTCTGAGCCGAAACGGCATGATTTGATTTCTGAAGCCGCCCAGCTCAAATAGTCGTTAAACTCCCGCCTTGGAATATCAAATTCATTAAACGTATAAAACCGGTACAGCCGGTCATGTTCATGGAGAAAGTTCAAAAATGTGTAGCGGCTTTTCGGATTGGCAAGCGTGACGAGATCAGCCAGAAACGCCACCTGTAAATCCGTTCCTTTAATTAACAGGCCCGGATGCCACGCAAATTCTGTCTTTTTATCGAAAAAAAGAGCGTCTGTTTCGGGTATATCCTCTAACAAAGCGGCAAGCCCTAAATTAAACGGCCCGATTCCCGCTCCTATGACATCATACATAATTACACCTCTTACGAATTACAGTCTGATGATCTTTTTCCCGTTTTCACATACAGATAAACATAAAAAAACGGCACGCTGATTCCGTGCCGTTTTTCATATTACAAAGCGGATTTGACGAACATCTCATCTAAGTATTTGATTTTCTCTTCTGTATAATGCTCGAATCGGTCATTATATGATTTCGGGTCTTTTGGATTGGCGAAGTGCGTGATTTTTCCGGTTTCCGGATGAATGAATTTGCTTGCCGCGCCGCAGCCGATACCGATAATCGTCTGCACTTCTTCCATAATCATAATGTTGTAGATGCTCTCCTGACCCGGGAAGGAGTAGCCGACATTTTCAAGATTTCCGAGAATGTTTTTCTGCCGGTACAGGTAGTACGGTTTATAGCCGTGCTCTTTTGTCCAGCGGACGGCGTCATCCATCATGCGGGATACTTCCTGCCTGTCGGCAACTTTATACTTATGCTTGTTTCTCGTCATTTCTGACGCCCGTTTGAAAGAAAGTGTGTGAACGGTCAAAGATTCAGGCATCAGCTTTTCCGTTTCATCAAGACTGTGCCTGAACTCACCCGTCCCTTCTCCCGGCAGGCCGATGATCAGGTCCATGTTGATGTTATTCATGCCGTGTTTGCGGGAAAGGCGGTACTTTTCAATGGTTTCTTCGACTGTATGATGTCTGCCGATGGCCTTAAGCGTTTCGTTTTCATAAGACTGCGGGTTGATGCTGATTCTGTCAATCTTATACTTATTTAAAACGGCAAGCTTTTCCTCCGTAATCGTGTCAGGACGGCCCGCTTCAACGGTAATCTCCCTGATATTTGCGACATCTGGGAAAGAACGGACCATTTCTTCATATAAAAGGTCCATTTCTTCAGCGGTAATGCTTGTCGGCGTACCGCCTCCGAAATAAATGGTCGTCACTTTGATATCATGCTGTTTCAGCCATTCGCCGATTTTTTGCATTTCATAGTGAAGCCCCCATAAAAAGGAGCCGACTCTGCCTGCCTGTCCTTGGATGGCATAGGCCGGAAACGTGCAGTAGGCGCACTTCGTCGGGCAGAACGGAATGCCGATATAAATGCTGACTTCATCTTTGACCCGGTACAGATCGGGAACCGCGGCGAGCTGGCGGTCGACAATCTCCTGCATCAGATTGATTTTTTCATCATGGATCAGATAATCTTTTTTCAGATCGGCATGCGCCTCTTCTTTTGTCAGGCCGCTTTGCAGCTTTTTATGAAGAAGTTTAGTAGGCCTGATTCCGGTCAGGATTCCCCATTTTTGTGTCATGCCCGTATGCGATTGAAGAAGATTTAAGTAGACGTATGACAGCGTGTTTTTCACCTGTTTAAATACTTCTTTGTCGCTCCATCCGGCAAGAATCGGTTTCGTGTGATGCTCCTTTTCGCCGGTTCCTTTGATTTCTCCCGATACTGACACGCTGTCAGCTTCTTGAGAAATGGCAAGTGAGATGACGAGATCAGAGGGTTCCTCCGTTTCGGCGTATGCAAGAACACACTCCTCAAAAAATAAATTCGCGATGTTTTGCAGCGGACGATGCAGCCTGTCATCCGTTATGCCGTCTATTTTGATTTGCAATGTGATCACCTTATTTTTCAGATTCAAAACTTTCTTTAGTGTACAGAAAGAACAGGCTAAAATCAATCCGCGAAAAAGCCGCAGACCGGTGTTTCGCGTCTGCGGCTCTTTATTACGGCCGTTTCATGTGGAACTTATCGAGAAAGCCTTTGCGGTGCTGCATGCGGAAGTATTCCTTGATCATATAGGCGACGCCCTGTTCATCATTTGACCTTGTCACCCAATCCGCTTTTCTTTTTAATTCATTAGAGGAATTCCCCATCGCGACACCGAGGCCTGCCAGCTCGATCATCGGCAGATCATCTTCCTGATGGCCGATAGCCACGACCTCTTCCATTGAAAGCCCGAGTTCAGCTGCGACCATCGAAAGTCCGCTTTCTTTTGAAACCCCTTTAGGCACGATGTTCAGCTTTTCTTCGTTAACGCGGATCACGTCCACGGCCGGGAATGCTTTCACGATCGTATCTGTTATGTCAGCCTGCAATCCGTTTTCAGCATACACCTCAATGACGGGCGCGGAAACCGGTTCATCAAGGAGCAAATCACTTAATGATTCGACAAACTGAACCGGGTAAAAAATCGGGTCAGACGGATGAATCATCGTTTTCCCGACCAGATTGGAGTTCACTTTCTTCTTGTTTCCGATCGAATATTTTTCGTGCAGAAGCCGGATATTGCATTGATAGCTTTCCAGCACCTGGACAATATTAAACGTGTGATCTTCCGATATTTTCTTTTCGAAAAACGGCTCATCTATTTTTTCGGAAATGTATGCGCCGCTGTGGGTAACCAATTTTGCATTCAGTTTTAATATTTTCGCTACTTTTTGAGCGGAGCGAAAATGGCGGTTTGTGACCAGTGTGACGTAAATCCCTTTTTTCTTGACGTATTCGATGGCATCCTTTGTCGTCTGATGCAGTTTGCCGTTGGAGCGAAGAAGCGCTCCGTCTATATTTAACGCCAGCATTTGTTTTGACACAGAGAAGTCCCCCTCCTTGATGACTGTACTTGTCATTAGGATATGACCCTGTCTCTTTGTTTAGAACAACCTTTTCTCAGCAGCAAAAAAGCCTGCCTCAAGCAGACTTTGAACTGTCATTTGTGGGATACGATCGATTTGCTGCCTTCTCCCCAATGTGTATTTCTATATCAGGAACCCCTTATTTGACCGTTGATGCGCTCGTTTCACTTACTCTCTGTTGCTACCCCTTAACATAACAGGCAGTATAGGCGACCGTATCCTTGGACCTTCTGTAAGTGTAGGCGCTTTCAGGGTTATTATCACACGTTTACTGTTAAAAGACAAGGGTTTTTTTAACTAAAAAAATCAGAGGGCCATCTATGCTGAATGTATGATAAAGTTGAAAGAGAACATATATTCGCATATAATAAAAGAAAAAAAGCGGTGACTGTCATGTCTCTATTAAAAGATATTTATAACGAAGAATTTGCAGAAGCACTTCTGAACAGAATCAAATCGGCGCATCCGGCTTTTGAGCGGGACATGTGCCGGGCGCTGATGTTTCAGGAAGATTGGCCCGAACTGGCATTAAAACAGCGGATGCGCCGGATCACAGACTCTTTATATGAAACACTGCCGAAGGATTACATACGGGCGCTTGACGTCTTATATGAGACAGCTCCCCATTTCACAGGGCTCGCCGGGATTATTTTTCCCGATTATGTCCAACAGTACGGAACGGATCACTGGGAAGAATCAATGAAGGCGCTTCAGTTTTTCACTCGTTTTTCCACTTCCGAATTTGCGGTCCGCCCGTATATCAAGCTTGACCGGGAGCGAATGTTCAAAGAGTTCCTTTCCTGGACGGAGCATCCGGACGAACATGTCAGAAGGCTTGCCAGCGAAGGCTCAAGACCGCGCCTGCCGTGGGGAATCTCCATTCCGGCTCTTCTTGACGACCCTTCTCCGATTCTCCCTGTTCTGGACCGCTTGATGCAGGATGACTCGTTATATGTCAGAAAAAGCGTGGCAAATAACCTGAATGACATCTCCAAAACACATCCGGATCTTCTGGCACAGATCGCAGCCGATCGGTTCGGAAGCTGTCCGCACACGGATTGGATTTTGAAGCACGCCTGCAGGACACTGTTAAAAAGAGGAGACAAACAGGCGCTTGCGATTTTCGGGTTTGAAGACGCCTCCCGGATTTCATTGGAACGTTTTACACTGAATTCGGAAACGGCCGCCATCGGAACAAGCATACATTTTTCTTTTCAGATCCGCTCATCCGCCCGGCAAAAAGTCAGGGTTGAATACGCGATTGATTTTGTAAAGAAAAGGGGGCACCGCAGCCGCAAGGTGTTTAAGATGTCGGAGTCCGCCATGGATAACGGAGACGTAAAAGCCTTCAGCAAACATCATTCCCTTAAAGATTTAACCACCCGCAAGCATTATCGGGGAATTCACACTCTGTCTGTCATCATTAACGGAACAGTAAAAGGTTCGCTTGATTTTTCTGTTGAATAAAAAACCCCCTCCATTTCATAGATGGAGGGGGTGGAGCTTATTGCGGGTTTCCGTAAAGCTCTTCAAGAGGTTTCATGATAATTTTGTTTAACTCGCCGATCAGCATGCTCATGCGCTGTTCCGCTTCCATCAGCTGAGAAATCAATTCATGCTGCTGGACAAGAGCAACCGTTTTTTGCGCCTGCTCTACCTCTTCCTGAGTGATTTCTTCACCTGACATCTGTTTCTGCTGCAGCTGCAGCTGTACATTGCGGAAATTATCAAACATGCGTTTTGCGGATTCATCTGCGTTTACTTGATCGTAAAGCCCTCTTAAACGGCTGTATTCATCACTGTTACGCAAAGCTTTTTCAAGATCATATGCTGCATCATAAAAATGAACTGCCATTGTAACCGCTCCTTTCTTCCTTTCAGACATACCACTCCACTATAACAGACTGCGGAGTGACTTTCATCCTTGGCCGATGTTTTCCTTAGAAAAGAATGACAAACAAAGCTTGGATTGCTCCGATGATCCCGCCGAGCAGACCGCCTAAATACGTAATCATCTTAAATTCTCTCTTGGAAATCGACAGCACCATTTCCTCGAGCCGCTCAACCGGAAACTGATCAACCTGCTCTTTGACCACTTCCTCAAGACGAAGGCGTTTGAGCACTTCTTCCAAATGAGCGGCAATACTGCCGAGCGCTGCATCAAGCAGCTTCGGCGCATACGTTCCCGTAATCTCCCCTTCATAGCGGGAGATGATGTCACCGAGCCGGCCCTCAAAAAAGGGTGCGGTTTGAAACGCGGCCAAAGTCCGTTTTTTCAGGCTGAACAGCAGATCTTTCGCATTCCACTTTTCGTCGGCCTCATAAAGTGTATAAGATTTGAGCTTGCCCCATTCTTGAGAAAGCAGATCTGTCAGAAGCTTTTTTGTTTCCTCGTTGCGCAAAAACTTTAACAGCTCAGGCAGCACACGGTCTGCCAGACTTGAATTGCCGAGGAACATCTGCACCATGCTGCCGAGCATCCCCCGTGCATTCAAAAAGTCGTCGATCATATTGCCGAGTCTGTCTTTGCCTTCTTCACTTTCAAAATAATCAATGCTCCGCTTCAGGATATAATCGGCGGCCATCGGAACTTTTTCATCCAGCTTTTTCTGCAGCTCATCAGGAAGCCAGTCCTTTATGGCGCGGTGTTCATATTTCCGGTACAGTTCCGAAAACTTTTCATCTGTAAAACGGTCAATCCAGGCATCCGTCTTTTCCTGCGGATTCCGGATGCCTGCGGCGGCCAGAGCTTCCTGCACCGTCATATCGGAAGCGGCCATTTTTTGCGTGAATTGTTCGGCGAACACAAGCGCCTGGTTTTTAACGGTATCTGACAAAAGCCGCTTTTTTATGCCTTCCGGAGTTAACAGATGGTTCGTCACCATGAGCCCCATCTGTTTTGCCAATTCGTCCCGTCTTTTCGGGATCAGCCCCGGGGTAAACGGAATCCGTTTTCCGAACAGGTAATACGGACGGTACGGACGAAATAACATCTGAATGGCAAGGTGATTCGTCACCGCGCCGATCGCGGCTCCGATCACAATCATAAATATAAACGTTCCTGCTATGCCCATTCCTTTTCTTCTGCCTCCATCTTATGTTCTATTTTTCTAGATGAACTATCTATTCGTATTATAGAGGCTGGCGTGAATGCGGGCAAATGAAGAACCTGAATTGTTGTTTCTCAGGAATAAGGCAAGATGCTGTTTCGTACTCTTTACAGTAGATCATCTTTTATGCTGCGCTTGACATGTCTATTGGATGGAAGGGCCGTTTCATCAGCGGCTTTTGAATAAAGGGGGAGTAACAACATGACAACACTCGGTTTTATGTCCGTATCCCGCCGGCACGAAGAAGATTTCGCCGGTGAACTGGCTGAAAGAGCGCCAGAGTACAATGTGCGCTTTGCACGATTTACACCGTTTGATATTTATCCGGATTCTTTACGCGTGAAAGCGCTCGTGTATCATCCGAAAAGCGGAAAATGGAACGAAACGGAAATTGATATTCCCGAATTTATTTACGACCGCTGTTTTTACGGAAAATCTGCTGAAGCTCAAAAAGCCAAACCGATCGTCGAATGGCTGAAAAAATATCCGAAAACGGAATTTATCGGCCGCGGGCTTCCTGATAAATGGACGGTCACGAATGCGCTCCAAGAGCATCATCTGATCAGTCCCTATATTCCTGAAACGGTCGAAGTCAGCCGTTATGAAGAGGTGCAATCATACTTAGCGAAAGAAAAAGCATGTATACTTAAGCCCGCTTTCGGCGCGGGAGGAAGAGGCATCATCCTCCTTAAAGCAGGGAAAAAATCAATTTCAGCCACTTACTATATCGGGAAAAACAAGCAGACAAAAACGTTTTCCAACCACGTGTCTTTTAAGTCTTGGTGCAAAAAAGTGCTGCAGCACCGTTATTTGCTTCAAGCCTACTTAAATATTCAGGATAAGGAACAGCACCCGTGCGACATCCGCATTTTCATGCGCAAAAATGAGTCAGGGGCTTGGGAAACGGTCGGAAAAGCGATCCGAAGAGGTTATCAGAACGGTCTTTTATCTCATTTGCGGGGAGGATCCGAGCCGCTGAAATTTGACACCTGGTTTGAGGAAATTCCGAAAAAGCAGCAGGCCGTTTTATTGGATGATGTCTTTTCGATCACCCAGTCCGTCCCTTATTTTCTTGATGAACAATTCGGACCGCTGTTTGAGCTGGGGCTCGATATTTGTTATGCCAAAGACGGGCGCATCTGGCTTTTGGATGTCAATTCAAAACCGGGACGGAACGCCATTTTAAGCGTGGCTCCCGAGGCGAAAGAGGATTTGTACACCAGTCCGCTGAAACGCTTCCGCGATCTTCAGTCACAGGAAAACCGGAAAGGAGCACTTCCGCGTGAATCATAAAGGGATGATGGTCGGCATCGATAAAAAAAGCAAAAATACGCTGTATCTCCCCTCCGCCATGAAACGGGAAGGGATTTTATCCGCTGCCTTCGGGACCAAGGTTGTCAAATGCCGTGTGGCCTTTTCTCAATCTCTTGAAAAAAGCGCGCTCCTTTCTGAAGATTTATTTGAGGAGCTGATGATACCGCATAAAAGCCGGGCTGATTTTCTCATCCACGGCCAGACGGTGCATATCGGACCGCTGATCGGCGTTTTTACAGCAGGGTTCACATCATCGGCGCAGCGCCCGTTCAGAGACCGCACATCCTTCTTTTCCAAGCTGCTCTCCCTTCACGAGCAGGCGAACGGATATTGTTTCGTTTTCGGGGCACATCAGATCAACTGGGAAGAAGGCACAGTTCAGGCGCTGATTTATAAAGAAAACAGCTGGAAACGGGCGGACGTCCCGCTTCCGAATGTTGTATATGACAGGCTCCCGAGCCGAAAAACGGAAAAAGTTCCTCTTTTACAGCAGACAAAATATAGGCTGATGAATGACTATCAGATTCCCTGGTTTAATCCGCAATTCTTTAATAAATGGGACATTCACAAGCTTCTGGAAAAAAACAGTCTCACCGCTTCTCTCCTGCCAAAATCAATCCTGCAGCCGAATGCAGAAGCGATAGAGACGTTATGCAGCACGTTTGACACCGTATTTATCAAGCCTGCAGACGGCACACTCGGAACGGGAATTTACAAGCTGGAAAAAACAGACGCCGGCTTCTCAGTCAAATACACGAATGAGGAAAAAACGGTGGTGACGGCAGATTATGCAGATGCGGCATCCTTCATGAAATCATTTGAAGAAAACAATGACCCGTCCGCTTTTTTATTGCAGCAAGGCATTGACCTGATCCGGCTTGACGGGCGCCCCGTCGATTTCAGGGTGCATACGAACAAAAATGCCGAGGGAAAATGGACAGTGACGGCGATCGCAGCAAAAATTTCCGGCAGAAACAGCATTACAACGCATCTGGCAAACGGCGGGGAAGTCAGAACGTTAGCTGAATTATACGGCGATCCGAAAGAGAGAGTCGGCATGATCCGGAAGCTTTCGAAAGCCGCCTTAGCGGTCAGCCGTGTGTTAAATGAACATATTGAAGGCTTTATCGGCGAAATCGGCTTTGACCTCGGCGTTGATGAGACGGGGAAAGTTTGGATGTTTGAGGCCAATTCCCGCCCCGGGCGGAGCATTTTCTCGCATCCGAAGCTGAGATCAGTCGATTACCTCACAAAACGGAGAAATTTTGAATACGCGTCATATTTATCAGAACGGTCCATTACCGCCCCGGAAAAACTTTGGCGGTGAGGCCGCCTTTTTTTCGTTGACCCGGGACAGGCACAGAACTTATGAGCTACAATGAACAGGATCAACATTTCCCGATAAGGAGCGTGAACGTCATGATTTCGCACTTCAGCTGGAAACCGTTATTCAAAAAAGAGAAACTGCCCGGATGGCGGATTTCGTTTTACTGGCAGGGTACGCATTACGAAGGAATTTACCACAAGTCCGGAGACATTGAATGGGGACACACACATCCTGGGAAAGAAGAGCCGGCTCTCGTAAAAGAGCTGCATGAATTAATGCTTTATCACATATATGACTGAAAGCTAAAAGCTCAGCCTCAAAAGGCTGGGCTTTTCTTTTTCCTTCCGCTATTTACCACCCGGTTTTCCGAATGAGATGCCTTATGATTCACCATAATACGTAGTACAAAGCGGCAAACACCATTGGGTGAAGCCGAGCTGGCAATGGTTTTCATTCCGGAAACCATCAGCTGGTGCAATTCCAGCAAACCCAACCATACTACTTTATAAAGGAGATCATACAAATGGCAAACAACAACTCTTCAAACCAACTTTTAGTACCTGGCGCTGCTCAAGCAATCGACCAAATGAAATACGAAATTGCTTCTGAGTTCGGCGTAAACCTTGGCGGAGAAACAACTTCCCGTGCAAACGGTTCTGTCGGAGGAGAAATCACTAAACGTTTAGTATCTTTCGCGCAGCAGCACATGGGCGGACAAGGCGTACAATAACTCAATAAATGGCTTACAGAAGGCGCGGGATACCGCGTCTTCTTTTTATTGCCGTCACCCTTTTTCCTATTCCACATACCCTAGGAAAAAAGGAGGGAAAACATGTCATTCATTGCCTCAGTCAATTGGGAGCTGTTTCAGTTCGTAACGGTTTCTTTGGTCAATGAATATGTTGCCCACCATCTCCCCTTTATTCACAGGTATTCTTTTCCCCGCTGCTTTGAATGATATAATGAGCGGCGAGGAGGTTTTTTACATGAAAATCGCTTTACTCGGAGCAACAGGAAGAGTCGGACAGGCTTTTATAAAAGAAGCGCAGAAACACGGACACATTGAGATATTCGCTCTTGTCAGATCTGCCGGAACGGCCCTTCCCATTTCTGAAAAACATATCATAACAGGGAATGCCAGACGGCGGGAGGATATCGGCCGATTGATTTCTAAAGCGGACACAGTCGTGAGCTGTCTCGGCACGGATGGCGACGATACCCTTTCAGCCGCTATGATCCATATAGTAGACAGCATGAAACAGCATCATGTTCAGCGTCTGATTACGATCGGAACCGCGGGTATACTTCAATCACGGCTTATGCCTGACAAATACCGTTTTGAATCGTCAGAATCAAAACGAAAATCAACAAGAGCCGCAAAGGAACACGCCCGCGTATACGAGATGCTTCTGGCAGAGGATATTGACTGGACGATCATCTGCCCCACCTACCTTCCTGACGGAGAAGCTGCCGGAGTTTACCGGTTCGAACAAGATCAGCTTCCTGAAGGCGGGACTAAAATCACCGTCGGAGACACGGCGCATTTTCTTTACCGTGAACTGATGAACCCGCAGTTTGTCAGAAAACGGGTGGGACTGGCTTACTAAATTGAAAAAGGGCGAATCTTTTGATTCACCCTCCTCCTGATTACACCGCGGACTGCGCCGTTCCTTTCTGCAATTCATACATTTGATAGTACTGCCCCTTTTGCGCCATTAATTCGTCATGGCTTCCTTTTTCAATGATGCGCCCCTTTTCCAAAACGAGAATCTGGTCTGCGTGTCTGATCGTGGAAAGCCGGTGGGCGATAATAAATGTCGTGCGCCCTTCTTGCACCACGTGCAGCGCTTTTTGAATGATTGCTTCTGTTTCGGTGTCAATGTGCGCCGTCGCCTCATCCAAAATTAAAATGGCAGGATCGAACGCGAGCGCCCTTGCAAAAGAAATCAGCTGGCGCTGGCCTGAAGACAGTGTTCCGCCTTTTTCCGTGACGGGCTCCATGATGCCCTTCGGCAAGGATTGCAGAAGGCCTGCGGCGCCGACTTGCCGAAGCGCTTCTTCAGCCTGCTGCAGGGAAATACGCTGATCATCGAGGGTCACATTGGAGCCGATCGTTCCAGAGAAAAGATACGGATCTTGAAGCACGATCCCCATATGCGATCTCAGCTCCTGTCTTGACATGCCGTATATGCTTTTTCCGTCCAGCAGGATATCGCCTTTTTCGGCATCATAAAAACGGAACAGAAGATTCAGGATGGAGCTTTTGCCGGAACCCGTATGGCCGACGAGGGCGACCGTCTCGCCTTTTTCAGCTGTAAAGCTGATGTGTTTCAGCACCTCTTCTCCCTTTCGATACCCAAAAGAAACATCGCGGAATTCTACAGTCCCTTCCGCCTTTCTGTCTGCGGGAGCGCCTGTTTCTTCCGTTTCCTCCTCCTGTAAAAGCTCAAATACCCTGCCCGCGGACACACGAGCCAATTCAAGCTTTGAAAATTGGTTGACAATCCCCGTAACCGGCTGGAACAAACGGTTTAAATAATCAACAAACGCATATAAAACGCCGATCGAAACAATTCCGGCCGCACTCAGACTAGCGCCCCCGAAATACCAGATCAGCCCGACAAACGCCAGATTGCGCAACACATTGACAAGACTGTGGGACATGAGGGAATTTAAAGACAGCATTTTGTTCTTATAGCGGAAATGAGCTTCATTCAATTCTTCAAATTCCTTCATCGTTTCCTTCTCACGGCGAAACGCCTGAATAATCGGCATCCCTTGAATGGACTCATTCATTTTTGCATTGATGTCACTGTTAATGGAACGGATGTTTTGGTTGAAGACGGATGCGTATTTGCGGTACACAACCGACCAGATCATTAAGATCGGAATAATCAAAAGGCAGACGGCGGCCAGTCTGACATCAAGCATAAACAGCGCCGTAAAAATACCGAGCATGTAGACGCCGCTTGTGATAAACGTAGACAGCACCGTTACATATAAATCTCTGACCGCTTCTGTGTCATTCGTAATGCGGGCCACGACTTTTCCGGCAGGCAGATTATCAAAGTAGCGGATCGGCATTTTCTGAATGTGTGAAAATACATCCTGCCTCATACGCTGTATGATCCGGTTCGCTCCCATCTGCAGCAGGTAATGCTGGCCGTAATGAAAGCACACGGAAAACATGAGCAGTCCCGCGTAAATAGCGGTCAACTTCAGCAATCCTTTTATTTCCGGACGGTAAAATTGAAAAATTTCCTGTTTAGATAACGCAATAGCGGGATATGACCTGCTTTCTTTACCGTTTGATATCGTCAGCCGGCCGTCAGTCACCGAACGGTTTCCGTCAAAACTGACGGGACCCTCAACAAAATAGTAGGCCGCACCGACTTGATAAATGTGCGCCTCTCCGGTTTTCTCCGCCCCCGGTTTGAGCCGGTCCTCCCTGACATAATCATGCCCTCTGAACCTGACGGCGTCCGGATCGTCCCCAGAGGCTTTAACCCATGTTTTTTCAACGCCGAGAATATGGTCGTCAATCATTTTTTTTCCGATAAACGGGCCGGTCAGCTCAGTGCCGACCGCAATAATGAGCAGAACGACCGCCCATATCAGCAGCTTTTTGTATTGAAGCGCGTAATTCCATAATCTTCTTCCGGTCTTCATGCGCCCGTCCCCCCTTCTTCAAGAGAGGACAGCTGCTGCCTCTCATATTGTTCGCGATACCAGCCATTCTTCGCTAACAGCTCCTGATGCGTGCCTCTTTCAGACACCCGGCCTTCGTCCATGACGAGAATGAGATCTGCGTGTTCAACCGCCGAGAGCCGGTGAGTGGTAATAATCGTTGTTTTATGCCGCCGTTTTTTACGGATGCTGTCAATGATGGCAGCTTCCGTTTTCGCGTCTACCGCAGAAAGCGAATCATCTAATATGAGAATGTCCGGATCTGTCAAAAGCGCTCTCGCAATTGAGATGCGCTGTTTTTGTCCGCCGGAGAGCGCCACCCCCTTCTCGCCGACAAGCGTCTCAAGCCCTTCTGAAAGCATGCCGATATCTTGTTTAAAATGCGCATCCTTCAGCGCGCTGCCGATTTCCTCTTCGGTTGCGTCCTGCCGACCGTAAAGCAGATTTTCCTTCACCGTCTTTGAAAATAAAATATGATCCTGCGGCACATAGCCGATCCACCCTCGGAGCTTCTCAAGCGGAATCTCCTGAATCGGAACGCCTGTAAACGTGATGGCTCCCGCACCGGGCGGATATTCACGCAGCAGCTGCTTAATGATCGTCGTCTTTCCGCTTCCCGTTTTTCCGACAATGCCGAGTGTCTGCCCTTTCTCAACGGAAAATGATACATCGGAAACAGCCGGTACCGATCCGCTCGGGTACGTAAAAGTCACTTGTTCAAAAACAAGACGCCCGGGCTCCTTGATATCGGCGGGCTGCTTGGGCCCTGTCACATCAGGCTCATAGGAAAGGGTCTCATTGACACGGTCTAAGGAGGCATTGCCGCGCTGCATGATATTGATTAATTCTCCGATCGCAAACATCGGCCAGATCATCATTCCGAGATACACGTTAAACGATACCAGCTCTCCCAGCGTCAGCCGGTTTTGAAAAACGAGATAGGCGCCGTAGCCAAGACCGATGAGATAGCTGAGTCCGACAAGAAGTTTCACAGTCGGTTCAAAGAGTGAGTCAATAAACGCCACCTTCATGTTTTTCTCGTATACATCCGCCGTCATGTCACCGAAACGGCTGACATCATTTTTTTCCTGCACGAAAGCCCGAATGACACGCACGCCGGATACCGACTCCAGCACCTTGTCATTTAATGATCCGAAAGCATCCTGCGCTTCCGTAAACCGCTCATGGATCTTTTTTCCGTACAGACTGACCGCAGCCGCCATAATCGGCAGCGGAATAATCGCGGCAAATGTCAGCTTCCAGCTGATGAGAAGCCCCATTGTCAAAAATATCGTCAGCATATACATCGTCGAATCAACGAGCGTTAAGACCCCGAAGCCCGTCGTCATACTGACGGCCTGCAAATCATTCGTCCCCCGCGCCATTAAATCGCCCGTTCTGTATTTCTCAAAAAACGGCGGTGACATTTGAAGAAGCCTTCCCATCAGTTTTGATCGGAGAATTTTCTCCATGACATTCGCCCCGCCGAAAAGCTGGTACATCCAAAAATAGGACAGCAAATAAACGGCTGCCGTTAAAGCGAGAAACACACATATGTAAAACAGCATCCCGCTTTTCGTAAACACGCCCGCCTTCATATCGTCTATTGCGTTGCCGAGAAGTTTCGGCGGGAACATTTCAATGACATTCACAATCAATAACAGAACAATCGCTGTCGTATAGCGCAGCCAATAGGCTTTAAAAAACCAAGCGAGCTTTTTTAATACAGTAAACAAATACCGTCATCCCCTTTCATGAATCAGCCGCCATCAAGTTTTTCCGGATTGTTTTTCATTGTTTTCGCTAATACCGCCACATGCATCACACCTGTCTTTCCTTCATTTTTTTGTATAAAAAAAGACATGAAGCGTCAGCTCCATGCCTCTTATTATTATAAATAAGGTACAGACCCGCCTGTTATGCGCGACTGCACCGTTTTTAAGCAAATGTTCAGAAAACGGAAGATGTATGGCAGTCACGCCGGTATTCAGCTGAAGATGAGTTGACAAGCTTTAATTCTGACATGATCCATACCTCCTTTTTTCCTATATTATTCCTTTATCATATAAACGAATCCTTTTTTTGTCAATACAGGTTTTAGATTTCTTCCGTACGGGTATCGTTTTGTAAACCTTTTTTACTGAAAGGATGAGGCCGATGTTTCACGCGGACCGGTTGATTGCAGCTTTTGACGGAAGTGATGATAGCAAGAAAGCGCTTCAAAAAGCGATAGACCTTGCAAAAACATTTCACGCGAATTTAACGGTCGTACATTCTCACAATGCAAAAGATACCCAGACGATTGTCGATCCCCCGAGGCCGGGAGCCGGTGCCACGTATATCGGCGGCGGGATTGCAAGCGTTCCCGACCCGCTTCAAGCGGAAAGAATCCCCCCTGACCCGATGATTTATGAAGACCGTACGGAAGAAATCATTGCCGAAGCGAGAATGCTGATGAACGACAGCCAGATTGACGGGGATATCGACATTTTAGAAGGTGATCCCGCTGATGCCATTATCGAGCACGCCGACCGCATATCGGCGGATCTGATCGTCATGGGGAGCAGGGACCAGAACAGGCTGAAAAAACTTTTATTCGGAAGCGTCAGTGAAAAGCTGTCATCAAAATCCGACATTCCGGTGCTGATCGTAAAATAATCCTTTCTGTACAGCAGCTTAATCAAAAGCTGCTTTTTTAAAGCTCCCGGCTGTTTCCTCTTTTTTTCGGCATCACAAAAAAACTCGCCATGATCAAAAAATCAATGCACAGCACGACAGACCAGCCCTTCAACAGCCTGCTGAGCGCTTCGGTGCGGGAAGCGTCCTGAATGAGAAATACCGTTCCGGCTAAAAGAACGCCGCCGATGACAAACGCTAATACATGCCTTCCCCATCCTTTTGCATAATGTTTGGCATAATCCAGTCCGTACCGCTTGACCGGTTTTGCCCCTTCCTTTACGACATAATAGCGGAAACGCTCATCCGCCCATTGAATCATGCTTTTTCCGAAGGCGACAGACACTCCGATATAAACGGCCGCCACTGCATGCGCCATAGTCGCTGTCGCCCCTCTGTATAAATCAGCTGCAGCCGCCGCAAACAATACGGCATCAAGTAAAGGAATGAGAGCGAAAAAAAACATTCCGAGCTTTTGCCGCCTGAATAAATACCGCGCCGCCAACCCGAAGATGACAGCCGCCCAAAAAGCAGCCTCACAAATGACAATCAACCAAGCAATCGCGTTCAATCCGGTTCCCCCTTATCGTTTTCTAAAAAGCATTGTAACACCTCTTTTTATTTAATACAATTGTATTATAAAATTGCAAGAAATATTTTTTCCTGTTACACTGGAGACATGCCTAAAATCATCGATCATGAAAAAAGAAGAAAACAAATAGCCGAAGCCACTTGGCGGACGATTTTGGAGCGGGGCATGGAAGGAGCGACAGTGAGAAACATCGCCCGGGAAGCGGGTCTTTCTTTAGGCGCGCTGAGGCACTATTTCACCACTCAGGACGAACTTTTAGGGTATGCGATGACCCTCGTAAAAGAAAAAGCGGCCGCCAGAATTAACGAAGTTGCCATGAAAGATCTGCCGCCGAAAGAAAAAGCGGTGCGTCTGATGCTTGAAATCATCCCGACAGATGAAGAAACGATGGCTGAAATGGAGGTATGGTTCGCTTTCACAGCTTATGCCAGACATAAGGGAGAAGAGTTTCATCCCCAGCATGACGGGATCTTGGCATATATCCGCGGTCTGATTGACTGGCTGGATGATAATAAGCATCTGAAACCAAATCTTGATAAAGAGACAGAAGCGGAGAAATTGTATGCCATTGCCGACGGATTGGCGCTGCATGCACTGCTTGAACCTGAGCGTCTTTCAAAAGAGAAAATCTCCCGCGTGCTCGTTCAGCATGTCGAGTCTCTTTTTATCTGACAGAAGCAAAAAGGCCGGATGTGTTTCCGGCCTTTTTCCGTTTATGACTGAACGCCGATCTCCTGCTGAATGCTCAATTGAAAAGCCTCTTGAATCGTTTTGGCCACAGGACCCGGCACACCGCTGCCGACCGGTTTTCCGTCGAGAGTTACGATCGGGATTAGTTCAGAGGTTGTCGACGAGATGAAAATTTCATCCGCGTTTCTGAGTTCGTCTTCAGTAAGGGGCTTCTCCCGCACCTCAATCCCGTTTTCTTTCATCAGCCCTAAAAGTTTCATCCGCGTAATGCCGTTTAAAATCAGCTCATTTGCAGGATGCGTCCGGACGGTGCCATTTATGACGGCGTATACATTGGAAGAGGTTCCTTCCGTGACCGCTCCGTCCCTTATCAGCACCGCTTCATAAGCGCCTGCTTCATAGGCTTTTTGTTTTACCATCACATTATACAGTAAATTCAGACTCTTAATGTCACACCTCAGCCAGCGCTTGTCTTCGGCCGTTATGGCCTGCGCCCCTGCTTTTTGTTCATTTTCCGGTTTTTTCACTGAAAAGGTGTATGCTGTCGTCTGCGGCTCCAATCCTTCATCATACTGATGCTTCCGGGGCGCCTTCCCTCTCGTCGTCTGAATATAGACCCCGCCGTCAATGAGTTTGTTTTCCTGTACGAGCTTTTGGAGATCCCATTCTATGTCTTCTGCGGAGAACGGCAGGGTGATGCCGATTTCTGCGGCGCTTCTGAAAAGACGGCCGATATGCTCACGCAGACCGAATAAAACGCCGTTGTATACTCTGATGACTTCATACACACCGTCACCGAATTGATATCCGCGATCCTCAATATCAACTGCGGCTTCTTCACGATCAATCAACTGGCCGTTTACCAATGTCTTCATGTAAACCCTCCTCATCGTTATCTGCCGTGATGCGGATTCTCAGCTGTTATTGTCAACTATTCTATCATATTGAACAAGCAGGCAGCGGAGTTTATTTTTTTCTTAAAATCTTATTATTCGACATATTTTCTATGTCTTTTCCAGTTTTGTTCCTGTATACTTGATTCGACATACATATGCTGTTAACTTTTGGCACTATGCAAGCCTCTGCTGTTATCGGCATTATGAAGAAATTTATGCTACTGGAGAGATTGTTATGCGCAAGACAAAAGAAGGTGCTTCCCCTTCTCTGTTTTCATTAGCTTTTAAACTTACGAGTTTAGCAGTTTTGTGCGGACTGCTTCTGGTAATCGTCATAATGGGTTATTCCGCTTCCGCCGCAAAAAATAAACAGGTCACCGTGACTGCAAACGGGCAGCTTAGAGATGAAACAGAAAGCCTGCGGCTGAAAAACGATTCTCCCGACATCCTGCTTAAACATTTGCAGAAAGAGCGGGACACGGGAAAAAAAACGGTATATTTAACCTTTGACGACGGGCCGTCTCCTTATACTGAACAGCTGTTGAATGTATTGAAGGCAAATGGCGCAAAGGCCACTTTTTTTATGCTTGAACCGCGGATGAAAGCCTATAGACATTCCGTGCAAAGAGCGAATCAGGAAGGAATCGCGCTCGGCCTGCATGGCGTGACGCACGATAATCACCTGTTTTATCAAACACCGACATCGCCGCTGAAAGAAATGCAGCAGGGACGTGATACGCTCCAGGCCATCACGGGAGTGAAAACGGATCTTGTCCGCACGCCTTACGGCAGCAAACCGTCATTGACAGACACCCAGATCAAACATCTCGAAAGAGGCGGCTTCGTGTACTGGGACTGGACGATTGACAGTGAGGACTGGAAATACAAAAATGCCCGGTACGTGCCGGAAGTATTGAATCAGCTCGCATATTTGGAAAGCGTCCATACGAGCAGGCCGCATGTCATTTTAATGCACGATCTGCCTGCGACCGTGCATGCTTTGCCGAGCCTGATCCAAAAACTGAAAGCCCAAGGCTACTCCTTTGATATTCTGACGGACCAGATGATTCCCGTCCATGAATAAGAAAAAGCCGGATCTGTATATGATCCGGCTTTTTTTATATCGCGGCGCTGATCCGCTTTGCAAATTCACCGATCTTCTCATGGATGACAAGATCAAATAAATGGTCGCAATATGTCGGCTCAAGATTAATGATCACCTGCTTCAAACCGGGAATCCGGCTCGCATCCTCAGGGACAAACCTTGCCGGCGCCACCTCAAGCGAAGTGCCGATCACAAGAAGGAGATCAGCTTGATCAAGCTTTTCATAAAGGGTTTCAAAATGCTGGACGAGATCGCCGAAAAGTACGACATCCGTCTTTAATACAGTGCCGCAAACCGCATGATCTCCGGTTTCCGCCGTACATTCCGGCACTTCTTCCTTCAGCAGATGAGAAAGCCCGTAGCGCGCTCCGCAGCGGGGGCATGCGGCGGTCTGAATTGAACCGTGAAGCTCATAGACACTGCTGCTTCCCGCTTTCTTATGCAGCCCGTCAATATTCTGCGTGAAAATGTCTACCTGCTTTCCCCGCTTTTCAAGGTCTGCCAAATACTTATGGCCGGCATTCGGTTCATAGCTTCCGCTCATTTTCATCTGAAACAGCTGTTTGAATTTGGGCCAGAAGTCACGCGGACGGCGTTCAAAGTATTCCCTGCTCATCGCTTCCATTCTGGAGGTGTCTTCGGTCCATATACCGCCCGCCGAACGAAAATCCGGAATGCCTGATTCCGTGCTCATTCCCGCTCCCGTCAGCACCACGATACGTTCAGCCTGATTGATCAATGTCATAAACGCTTCCACTCTTCCACCGCCTTTTCTTTTTATCATATCATGAAAAAAGAACGGCGCCTGTTATGCCCGTTCTTTTTCTCCGGAATGATCCTTCACATGAACCGGATCATCGTGGCTTTTCTGTTTTACGAATACATTCTGGCCCGGATAGGCGAATTCCACGCCTTCCTCCGCAAAAATATCAATAATCCGGCGGTTGATATCCTGCCGCACGTCCAGGCTTTCCGCCCAAACGATGGTCTTAGTGTAAAAGTTGAAAAAAAGATTGTAATAGCTGTCCGCAAACACGTCAAAGTTAACCATAATCGTATCATCATGCACGCCTTCATGTTCACGAAGCATTTCTCTGAGCCTCGTGATGCACCGCTCTAAACGATCAATCGGCGTCGCATAAGAGACACGAACGGAAAACGTGATCTGCCGCTTCGTCATTCTCGTCCAGTTTGTGATGGCTTCCATCGACAGCGTTGAATTGGGCACAGTGACGAGCGCCCCCTGCGCCGTCCGGAACCTTGTGCTTCGGAATGTGATATCTTCTACGCCTCCCGTCACAGATGACGTCTCGACCCAGTCGCCGATCGTAAACGGCTTCTCCGTAATGATGATAATGCCGCCGAAAAAATTGCTGATCGTATCTTTAGCCGCGAGCGCGAACGCCAATCCGCCAAGTCCGAGTCCGGCCACAAACCCATTTACATCATAATTGAATTCCTGTGCGATCACGCTGACGCTGAGTGCGAGAATGACAAAGCGCAGCACCTTAGATAAAAACGGCGCCAAAATGTCATCCATATCAAGCTCAAAGCGCTGATTGACTTTATGAAATAAAAAGGAAGACGCCGATGTCAGATTGCAAAGCCCCCAGGCGATCAGCGCTATGATCAGAGAGCGGTACATTTTTTTGACAATGTCCATCTGACCGTCTAAAAACGGCGAATACTCAATCGCTAAAAACAGCCCCAGCGCCACGAAAAACCACCTGGCCGGCTTATCAAACGCTACCGCAATCTGTTTGAATATATCGGTTTTCGGTTTGTTCGCCAATTTGTAAACAAGCTGGAAAAAGTATTTGACAAACAGCTTTCTCAAAATGAGAAAAGCCGCTAAAATCCCAATGCTGATACAGATCTGCAAAATATGGTCAAGAGTAAAAAAGCTCTTAAAATGTGTCACCATGGCATATACTCCTTTGTCTTGTCGAAAATCCATTATACTAAAACATTCGGACATCAGCTTCTTTTAATGTCTTTATGAAAGCCTGAAAAACCCCGGCAGCAGAACACAGCCGGGGTTTTTCACAAATTCGTTCATCTTTCAGCCAGATACAACAGGGGCAGGCACTATTTCTTCTTCGATTGTGTCTGATTCAGGAGAGTCGCTTTTTGGATCTCAGCATCGGTTTCGGCTTTAATTCTTTCCTCCACTTTCAATCTCCCTTTTCCCATGATCTCGCCTCCTTTTTGCCATTATAAATCATCACTGCGGAATGTAAACCGAAAAAAGCACTATCTTTTTTCCAAAAAAATACTGTTTCGCACATTCACCAGTTTGAATCGCTGTGCATATATGAATTTGATATAATAACAGAAATGCCCATGAGGGGAGCTGACAAGCTTGTATACCATCGCTCATCGCGGCGCATCCGGTTATGCGCCCGAAAATACATTTGCGGCATTTGATATCGCTGCCGAAATGAACGCTGATTTCATTGAGCTTGACGTCCAGCTCACAAAAGACGGACACATTGTCGTCATACATGATGACAGAGTCGACCGGACGACGGACGGCTCTGGTTTTGTAAAAGATTTCACGCTGAAGCAGCTGCAGTCCCTGGACGCCGGCAGCTGGTACGGGGCTGAGTTTAAAGGGGAACGGATTCCCCTGCTCGAAGAGGTCTTGAAGCGTTACCATTCTAAAATCGGATTTTTAATTGAACTGAAAGGGCACGCTTCTCAAGTCGGTCTTGAAAAAGCAGTCGGCCGGCTGTTAAGCAGGTTTACCTTTTCCATGCATCATATCGTTCAATCTTTCAGCCTGAAGTCGATTCAGGCCTTTCATGATATGTATCCGTCCGTTCCGACTGCAATTATTGCTAGGCCCAGCTTCGGGAGGTTTTCCAGAAGCCAGCTGAACGCCTACAAATCAGCCGTACATTATGTCAATATTAAATATACCCGCCTGAATCGGTTCTTGATTTCCACCGCTCACAAACACGGTCTGAAAGTATTTGCCTGGACGGTCAGAAATCAAAAGACGGCCGAAAAGCTGCAAATGATGGAAGTTGACGGCATTGTAACTGATTTTCCGGATTTTATTTCTAAGGATGGCTGATATGAAACAATACTTTGCAATTTTTATCGGAGGGGCGCTCGGCGCTTTGCTCCGCTTTGAAATGAGCACACACATTCACAGCCGATCATTCCCGGCGGCTGCTTTCCTCGAAAACGCGGCGGGAAGCCTTTTACTCGGCCTTATCACGGGTTATTTTCTCATTCGGGCTAAACGCCCTCTCCTGACCGCCTTTTTCGGAACCGGTTTTTGCGGAGGTTTCACGACGATGTCCACCTTCGCAAAAGAAACCGTCTTTTTGCTGCAATCGTCTCCCGCAACAGCTTTTTGTTATGCTGCCGCGACTTTATTCGCCGGTCTTGCCCTTGCATACGCCGGCATTTTCTGGGGACGGCGGATTGCGCTTCGCATCGCGGGAAGGGGGCATGATACGCCATGACGATTGTCTTGATGCTTATTGCAGCGGGAATCGGAGCGGTATTACGGTTTCTGCTGGGGCAAACCGTTTCAGAAAGGACAAAGGGTTTGCCGATTCCGCTTGGAATGGCTGCGGTCAACCTGCTCGGCTCCTTCGGCCTCGGCATGTTCACCGGATTGGGTCTGGATAATCCTTCAGCCGGCATCATCATTGCGACAGGCTTTTTCGGTGCGTTTACGACCTTTTCCACCTTCAGTATTGAAGCCGTGCAGCTGATGATGAACAACCGCATAAAGGAAAGCCTGCTTTACATCGCAGTTTCAGCAGCCGGAAGCCTTTTGGTGTTCTGGTGCGGCTTCATTATCATTTCCATTTAAAAAAACCTTGAGCTTATTTTTCGCTCAAGGTTGCGTTATGAAGCATGACCGTTTCAGGCACGGGCAGCGGGCGGTTTATTGTCCCCTGACCGCCCGGGCGGCCCTGTTCTTCTTTTAATTCAAGCTGTTTAATAAACCGGCCGTCCATTTCTAAGATAAGGGCAGTGTATCCCCCAATCTGTATCGACTCACCCGCACAAATATCAATATTCCGCTTCAGCACAAGGCCGCCGATCGTGTCGACTTCCTCTTCAATCTCTGCGCCGAGCAGATGATTCACCTGATCGATCCGAACCTTTCCGTCCAGAACATAATGACGTTCGGACAGCTTTTGAATCAGCGGCTGTTCATCTTCATCAAATTCGTCTCTGATATCCCCGACGATTTCTTCAAGGATGTCTTCGGTCGTCACAAGACCGGACGTCCCGCCGTATTCATCAGACAATATCGCCAGATGAATCCGCTCTCTCTGCATTTTTATCAGCAGGTCGTGTATCGGAATCGTCTCAATGACTTCAATGACCGGGCGGACGTAAGACGTGATGGATACTTCCGCTTTTTCATCTTCTGTCATAAACAGCAGATCTGAAAAAAGATGCTTCGTATTGATCATGCCGATGACGCTGTCTTTGTCCCCGTCTGTTACGGGCCATCGCGTATACTTGTCTTTCAGCATCATATCAAGCATTTCCGGCACGGTCATATCAGTGGAAACAGCGGCGATTTCTTTTCTCGGAATCATGATTTCCCTGGCGATCCGATTATCAAATTCAAAAATTTTATTCACAAATGTATATTCGGACGGATTGATTTCTCCGTTTTTTAAACTTTCTGACAGCAGGATCCGCAGCTCTTCTTCAGAATGGGAGCCTTCATGCTCAGACGCCAGCTTTAATCCGGCCAGACCGGTTAAAATCCTCGCGGAGCCGTTTAAGACCCAAATAAACGGGAACATGAACACGTAAAATAACCGAAGCGGCCCGGCAATCCATAGCGTCAGCTTTTCCGCTTTTTGAATCGCAACCGTTTTAGGCGCAAGCTCACCGACGACGACATGTAAAAACGTAATCAGCCCGTACGCCGCAGCAAACGCAATCACATGCTCAGCAGAATCCGGCAGCCCCATACTCTGTAACACAGGATGAAGCATCCGCTCAAATGCAGGCTCTCCCAGTACGCCGAGCCCGATAGAAGTCAGTGTAATGCCGAGCTGCGAAGCGGATAAATACTCATCAAGATCCGTAATGATACGCTTTGCGAGCACTGCCCGTCTGTTCCCTTCTGAGATGAGCTGATCGATTCTGGATCTCCTCACTCTGACGATCGCAAATTCACTCGCCACGAAAAACGCCGTTAACGCAATGAGCACACCGATTAAAATCAAACTGTCAATATCGTCCATTTCACCTTATCCCGAATTGAAGGATAAGGACGTCACCTCCTGATTTCATCGTTTTTTCTTAAGCGAGAGGAACGAAATGGGCGATTGACTACACAGAGGGCCCCATCCTGCCACCTCCTAAGTCAAAGCATGATTGTCATTTGTATATTTTATTGTATCATAACTCCATTCTTTCATCATTTTCAGATTTTTTATCATATAAAAAACAGCCTTCAAAAAAGAAGACTGCCGTTATCTGCTTCGGAAATGATTTTCTAAACAAAGCGCTGTATTAATCCCCCCGAATCCCATGCTTAAACTCAACGCATGGTGTACGGTATGGGCGCTCGGCCCGTCGGTCACCCACTGAAATGAATCGTCAATCGGCTCCGTTAAATTGCGGGTCGGATGAAGCTTGGATTCCCGCATCTGCAATAGTGCGGCAATGATTTCCACCGTTCCGGCCGCACTCAGGCCGTGTCCGGTAATCGATTTTGTCGCATTAATCCGCGCGTGGGCCAGACCGCTTTCAGAAAGCGCCCGGCACTCAGTTTTATCTCCGATCGGCGAACCGGTGCCGTGGGGATTGATGTAATCAATTTCTTTTGCTGAAAGACCGGCCCGCTCCAGTGCCTGGCGGATCACCGTCATTTCGCCCTCTGCTGAAGGATTCGGGTTGCGGTTCGCATCAGAAGCCATCCCCCAGCCCTTTAAGCCGGCCCACGAACGCGCGCCCCTCTGTTCGGCAGATTCAGCGCGTTCCAGCACAATCGCCCCGCATGCTTCTCCGAATATAAAACCGTCCGTATGCCGGTCAAACGGGCGGCAGGCGGCTTCAGGATGTTCAGCGAATTGATCAGTGCCCATTGCTCCCAATGACCGGAGAGCGTGACACTCCATATACGACAGATCGGCCAGCGCCCCGATCACGATACAGCGGTCAAACAGGCCGCCATTGATACCTTGGACAGCCTGGATAACCGCCGCCTGGCCGCTTGCCGACGCGCCGCCGACCGTAAAGGCCGGCCCTTTTATCCCGAATTGCTCGGTGCAAAGCCCTGATAGATCACTATCCATAAAAGAAAGCCCGTACACCGGATTTACAAATTGCGGCGTTTCGCCGTTTTTCTCAAAGGTCTGCAGCAGTTCGCGCTGCGTCGTATTCGAGCCGCCGACGATCAGACCGGTGCGGCTGTGATCAGCACCGTCTAATTGAGCGTCATGCCACGCTTCATATAAAGCGATAAGCGCCGCCTTCCCTGATAATGCGGCCCTTCGGTACAAGCGTTTGGACAGCGCATCCGGCGGCGTTAATTCGGTAAGCTCCGCGCCGATAAACGAACTGCCCTTCTGCCGGCCGGGGCGTTTCATCACATCAAAAGCGTGCCGCCCTTCCATAAGCGCATCAAGAAACGCCTCTTTGCCCTGTCCGACCGCGGTTAAGACCCCGATTCCTGTAATGCTGATGTCTGACGTGCCAACACTTCTCCTCGACATTTGCCCGTTCTCCCATCTTTATGTATTGGAAGCTATGAAGAAAAATCTTGATACAGCGCTTTGAAAATGTCCCGCGACTGTCTGATCTGTTCTATAGGCACGCTGAAAGATAGGCGGAAATAGCCGCTTCTTCCAAATCCGCTGCCAGGTACGATCAATAGTTTGTATTTCTGTGCGGCATGCATGCAGAATGCCACCTCGTCTTCAATCGGTGATTTAGGAAAGACGAAAAAGCCTCCCTTCGGCATTTCAAATTCGAAGCCGGCTTCTGTGAGGATGTCCACCATAAGGTCTCTGCGCTTACGGTAAGGTTCAGCGTCAATCGAAAGAACATCCATTTTCGCCACGGCGCGCTGCATCATGACCGGAGCGTTCACAAAGCCGAGCGTCCGGTTGCAGAAAACGAACGCATCCGTCAGAAGATCCCCCTCAGGCATTTGGGCGTCAACTGCGATATACCCAAGCCTTTCCCCCGCAATGCCGAGATCTTTACTGAACGAACTGACTAAAATCACGCGGTGATACGCCTGAAACGGATTCGCCTGCTCTTCGCCGTAGATCAGCTGGCTGTATGGTTCGTCAAATAAAATAAAGATGCTTTGTCCGTTCCGTTCCTCGGCTTCTTTTAGTAAGGCGCCCAATTCATTAAGATTTTTCTGGCTCAGCACCGTTCCCGTCGGATTATGCGGCGTATTGACGATCAGCCCTTTCGTACGGGGAGTGATCGCTTCTCTCACCGCTTCAATATCAATCTCAAATGAGTCAGTCAGCGGACAGATGACGGATCTGCCGCGGTAATTTTCAACATACGCTTTGTATTCCGCAAAATAAGGCGCCAGAAGGATGACTTCTTCCTCCGGGTTCAATATGCTCTTGAGCGCAACATTCAGCGCTCCGCCGGCTCCGACCGTCATCACTGTATGTCTGGCAGAAATTTCAGTCTGGAACCGCTCTGACAAAAAGCCCGCAACTTTCTCTCTCGCCTCCGGAAGCCCTTGGTTTTGTATATATCCGTGCCGTCCTGTTTCAGCCGCTTCGCAAAGCGCCTTTTTAAATGTTTCCGGAGGCTCCGCAACCGGATTTCCTATAGAAAAGTCAAACACCTTATCGGCGCCGAATTCTTTTTTCAGTCGCGCGCCTTCATCAAATAGTTTGCGTATCCATGATCCTTTATCCAGATTTTCTGTCACTTCCCGTGATAAACCGCCCATTGTCATCTGTCCCTTCTGTCTTTTTCTGCCGTTTCTATTTACAATGATTATGAAAGATTTACATAGCGCAGTCAACGCTTTTTCAGGATCATGCCGCCCGGATTCAAGAGAAAGACGGAAAACAATAAACTTGTGCAAACTCCCCTTCATATATTAAACTATTCTCATAACTATAACGTGATGGTTGGGGAGGGATTTAGATGGGGCTGAGACTTATCGCATCAGTGAATTAGCAGAGCTTGCCGGTGTAACGAAACGCACGGTGGATTACTACACAAACCTCGGGCTTTTAAAGCCTGGCAGGTCTTGTTCAAACTATCGTTACTACGATACACTTGCACTCAACCGGTTAAAGTTTATAGTCGCTTGTAAAAAGCAGCGATTGGCCCTGTCTGATATAAAAGACCGACTGGAGAACCAGTTTCCCTCTTCAGCCTTGCCTGACGATATTGGAAATCTGGCATCGGAAATTGATCACATGAATCAAAACATCTCCGGGATCTTGCATCGGTTTGAAAAGCTTGAACCAGAGGAGCGCGCACAGCTGAAAAAAAAGCTGGCTCCTGAAAAGCTTGCAGTGCTTCAATCATTTATGCTGCTGTTAAGTTAAACCATTATCTTACTAACAGGAGGTGTTACCTTCATCTTCCCAAAAGGAGTGAAGGTTCTAATTGGACATTGTGAATTTGATTTTAGTCGCGGTTTTAATCGCGCTGACGGCATTTTTCGTAGCATCTGAGTTTGCGATAATCAGAATCAGAGGCTCACGGGTTGACCAGCTTATAGCAGAAGGAAATAAAGCCGCAATCGGTGTCAAAAAAGTGACCACGCATTTAGATGAGTATTTATCAGCGTGCCAGCTCGGCATAACATTGACTTCAATTGGTCTTGGTGTCTTAGGCGAATCAACGATTGAACGCCTGCTTCATCCGCTTTTCACAAAGATAAATGTACCAAGCTCACTATCGCACATTATTTCATTTATTCTCGCCTACGCGGTCATTACGTTTTTACACGTGGTCGTCGGAGAATTAGCGCCGAAAACAGTCGCCATCCAAAAAGCGGAAGCCGTTTCGATGCTGTTTTCAAAACCGCTCATTTGGTTTTACCGCATCATGTTCCCGTTTATCTGGCTTCTGAACAACTCCGCCCGTCTTTTAACGAAGATGTTCGGCCTGGAGCCGGTGTCAGAAAACGAGCTTGCCCACTCTGAAGAAGAGCTGCGCATCATTTTATCGGAAAGCTATAAAAGCGGTGAAATCAACCAGTCTGAATTTAAATACGTGAACAAAATCTTTGAATTTGACGACAGACTTGCAAAAGAAATCATGATTCCGCGTACGGAAATCGTCAGTCTGCCGCATGATATCAAAATTTCTGAAATGATGGACATCATTCAGATTGAAAAATATACCCGTTACCCTGTCGAAGAGGGTGACAAAGATAATATTATCGGCGTCATTAACATTAAAGAAGTGCTGACCGCCTGCATCAGCGGCGAGGTATCAGTCGACTCGCCGATTACTGAATTTGTCAATCCGATCATCCATGTAATTGAGTCGGCACCGATTCACGACCTGCTTGTGAAAATGCAGAAGGAGCGGGTTCATATGGCGATTCTGTCGGACGAATACGGCGGAACCGCGGGACTTGTCACCGTTGAAGACATCATCGAAGAAATCGTCGGGGAAATCCGTGATGAATTTGATATAGATGAAATCAACGAAATCCGCAAACTCGGCGACGGTCATTACATGCTTGACGGTAAGGTTCTGATTGATCAAGTGAACGAACTGCTCGGCATCCATTTAGAAAATGACGAAGTCGACACTATCGGCGGCTGGTTCCTTACACAGAAATACGACGTCGAACAATACGACTCGATTATCGAAGAAGGCTGTGAATTTATTATTAATGAAATTGACGGCCATCACGTCGCATATATCGAAGTGAAAAAACTGGCGTTTGATGAACTGCTGGAAACCGCTGAACAAAAAGAAGCATAACCAAAAAAAGCTTGCGCGTCTGATACAGACGGCAAGCTTTTTTGTTTACATTTGTTCCAATTTTTTCTCAAGGTCTTTAATTCTGGCATTCAGCTCTTCTGTCATGGCCGCAAGCCTCTCCTTCGGCGCAAGGTCGGCAAAGTCCTCCAAAAAAATCGGCTTGCCGATGATAAGCCGCATTTTTCCCTTTTTAAACAGTTCTTTTCCCGCAGACGGTCCGCTGTATGCGGCCGGAACGAGCGGCGCTTTCCCCATTTGGGCGATAGTCACGGCCCCTCTTTTCAGCGGGACGTCTTCAGAAGTTCTCGTGCCGCTTGGAAAAATCCCGACAATCTTCCCTTCCTTCAGAAGCTTAATCGGCGTTTTAATGCTGCTCGGACCAGGATTTTCACGATCAACCGGAAACGCGTGAATCTTCTTCAAAAAACTTCCGATCCACTTTTTCTGAAACAGCTCTTTTTTCGCCATATAATGAATCTGATGAGGCAATATTCCGACTCCGAGCGTAAGGACGTCCACCCAGCCCGCATGCGTGCAGGCGATAACGAATCCTTTATCAGACGGAAGATTCTCTTTATTGTATACTTTGACTCCTCCGCGCAGAGAAAGAATGAATTTGATGGCATTTGCACAAAACTTATACATAACGCACTTCCTTTGTTGTAATGATCAAAAGTGTTCTCTCTCTATTATAACAATATTTTTTATTACCTGGTACTAATAAATATATTTTTCCTCCGCCGATCTCTATCTTTTATGACGGATTTTGGGTACTATAGAGAAATGGTGTTTGATGAGGTGAAAATGAAATTAAGCCGTTTGCATGGAACGTGCAACTTTAAACCTTTCTTATGCGTGTATAACATAGAGGGGAGAAAAGGCAGTGACGATCGATGAAATTTACCAAATGTATATGAATGATGTTTACCGGTTCCTGCTCTCCATGACTAAAGACAAGCATCTCGCTGAAGATTTGCTGCAGGAAACCTTTATGAGGGCATACATACACATTCACTCCTACGACCACAGCAAAGTAAAGCCATGGCTTTTTCAAGTGGCGAGAAATGCGTTTATAGATTATGTCAGAAAACATAAGAAGGAAGTGACCATTTCCGATGACTTAATTGGGAGCCTTTTTCAGACGGCTGTGCAAAGCCCGGCTCATCAGATTGAAATCAAGGAAGTGCTGACAGGGTATATGTCCGAACTTCCCGACAATTATCGGGAGGCCTTAACACTGTATTATTTAAAAGAACTGAATTACAAAGAAGCATCCCATATTATGAATATTTCAGAGGCTAATTTTAAAAGTGTTTTATTTCGTGCCAGACAGCGGCTGAAAGCACTTTATAATAGAGGTGTTAATGATGAATGAAGAATTTAAAAAGCGTTTTTACCAATACAAAAATGGAGAAATGAGCGACCGGGAAATGGCCGCCTTTGAAGAAGAGCTGGAAAAGCTGGAAGTCTATCAGGAGCTGATTGAAAGCGAAATGCAGGACGACCGGGAATGGGACGTCGGCATCAGCCCGGAAAAACAGAAGGCCATTTTATCATACGGAAAACGCAAATCGTATTTGCGGATTTCGGTTCTCGCCGTCATCTCCACTTTGATGATTTTGCCGCTTTGCACTTTAGGAAGCTACCTCTATTACGGTCTGGGAGGAAAAGAAAGCACAGGCAATCAATTAATGGAAACCGCGGCCGTGACGGTGGCGACCACCATGCCGAACGTGCTCGTCGATACCTCCGGACTGAAAAGCCAGGTGAAGCTGTTTGGAATGAATACAGAGTTTCCGCTGCAAAAGCAGATCGGCACAAAAACGAAATCCGTCGGCGGAGAACGGATTGAAATGTTTTTAGATAAGGTTAAATCGCCTGCCGTTAACTACTATGATCTAGACGCGGCACAGTCAAAGCATTATTTCGCCCATCCTTCCGGCTTAAAGAAACGTACGGTCGACAAAGCCGGACAGACATTAAAAAAATTGCCTGAAGGCAGCGTGGCTGAGGTCTATCTTTCTTATGACCGCGCCTACCCTTCTTCCCAAGTATATTCAGCCTTTAAAAAATACGATGTGAAGTTTTTATGGAACGCGATCGAAACGGAGAAAAATCTGAAAGACAGTCCTTATGCCGAGCCGTTAGGATTTCCCGGGAAAGATTCTAAGATGGCTTCCTCTTTTGAAGCGCAGGGACAGACAGACCGAGAACAATTCACCAGCGCTCTTGAATTTATGTCCCGCCATAAAAAATGGGCGCATGCGATATCGAAACGCAAAGACATGAACCTGAGCAGCAGAATCGACTATGTCGAACAACATGGAATGAATGTATACGGCTCTGTCGTGACGGGGCCGACAAAAGAAATCGAACGTCTGCTGAAAAACAAAACAGTAAAAGCAGCAAACATCGGTGAGGTGGAATTATGGAATTGGTAAGAATTTTTAAAGAGCATAATGTTTTCGGCTGGATATCAGTCGGTACCGCGATTTTGTCGCTGCTGCTGTTGAACGTGGCAATCATCAGCAATGTAACTTTCTATTCTTATCAGATGCTGCCGTTTGCAATGGCCGCCGTGCCGTTCGGCATCATTGAGCTGTTTATTAAAAAAGGCCGGACGGGCCCGGGGCTGCTCGGCGTCATCCTCAACCTTTTCGTCATTGTATGTGTATATACGATCGTTGCCGTTGATACGAATCTGCAATTCGGTTTTTAACCATAAAATAAAAACAGGCCCTTTTTACGGGGCCTGTTTTTTTAAAATGAAAGAACGCCGATTAAATGCAGCAATACGACGATGATAGCCAGCGGCACGAGATATTTCAGAAGGAAATACCACAGCTGAAAGAAACGATAGCCGATGGCGGAACCGCTTTTCATCTCGGCGAACAGCTCCCGCTTCGGTATTTTCAGCGGGATGAAGATTGATATTAATAAAGCGCCGAGCGGAATCAGCACATTGCTCACTGTGAAATCCGCCAGATCAAAAAACGTTTTTCCGAACAAATGAACATCACTGAGAACACCGTATGATAAACACGACGGAATTCCGACTAAGAAAATGAGCAGACCGCTTGTCCACGACAGCTTCTTCCTTTTCGTTTCATCACCTTTCCCTACAGTCGCCACGATAATTTCCACCATCGAAAAGGCCGAAGTCAGTGCGGCAAAGAAAAAGACCGCCAGAAAGCTGATAAAAAACAGCGAGCCGAACGGCAGCCGGTCAAACACAGCCGGCAGTACGGTAAACAGCAGTGTAGGCCCTTCATCCGGTTTAAAGCCGAACGAAAAAACCGCCGGAAAAATGGCCAGTCCCGCAAACAGCGTGACGAGCACATTCATGATAACAATGGAACCCGCCGATCCCGGAAGGTTTTGGTTTTTCGGCAGATACGAACTGTACGTCACCATGACCGATACGCCGAGCGTTAATGTAAAAAACGCCTGTCCTAAAGCATAAAGAATGGATTCCGGCGTCAAATCTTCAAAGTGCGGAACCAATAAAAATTTAATTCCCTCAACGGCATGATCAAGCGTGACAGAACGCAGCACAAGCAGCAGAAACAGCACGAATAAAATCGGCATCAGCACCGCACTGACACGTTCAATCCCTTTCTGCACGCCTTTTGCGACGACCGCTACCGTCATGATCATAAATACCAGCTGCGCGGCGAGAGTCTGGAGCGGATTTTCAATGACCGTCCCGAATACCGTGCCGTACTGCTCCTGAGTGAGCCCGGATAAAGAACCGGTAACGGCTTTCAGCACATAGAGCAAAATCCACCCGCCGACAACACTGTAAAAAGACAAAACTAAAAAACAGGCCGCCACACCCACATAACCCGTAAGGTGCCATACCGACTTCGGCGCGGCTTGTTTGTAGGCATCAATCGCATTTGTCTGGCTCCGCCTTCCGAAAATAAATTCACCGAGCAAAAGCGGATAGCCTAAAAGCACGGTAAAGAGGACGAATACAAGAAAAAAAGCGCCTCCCCCGTTCGTACCCGCTACGTAAGGGAACTTCCAAATGGCTCCCAGGCCGATCGCCGAACCGGCGGCGGCCATAATAAATCCTATTTTTGAGGCCCATTGAACCCTTTTTTGGTCAGACACCACTTTCCACTTCCCTTCCGCCCTATATTATCCCTTATTCGCCGCGATAACTTAAGCCCATTTCAATATGTTTCACTATTCTGAAAAACATAAAAGGAGCGGCAGATACCGCTCCTTTTGCCAATTATCCGTTTAATTTCGAATGCTTTCTCGAATATAAGAAATAAATCACCAGACCTATGATCAGCCAGATAAAGAAACGGATGATAGTGGCGGCGCCAAGGTTAATAATCAAAAACAGGCAGAACAGAATGGACAATATCGGAATAAAGGGAACTCCCGGACATTTAAAAGCTCTCGGCAGATCAGGCTGTTTCTTTCTCAGCACGATAACCGCCACGGAAATCATGACAAACGCGGCGAGCGTGCCGATGTTTACGAGCTTCGCCAGTTCATCAAGCGGGACGAGCGCTCCCAGCAATGCCGACAGAATACCGAACACCCACGTCACCACGTGCGGCGTTTTATGCTTCGGATGGACTTTTGAAAGCGCCCCCGGCACTAAACCGTCACGGGACATGGCAAACATCACCCTCGTTTGGCCGTACAGCATGACGAGCATCACCGTCGTCATTCCCAACACTGCGCCGATATCAATAATCCCGGCCACCCAATTCTGACCCGCCATCTGCAGGACGAGAGAAACGGGATGGTCAACGCCTTCAAAACCGGCAAACGGTACAACGCCCGTCATAATCGCCGATACGGTCACATACAGCACGGTGCAGACGATTAATGAAAAAATAATTCCTTTCGGCAGATCCTTCGCCGGATTTTTCGTTTCCTCTGCGGCGGAAGAGACGGCGTCAAAACCGATAAAGGAGAAGAAAACGAGCGCCGCGGCACTGAAAACACCGCCGAACCCCATCGGCATAAACGGCTGCCAGTTATGCGGTTTGACATATACGGCCGCAACGGCGATAAATAATAAAACAACCAGAATTTTCAGAATTACCATAATATTATTGACCCGCTTCGATTCCTTAATGCCTAAGTAGAGAAGGAATGTAATCGCAAGTACAATAACAAATGCCGGAAGATTAAAGAATGTGACCGTCCCTTTAACAGAACCCGGAGCGGCCGTCAATGCGGTCGGAAGATGGATGCCGAATCCCGCCAAAAATGATTGAAAATAACCGGACCAGCCGACCGAAACCGCGCTGACGGCGAGCATATATTCCAAGATTAAATCCCATCCGATGATAAACGCGAGAAGTTCACCCAATGTCGCATAAGTAAATGTGTAGACGGAACCTGAAACCGGGACGCTTGAAGCAAATTCAGCATATGACAAAGCCGCAAATAAACATGCTAAAGCGGCTATGACAAATGAAACGGTCAGCCCGGGTCCCGCCGTAACTGCGCCTGTTCCGGTTAAAACAAAAATACCCGTTCCGATGATGGCTCCTATCCCGAGAAGGGTCAGATCAAAGGCCCCCAACTCCCTTTTCAGCGACTTTTCGCCGCCCGTTGCGGCAAGCAGGTCCTGAATGCTTTTCTTTCTGAATATGCTCCCCTTCATCTGCTTCACTCCTTGTATATCAATCTCTTATGTTAGAATATTCAGATAACAATAACGATAATGACTAAATTCTTATTTTTCGCATGAAATGTTTCAGTACATCATTCCTTTCTCCTACATCATATTATAACGAAAAATAAAAAAATGAAAATAACTTTTTTGAAAATTCTCTATATTAAATTTAATGTATGAACAAAACAGAACATGAATGGGAAAACGTCCCGTTATTACAGCGGGTTAACGCCTATTATCATCTTTGAATTCACGATTGACCTGACGACAGCGTTTTCTTAACATTATATAGAAATAAATAAAAATCCCGCACTTTTAAAAGTGCGGGATAAGACTTAAGGATTATGTTGAAATAAATCTGCCTCCATTTACGTGAATGGTCTGCCCTGTCATATAGGAAGATTCGTCTGAAGCCAAAAGCACGTAAGCTCCGGCGTGTTCAGCAGGCTGTCCCGGTCTTCCCATCGGGGTATCCAGACCGTGCTTTTCCACCTTTTCTTCAGTAAACGTCGCAGGGATCAAAGCGGTCCAGATCGGGCCCGGGGCCACTGCATTTACCCTGATCCCCTGATCGGCCAATGACATCGCCATCGAACGTGTAAAGGAAACGATGCCGCCTTTCGTGCACGAATAGTCAATCAATGATGTATCGCCCTGATAAGCGGTAATAGATGTTGTGTTAATAATGGCGCTCCCTCTTTTCAGATGAGGCAGCACAGCCTTTGTCATATGAAACATGGAAAACATGTTTGTACGGAAGGTCTTCTCCAGCTGTTCAGCCGTAATATCAAGAATCCCGTTTTGCGGATGCTGCTCAGCGGCATTATTCACAAGAATATCAATTTTTCCGTAGTGATCTAAGACTTGCCGGACCGCCTTCTGACAATGGGCCTCATCCCCGACGTCTCCCGGAATTAACAGGCAATCAGCCTGGCATTCTTCCGCACGCTTTTTCGTTCTCTCGGCATCGGCATGTTCGTCAAGGTACAGGATGGCAAGATCCGCTCCCTCCTTCGCGTAAGCAATCGCAGCCGCTGCGCCGATGCCGCTGTCTCCGCCCGTGATGACGGCGACTTTTCCTTTTAGTCTGCCCGATCCTTTTACATCCGGGTCCTCCAAGAGCGGTTTCGGCTCCATTTCTGACTCAGTGCCGGGCTGGCGGTTTTGCACCTGCGGTTTTTGACCTTCTGTCTGTCTGTCCATCGGATTCATGTTCTCACACTCCTGCATTTGGTATTACTGAGACGATACCACGGAGTGCGGATCACTAAACGGACAAATATGCCGGTGCTTAAAGCTGCTGAGCCGTTTCGGGAAAGGCTCCGGTGTATTGCGCAGACGGCCTGAAAATCATGTTGTCAGCTGACTGTTCAAGCACGTGTGCGCACCAGCCCGCCATTCGGCTTGCCGAAAAAGTCGGCGTAAACAAAGCATTATCCACATCAATAGCCTGCATGACAGCCGCCGCGTAAAATTCTACATTTGTATACAGCTTCCGTCCCGGCTTATATTGCTCTAATAAACGGATGGCTTCCTTTTCCACATAAAGCGCCAAATCAAGCGACGGATCATTTCCGGCCACCTCTTCAGCCTTTATGCGCAATGCTTCCGCCCGCGGATCTTTTGTTTTGTATACTCTGTGCCCGAAGCCCATCAGGCGCTCTCCCCTCATAAGCTTCGCTGTCAAATATGCTTCTGCGTTTTCTTTTTGTCCAATGTCTTCAAGCATTTTCGTTACACCGGAAGGCGCGCCTCCGTGCAGCGGCCCTTTCATCGTGCCCAGTGCGGAAGTGACGGCAGACACTAAGTCTGATTCAGTGGAAACGGTGACTCTCGCTGAAAAAGTCGATGCATTCATCCCGTGCTCCATCGCCAGAATCATATACGTTTCAAGCGCTTTCTTTTGAGCTTCGGACGGCTGCCTGCCGGTCAGCATGTACAAATAGTTTTCAACGTGCCCGTATCGCGCCTCAGGCGGCAGTGCTTCCTGCCCTTGTTTACGGCGGTATCTGTACGCAATAATCGTCGGTGTGACGGCAATCAGTTTAATCGCTTCTTCCGGCTTAGGCGGATATGTAAATGAATCTGTCCCCAAACCTGAAACAGCTGTTCTCAGCACCGCCATATCGTCCATATCGTCCGGAAGCGTTTCCAGCAGGTCGATGAGATGTTTCGGCAGCCCGCGCTCGGCTGCAAGTTTTTCCTGAAACGCAAGCAATTGCTGCTCATCAGGAAGCGTTCCGTTTAAGATGAGATACGCCGCTTCTTCAAAACTGGATTGGAGCGCGATATCCTTCGCGTCATATCCGCGATATATCAAATGCCCCTTTTCTCCGTCAATGTGGCTGATCGCCGTTTCTGCACAAGTAATTCCTTTTAATCCATGATAAATCAATTTCATTCCCCCTTATCCTCTTTCTGTTATTATAGTAAATATAATATTTAAAAAATAATGAATATTTTTAAGGGAATTAATTAAAACTTTTAATCAGAGGAGTGCATCTATGGATTTTAAATGGCTTCACACCTTCGTCACCGCAGCAAAATATGAGAATTTCAGAAAAACGGCGGAAACACTTTTTTTATCCCAGCCGACCGTCACCGTTCATATAAAATTATTAGAGAAAGAAATCAGCTGTAAGCTGTTTCAGCGAAGCGGCCGGAAAATACAATTGACTGAGGAAGGAAAAGCATACGTTCCGTTTGCCATGAGGCTTTTGGAAGACTATGAAAACAGCATGGCGGAGCTGCACAGGGTGCGTCAAGGCTACTTCCACACGCTGACGCTCGCTGTTTCGCCGCTTATCGCCGACACCGTTCTTCCGTCTGTCATGAAGCGTTACACAGAGGACAATAAAGAGACCGAGATGACGGTTACCATTTACGAATCGGAAGAAATCGCCACTCAAATCAGAAACGGCTCAGCCGATATCGGACTGAGCTGCTTAAAGGTGCAATCATCTTCCCTCACATGCCGTCCCCTGTACAATGACCCCGTTGTGCTCGTCGCGCCCCCCGGCCGTAAACCAGGATCAGGGAAAGCGGATGAAGTGAAAGACCTGCTCGGACGATACCTGCTTTTGACCCATAACCATCCTGACTATTGGGATGATTTGCTCCGTCAGGTCAGAATACAGTTCCCCTTTGTCAGAACGATGAAGGTGACACAGACGCATATTACGAAACGATTTATTAAAGAGGGGCTGGGCGTCTCATTTCTGCCGCTGTCAGCGGTACGGGCCGAACTCGCCGAAGGCAGCATGATAGAAATCCCGTGCGATTTCGCCCAGATGCCGAGCGCGGGCGCCTACGCCATCGCCCTCCATGAAAATGAAAAAAAGAAAACCTTTTTAGATTTTTTATCACATTTTCATTTTTAGGTGAAACAAATGGAGCGCTGTTCCGTCTAAATAAAAAACCCGTTCTGATGAACGGGTTTTTCTGGCTGCTAGAATCTTTTCGCGCCCAGGTAGCGCGGCTTCCAGTAGCTGTTATTCAGATCACTTGTTGCGACGCCGTCAGAACCGGCATGGATGAACTTGTTGTTTCCGATGTACACGCCCATGTGTGAAGGGCCGGCCTGATAGGTTGTAAAGAAGACGAAGTCGCCTTTAGACGGACTGGACACGCTCTTCATTGAGCTCCAGTAACCCGCAGTGCTTGTTCTTCCGACACTCGTCTGTTTGTTCAGCAGGTACCAGATAAATCCGCTGCAGTCAAAGCCGGAAGTCGTTGTTCCGCCCCATACATACGGCGTGCCGATTAAAGATTGCGCATCAGAAATCAGCTTGTTTACATTCAGGCTCGTCTGTGCAATATTATGGCTGGATGAAGGCTTCTTTGATGACGAAGATCCTGAAGACGCTGAACCGGAAGTTGATCCTTTTACTTTAAGAACTTGTCCGATGCGGATCAGGTCCGTTTTTAAACCGTTTAAGCTTTTCAATTGGTTTACCGTCATTTTATATTTATTCGCAATTTTCCAAAGGCTGTCGCCTTTTACGACTTTATATGTAGACGATGATGACTTGCTGCCCGAATTTGAACCTGAAGATGATTTACCATTGATCGAAAGCTTCTGGCCGATGTAAATGATATCCGATTTTAATTTATTCTCAGATTTAATGGAATTAATTGACGTTCCGTACCGATTTGAAAGTCCCCATAATGTATCGCCTTTTTTTACCTTAATTGTTTGCGCAGATGCCGCACCCGCAAACAAAGTCGTCCCTAAAACCACTGCCGTCGTTGCTGTAACAAGTTGCTTTTTCATTTTTTCCTCCCTGAATAATTCTATCTATTTTATAAGTCTCTTTTTTAAAGTTTTTATCTGTTTCCTATTATAAGGTTCAATTTCCACTAGAAATAGACTTGACTTCCCGTGACAAATTTCTTACTAATTCGTTTTTAAAAAAAGTTTTTAAGGGTATTAAATATTTCAATTTGATTTCAAACGTGACGAAAAAAGAGTCTTTTTGTCATGTTTTTTTCCTGTGATCCTCGTATTTTGGAAAATAAAGAAATTTATTTTCCACATTACCCCTTGTTAAAAAAACCCTCATCTTTTTTGAAAAAGTGAATGATTTTCACTTTTTCTTGAAAACATAACCTTACTTGGGAATTTACATTTCTAACAATGTTTCACCTGAAATTTACAGGAGGGACAGGCGTTCTTTACAAACATCCCCTACCATTAGACATGCAGACCACGATTAAAGGAGGACGATTTGGGAATGAGTCTATTTAAACAGGTTCGGTCAAAACTTCTGCCGGCGGCAGCCGTATCCGTGCTGACAGCCGGTTTGATTGCGGGTGCGGGATTTCAGCACTCCGAACAGGCTGCGGCAAAAAAACAGCCTGACAAAAATGAGATCAGAAACGTCATCTTCATGGTCGGAGACGGAATGGGTGCGCCATACATGAACGCCTACCGTTCGGTCATTAACAAAGGAAAGCCTTCAGACGGCATGAAACTGACGGCGTTTGACCCCAATCTCACCGGCATGATGATGACTTATCCTAATGATCCTGATTCCACTATCACCGATTCCGCGGCGGCCGGCACGGCAATGGCCACCGGCGTGAAAACGTATAACGCAGCGATCGGAGTCGATAAAAAAGGAAAGCGGGTAAAATCTGTCCTCGAAGAAGCGAAACAAAGAGGCAAATCCACCGGACTTGTCGCAACTTCAGAGATTGCCCACGCCACTCCTGCGGCTTTCGGCGCGCATAACAAATCAAGAAAAAATATGGATGAAATCGCAAGCAGCTACTTTGATGACCGCATCAACGGAAAGCAGAAAGTAGATGTACTCCTCGGCGGCGGCAAATCAAACTTTATCCGTAAAGACCGCAATATAACGAAGGATTTCAAAAAAGCGGGATACAGCTACGTGACATCAAAACAGGAACTTAAAAAGGACCGCAATAAAAACGTTCTCGGCCTGTTTGCCGATGGCGGACTCGCCAAAGCAATCGACCGCTCAAACGACGTGCCTTCATTAGAAGACATGACAACAGCGGCGATCGACAGACTGAATAAGAATAAAAAAGGTTTTTTCTTAATGGTCGAAGGCAGCCAAATTGACTGGGCGGGACATGACAATGATATCGTCGGCGCAATGAGCGAAATGAAGGATTTTGAAAAAGCGTATAAAGCAGCGATCGCATTTGCCAAAAAGGACAAACATACGCTTGTCATTGCCACTGCTGATCATACGACCGGCGGATTGACGATCGGCGCGAATAACGATAAAAACTGGCATGTTGAACCGATTCTTGCCGCGAAAAAAACACCGGCATTTATGGCTGATCAAATCAAAGCGGGCAAATCCGTATCTTCCGTGCTTGCGCGTTATACCGGCCTGAAATGCTCAAAATCCGAAATCAACCAGATCGAAACTACGGCAAAGCAGGATAAGGACAAGGGCGCCTACAAAGCGATCATTAAGCTCTTTAATGCGAAAACCAACAGCGGCTGGACAACCGGCGATCATACGGGCGAAGAAGTTCCGGTTTACGCATACGGCCCGGGAAAAGAATCTTTTACAGGCCTATTAAACAACACGGATCAGGCTAAAAAGATCTTTCACATTCTGAAAAACGGCAAATAAAAAAAGGATGCGGGGTTTCCCTGCATCCTTTTTCTTTACAGATATCTCCGGTGCACTCCTTTGCCGTCATACGAGAACATCACTTCCTTATCTTCCAGAACTGATTCGATATGCACGCTCCTGCCCCACAGCTGGTACAAGTACGGCAGCACCTTCTCCAAATATTTCAGATCAAGCTCAATTCCCTCATACCAATGCTTAATATAAAGCTCATTATTCTTCAGATAATCCCCATCATTGACGGTCAGATAAGGAAACCCGCCGTTTACCCGCATGTTCACGAGCTGATCGCGCACGGCCTTCCATTCCTTGTCGATCACTTTATAGTCCCTGCCCTGCTTTTGGAATAAATACAGATCCTCTCGCAGCACGAGATCTTTCGTCAAATAATTGCGGATAAAAGAAATATCTGATTCAATTTCCCTGACCTCAAACATTTTTTCACGGCCGGAACCGGGCTTTACCCCTGTTTTTTTCATTTCTTCTGTCGGGTTGTCGTAGCGCTCTTCGATGTCTTCAAAAATTTTCAGCCCTAAATAATACGGATTGATTCCCGTTTTTGACGGCTGAACGACGCCTGCGTTCAGTTTCGCAAATTCGATGGCTTCATCTGAAGTTAAATCAAGCTCGCGGATAATCCGCTGATGCCAATAGGATGCCCAGCCTTCGTTCATGATTTTTGTTTCCAGCTGAGGCCAGAAATACAGCATTTCTTCTCTCATCATGGTTAAAATATCTCGCTGCCACGGTTCGAGCTCCCGGGAATGCTCCTCGATAAACAGCAGAATGTCTTTTTCCGGCCGGGGCGGAAACGCTTTTTTCCCTTTTTTCTTTTTCACCGGCTTCGGCTTATCCATTCCCCATAAATCATCGTAAGGCGATGGCGCAGTTTCCTCTTCGTCCTCATCTTCGTCATCAACGCTCCATTGCAGCTTCGGCCTGACGAGCGACGGATCGATATGCTCTTGAACCGCCAGAATGGCATCTAAAAAGGACTCCACCTCTTTAATTCCGTGAATTCTTTCATAATGCTTAATCCGCTCCGCCGCAGCCGCCATACTCTCGACCATGTCCCGGTTCGTATTTTGAAAGCGGCAGTTATGTTTGAAAAAATCACAATGGGCCAGTACATGGGCTACAATTAATTTATTTTGGATCAGCGAATTGCTGTCCAGCAAAAAAGCGTAGCAAGGGTTGGAATTAATGACAAGTTCATAAATTTTGCTCAAACCGAGATCATAATGGAGTTTCATCTTGTGAAATTGTTTACCGAAACTCCAGTGGCTGAATCTCGTCGGCATGCCGTACGCGCCGAATGTATAAATAATTTCAGCCGGGCAAATTTCGTATCTCATCGGGTAGAAATCAAGGCCGAATCCCTTCGCAATGTCGGTTATTTCCTCAATTGCCCGCTGTAAACCTTTTGTCTCCTCCGCGTTCAACCGAATCCCCCCTACTTGGACTTATTTATAATGTATGACCCCTCCTCTCAAAAGATGAAATAACAGGCGGGTTTCCGTCTGAAAACTTTCGGCACATCCGTCCCGTTTGCTTTATATGTAAGTGGGTAAACACACACCATACCCCATAAAAAAAGAAAAAGGAGCGATTCTACTTGAACACAGCAGACATGCTTACCACGTATCTCAGCAAACTGCCGAATCTGATCATTGCATTGCTCGTCCTGCTTATCGGCTGGGGCATTGCGAAAATCATTGAAAAAGCCGTATACAAAGGCCTGCAAAAAACAAAAATCGACGACAGGCTGTTCGCCGAAAAAAAGCCGGCGCGCTATTCCTCGGAAAAAGTCATCAGTAAAGTCATTTATTTTATCGCATTAATTATCGTTTTTATTCTATTCTTTAACATTCTGCATCTGACAACCGTGGCTTCGCCTTTTGTCAGCATGCTGTCGGCGATAACGGCGGCTGTGCCGAGCATTTTAAAAGCCGGTTTGATTCTGCTCTTGGGATGGGCGGCTGCTTCGCTTTTCAGCTATCTCGTCAAAAAAGCGGGCATGAAACTGGCTGCAAACGGCTGGATCAGAAAATGGACCATGGTTTCTGAAGAGGCGGAGATGAGCAAGTCCGTTACGGCCGCTTCACGAATCGTTTTTTATTTCGTCTTGCTCCTGTTCCTGCCGGGCGTCTTGTCCGCTCTTCAAATCAGCGGAGTATCAGGACCGTTTACACATATGATCCAAAGCGTGTTATCCTTTATACCGAAATTATTCGCCGCGGCGCTGATTGTCTTAATCGGCTGGCTTGTTGCCCGTCTCGTCCGTGATATCGTCACAAACTTTCTGGCGAGTATCGGCACGGAAAGACTTGCCGCACGTATGGGGCTTTCTATTTACCTGAAGGATACAAGCCTGTCGGCAATCATCGGAACGATTGTCTACGTGCTGATTTTTATTCCGGTGGTCATTTCTGCGCTTGACCGGCTTGATATTGCGGGCATTTCTGAACCGGCCTCAGCCATGCTGAACACGGTCTTCACAATGCTTCCTAATATCATTATCGGTATTGTGCTGATCATCGCCGGCATCTGGATCGGAAAATGGGTAAACAGTATTGTATCAGGGCTGCTGCACCGGGCCGGCTTTGACTCTCTTCTCGGAAAAATGGGCTTTGAACAGGCGGACCGTCCGAAGCTTACGCTTTCTCAAACTGTCGGCATGATTGCGCAGATCATCATCGTCCTGCTCTTTACGGCAGAAGCGCTGCAGCTGGTTCATCTCGAATTTCTCGTCGTCATTGCGACCGGGATTATCGCTTACCTGCCTAATGTTCTGGCCGCTGTATTTATTCTCGGAATCGGGCTTTTGGCCGGACAGCTTGTCAGCAGACTGCTTGTCAGCATGCTGAGCGGAAAAGAATTCAGATTCCTGGCACCTCTTGCGAAATATACGATTATCACGCTCTCAATCTTTATGGCGCTGGATCAGCTCGGTGTCGCCGACACGATCGTAAATGCCGCATTTATTCTGATTCTTGGCGGTTTCGCGCTTGCCTTCGGACTTTCATTCGGTCTTGGCGGAAAAGAATTTGCTTCCCGTTATCTGTCGAAGTTGGACCGCAAAATTGAAAAACATCAATCGGCTGATGACCGTAAACCGCCGATGTCTTAAACGAAAAAAACGTGTGCTCAGAAGGAGCGCACGTTTTTTTTTTTGAGATTGATGGGCAAATTCCTTTTTTTTCATTTTGAAATCCTATATGATAAACTGTAACAGAAGCAAAATCTCTTTTTTCGAGGTCATTCTATGAAATTAACGAACTATACCGATTATTCTTTACGCGTTTTGATTTTTTTGGCTTCCAGACATTCCGAAGAACTTTCCAACATAAAAGAAATCGCCGACACATATTCCATCTCTAAAAACCACCTCATGAAAGTCATTTACCGTCTCGGACAGCTCGGGTATGTGGAAACGATCCGGGGCCGCGGAGGCGGAATCCGATTAGGAATGAAACCGGAAGACATTAACATTGGAGAAGTCGTTCGAAATACAGAAGACGACTTCAACATCGTAGAATGCTTTGACTCCCAAAAAAATCTCTGTATCATATCTCCCGCCTGCAACTTAAAGAATTTGCTGAATGAAGCCCTGCAAGCTTACCTGGCTGTTTTAGACAAATATACGTTAAGGGACCTGGTCAAAAATAAAGAGGAGATTATGAGACTGCTCAGAAGCTGAAGGAATGCCTGCATTCCTTCTTTTTTTATGCCTGCATAAGAAAAAAGAACTATTTCTACTAATATGATAAATGATTGCAGACAAGTGCCGATATAAAGATTATCATTACTGTTATCCTCACCTTGCGGCTGCAACGAATGGGGATAGTAAAATCATCGCAGGAAAAGGGAGATTCACTATGAAAAAAAAGGTAGCGGTCGGTTTGACTGCATCTGCGATCGTCGGGTCTGCGTTAGCTGTAACACCGGCAGAAGCACAAACGATTAAGGTTAAAAGCGGAGATTCATTATGGAAGCTTGCCCAAAACTACAATACAAGCGTGGATGCCATTACATCAGCCAATCATCTAAAATCCACCGTTATTTCCATCGGGCAGACGCTCACCATCCCTAACGGCAAATCAGATTCCGGCAGCAAAAAGCCATCTTCAAAGAACAGCGGCAAGACGACAAGTGTGTATACGGTGAAAAGCGGAGACTCGCTGTGGCTGATCGCGTCTGATTTTAAAATGTCCGTACAGGAACTGAAAAAACTGAACGGTCTGACAAGCGACTTAATCCGCGCAGGACAGAAGCTGCAAGTGAAGGGGAAAGTTTCCTCAAGCACCGACAAGACAAAAACCGTGCCGGGCAGCAGCTCAAACAGCAGTAAAAAGCAGTCATCTTCATCTTCATCTTCCGGGACATATAAAGTCAAACTCGGCGATTCGCTCTGGAAGATCGCAAACAGCGTTCATATGTCCATTGCGGAACTTAAAGTATTAAATAACTTAAAAACGGATACGATCTACGTAAACCAGGTTCTGAAAATAAAAGGAACGTCTCCTTCGGGAAACAAGCCGTCAAAAGACAATTCAAACAAAAATCAAAACCAGACGCAAACATCATCTTATACAGTAAAAAGCGGAGACTCGCTTTGGAAGATCGCAAACGCATACAATATGACGGTTCAGCAAATCAGAAGCATCAATAAACTGACGTCAGACATGCTGCGGGTCGGACAAGTGCTGAAGCTGACAAAAACGTCATCTTCCGGCTCTTCGTCTTCACCGTCATCTCCGAACCAGTCCGGAGATACAGGGAAAACCACTACATATACCGTCAAAAGCGGGGATTCTTTATGGGGGATCGCCCAAAAATTCAATGTAACCGCCCAGCAGATCCGCGAGAAAAACAATCTGAAAACAGATGTGCTTCAAATCGGACAGAAGCTGACGATTACAGGACAGCAGTCAAACACGACACCGAATCAGTCCGGCAGCACAGGCGGCACAGGTTCAACAAGCGCGAAGATTAATGTAATGATCGATGCCGCAAAAGCTCAGCTGGGTGTACCGTATGTATGGGGCGGGACAACGCCGAGAGGCTTTGACTGCAGCGGTTTTATTTATTACGTTCTTAATAAGGTCACTTCCGTATCCAGACTTTCAGCCGCAGGCTACTGGAATACGATGACATCAGTCAGCCAGCCGGCGGTCGGTGACTTTGTCTTTTTCTCAACTTATAAAGCCGGACCTTCTCACGTCGGCATTTATCTCGGAAACGGACAGTTTATTAATGCCAACGATTCGGGTGTCGTCATCTCCAGCATGAACAATTCCTATTGGAAACAGCGCTACCTCGGAGCGAAACGATTCTTCTGATACAGACAAGCTGCACAGCCGAAAAGGCTGTGCAGCTTTTTTTACAGCCTGAAAATATTAATGCTGATCACATGTTTAGTCACGGGGTGAAAATACACTTCAGCACGGGAGGAAAACGTCTCTTTTTTTGTTTGCACCGTTACGCGAAACACGTCTTTCGTCTGTTCCCGGTTTACTTTCGTACGGCCCATGTACGAATAATCGGTAAGCTCGGCCCCCTTGTATTCACGTTCCAGCTGGTTCCATGCGAGCTGCTCCCATTTTCCGACTGATGGATCGAGGTGTTCTGTATGCCCTTTTTCAGCGATTGAGGCAATGAGAATGCCGCAAAACAAGAGGGCGAGCGCAAATGGAAGGAATTTCATCTTTATGTTCTCCTGAGTCGTTTTTGTCAATCTTAGCGTGTCCAAAGAAGAGACGGATATGCGTTTTTATTTTATGTCTCCCTCATATTGCTATGCCCAATTTATACGGACACCAACTTTTCCCCCGTTGCATCCGGGCTTCGGCGGCATAAACTAACGGAGAACTTCTCATTGAAAGGGGAAGCGTAAGATGGATCATGCCGATTATGATAAAGCCTTATATTACACACACAGGTCTCAATGGGACAATTTATTAATTTTGATGGTGCGTACGAAAGATGATTTGTTATCAAAGCGTATTGAGCACTTTTTGCATGCATATCATTTTGAACTTGATTATGCGGTGCTTGAAAAAGAGCTGTATTCCCTTCTCAGGTATATTGATCATGCGGCAGAGCTCGCGTATGAAGATCAATTAGCCATGCTGACATAAAACAATCCCGGCGTCAGGCGCCGGGATTTCCCGTGTTTGTAAACATATTCAGCTCTTCCATCATGTCTTTCAGGCTGACCGCCATATCCTCAGATACGGTCCGGCGCTCCATGTCGATGTGAATCGGGTCTATGACCAGCTGTTTCGGGATGACATTTGCATAGACGCCCCTCATCACAGTCCGCATATTCGCCAGCGCGTTCATGCCGCCTTTTCCTCCGCCCGCCGCTGCAATGATGGCCACCGGTTTGTATCTCCAGCAGTCACTGCTTAAAAAATCCATGGCGTTTTTTAAAGCGCCGCTCATGCCGCTGTGATACTCGGGAGATAATAAGACGACGGCAGACGACTTTTTCACCTGCCGCCTTAACTCTTGCACTGAGGGCAGATCGTTCTGTTCTTCTTCACCGTTATAAAGCGGCAGTTCACTTTTGCTTAAATCAATAAAATCGGTTTGAAACCGGTCTCTGATATACGAAGCGGCAATTCTTGTCCGCCCGTTTTTTCTCGGCGTGCCGCTGATCACTAATATGCTCATTTAGTTTACCGCCTTTCCGGAAACATTGTATTTTACGGCATACAATGCCGCTTGTGTCCGGTCTGAAAGATTCAGCTTTGACAGCAGATTGGACACATGGGTCTTTACTGTTTTTTCAGAAATAAACAGAGCTGCGGCAATTTCCTTATTGCTTTTCCCTTTGGCTATTTCTTGAAGAACATCTTTTTCACGGGAGTCAGCTGATAATATTTTTCCTTATCCTGATCCTCCTGAACCATATGTGTCAGCACGTGAGGCACAATATCCGCTGAGAGCCGGTACCGTCCGGAATACACTTCCCGGAGTGTTTTCACTAAATCATCGGGCTGGGCGTCTTTCAGCTGATACGCTTTGGCTCCGGCTTTAAGGGCGGGAATGACATGCTGCGGGTCGGAATAGCTCGTCAAAACGACGATACTGATGTCCGGAAATCGTTCAGCCGCGATTTTTGCCGCTTCAATGCCGTCCATATCAGGCATTGATAAATCCATTAACACGATATCAGGCTTCGTTAGTTCAGCTTGCTGAAGCGCTTCAGCACCGGTAGACGCCTCACCGACTACTTCAATATCTTCCTGAGTGGCGAAGAAAAAGCGCAATCCTTTGCGGACAACGTGATGATCATCAGCGATCACAATTTTCATCAATCAGACCTCCTATCCCGTAAAATGGAAGCCGAACAGAGACAATCGTACCGGCGCCAAGCTCCGATTGCAATGCAAACCGGCCTCCGATTGCTTCGGCGCGCGCTTTCATACCCGCAATGCCAAGTGACGGCAGCCCCGCATGCGCATCAGCGCTGAAGCCCGCTCCATGATCGATAATGCGAAGCTCAGCATGTTCCGGCTTTTTAACGGCAGAAATGATAACCCGGTCCGTTCCTGCATGCTTTTTACAGTTATTCAAGGCTTCTTGAGCGATCCGCCAAAGCGCGTGTTCCTGTTCATCCGTAAGCTTCAGTTCATCTTCCATGTCACAGACGGCTTCCAGGCCGATGAGAGCGGCATAGCTTTTGATCGACGCATACAGCCCTTTCGTTAAACTTTCCGGTCTCAGCTGCCAAATAAGCGTCCTCATTTCTGTCAACGCATCCTGCGACAGCTCTTGGATGAACGTAATCATCTGCCGGAGCCGTTCATCATCTGTAAAGCTTTTAGCGGCTTTTGCCGTTAAGCTGACGGAAAACAGCATCTGATTGACGGAATCATGCAGCTCTTGCGCCAGTCTGCTCCGTTCCATCAGCAGGGCGTTCTGCTGTGCAAATTCGGCCAGTTTCATCCGCTGGATCGCCGTTCCGATTTGAAAGGCAACCCCTTCAAGAAGATGCAGTTCTTCTTCGCTGAAAAACGTCTTTTCGCCTGCAGCGACGTTTAATAAACCGAATTTCCGGCCGCCGTCTTCAAGCGGAACGGTCGCATGATGGGTAATGCCTTCGGTGTCGCTGCAGTCCGTCGTCTGTTCCGCAAATTCAATCCGTTTACAATTCATAATGTTTACAGCCTTGGTCAATCCGCCATTGCTGAATTTGGTCAGACAATAGCAGTCCCCGCTGCACATTAATGCGTTTTCCCGCTGACCGAGAGCCGGCGGTAAATAAGCGGATGCGGCAAGCGTATAGGACCCGTCCGGATCAATCAGAAAAATCCACCCTGTCTGCAGCCCGGTCAAGCTGAGCAGCTCGCGCAGGACTTTATCAAGCGCTTCCTTCATATCGTGGCTTTGGTTTAAGGTTTCCGCAATCGCTTTTAAGGTTTTTAAGGTTTCTACCGTCGTTTTCGTCAAACTCCCTCACTCCGGCCATTCAGAATTATCCATATTATATCAATTCTAATCTGTATTTGCCTTTGCTTCAGCATGATTTTACCTCATACTTTCGGATGAGGCGTAAAAAAACCGCCGGATATCGCTTCCGGCGGTTTTTTGTTTATTTCGTTTTTTCCACTATGGCATCCACCGTTTTCATGACGGCTTCAGATAATGCGGCAAGACGCTGTTCACTGTCTTGTAAAGAAGTTCCCTTCACTGCGAAATAGAACTTGACTTTCGGCTCCGTTCCGGATGGGCGGAGGCAGAACCAAGAGCCGTCTTCAAGGAAATATTTCAGGACATTTGACTTCGGCAGATCAATATCTTCTTCACGATGATCGGCAAATACAGTCCGTTTTCCCGTTGAATAGTCTTCAGCCTGCGTGATTTGTTTTCCGGCCATCTGCTTCGGCGGATCGTTTCGGAATGAAGTCAGGATAGCGGAAATCTGCTCTGCTCCCTGTTTTCCTTTTAACGTCAATGACTTCAAGCCTTCACGGTAATAACCGTATTCTTTAAAAATGGACAGCAGCGCGTCATAAAGCGACATGCCCTGCTTTTTATAAAAGGCGCATACTTCGACGGCTAACAGCGCAGCCTGGATCGCATCTTTGTCACGCGCAAAATCGCCGATTAAGTAGCCGTAGCTTTCTTCATATCCGAACTGGAACGTGTATTGTCCGGTTTTTTCATATTCTTTGATCTTTTCACCGATAAATTTGAAGCCCGTCAGCGTATCAACCGTGTCTAAACCGAATGATGAAGCGACGGCGCGGCCCAATTCACTCGTAACAATCGTTTTCATGACGACGCCGTTCTCAGGAAGGACGCCTTGTTTTTTCTTTTCAGAAAGCAGGTAGTGCAATAAAAGCGCGCCTGTCTGGTTCCCCGTCAGCACCGTATACTTGCCTTCACTGTTTTTTGCGGCAATGCCGAGACGGTCGGCATCCGGGTCCGTAGCGACGAGAATATCGGCGTTTTGTTCTTCTCCCAGCTTAATGGCATATTCGAATGCCGCGTGCTCTTCAGGGTTTGGCGATTTGACCGTTGAAAAATCTGGATCCGGAAGCTCCTGTTCCTTTACGACAGCGACGTTTTTGTAACCGAGCGCGTCGAGGCCGCGGCGTACCGGTTTATTCGCCGTGCCGTGCAGCGGAGTGAACACCACGCTCACGTCGACTTCTTCCGAAAGCTCGGGATGGACGGAGATGGAAGTCAGTTTTTCAGTATAGGGTGTATCAATTTCTTCGCCGATGATCTTAATTAAACCTTTTTCCTTCAGCGCCTGTTCATCTTCAACTTGAATTGTTAATTCATTTTCAATCGCATTCACTTCCGCAATGACGATGTCCGCTTCTTTCGGCGGCAGCTGTGCCCCGTCATCGCCGTACACTTTATATCCGTTATATTCAGGCGGGTTATGGCTGGCCGTCACGACGATACCCGCATAAGCGTTCAGTTCTCTCACCGCAAAAGACAGCTCAGGCGTCGGGCGGAGCTCATCAAATACGTATGTTTGAATGCCTTGGGAAGCAAGGGTTTTGGCTGCTTCCATCGCAAACTCAGGAGATTTATGACGGGAGTCGTACGCGATCGCAACGCCTCTTTTTTTCGCTTCTTCTCCTTGTTTTGCGATATACGCAGCAAGCCCGGCGGATGCTTTGCGGACCGTGTAAATGTTCATTCTGTTTGTGCCCGGCCCGATTTCTCCTCTCATGCCTCCTGTTCCGAACTCAAGATTTTTGTAGAAAAAGTCTTCCAACAGCTGCTCGTTTCCTTCTGCGTCCGCCAATAATTTTTTCAATTCTGAATCTAATTGTTCGGCCTGATTCCAGCGTTCGTAACTCTTACTCCAACTCATGTTCGTCCTCCTATAATTTCAGCTTATGACCATATTTTAATATGAAGCGGCTGTCCGTGTCACTTGATAACTTAACACAGTGCTTTATGTAAAAAGAAGGGCTCATGCCTTTTCGGCACAGCCCTCCGGTAATTATTGTTCGAGCGGAACAACCGCATCGTGCAGCAGCGTGTTTAACAACTCGGTATGTTTCGCTTTCGTTTCGTCATCCCATTGGAACCGGTCGCTCATGTAATCAATCACAGCCGTTTTATACGTCTGCACCCATTTGATGTCGAAGAACAGTCTGCCCGTTCTGCGGACGAAGAAATCAGCAGGTGTCGCAGCCATCTCTTCTTCAATGCTGTAAGCCGCTTCCGCCAGAATGTGAACCGGAATCTGGCGTTTTGCCGCTTCTTCTTTCAGGCCTTCAATCCGGCTGAATACATTTTCGACGTTAGAGCCGTATCTGATAGCTAACTGTTTAGCTGTTTCCTGTGATAAACCGATTTTCAATCCGTCTTTTGTCTTTGCTTCCACAAATGACTCGAAGTTTTTAGAGCCGCCGACATGTCCGCCGGAAATCGGCATCGTCTTCGTCTTACAGCCGCCGAAGTCCTGGCCGCCCTCTTCTTTTAAGCGATCGCGGACAAGATCGACAATGTGCTCAGCCATTTTACGGTAGCCCGTCAGTTTTCCTCCGGCGATTGTGATCAAGCCAGATTGAGATGTCCAGATTTCATCTTTACGGGAGATCTCAGACGGATCTTTTCCTTCTTCGTGAATGAGCGGTCTGAGGCCGGCCCAGCTTGATTCAATATCGTCCGCCGTAATATTCAGTTCCGGGAACATATAATTGATGGAGCTGACGACATAATCACGATCCTGCACCGTCATGCGCGGATGCTCAAGCTTTTGTTTATAAACCGTGTCTGTCGTGCCCACGTATGTTTTTCCTTCACGCGGAATGGCGAACACCATACGTCCGTCCGGCGTGTCAAAGTACACAGCCTGTTTAAGCGGGAATACGGATTGGTCGAATACGAGATGGACCCCTTTTGTATGCTGGAGATGTTTTCCGCTTTTGCTGTGGTCTTTTTCTCTCAGCTCGTCGACCCACGGACCTGTCGCATTGACGATTTTTTTGGCGTACACTTTGTATTCCTTGCCTGACAGCAGATCTTCAATTAAAACGCCGACAACTTTTCCTTTTTCATAAAGCAGTTCTTTCACTTTAGAATAGTTGACAGGCTCCGCACCGAATTTAACGGCTTCTTTCATGACTTCAATCGTCAGTCTCGCGTCGTCCGTCCGGTACTCTACATAGTAGCCTCCGCCTTTTAAGCCGTCTTTTTTGACGAGCGGTTCTTTTTGCAGCGTTTCTTTTGCAGACAGCATGCTTCTGCGCTCTGATTTTTTTACCCCTGCTAAATAGTCATATACACGCAGACCGATGGACGTAGAGAATGAACCGAATGTGCCTCCTTTATGGAACGGAAGCAGCATCCATTCCGGCGTCGTGACGTGCGGGCCGTTTTCGTATACAATGGCACGTTCTTTACCGACTTCAGCCACCATTTTGACTTCGAATTGTTTCAGATAACGCAAACCGCCGTGGACAAGCTTTGTGGATCGGCTTGATGTGCCGGCCGCGAAATCCTGCATTTCGCTCAAAGCGACTTTCATTCCCCTTGAAGCAGCGTCAAGCGCCGTACCGGCACCCGTAATGCCTCCGCCTATAATAAACAGATCGTATGTTTTTTTAGTCATGTCTTCCAGCATATGATCCCGTTCCAAACTCGAAAATTGGTGATTCATCATTACGTTTCCTCCTTGTTGTCACGGTATAGAAAAAGAGACCACAACAGCCAAAGCGCATGTTATCACTTTGGTGCTGTGGTCTCTCCTCATCTCAGGACCGTTCCTATTAACTTGTGTTCAGTATATCATAATTTTATCTTATTTAAAAGCCATAGCTGCATTTACTGCTTTTTTCCATCCGCCGTACAATTCATCGCGTTTTTCATCTTCCATTTCCGGTTTGAATTGCTTATCCAGATTCCACTGATCGGCGATTTCAGTGCTGTCTTTCCAGTAGCCGACAGCGATTCCGGCCAAATACGCGGCACCGAGCGCCGTCGTTTCATTAATTTCCGGACGTTCGACCGGCACATCAAGCAAGTCGCTTTGGAACTGCATAAGGAAATTATTTTTAACCGCTCCGCCGTCTACACGCAAAGTTTTTAAAGAGATGCCTGAATCAGCTTCCATGGCATCAAGCACATCTTTCGCCTGATAAGCGAGAGATTCAAGCGTAGCCCGGATAAAATGCTCCTTCGTCGTTCCGCGTGTCAGGCCGAAAACTGAGCCGCGCACGTCACTGTCCCAGTACGGTGTGCCCAGTCCGACGAAAGCGGGCACGACATAAACACCATCTGCGGAATCCACACGCTCTGCGTATGTCTCGCTTTCTTTCGAATCATGGAACATCCGCATGCCGTCTCTCAGCCATTGGATGGCAGAACCTGCGACAAAGATGCTTCCTTCCAGCGCATACTCGACTTTTCCGTCTAATCCCCAGGCGATCGTCGTCAGAAGGCCGTGCTCTGAAGTAATGGCTTTTTCTCCGGTATTCATGAGCATAAAACAGCCTGTGCCGTATGTGTTTTTCCCCATGCCTTCTTCAAAGCACGCCTGACCGAACAGCGCTGACTGCTGGTCTCCGGCCGCACCCGCAATCGGAATATTTTTGCCGAAGAAATGATAATCAACCGTTTTCGCGTACACATGAGAAGACGGTTTCACTTCCGGCAGCATTGATTTCGGCACGCCTAAAATGTCAAGCAGCTCGTCATCCCATTTTAATTCATGGATATTAAACATCAGCGTTCTTGAAGCGTTGGAATAATCCGTTACGTGAGCCGCGCCTCCGGACATTTTCCAGATGAGCCATGAATCAATCGTTCCGAAAAGCAGATTTCCGTTTTCCGCTTTTTCCCGCGCGCCTTCTACATTGTCAAGAATCCATTTGACTTTCGTTCCTGAGAAATAAGGGTCGATCAGAAGTCCCGTTTTTTCTCTGAATGTATCATTATATCCTTTTTCAAGAAGCTCTTCGCAAATGCCGGATGTTTGTCTCGATTGCCACACAATCGCATTGTATACCGGCTTTCCGGTATCTTTATCCCATACGACCGTCGTTTCCCTTTGGTTCGTGATGCCGATGCCGGAAATTTGGTCCGCGCTGATTCCGGACTCAGAGATCACAGTCGCGATAACGGCGAGCACCGATCCCCAGATTTCGTTCGCATTATGCTCCACCCAGCCCGGCTGAGGGAAGTGCTGTGTGAATTCCTTTTGAGCGGAATGCACGATTTTTCCTTCTTTATTAAAAAGAATCGCTCTTGAACTTGTTGTGCCTTGGTCAATTGATAAAATATAGGTCTCCATGATGCCGCTCTCCTTTTTAAATATATTCAGAATTTGATAATGTTTTTCGTGATTGAGATTTCTTGGTATAAACATAGAGTATAAAAAGCAATACAACCATTATAACGCTTACAAACCAAAAGCTAGATGTCACATTTCCTTTAAACGCGGCATTGTAAAATACGCCGCCGAACGCACCGCCCATGATCGGACCGATAACGGGAATCCAGGCATATTTCCAATTTGACGGCCCTTTTTTCGGAATCGGCAGAAAGGCGTGTGCGATTCTCGGCCCCAAATCCCGCGCAGGGTTGATCGCATACCCGGTTGTTCCTCCGAGAGAAATTCCGATGGCCACGATGAGGAATCCGACAATCAGCGGGTTCAGCCCTTTTGTAAATTCATTCGCTCCGATCGCCAAAATGCCGAGCACAAGCACAAACGTCCCAATGACTTCACTTATCATATTCCCAAATGTATGAGGAATACTCGGGCCGGTCGAGAAAACGCCCAGCTTAGCCGCCGGATCATCCGTCGCCTTCCAATGCGGCAGATAATGAAGATACACAATAACCGCACCGATCATTGCTCCGATCATCTGTCCAGCAATATAGACAGGGACTTCTTTCCAAGGAAAACTGCCTTCAAGCGCAAGGCCTATCGTTAAAGCCGGATTCAAGTGAGCGCCGCTGATTCCGCCGACAGCATATGCCGCCATGGCTACTCCAAGCCCCCAGCCGAATACAACAACAATCCATCCGGATTGGTATGAAAGCGATTTCTTTAAATTGACTCCCGCACAAACGCCGCCCCCGAAAATAATAAGCAGCATTGTACCGATTACTTCTCCCCAAAATGCTGTCATCATCATTCCTCCTAAATGACATAATAGCAGGTTTGACAGAGTTATAGAGAATAAAAAACCCACAACAGACCGCTTTACGCTTTATTGCTGCCGTAAAGAGCTGTTGTGGGTCTCCGGGTCTCCATCACATAGTATTAACCTAGGTCTATTGTAACAATGGGTGTAAGCGGTGTCAATCTTTTTTTGTCATAGAATGTTCATATTTAGCCCACAGCTCGGTGTCTGAAGTCGTCACCGCCGTGGCCCCCGCCTGCAAAGCGTTTTCAACATCCTGCTCCGTGCGGATAAAGCCGCCGGCAAAAATCGGAATGCCCGTCATCTCTTTAATTTCCCGGATTAAAGTCGGAACGATGCCCGGGAGGACCTCGATAAAGTCAGGCTTATGCTTCCCGACGAATTCCATGCTCTTTTCCATCGCGCTCGTATCCAAGAGAAACAGACGCTGGATCGCATATATTTTCTTTTGTTTCGCTTTGACGATGACGGCCGATCTCGTTGAAATGATGCCGGCGGGCCGGATGTCCTGACAAATGAATTCCGCACCGTATTCATCATGCTTAATGCCGTGAATTAAATCGACGTGAACCATCAGGTGTTTTCCGTTTTTTTTCGCTTCATTCACGACACCTTTTAATTGACCAAGGTGAATATCTAAAATAACGCCGTATAAGAACGGACTTTCTAAAAATGCATCGAATTGCTTCATATTCCGGATAGCCGGTAAAATCTGCTGGTTGTGAAAACTCATGTTTTACTCCTTTACATTAAAAATCAATGCTCAGCACGCTTTCTTTGACCGTCGAAATGATGAAAGAAAGCTCCTCGTCAGAAAGACAGAAAGGCGGTGATAGCTGAATGACATTATTATATCCCGCTGCGGTATCGCCATTTTTCCCGACGAGCAGGCCTTTTTTCTTACAGGCGGTGATGACGTGCTGGACAGCGGCGGCATCAGCGGGTTCTTTCGTGATTTTGTCCTTTACGAGCTCGATGCCGGCAAGAAGGCCCTTTCCCCGTACATCTCCGACCGCGGGATGTTCTCTGAGCGGCTGAAGCTCCCGGAGCAGCCTTTCGCCAAGCTCACGGGAACGGGCGATCAGATTTTCGTCCTCCATCAATTGCAAGTTCTTCAAAGCAAGGGCGCAGGCTGCCGGATTGCCTCCGAATGTATTCACGTGCCGGAAACGGCCGTACGGCTCACCGTCCGAATACGCTTCAAAAATCTCCCGTTTCACCGCCGTCGCCGACAGCGGCAGGTAAGCGCTCGTGATGCCTTTTGCCATTGTGACGATGTCCGGTGAAACGCCGTAATGCTGAAATCCGAACGGCTCTCCCGTGCGGCCGAAACCGCAGATGACTTCATCACTGATAAGCAGCGCGCCGTGGCGGCGGCAAATGTCCTCTACCTTTGCCATATACCCGTCTGGGGGCATCAGTATACCTCCGCCTGTAATAATCGGTTCCATAATAACGCCGGCAATCGTTTCGCTTAATTCCCACGTCATGATCCGGTCGATTTCATGTGCGCTTTCCAATGTGTCAGCATCGGCGGGATTCCGATAGAGATCAGGCGGCGCCGCATGCAAAAATCCTTGGGAGAGCGGCTCGTATTTGTATTTTCTCTGCGCCTGGCCGGTAGCGGCGAGCGCCCCCATCGTATTGCCGTGATAGCCCCTGTACCGGGAGATGAATTTGAAGCGGCTGTGATCGCCGTTTTCAATGTGGTATTGGCGGGCAATTTTGAACGCGGTTTCATTTGCTTCCGATCCGCTGTTGGAAAAGAAGATTACATAATCGCCGCCGAGCCATTCATTCAGTTTTTCCGCAAGCTCAATCGCAGGTTGATGGCTTTGGGTCAGCGGATAATAAGGAAGCTCCTTCAATTGGCTGTAAGCCGCATCGGCAAGCTCCTTTCTCCCGTATCCGATATTGACGCACCATAGTCCTGACATGCCGTCCAAATACCGCCTGCCATCAATGTCCGTAACCCAGGCGCCTTCCCCTTTTTGGACGATTATGCTGTCATCCGGCTCCGCCCCTTTCATCGCGTGCCAAATCAGCTCTTTATCCTTTTGTTTGAGTGACTGATTTTTTTGTACATGTTCCACACCGCTCATCTCCCTTTCAATATCATTGCACTGTATCGAAAGCTGCCCGGCTTCTGACGCCGATTCTCTTGGTGAAGTTTTCCTCTTAATAAGAATATAAAGGCGCGGCATGGGCGAGTCAATAAAGCGGCGGCAATTAAAAAAACGCTTTCTCCCAGAAAGCGAAAGGGCTACAAGAGCATATCCCGAAACCGGGGACGGTGCAAGTATTTTTATAAAAAAAACCCGCTCCTTAAACCGAAGCGGGCTTTCTTCATTTAAGATGCGTAATCCGGTAGATGTCTTTGCGCCGGTCTTTCAGCTGGCGCACGGTTCCGTTTTCACGCTGCCTTCTTAAGATTTCAAGATCAACGTCCCCGATCACAACCATTTCGATATTCGGGTTCGTTTCACCGACGATTCCGTCTCTGGCAAATTCAAAATCAGACGGAGCAAAAATGGCTGACTGTGCGTATTGAATGTCCATATTTTCTGTTTGCGGCAGATTCCCGACCGTACCTGAGATGACAGTGTAAATTTGGTTTTCAACCGCTCTTGCCTGAGAGCAGTATCTTACGCGCAAGTAGCCTTGGCGGTCTTCAGTGCAGAACGGCGTAAAGATAATTTTCGCCCCTTGATCCGCGGCAATTCTCGCAAGCTCCGGAAATTCGATATCGTAGCAGATCTGAATGGCGATCTTTCCGCAGTCCGTATCAAATACGCGCACTCTGTCTCCGGCGCTGATGCCCCACCATTTCCGCTCATTCGGCGTAATGTGAAGCTTATACTGTTTTTCAATCGTGCCGTCACGTCTGAATAAGTAAGCGATGTTATAAATTTTCCCCTCTTCTTCAACGAAGTGGGAGCCGCCGATGATGTTGACATTATATTTCACCGCGAGATCTGTAAAGAGGCTGATATAGTCCTCTGTATATTCGGTAATCCTCTGAATGGCAAGACTCGGAGAACGCTCCTCGAGGAATGACATGAGCTGCGTCGTGAAAATCTCCGGAAATACCGCGAAATCAGATCTTGCATCGGAAGCCACATCCACATAATATTCAACCTGATTGGCAAATTCCTCGAAGGAATAAATCTTTTTCATTTCATACTGGATGACGCAAATACGCACCGGAAATGCCGATTTGTAATAGCGCTTCGACTGCGGCAGGTAATCGACATTGTTCCACTCCATTAATGTCGCATATTTAATGGACGCGGTGTCATCCGGGAGATAATTCGGATTGATCCGCATGAGCGTAAATCCGTTCATCAGCTGGAAGGAAAGCACCGGATCATAAATCTGATGGCGCGTCACCTGTTCGACATAGGCTCTCGCCGTCATTTCTTCCGCATATTTATGGTAATTCGGAATCCGTCCGCCGATAATGATGCTTTTCAGGTTTAATCGTCTCGCCAGGTCTTTTCTCGCTTCATACAGCCGATGTCCGATCTTCATCCGTCTGTATGCCGGATGCACCATCACTTCAATTCCGTACAGGTTCATTCCGTCCGGATTGTGGTTCGTGATGTAACCGTCGTCTGTAATGTCCTGCCATGTGTGGCGGTCATCGTATTCATCGAAATTGATGATCAGGCTGGAGCATGATCCGATAATTTCCCCTTCATACTCGGCGCAAAACTGACCTTCCGGAAAATGCGCGAGATGGCTGATTAAATGCTCAGGCTCCCAAGGCTCCATCCCCGGGAAACAATCCTTTTGCAGCTCAATAATTTTATTGATATCTTTCTCTTCCATGTTCCGTATGACCATTTTCTTTTCAAAACGGGTCAGATCAAGTTTCTCAGACAATGCCGCTTCCCCCTGCCGATTCGTTTTGATTGTTCAAGCGCTGTAAAAGTAATTCAAGTTCCATTTCCGCCATCGATTCGAGTCTGTGATCGTATTCTTCAAACAACAGGGTGCTTGTTACCTTATTCGGTACGATCACACATTTCATGCCGGCGCGTTTGGCTGCGATTGAGCCATTGACGGAATCCTCAAAGGCAAGACATTCGGAAGGTTCGACGCCTAAATGTTCCGCCGCTTTCAAATAGAGTTCCGGATTCGGCTTCACTTCTTCTACGTCATCCGCCGTCTGAATCACTTCAAATTCATCAAACAGGCCTAACTCCTTCAGGTGGCCCGATACCCATTTGAAATCTGAGCTTGAAGCAAGCCCCACCTTCAATCCTAATTCTTTCGCCGCGGCTAAATAAGCCTCCACTCCGGGACGCGCCGTTTCCGTTTTCATCCGCTGTTGGAAGCGAGCGCGCCTGATCGCCGTCAGTTCGTCATGATCGAGCTTTCTTCCCAGCTGCTCCTCTAAATACGCGAACGGCTTAAATCCCGCGGCCGTTCCGATCACCTTTCCCCAGACAGATAAAGGCAATGTCGATCCGTGTTCTTCAAACATTTCTTGCAGCACTTCATATTCATGGGTTTCTGTATCTAAAATTAACCCGTCAAAATCAAAGATTAATGCTTTTATCACTGCTTACAGCTCCTTTAGTTAACGTACTGTGACCTATGTATACACTATACCGTGAATTTCTTCCGCGTTCAAAATGTAACATTCGGACGGAAAGAAGAGCCTGCATGAATGCAAGCTCTCTTGATCCGTTACTGTGAGTTTTGGCTGGAAATATTAGAAAGAGCTGCTCCCGCAGACTCGTTTGAACGCTGATCGACCGCTAAGTCTCCAAGCGCAACGATCCCGACCAAATGATTTTGATCAACAATGGGAAGGCGGCGGATTTGGTGTTGGGCCATCAGGTGTGACGCCTCTTCAAGACTCATCTCCGGGTTTCCGGATACTACTTTAGAAGACATCACGTGCGAAACAGGTGTTTGGCCGTCGCGGCCTTGAGCCGTTGTTCTCAATGCGATATCACGGTCTGTCAGCATTCCTTTTAATTCCCCTCCGTCAACGACGGGAATCGCTCCGACATTATGCTGATGCATCAGCGCGGCCGCTTCCTGAATCGTTTGATTGGGAGAAACGGTAGCCACGTGGGTAGTCATTGATTGTTTGATTGAACTCATTGTAAAGCACCCCTTTCGCCATTTATTATGCTCGGGGATTTGTCTCATTATAAAGGGAGTTAGAGGAAAGAAATTGTGGTATCATGTCAAAGAAGCAAAAAAGAGCCTGTAAAAAGGCTCTTTACATCCATCAGATCAGCCTTCTGTAACCGCAGGCTTCTGATTCGGCTCCCGTCTCGAAATCATCATAGGTAAACGGAAAATTCATTCCGCAATCATTCAGCAAAGCGCAATTTTTATCAAACAGCGCACGCTCTTTGGCATCATATACCGCGTGCGGCTTTGACAGCATGATATGTACCGTTTGCAGACAAGCCATAATTTGAAATGCTTCTTTTAACGTTCCTTGGTAAAGTTGGTTTTGTAAAGACAATACGCCCCTTTTTTTAAAGCGCTGAATTTCCAGTTCGGAGAAATAAAGAGGAAAGACATTTTGGAACAATTCAGAGGAAAGCTCTTGTATCGCGCTTTCTTGTCCGTCAGTCGCTGCGTTGACAATTCTCACATCAATCACCTTTCTTGCCATGTGAATATCCTTAATCTTTATCAAGAATAGCACAGAAAAAAACGCGAAAGCTAAGGTAAGTGTTTCCTATTGAAACAGCCGCTTTCCGTTTGAAAAAGGAGCTTTATGATATGAAACAAAATGACCGCGGGCTGGAACTTCTGATAACGGAAAAGCACGCCGGACAATGGCTGTTTTCAGTCCTGAAATCAGAATTTCAGGCATCTAAACCCGTGATAACCGAATGGATGAACCAAGAAAGCATTCAGGTCAATCGCACATCTCCCAAAAACAACATCATCCTGAAAACCGGAGACCGCCTGTTCATTGATCTTCAGGAAAAAACGGAGTCATCGGTGATCCCGGAATACGGGGAAGCGGAAATCTTATTTGAGGACAATCATATGCTGATTGCAAATAAGCCGGCGGGAATGCCGACTCATCCGAATGAAGAGGGTCAGACCGGAACCCTCAGCAATCTGATCGCTTACCATTTTCAAATCAACGGCGAACAAGCGAAAGTCCGCCACGTTCACCGGCTTGACCGGGACACGTCAGGTGCAGTCGTTTTCGCCAAACACCGCCTGGCTCATGCCATCCTCGACCGGCAGCTTGAAACCAAAACATTAAAACGCACCTATATCGCTGCAGCGGAAGGAAAGGTGACGCCGAAAAAAGGCACGGTTGATTCGCCGATCGGCCGTGACAGGTCACATTCCGTCAGACGGCGCGTCTCACCCGGCGGCCAAGCCGCCGTTACCCATTACAAGGTACAAGGCTATCATTCCGGCGCGCGGCTTTCTCTGATCGAGCTTGAATTGGAAACCGGAAGAACACATCAAATCAGAGTGCATATGGCAAGCATCGGCCATCCGTTAGCGGGAGATGATCTGTACGGCGGAAGCCGGGCGCTGTTTCACAGACAGGCGCTTCACGCCAAAAAGGTAAGTGTCATTCATCCGATCTCCGGAGAAGAAATCATTGCCGAAGCGCCGATGCCCGTTGATCTGGCACACTTTGCCGACACGTATTTTTCTTAAACCGGGTAAGCATATATAATATATCGTTTCGGTGCATTTCCGATGTAAGAAAACGGATAGCAAGTGGTCAGGATCAGTTCCTCCCGCTCATGCTGAAGGGTGATGACGGACGTATCACCCCGGCTGACGATTTTTGTATGGCTGATTTTATAAGAAAACGCGCCGTAAGACAGCATCACGTTCAGCCTGTCTCCTTTTTTCAGTTCGCCGGTCCGTCGGAACACCGTGTCCCTGTGGCCGGATAATACGATTTGGCCGTGTTCATCCGGATAAAAGCTGTCTTTGTAATGGCCGACGCCTTTTGCTAAATCGTCTGCGTCAGTCCCTTCCACGATCGGGAGCTCAGCATCGATTTTAGGGATTTCTAAAATACCGCTTGCTTCACCTGTTTTAGGATGAAATTCTTTTTTGCGCTGCGCCAAAGCCGCTCTATTCGTTTCTTTCTTTGCCAGAACGGGTTCAGCCGCTTTTTTTGCTTCTTCAAGCGATTGGTTTGTCTTCATATGTGAATCGACGATCTTCCAGCTTCCATAGCATGTGACGATGACACCGATAATGATGACAAGAAGCGGAATGTGTTTCAGTTTATTCATGGTGTACGGGTTCTCCTTTTCCTTCTGAAAAGCCAGTATACGCCGGCGCCTGTGATCACCAGTCCGGCCAGTGCCGTCTGATAGCTGCCCGCTGAAGTATCAGGCAACGGGCGGCCTTTTTGTGAGCCGCTTTCAGTCTGTTTTGTGCTTTTTTCCGGATTTGCAGCCGATGACGGACAGGTTTCGGAAGCTGTTTCTTTTATAACGGGACGCTCTGGCTTTTTGGCTTTATCAGGCTGTTTTGCAGCATCCGGGTTTTTAGCGGGTTTTTCCGCTTGGGGTTTTTCTGTTTTATCGGGTCTGGTGCCGCCCGGTGTTTCCCCGTTTCCCGGCTGACTGCCGGTGTCATCAGGTGTTTCGGTTGCTGATGCCGTGCGGATGCGGCCGTCGGTTTGATAAGAAATCGGAGCGGAAAAGCTTTTGACATAGTCTACTGTCGCTTCCAAATCCTCAGGCCCCGTCACCGGATTCTTGCCGAGTTTCCCGATCGGGCCGTATTTTGCCCCCGCTGCCGTTGCCATAAATTGATTGACTGTTAATGTATATCCTTTCTCGGGCTGTATGTCTGTCCCGTCCGCCATTTTCATATCAATCGCTTTTCCGGTTTCCGGGTTCCATGTATAGGAAAATCCGCTGATGCTGTAATCCGGTCCGTAAACCGGAGAAATTTGTGCATTGATGATCTCCCGCAAATCTTTTCCTTTGATTTCAAGCTTTGTCAGCACATTGCCGAACGGCTGAACATTATAAAGGTCTCCCCATGTAATCGGCCCTTTTTTTATGCCGTCCCGGATGCCGCCGCCATTCATTAGCGCAAAATCGGATTTCATCTTCGTTTTCATACCGTCGGCAATCAGATTTCCAAGCGCCGTGTCGCCGTCATTTGAATAGCCGCCCGTTATATCATGGGCCGCTTCCCCGACCGTTTCGCTGATAATCGGTTTCACTTTCTCTTCATATTTGCTTAATATGCCTGCCGCATCCGGGTCCGGCTTGATTTTACTTTGGTCGATATATTGGATTTCCGCTGATTTTTTCACGATATCCTTCGACTCTTTATCAAGTTCAAGATCGGCGATTCCGATTGCTTTTCCGTATTCAAATGCCTGCACGATCAGCTTGCCGTTGACTTCTCCGTTTACGACTTTATGATTGTGCGCGGCGAAAATCACGTCAATCTCTGAGTCTGTCCCGCCGGCAAACTTTGCGGCTTCTCCCGTGATCGCACTGCCGTTTTGTTCAGCAGACATATGGGCGAGCACGGCGATGGCTTTAATTCCTTTTTTCTTCAGGTCAGCGGCGGCGTCATTGACGGCTTTTACCTCATCCGTAAACGTGATGTTTTTAATTCCGTCCGGAATGACCATTCCTGCTGCCGATCTGGTTACAACTCCTATAAATGCAACCGGAATTCCGGAAACGTATTTGATTTCATACGGCGGAAGAAAGGACTCACCTGATTTCAGTTTACAGTTGGCGCAGACGAGCGGGAAATTTTGGCCGTCATAACCGCTTGTCCCCTTCCCGTCCGGATGATCTCCTCCATTGATGATCCGTTTAAGCTCATTTGTTCCTTCATCGAATTCATGATTGCCGACAGTCCCCACGTCAAACCCGATGTCTTCCATCAGTTCTACTGTCGGTTCATCTTGAAAAAGGGCTGACACGGGAGAACTGCCCCCGATCATATCGCCCGCATGCACCACGAAGGCGTGTTCTTTTTCGGCTTTTGCTTTTTTAATGTACGCCGCAGCGTAATCCATTCGGCCGAACGTGCCATCCGGTTTACCATCTCCGTTAAGATCAAGCTCATATTGCTGATCAATTTTTCCGTGCAGATCATTCATGCTGATGATTCTGAGCGGGACACGGCCGGTGTCTTCAGTCTGCTGCTCTTCATACGCCTTATCCGTTCTACTCTCATTCAGCGGTCCGGCTTCTCCGATTGCTGCCGCATCTTTCAGGCCGGAGACCATAAAACAAACCATCAGCACACAGCACGAAAGACGCATCCCCCTTTTTTTCTTCATTCATTTCCCCCCTTGTCTTCTAAGAAATACGTTAGCTTATTTTCTTAAAAATCACACCACTTTTTTGTAAAGATTGTCTTCATTGGCGCAAAATAGTAAATAGTCCCCATGTAACGAAATCGGTCTCATGTATAACGGATCAGCTTTTTTCACATCTTAATGATGATTTGACATGAAGGAGGAAAACAATCAGTGGAACAGCAGCAGAATCAGCAGCAGCCGCCAGTAAATCAGGGGATGCCGGGTTCACCGCAAGTGAATCATGGAGGACATGAGCTTTTCGATATGCATGAAGTCCTGGCCGGAACAGTCGGCGTCCTGGATCAATTTATGATGCTCAGACAATTTATACAGGATCAGCAGCTGGCGGATATTCTTGACCGCCAATACCAATTCATTCTCGGACTTTATAATCTGACGGCAGAATGCTTTAAGACCGGCCAAAAGCCTTCTCAGGAAACTTCGACATATATGATGAAGGAACAGAACCAAGCCGTGTACGGCATAAAACCGACACAGCCGAAAAAACCGAATCAATCATTAAATGATGTCAAAGATCTCGGGATAAGCGGTCATATGCTCGGCCTGATTAAAGCTCAAGCTTCTCTTTTGACGATGAGCTCGCTTGAAATGACCAATCCCGTGACAAGAAGAGTGCTCTCCGCCCAAATTCAGCAATATGTTGAAATGGCATTTGAAATCTTCTTGTACCAAAACAAACACGGTTATTATCAGGTTCCTCAGCTTAATGCACAAGATATGCAGACGATGCTGAATTCATTCGGGCCGGCTCAGGGACAGCCGCAAATGCCTCCGATTAAAGGACAAACGGGACAGCAGCAAAACCTGCATTGATTAAGAAACGGCGTTGGATACCCGACTCTCCAATGCCGTTTTCTTTTTTTCATATGTTTTTGTGAAATCACGTTCAAACTGTTTCAGGGTTTCTTTGGTGGCTGCTTCAAAGCCTTTTTCAAAATCCTGTGTTTCGGCGGTTTTGTTGATAATGGTTAAGATAATGCCTTCTCCGAATGTATCGGTTAAATCCTTTATCATATAGAAGCTTTGCAAATATACATCCGTCTCATATTCCATCCGCGATTTCTGCCATTTTCGGTCGGTCGTTAATTGATCAAACGGCACGACGGAAAATGCAATCGGATCAATGACTACATCATAATGCGCAACCCATTCGCTCAGCCCCTCATGAAACCAAAGCGGAAATTCAGACGTAGACGTTCCCATTTGCCGCGTTTTTTGATGAAACGCATAGTGCGTATATTCATGTATAATCAATTGTTTATACATAAAAACGGCCAGCTCATCTTTTTTCAAAAGCTGTTTTTTCTCTTCAGGCAAAAGCCCCATCATCTGCTCCTGCTCTGAATAAAAACCGACTACGTTTTTCAAGCCGGAATATTGCTCAATTTCAGCTTCATCCGCAAAGAAAATAAGTTCAAGAGGCGCTGTTCCTTTATAGCCGACAATGATTTGATTGATACGCTTTGCGTAGTCTAACGTAAGCTTGGTCAGATCCAAGAGCGGTTTTTCATCCGCCGTATAGTAAATCGCTGTATGTTTGTAAATTTCTTTATTCATGTGTTCAGTCACTTGTTCCTTCGTCGGAACAGAGCGGCTGTTTTGGCCTGACAGGACGTACATCAAACTTACTGAAACGGCTGAACTGACAGCCAATATGACAAGGACTCCGCACAGGATCAGAGTGAATGCCGCCCGTTTCCCCATGCCGTCACGCAAACAAGCTCCCTCCCCGATCCTTCAATTTTTCATCTCATTCTTTACTTTATGCGCCGGAAGGTTTGGCCGTGACGGCAGATAAAATAAAAAAGCCGCAGCAAATGCGGCTTTTCTATTCATTCATTTATTTATTGGGGTTTGGGAATACACGCTGCACCATTTGGCCGAATTCATCAAACAGACCGGATACCGGGTGACCGTTTTTGATTCGTTTTCCGTAGCCTTGCATACGTTCCACGAAATCCGGATTCGCTGATACATATACTGTCCGGACATGTTTATCGGCTGATTTCACCTTATCGGTTATCTTATTTTTCAAATGGTTGGCAATGGCGCCTTTTTGCCCGTTTGTCAAAACAACGGCAACATAAGCGCTGTTTCCGGCAACGATTACAGTTGCATTTTTAACTTCTTTCAGATCAGTCACCTTGTCTGCGGCTTTATCAGCAACCCTCAGGTTACGGTTGTTATTGTGATCTGCGGTGTTTTGGTTATGACGGTTCCCTGTATTCATATTTGTCGCACCGTCGTTAGGCGTGTTGCGGTAATTTACATTTTGGGTGCGGTTGTCATTTCGTTTTCCTTCTCCCTGGTTTCCCATGCTGCACCCTGCGGTAATCAGCATCGGCAGAAGAAGGGCAGAGATAACTGCTTGTTTTTTTATCATGTGAATTCCTCCTTTCTCACTTTACGTATAGGTTTTTCTATTCGGCTGGATTTATGCATGCCGTTTGCATTCTGAGCGGTTTGGATAAATATCAGAAGGAAAGGAAAAGATAAATGTAATCAATAGAATGAGGAGGGATTTAACTTGTTCAGACAAAAAAGAGGCATCAGCCCGACAGCGCTGCTGATCGGCTCATCACTTTTGATTGCAGCTTTATCACCGGAAATCCGCCGCAAAATCACCGGAATGGTTTCAGGCCGAACGCAGCATAAAGATGACGCACACTCCATGCAGCCCGCCGAAATGATTAAGCAGGCTTTCGGCGGAGAATCCGGCGGACAGCAGCACACGGACAAAGCACGGCATTCACAAAGCGGGTCCATGCAGCCCGCCGAGATGATCAAACAGGCTTTCGGCGGGGAATCCGGCGGACAGCGGCACACTGACAAAGCCCGGCACTCACAAGACGGCTCCATGCAGCCTGCCGAGATGATTAAGCAGGCTTTCGGCGGAGAATCCGGCGGACAGCGGCATGAGCAGACTTCCCGCCAACACTCCGGCTCATCTTCATCGTCTCATGAACACAGCCGGAGCCATACGGACGGACAGGCAGACCGCAGAAAAGAGACTCCGGCAAAGCCTCACTATACGGAGCCGATTCACTTTGAAGAAAGCGCGGTAAATGTTTTAAATGACAGCACCGTAATGAATATGCTGGAAGATCTGGAACCCGGAAATCATTAAAAATACGCGAATTCGTTTTTTAACGATTTGAAGAAGTTCCCTTAATCACAATGCCGGGGAGCGGATAATGTTGCTTCCCGCTAAAAAAGCCTTAACTTCAGGTGAAGTTAAGGCTTTTCAGATTGAGGAAAGATCTTGCTAACCATGCAGTGCGGCTCACAGCAAAGTGATCGCCATGGCTGGTTTTTGCTGATGATCCTCTTTTTATTAAGCTTCTTCAGCTTCAATGACGATTGAGGAATCATTGTAAACCGAGGTATCGGTTTCCTTCGTCATTTTACTTGTTAACAGTCCCGCGGTCATGCTGCCGCTGACATTTAAGGCAGTGCGCCCCATGTCAATTAACGGCTCAATTGAGATGAGCAGCCCGGCAAGCGCGACAGGCATGTTTAAAGCGGATAAGACGAGAAGAGCCGCAAATGTCGCGCCGCCTCCTACGCCTGCTACACCGAACGAACTGATTGCCACTATCGCGATGACCGAAATAATAAATCCGGGTTCAAACGGATTTTGCCCCACTGTCGGCGCAATCATCATCGCGAGCATTGCCGGATAAATGCCGGCACAGCCGTTTTGACCGATCGATAAGCCGAATGAACCGGCGAAGTTCGCAATTCCTTCCGGTACGCCCATGCTTTTTTGTGTTTTAATATTGAGCGGCAAAGCCCCTGCGCTTGAACGGGACGTAAACGCAAACACCATGACCGGAAATGCTTTTTTCACGTATGTGATCGGATTTAAACCGCTGAACGTAATCAGCAGCAAGTGAATGATAAACATGACGATGAGCGCGGCGTATGATGCGATCACAAACATCCCCAGTTTCACAATGCTGTCGATGTCGCTTGTCGCGATCGTTTTCGTCATAATCGCCAACACCCCGTAAGGCGTCAGTCTTAAAATTAATGTCACGACGCGCATAATAATCGCGTAAACCGCATCGACAATTCCGCTGAATGTCGCGGCGTGCTCCGGCTGCTTCCGTTTCACGCCAAGGAAAGCGATGCCGAGAACAGCGGCGAAAATAACGACTCCGATGGTGGAAGTCGGTCTGGCCCCGGTGAAATCAAGAAACGGATTTCCCGGCAGAAGCTCAACGATTTGCTGAGGAAGCGTTTTAGCCGTCATATCCTCCGATTTTTGCTGAAGCTCCTGGCCTCTTGATAGCTCAGTGCTTCCCTGGTCGATATGAACGGCCTTCAGATCAAAAGAAAGCGCCGAAACAATTCCGACTGCCGCGGCAATTGCTGTCGTGGCGATCAAAATTCCGATGATCAGGCCGCTGATTTTTCCGATGTTATGGGTCAGTTTCAGCTTCGTAAATGCGCCCAGAATGGAAATAAAGACAAGCGGCATGACGATCATCTGAAGCAACTTGACATAACCGCCGCCGGCGATATTAAACCAATCAGCTGTTTGTGTCACGATATGTGAAGCCGGCCCGTAAATCAATTGCAGTGCAAAACCGAATACAATGCCTAATCCGAGCGCGGTAAAGACACGTTTAGAAAAGGAAACGTGTTTTTTTTGCATCACAAACAGACCTGCTATAAGCAAAAGCATAATGAAAACATGTAAGACTACAAATAAATTCTCCAAAACAGGTAAACACTCCCTTGCTCATTATCCTTAAACACTATATTATATGAATTCCGATCGGTCAAGTATGATTTTACAATATATGTATTTTTATAGACTTTTCTCTTTTCTTTCCACCCTTTCTTTAGTAACTTATATAAGGGTGATTGTTATGCTGAAGGAACTGTTTCTTAATTTGACGATTTTAATCACATTTAATTATCTCTTCACCCTTCTTTTTAAAGAGTCGCTGTCGTATAAAGAAGACCGTCCGATGTTTCAATTACTGAAGGGGGCGGCTTGCGGGCTTTTAGGGGTTTTTCTGATTGCTTTCGGCTTTTCTTACTCTGATTCTATCATTGACCTCAGAAATATCCCGATTATCATCGCCGCTCTTTACGGAGGCTGGGTGTCTACGGCAGTTGCCTTTGCGATTATCGTGGCAGGCCGTATCCTGATCAATTTCAATGCCAGCGCCATTTTTTCCATTGCAGCAGTCGGGATTATTGCCATACTTTCTGTGGCCGTCCTCAGAGGAAAAAAGCCGGATCGCAAAAAGGCGTTCGTTATGCTGCTTTTCTCAAACGTTATTTTCACCCTGACGCTGCTGTTGCTTGTGCCTGAACAGCCTGCCGGGACCCTCGTTTATTATTGGCTCATTTCCACTTTGGGCGGAATGCTGTCACTGTATATCATCAAACACGAAGCCGATGCCCGCCTTTTATTCAAGAAATACAAGTTTCAAGCGAATTATGATTTTCTGACTGGGATTTTTAATAAGAGAAAGTTCGAGGAGATCTCGCGCCTCCTGTACGACCGGGCATCTCAATCAGCCTCATCTCAGCTTGCGCTTATTTATTTAGATATTGATCACTTTAAACAGATCAATGATCAATACGGCCATTATGAAGGTGATCAAGTGCTGAAAGAACTAGGGACGCGGCTGAGATTCTTAATCAGCAGTTCTGATCCGTCAGCCCGTATCGGCGGCGAAGAATTTGCGGTGCTTATACCGAATTGCACGTATACAAAAGGGCTTCACCTCGCAGAAGAAATCAGGCAGACGATGGACGGGAACCCGATTCTGCTGACGAGCGGAGATACAATTTTCGTGACCGTTTCTATCGGCATCGCGCACTATCCGACAAATACGGCGGATCCGCAGACCCTGCCTCTGATCGCAGACCGGATGCTGTACAAAGCGAAAACCTCAGGACGCAATCAAGTGTGCAGCACTGAAAAAAAAGAATGATCGCCGCAGAGGGGGAATCATTCTTTCTTTTCAGTGACAACGGCGCCCGCCTGGAAAACGGGAATCAGGCTGCCCTGATATTCGATACAAAGACAGGAGTTTTTGCATCCGCTTATCAACTTTATCTTCTGCGCCGACCAGATCAGCGCGTCCTTTTCCGCATGAAATCCTGCTTTTTTTGGTGAAAACTGCTGCTTCACGCCTTTTCTACGTAATCAGCCCGCCGTTTCATCAGACACGATCATCACCGCTCCGTCCGGTATATCCTTCAGCCGTTTATACTGCTTGGAATAAATGCCGAATACACGCCGCATACGTCGTTCCTAAAGGGGCAGCTTCTTTTTTCCAATAGTCGGCAAACTTTTAAAATAAGCAACGGTTTGAAATGTATCTGCATCAAAATCCCCGCCGACAATGTGCCAAATCAGCCTGGGCATAATCCGAAATGTTACCAATGAAAGTTTCAATCCTTCCTCTCCGACTTTTTTGCAACAAATCCCCAGATAAATGGATGACATACATTGATTCTGATAGTAATGGCTCGATTTCAAGCGGGAGCATGGCATGAAGTAAGCGGCATGGTCAAAATGAAGAGAAGCAGACTATTTTATAATCCGCAGCTTCAAGATGACCTACTCCCTCCCTATTTTTATTTGCAGTGCAGCACTGCACCATGCATTCGGGCTCATGATTAAGTTAAGGTTGTAGAGAGCGGCTTTTATGAGCTGCAAAATGTGCTGTTCAATCTCAGATCAGCCTTCCGTATCCGCGCGATTTCGACTTAAAAAATGTTATTTCAAAAAAAGTTACATTTAGCAGTTGTTTTTTCTCCGGATTACTGGTAGAGTAAAGGTAATTATTTTTGTTCGAACTATCTTTAAGAAGAAAGTTTTGCAAGAGTTTTCGTCTTGGAAGTTTGTTTTAGAGCAAGAATAGTGAATTTAAGCGTTATGTCGCTTTAGGAGGAAATTTCATGTTAGAAGGTAAAGTAAAATGGTTCAACTCTGAAAAAGGATTCGGATTCATCGAAGTAGAAGGTCAAGACGATGTATTCGTTCACTTCTCTGCTATTCAAGGCGAAGGCTTCAAAACTTTAGAAGAAGGCCAATCTGTTTCTTTCGAAATCGTTGAAGGAAACCGCGGACCACAAGCTGCTAACGTAACAAAAGCATAAATGTCTTAAAAAAACCTGCCGGTGCAAGCCGGCGGTTTTTTTATACCTAAAAGCTGTTTTGCCTAGGCAAAACAGCTTTTTTACATCAGGTAGCAATATCCCGTTTTAAGAAGACGCCGAATGCGAGCGCCATAAAAATAATGAAGTAAATCACAAGCATCACAACCGAAAATGTCATCGTCATCCCCTCTACTAAAGGAGTACCGTTCATATATTGCGACAAATCCGTGTTCGCAAATAAAATATATTTCGTCCATTCAAATTTCGTGGCAAGAAATACAGTCGCCGTGTTGCCCATAACCAATAGAAAAATAGAAAATCCGACCGCTAATGAGCTGTTTCGGAATACTGCAGACAGCATAAACGCCATCGTCGCAAGCATAAAAGCGGAGACTGATTCATAGATATATGTTTTAGCGAGAAAGGCGATGATATTTTGTTCAAAAACACGGCCGTCTTTGTATACGAGATGAACATTGGCCGCAGTATCTCCGCCTGTACCGAAAAAGAGCAATCCCAACAGAGCGGAACCGGCAAATAAAATCACAAGCATCAGCAGTCCGAACAGCAGCACCGTCATATATTTAGAAAGCAAAATTTGAAAACGGCTGAGCGGACGGATGGCCAGCAGTTTGATGGTTCCCCAGTTGAATTCATTCGCCACGATGCCTGCTGCGATGATAATCGTGAACAGGCCGGTCAAAACTGTCATCATCGAAGAATCGGCTACGTATGACCACACTGTGTACCCTGTATCCTCGGGGAGGTTATGATCCATACGGTATTCATTTATCGCGACATTCTGTTTCAGGTTATCAATGAGCGTCTGATTTCCGGTTTCCTTCATCTGCTGTTTCATTTCTTTGTTTTCAGCCTGGAGCTCCTGTTTCCAATTTGGATTGGCGTCGCTAGAGGTGAAATGGTTTGACAGAAGTGCAAATCCGGTCATCGCAAGGCCTAAAATCACAATCATAGCCCATGTCCCGACACGGCTGAAGATTTTAATCCATTCATTATAGATCAGTTTAAGCATATTGAGCCTCCTCTTTCGTCCCGCCGGTAATTTCCAGGAAACGGTCTTCTAAAGATCTTGTTATGATTTTCACTTCATATAAGCGGATATTTTCACGGACGAGAAGTGAAATCACATCAGGCACTTCCTGTTTTGACAGCTTGATCTCAAAGCCGCTTGTCTTCTTCACACAGTCAAACTGACTCAGGACGGCAAGCGCCTCTTCCCTTTGTTCAATATGGAAAAAGTATGTATCTTTTTCTTCTGTTCCTTCATCTCTTACCTTTTGAATATCAACAAGCTCTCCTTTTTGCAAAATGCCGATTCGATCGCACATCAATTCCATTTCGGACAGCAGATGGCTCGAGACGATAACCGCCATTCCTTTTTCCCGTGTCAGCTTTTTCAGATGGTCTCTGATTTCCCTGATACCGGCGGGGTCAAGGCCGTTTGTCGGTTCATCCAGAATCAGCACCTTCGGGTTATGCAGCAGACTCTGAGCAAGGCCGAGGCGCTGTCTCATCCCGAGAGAATAGGTCTTTACTTTGTCATGAATTCTGTCCTGTAATCCGACGAGCTCGATGACCTCATCTATTTTTTCTTTCGTAACGCCTTTTACCATTCTTGCGTACTGCTGTAAATTTTTATAGCCGCTCAGGAATTTGTACAGCTCCGGGTTTTCCACGATGGCTCCGACGTGCCTGACCGCTTTTGCATAGTTTTTCGTAATGGATTCCCCGCAGATTACGATGTCTCCCTGAGACAGTTTCATTAATCCGACCATCATTCTGATCGTAGTCGTTTTCCCCGCTCCGTTCGGTCCCAGAAACCCAAACACTTCGCCTGCCCGGACGGAGAAACTCAGATCATGAATAATCGTTCGTCCTTTAATCGTTTTCTTTACCTGTTGCAATTCCAATACTGTTTCCAATTAGAATCCCCCTTCTTTTTCGTACGCCTGCATAATGCTTTTATACCATTGCAGTACGGACATTCCTTCCTGCTCCCTGAGCTCTTCGACTTCACGCCGTTCAGCGATTTTCCCTTTTCTGAACACCATCACTTCGTCCAAAAGCGTCTCAATCTCATCGATCTCATGTGTGGCGATGACGACGATCTGACTGTCAAAATCAATATACGATACGAGACTGTTGACGATTGACTCCCGGACCGCCGGATCCAGACCGGAAAACGGCTCGTCCAGCAAAATGACGGATGCTTTTCTCGACAGGGCCAGGACGATTTTCAGCCTGCCCCGGCTGCCTTTAGACAGCTCTTTTATTTTCTGCTCCGCTGAGAGATTCATTTCCAATAATAGATTCCGTGCTTTTTCCAGCTGAAAATCCGGGAATTGTGAATGATAAAATGTGAGCATATCACCGACAGTCGTCCGGGCGAAAAACGTATCATGTTCGGTTAAATAAGCCGTACGAAAAAGCATGTTTCGGCTTACGGCACGTCCGCCGATCCGAACAGCACCCGAGGTGGGAAATGCAAGCCCGGCAAGCATTTTCAGCGTTGTTGATTTACCGCTTCCGTTCGGTCCTAATATTCCGTAGATCTTACCCGAAGACAATGAAAATGATACATCGCTGACCGCGAGCCTGCGGCCGTATTTTTTTGTAACGTGTTCAAAATCAAGATTCATCGTCTGCTTCCTCCGCATATTGTTTGATCCCGTCGAGCATTTCTTCAGGAGATAACCCAAGCTCCGCCATTTCCTGAATAAAGCGTTTGAATACGTCTTTTGTCAGCCTGTCTTTCAGCTCTTCTTTCAGATCGGGTCTTTCAGCTATAAAGGTTCCCTGTCCTCTTCTCGTTTCCACGATCCCCAGCCTTTCCATTTCACTGTACGTTCTTTGTATCGTATTCGGATTCACTTTCATCTGCACGGCCATCTCTCTTACGGACGGCAGTTTGTCACCCGGCGAAAGCTCGTTTCGTATCAGCCGGTAATATACACGGTCGGCAATTTGCAGATAAATCGGCTTTGATGATTGAAATTCACGCTTCATCATTACACCTCAACCTTGCGATTCAGCAGCATTGAGGCCAGCGCGAGACAGAGCGCCGCAAGCACAATCACAGCCAGGAAGCTGAAAAGCGAGATGTGGACGGCCTTCAGCTCCATCGTCCAGCCGGCCAATTTTGTATAATGGATTTCAAAATTCGCATACACTTTTACCGGCCATAAATCATGTTGAGATGAAGTGAAAGGCGTAATGAGTTTATCGTCAATATAGGCCCAGACAAACGCAAGCACGATGCAGATCACCCAGCGGAGAACGGGGAAATGTTTTAACGAGTGAAAAACAGTCCAAAATACGGCCACGATCACAGATAAGTACGCTGAGCTGATCAGCAGGTAAGCATTCAGTCCTGTTAATGTGCCGGCCAGGGGAATGGTGTGTTCCAGCGCTCCTTTTGCAGCAAGCATCCGGTACATCCAAATACCGTAGCCGGTCAGCGCCAGCTGCCCGATAAACTGATACAGCAGTGAGGCCGTCAGCTTGGAAGCCAGCAGATAAAACCCGCCATTCGGATTGTAAAGCCACAGCTGATTTTTCCCTTCTTTGTGGAGGTGATAGTACATAAAAAGCGGCGCCGCAAGAAATTGAAAAAACCCCATTGCCGCAAAAAAGCCGAAAATGACGAGCGGTTCTTTCTGACGGACAGCAATAACGTGGGCTGCCGCCGCCCAGAAGAGCATGCCGCAAACCCAAACCGCCAGCCAGACCCATGAAACCTTCGCATCTTTTTTCAGCAGACCTAAAAACGATGTCATTCTTTCTCTCTCCATTCGGGACCAGTGTATGAGTCACATAGTACACTAGATCATCACAAATTACAATATCTTCAATAAAAAAAAGACAAATCCGCTCTTACGCAGATTTGCCTTTTCCGTTACTTCTTTTTGTTTTTTAAGGAGAGCAGCGCATCACGATAGCTGCTATCCTGCATTTTGCCGCCGCTTTCGGGATCTGTTGTTTCCTGATCCGTCTCAGAAGTCTTGAACTTCTGAAGCGCCTGACGGTACACATCATCGCCCATTGTATTCTTTTTCTCGCGGGGAGATTCAGATTTTACAACGACGGGAACATGCTCGGCTGAGCGTTCCTCGGCCGGATCATGCTTTTCCGGCTGTTCGGCTGTAGTGCCGATCGCTTCTCTCTTTTCTTCTTTGACATCCTGTCCTGCAGAAGTGCTGCGGACATTGAATGTGATAAGAAGTGCAATCACAATGACAGCAGCAATAACCGCTATAATAATGGCCATATAACCCTCTCCTTACTGTCGTCCGGCAGTTAGATTACCTGTGACCTGGCTGACACGTCTGCCAAGCGCTCGGCCTAATTGAAGGCCTTCTTCCGTCATCAGCACATCGCTGTCAACCGGGCATGTGACGCCCGCGCCGTAGTAAGAACCGTACAGCGCATTTTCAGGAACGTTGCCGGGAAGACCGACAACAATCATGCCTTGGTGAAACATAGGAGTGATCAGATTGTGCATTGTCATTTCTAATCCGCCATGGGTTGTCGCAGTCGTACAGAATACGGCGCCGACTTTATCAATCAGTTCGCCCTCAGCCCACAAATAGCCGAGTCTGTCGATCCACGCTTTTAAGCCTGAACTGATGGTGCCGAAGTGTCCAGGGCATCCCCAGATAATCGCATCCATGTCTTTCAGCTTGCGGATGTCGGCTTGATCAACATGGTCAATCAAGACTTCAGCATCAGCGTTTTCTCTTGCTCCTTCCGCAATGGCTTCGGCAAGGTATTTTGTGTGTTCGCCTTCACTATCGTACACTACGTAAATTTTCATTCAGGAAACCTCCCATTCAGATGATTAAGATTCCTTCACTTCTTTAGGGGCCGGAAGCAATGACAGCTCCTCTTTTTTCTTCGCCCGCTGTTTGTCTTTCCGTACGTCACGCAAGAACAGGCTCAAGACTACACCGATAACCGCAAAGATCGTCGCCCACATAAACGCGTCATTAATTCCCATAACGTTGGAATTAAGTGAAGCCGTTTTGTAGAGATAGGCATAAACGGTTTGTTTCGCGGCATCAAGCGACATGTTCATGTTGACCATTAAATTCGAAACCGCGCTTTGGAACGACTGCATGAAGCTTGGATCTGCCGTGCTTGTTTTATCCGCAATCTGCGAATAATGCATCGTCGTGCGGTTCGTATAGATCGTTGTGATCAAACTTGTTCCGATCGAACCGCTGATCTGGCGGAGCGTGTTGCTCATCGCCGTGCCGTGGCTGTTCAACCGTGCCGGAAGCTGGTTCATTCCGGCTGTCATTACAGGCATCATTAACAGTGACATACCGAATGCGCGGATGGCATAGACAAGCATGATATGCGTATAAGGTGTGTCAATTGTCAATTTTGTATACTGGAATGTCGTTGCGACCGTAATGACCAGCCCGACGATCGCAAGCGGTCTCGGACCGATTTTGTCAAACAGAATACCGGAAATCGGCGACATGATCAGCATGACAATCGCGCCCGGCAATAGCAAGAGGCCTGATTGCAGCGCCGTAAAGCCGACTAAGTTCTGCAGATAAATCGGAAGCAGGAACATTCCTGTGTAAAGCGCAACGGTAATAATGATGTTAATCACACTGGAAAGTGAGAAAATATCATATTTAAATACCCGGAAGTCAAGCATCGGTTTTTCAGAGCGCAATTGCTGAATGACAAACGCGGCAATCGCGATGATACCGACAATAACGGTAGACAGAACGATCGGGTCTCCCCAGCCGTCGCTTCCCGCTTCACTGACTCCGTAAAGCAATGAGGCGAATCCGACAATGGACAGAATCGCACCCAAGCTGTCGAGTTTGATTTTTTGCGGTTCCACCAAGTTCTTAAAGAGGAAAAACGCTATGACAATAACGATCGCCCCGATCGGAACAAGGCCGTAGAACATAATGCGCCATGTGTAATGCTCGATGATCCAGCCGGAAAGAGTCGGTCCGACCGCCGGAGCAAACATCATCGCAAGACCGAAAATCCCCATTCCTTTCCCCCTGCTTTCAGGCGGGAAGATAAGCAGAATGGTTGTCATGACCAGCGGCTGCAAGATACCGCCGCCGACCGCCTGAATTAACCGGCCGATCAGCATGGTTGAGAAGTTAGGCGCGATTCCGCAGACTAACGTTCCCGCTGTAAAACAGAACATGGCTACGAGAAAGAGGCTTCTTTGCCCGAACCGGGTAATTAAGAAGGCCGATAACGGAATCAAAACACCGTTGACCAGCATGTATCCGGTCGTCAGCCACTGAATCGTCGTCGCACTCACACCGAACTCGGTCATTAAGTGCGGCATCGCCACGTTAAGAAGCGTTTGGTTCAAGATCGCCAGGAATAACCCGGCCATAAGCACAATAAGCAATGTTTTAGGACTTTTTACTTGATTATCTGATTTAGCCACCTAAGACAACCTCCCTTCATGGTTTGATGACTGATCTGTATTATTCAGAGATTTTTACAGATGCGTTCATACCAGGAAGCACCTTGTCAGATGGGTTGCTGAGTGAAATTTTAACAGGAACTTTTTGCGTTACTTTTGTGTAGTTGCCGCTTGAGTTTGAAGAAGGCAGCATATCAAAAGTTGAATTTGTCGCATAGCCGATTTCTTCTACAGTTCCGTCAAATGTTGTATTAGGGTCACCGTCAACAATGACGTCTACTTTGTTTCCTACTTCAATGTCTCTGATGTCAGTTTCTTTAATGTTTGCAGTGATGTAAAGGTGTTTCATGTCAATTTCTTGGGCAATTGTCGTACCGGCTTGCACCATTTGGCCGTTTTTCACTTCGTTTTTCACGATTGTTCCATCCATGATGGCTTTAACGTCAGCATTTTGCTGTCCTTTGATTTTTGCAACAACGTCGTTTTTACTTACTTCTTTCCCCTCATCAAGGTTCCAGTCAGTTACTTTACCCGCAGCAGGAGCTGTGATAGCAGCCATGTCGCCGGCAACTTTTGCTTCATCGGTTTTTACATAGTGCGTGCTTTGATAATAGTAGTAAGCACCTCCGCCTATAATTGCAAGAACAACAATCAAACCGATAATGTTGGTCAGAATTAAACGTCCTCTGTTCATTTTGTTTTCTCCTTTCGTTTCTTCCTCTATCATTTTGTGGAATGATGATAAAAATATGTGGGGATTTTTTTATTTTCCGTTTTTCACTGCACAGCCGTTTGCAAGCTTCGTTAAACTTTCCGCCAGCTTGCGCAGGTACTGCAGTTCAGCGGTATTGAGCTGCCGGTATAAGACCGCCGCTTTTTCGGCGTATTGAACAGCAGCTGTCTTTAGAAGTTCTTCCCCCTCTTCGGTTAACTGAATCATAACAACACGCCGGTCGTCGTGATAGTCGCTCCGAACCATTAAGCGGCGCTTATACAGAATATCGGTCATTCTCGTGACAGACGCCGGTTTCAGATCAAGCGACAAAGCCAGCCTTGAAAGCTGCGTGCTTTTGCTCTTATGTATTTTGAACATCAGCAGATACTGCAGGACTGTAATATCAAAAGGTTCAAGTACTGTCTCCAAGATCATTTTCTGCTTTTTGTAAATTGATCTGGAAGTATCAAACAGTTGTTCAAAACTGAGCAAAGCGAGCTCTGATTCAATCACCGTATTTTCACCTCATTCCCTTAATAATAGTTCACAAGATAAAATATTAATAAATGAAAGAAGATTTGTAAAGAGAAAAGTTCTATTTTTTAAGGATTTTTTTTATGCCTTTTTTTCTCTTTATTTTTAATTTAAAAAAGCCGGATGAAGAACCGCGGCCGCACGATTCTTCACTCGGCTTTATGTTTAATACTTATGCTTTGCTTACCCCCGCTTCCTCTTTTTTGAAGAAGTTTTTCAGCGCTTGAAAAACGTCTGATTTCTGCTTTAAGATGTAATATTTAAATTTATCATCTTTGACGTTTTTATAGGCGGACATGAGTGTTGAATGCCTGTTATATTGATTAACCTCACCGTAGCAGAACAGATTCGATTTTTTCATGATGTCATTGACGAGCTTTACGCATCGGGCGTTATCCGATGTTAAATTATCCCCGTCTGAGAAATGGAACGGATAGATGTTGTAGCGGGCGGGGTCATATTTTTCATCAATTAATTCAAGAGACTTCCGGTAGACGGAGGAGCAGATGGTTCCCCCGCTCTCGCCTTTCGAGAAGAAATCTTCTTCCGACACCACCTTCGCTTCCGTGTGGTGGGCGATAAATTCGATATCTACCGTTTCATACTTTGTCCGTAAAAATCGTGTCATCCAAAAAAAGAAGCTCCTCGCCATATACTTTTCCCATACGCCCATCGAACCGCTTGTATCCATCATGGCTAAAACGACAGCTTTCGATTCCGGCTTCGTCACATCATTCCATGTTTTGTATTTCAGATCTTCCGGATAAATCGGATAAAACGACGGCTTGCCTGACATGGCGTTTCGTTTATAGGCAGACAGCATCGTTCTTTTCTTATCAATATTCCCTGTCAGCCCGGTTTTCCGGATATCATTGAATTCAATATCGGTATGAACGATATTGTCCCTTTCCTTTTGCTGCAGATTCGGCAGTTCTAATTCCTGAAACAGCGCTTCTTCCAGGTCCATCAATGAGACCTCGGCTTCATAATAATCCTCGCCTGCCTGATCGCCGGCTCCCTGGCCTTTTCCGGCCCCCTGCTTTTTATCTGCGCCGTCTCTGGCGACGACATCGCCGATTTCGCTGTCGCCGTCACCTTGGCCGACATGTTTGTTTTTATCATAGTTATAACGGATTTTATATTCATCAAGCGAACGAATCGGGATTTTCACGACATCTTTTCCGTTGGACATAATAATGCTTTCCTCAGTGACAAGGTCCGGAAGGTTGTTTTTTATCGCTTCCTGTACTTTCTTTTGGTGGCGCTGCTGGTCGTCAAAGCCTTTGCGATGGAGGGACCAGTCTTCCTCTGAAATCAAAAAATTTCCGCTGTCATTACGGGACATGAATTCCCCTCCTTAACCGTTATGGTCGTTTTACATGTGTATTCCGGCTTGGTCCTGTTTATGAAACAAGTCCGGCGAAAAGATTTATTCTTATCTTATGCCGGACGGACTTTTCAATTGACAAACAATTTTGAAATATAGACAAAAGAACCCGTCCTTGTACGGACGGGCCTATCATGAATCAAGCATCAGCGGTTGAGCAGGCTTCCGACATACTTCAGCAGTTCATTTGCGCTTGTCGAATTATAGCCGTGTTCATCTATTAAGCGAGCCACTACCTCATTAACCTTTTTAAGCTGCTGCTCATCCGGCGTTTTGGTTGAGGTCGTAATTTTAACCACATCTTTTAAGTCTGCGAAAAGCTTTTTCTGAATCGCTTCGCGGAGTCTTTCGTGTGAGTTATAGTCGAAGCGTTTTCCTTTTCTTGCATAAGCGGATATGCGGATTAAAATTTCTTCGCGGAATGCTTTTTTGGCGTTTTCCGAAATGCCGATCTGCTCTTCAATGGATCTCATCAGCTTTTCGTCAGGGTTCATTTCTTCACCCGTCAGCGGATCGCGGAGCTTATTTTTGTTGCAGTACGCTTCCACATTATCTAAATAATTATCCATGAGTGTTTTCGCGGATTCTTCATATGAATAAACAAACGCCTTCTGCACCTCTTTTTTGGCGATGTCATCGTACTCTTTCCTGGCGGCGGAAATAAAATTCATATACCGCTCTTTGTCCTCAGCGGAAATGGACGGATGCTGATCGAGTCCTTCCTTTAAGGAACGCAGCACGTCAAGCGAATTGATGGATTCCATATTTTTTCTGATAATCGTTGAGGAAATACGGTTGATGACATAACGCGGGTCAATTCCGCTCATTCCTTCATCCTGGAATTCCTTCTTCATATCCTCCAGATCAACGGAATTGTAACCTTCAACGCTTTCTCCGTCATAAAGCCTCATTTTTTTAACGAGATCAATATCAGACCGGTTCGGTTCCTTCAGCCGGGTCAAAATAGAAAACATCGCGGCCACTTTTAATGTATGGGGGGCGATGTGTACGTCAGAAACATCACTTTCCGAAATCATTTTTTCATAAATCCGTTCTTCCTCGGACACCTTTAAATTATAAGGAACAGGCATCACGATGATTCTGGAGTGAAGGGCTTCATTTTTTTTATTGGCAATAAACGAGCGGTACTCCGTTTCGTTCGTATGCGCAACAATCAATTCGTCGGCTGAGATGAGCGCAAACCGTCCGGCTTTAAAATTCCCTTCCTGCGTGAGTGACAGAAGGTGCCAGAGAAATTTTTCATCGCATTTCAGCATTTCCTGAAACTCCATCATTCCGCGGTTCGCTTTATTTAATTCACCGTCAAACCGATAAGCGCGCGGATCTGATTCCGAGCCGTATTCGGCAATCGTTGAAAAATCAATGCTCCCCGTCAAATCGGCGATATCCTGTGATTTCGGATCAGACGGGCTGAAGGTTCCGATTCCGGTACGCTTATCCTCCGAGAAGAAAATGCGTTCAACCTTTACATCCTCAATTCTGCCGCCGTATTCTTCTTCAAGCCGCATGACATTAAGCGGAGACAGGCTTCCCTCAATTCTGATCCCGTATTCTCTGTAGAAGTCTTCGCGCAGATGATGGGGAATAAGATGGAGAGGATCTTCATGCATCGGGCAGCCTTTGATAGCGTAAACGGCCCCGTTGTCTGTCAACGAGTAGGCTTCAAGCCCTTTTTTCAGCATGGTGACAAGGGTCGATTTCCCGCCGCTGACGGGCCCCATTAATAGTAAGATCCGTTTTCTTACATCGAGCCGCTTGGCAGCCGGGTGAAAGTATTCCTCCACGAGCCGTTCCAGAGATTCTTCAAGGCCGAATAGTTCCCGCGAGAAAAAACTGTACGTCTTTTTCCCGTCGTCCTCCTCGATTCCGCTGTCTTTTATCATATTAAAAACGCGAGAATGAGCAGACTGCGCGACCAATGGATTTTCTTTTATGATCTCCAAATAATCAGCGAACGTCCCTTCCCATTTGAGACGCTGCTCTTCCTCTCTGTACTTTTCAATTTTCTTTAATATATCCATAAGAACCTCCTCTATCATGGTTAATGCACTAGAAATAAGGTACTTTGTTACAATCTATGCGGTGACGTGATAATACATGCTTTTCGTTTCTAAAAATAAAGGCGGCTCAAGGGCGGTCATTGACAAGGGTCTGGTGCACCGTTCATAATGAAAGAAATACAGTTTCATCCAGACTCGGACATCAAATGGAAAAGCAAAGAGGAGGAGAAATGATGAAAACGATCATCTTACTGGGGGTCATTCTCACTTTTTTAGTATCCATTTTTACGGCGGGTTACGACAGCAAACCTGAAAACGAATAACGGCAAAAAGGGTGCTCCTTATGAAGAGCACCCTTCCCTGTACAACATAACATTGTTTCATATTTGAATATGTTCTTGGACAGTTGATTTTTCATGGGCTTTGCAGCTTGTTTGATACTCGATTTTTCCGATTTTGCAGCCCGGGCCGATTTCCACACGCTTTCCTCTGACGATGTCCGCTTCCGTGTATTCGAGGTAAATCGTATCTCCCTCGATCAATTCAGCCGAAAGCATGCCGGCTTTCCGTTTCAGAAAACCGGGTTTCCGCCTGACTGTGATCGATGTACCGCCGATTTCCTTCACGTTGCTTCGGTCATAACGCAAATGGATATTGACGTCTCCCGCGTTTAACAATCCCGCCACATTGATACAGCCTGTTACATGAAGCTGCTCTGTCTCGCAATCGCCGCCGACGGTGAGGCTTCCTTTAATATGACACTGCTCTCCCGCGGCCCCGCCGGAAATGTCGGCAAGTCCTTTCAGCCTCAGCGTGGTGAAACGCATGGAGCCGCCGATTTTCAGCGTGCCGAGCACATTTGCGGAACGCGCCGATAAATCTCCATCAGTTTCATGTTCCCCGAAAATTTTCAGCCGATTGATCTCGGCATCTCCGAGAAAACGCCCCGTACCGAATATCCGGCAGCGCTCGCTTTGAAGCCCTTCGCCGATAATGCCTTCTCCTTTAATGCTTACATTCTGGTAGGAGCCCCCAGCGGCGTGTCCGGCTCCGTACATTTTTAAATGACTCAATCTTTTTGTTGGTTCCACTGAAGCTCCTCCTATATTTTTACGGCTTTGTTTACTAAAGCTGAAGGATCACATGTAAAATCTCCGCTGTATTCCACCGTCTCAATGATACAGCCTGCGCCGATCTGCACAGAATTTCCGCGGACTGTCTTTGCGTGTGTGTCCGCCAATTCAATGATGTCACCTTCGATCAGCTCTGCGGTCAGCACCGGAGCCGGCATCAGCTTAAACCGCGCAAGCACGCTTTTTCTGCTCATCACCTTTAAATGACGGCAGCCGATTTCTTTCACATGGCTCTCGCCCGCCGCCAGCTTCATATTGACGTCATCGGCGTTCAGCAGGCCGCCGATCTTGCATTTTCCTTCCGAACGGAATGTTTCTGTCTCGCAATCCCCTTCAATCCCAACTTTCCCGGATATGAAAATATCATCAGCTTTCACATCGCCGCTGAAAGATGAAAATCCCGCGACGTTCAGCCGCTCCGTTTTGACATCACCTTTAATGACACCTGTTCCGTTGATTCGGATGGATTCGGCTTCGGCACTGCCGGAAATTTTCCCCGAACCGCTGATCGTCAGTGTTTGCGTTTTGACATTTCCGTCTGTTTTACCGCTGCCGTTAAACAAAAGGCTCGTGCACTCTACGTCACCTGACACCGTGCCGCTTCCGTTGATCTCCACCGTATGAAAACGGCCTCCTTTTGAACTTCCTGAACCGTTAATGACTAATTTATCTGTTACATCCATTGATGGTCCTCCTGCATCCATTTTGTTTTTAATTCTTCTGATGCCGCAGCAAGCGCCACCCGTTCAGCCACTTTGACAGACGGTTCAAACAGAATATGTTCCGCATCTGCGATGAAGCACGTCGTTACGCCGAGTTTTCGGAGCACGACAAGCTCTGTATTTGCCTTCAGCTCAGAAGCCTCATACGTTTTCAGCACCTCTGCCGCCATTTTTCCTTCTTCAAGACTGATATTTCCCGATTGCAAAAGCCTTTCAAGCACATATAAAGACAGCAGCGCCCGGGACGTGAATGTCACGCCGTCTTCTCCGTAAACTTGCAGCGCAGCCTTTGAAATCAATCCTTTTTGAAGCAGCTCCGCAGACGATATATCGACATCTGCCATTTGCGGAGACAGCATTTCCCTCATTTCATCCAGAGACAGATTTTCTTTCATTTTCTGTATTTTTGAGATGCGTTTTAAGATTTCCGCTCTCGGAAAAAATGTTTCCTGGCCTGTAAACGTTGATTTTCGGATAAACCATTCCTCAGGAATTAAATTTTTCCGCTTCCAGCGGTACAGCTGTCCGTATGAGATTGATGTTTCTTCAAGCAATTCTTTTTTAGAAATCAGTTGTTCCTCCATAAATCCAGCTCCTTCGATGAACACATTGTAACATAACACTGTTACGTTTGTTAAGCCTATAAATATAACATTGTATGAACCCCGGCTGCATTCAATAAAAAACCGCCCGAATCCGGGCGGTTTTTTCTCATGTCAAATCTCTGTAATTTTGCTGGCGCAGCGCTTCATATACAAGAATCGCGGCAGTGTTGGACAGGTTTAATGATCTCACATGCTCGGTCATCGGAAGACGCAGGCAGCGGTCCATATTGTTTTCGATCAATTCTTTCGGAAGTCCGCTCGTTTCTCTGCCGAATACGAAGAAAAAGTCTTCCTCCGTATTTGAGTAGTCAAACGATGTATGCGGCTTTTGCCCGAATTTTGTAATGAAGAAAAACTTTCCGTTCGCATATGCCTCAAATAATTCATCCAATGAATCATGATAAACGACGTTGACGAACTCCCAATAATCGAGTCCGGCGCGCTTCAGCATTTTATCATCGGTTGAGAATCCGAGCGGGCGGATCAAATGAAGCGTTGTGTCTGTTGCCGCACAAGTACGTGCGATATTTCCCGTATTGGCCGGGATTTCGGGTTGATATAAAACGACATGTAATGCCACGATGTTCACCTCTGTTTTTTATTCCGCCCACCATTATATCATTAATTACTCTTTTGTCGTATCATCCGTAATATGAAAAAACGCATATCTGATGGAAGGAGTATATGCCGTTGAATCCTCATATGACCAATATCTCATTCTGCTGTCATATGTTTGGGCATTGACGAGCGGCATATTGCTTTTATCTTTTGCGACCACGATCGTCGTATGGTTAAAACGGCCGTCACCTTCAAAATCATAGCAAATCACATCTCCGGGCATAAGCTCCTCGGCGCTTGACACCTGCACCGCGCGAAGCCCGGCCTTGGATTGGGCTAGATACATCTTCATGGAATGCGCGACCGTCCAGCTGTAGCTCCATGAGCTTTCCTTCATCCACCAGCCTGAGCCTCTGTTCGGATGCCCCCGCATCGGCGCTTTTCCGGCATGTAAACATTGGGAAATAAAATTTGTGCAGTTGTCCCCGAAATTTTTATAAGCAGGATTTCGTTTATTCCAAAACTTTTCCGCGTACTGAACGGCAGCCAGACGGTCGTATTGAAATGCCCGCCCGAAATCTTCCCGTTCACTCCGCTCATATTCGATTACGCTGTTTCCGTCAGAAAATCCGGCCGGTTTTTTCTTTATTTCCCGATCTTTAATCAGCAGCTGGTCATAGAGAAAAGCATTCCGTTCCTCAATCTGCTCTTCTAAATAAAGATGCCCGTCCTGCTCCTTGCACAAATATTCGAAATGAATGGTGTACATGACGCATAACGTGCCGTCATCCTCAAGACTGCTTTTGACAATGACGGCTTTCGCTTTCGCTTTAACGATGTCAACTTTCCGTTTTTCAAACAGCTCTTTTTTTCTCGTCAGGACCTCAAGATCGCCGGCCTGCCCATTGTGCCTCATCTCGGTTCCGTTGACTAAATAATGAAGCCGGGCCTCCGCTAAGTCTTCAATAATATGCTTCAAGCGCTCCACCCACCATACTGTTTTATAAAGAAAAAACACTTGAACTCACGCCAAGTGCTTTTTCTCTATACATATGTCAGGACCGGCCGGTTTTAGTCTTATCAGAAACCGAAAGCAGCTCCAGCCCCTTTTCTATTTCCTGTATGGCTTCCTCATCCTGCTCCTTGTGAAGCGCTTTTTCTAATTCCTTCGCATATTCCGGATCACCGATTTTTCCGATGGCCCAGGCGGCCGTCCCCCTGATGACGGGGCGCGGGTCTTGGTGCATCAAAGCCGTCAATTCGGGAAGAGAAGAAGCATCTTTGAAATGAGCCAATGCTAAAATGGCATTTCGCTGAATCGGCTTCTTGCCGCGCCATGAACCGGATACATGTCCGAATTTTTCTTTGAATTCCCGGTTGCTTATGGTCAGAAGCGGCTTTAACAGCGGCTTGGCGATTTCCGGATCGGGCTCCATCTGCGGATGAAGATGAAAATCTTTCCCCTTATTAATCGGGCAGACCGTCTGGCACGTATCGCAGCCGTACAGACGGTTTCCGATTTTCGTGCGGAATTCATCCGGCAAAAACCCCTTTGTCTGGGTCAGGAATGAAATACAGCGCTGAGCATTAAGCTGTCCGGGATTAACGAGCGCGCCGGTCGGGCACGCGTCTAAACATTTTGTGCACGATCCGCACATATCTTCAATCGGCACATCCGGTTCAAAGGGCAGATTGGTGATCATTTCAGCCAGATAGACGTAAGAACCGTATTCAGGTGTGGTGATCATGCAGTTTTTGGCGCTGAAACCGATTCCCGCCCGTTCCGCCACGGCCCTGTCGGACAATTCTCCCGTATCCACCATTGACTTCGTGCGGATATCCTCATGTTTGCTTTGGAGAAAATTCTCCAGCAGATCAAGCTTTTCGCGCAGCACGTCATGATAATCCTTCCCCCAGGAAGCTCTGCAAAAAATGCCGCGCCGGCCGTCCCTCGTGCTCCTCGGCGCATCTTTCATTTTGGAAGGATAGGCAAGGGCGATGGCGACGATCGATTTGGCTTTCGGCAGAAGCAAAGACGGAGTGACCCGTTTTTCAATATCCGGCTCTTCAAACCCGGATAAATAGCCGAGTGATTCCTGAAGAATCAGCCGGTCCCGCAGACTGTCGAACGTATCAGCCGTCGTAAACCCGATTTTGTCGACTCCGATGCTTTTGGCGTATTCGATTAATTCCTCTTTCAGTTTATGAATATTCATTTTTTGCACAGCCTCCTTTCTTTGTGATCAGCCTCCCGCACGGGTATAATAGAGTTTTAGCATCCCGAAATGGAGTGAACACAGTTGAACATCAGTTTAGATCCTCTTATTGCTGAACGGGTGCCGGGGATCAAAGCGGCAGCCGTATTATATGAACAGATTGAAGTCGGGCCTGCCCCGCAAATGCTGAAAGGCCGCCTCCGTTTATTTCAAGAATCGCTTTACTTTGATTATGCTGACGGCGGCATAGATGAACAGCCTTTTGTGAAAGAATGGGCGCGTATGATGGAACAGCTCAGTCCCTCCTTTTCAGGACAAAAAACACCGATGGAGCTTATGCTCGGCGATATTTCCCGGGAGCGATTCATCGAAAGTGTTAATTCAGCCCATGATACCATACTTTTTTTCTCCTTGAAATATTCATTGCCCATCATGGCGTATGACGCTGCACAGATGGATGAACCGATTTCAATCACAATCGGAGAAAAAGAACACGTACTGGCTTTCTCCGACTCTGGCGGCATTTTTGGCGGCCTCACCGGACAAATCAACACCCGCCCTGTAACAACCGGCACAAAGAACATGCTGCAGCTGATCTTTTTCCCGCCTTCAATTCATGCCGACGAGGCAGATGAGCTGTTAACATCCTTAACCAAAATGTTTGAACAAATTCACGGAGGCACACATACCGTCACTTGGCTTTCATAAAAAGACACGCCTTTCGTGTCTTTTTTCACATAAAAAAACGCAATACTTCGTTTATCAGAGAAACGAAACACTGCGTTAATAACGTATGTATGGAGCGGGTGATGAGAATCGAACTCACGACATCAGCTTGGAAGGCTGAGGTTTTACCACTAAACTACACCCGCATCAAAATGCTTTTTTGTCAGCACCGATTTGATGTTTCTAATATTACATGCATATTTTTTTTTCGTCAAGGGAATGTTAAAAAATTTGTCGAAAAAAATTCTTTTTTTGTCCATATGTTAAGTCTAGTTTACATTTTGTTAAGAATACCATACAATATAAAAAAGAAGAAAACTTGAGGTACGCCTGATGATGAAAAATAAAGTAAAAGAGCTGAGAGCCAGATTCGGCTATTCTCAGGAAACGCTCGGAAAAGAAGCCGGAGCCACCAGACAGACGATTGCGGCGATTGAAAAAGGAGATTATGTGCCATCACTCTTATTGGCGCTTAATATCTGCCGGGCTTTCTCCCTGCCGATGGAGGAAGTATTCTGGCTGGAGGAAGTATTCTGGCTGGAGGAGGAGAAAAAATGAGTTTAAAAAGAAAAGCGTGTTTTCACCTTGCACTCTACGGATTGGCCTGCTGGACGCTTATTTCCATTATGGAAGCAGTGCCGCGTATCGCTCAGTTTTTCCAGACGGAGGGGAGCGGTTCATTTGAGCTGAACATCACGCCGTTTCTGCTGTTTACCGTTTGTGCCGTATTATATATCTATACTGAAAAGAAAAAACGGAACGGCAAAAAGCACAGGCTTGTGCCCGATGAATTTGAGGAACAGGATGAAAGAGAACGGATGATGACGGCTAAAGCCTGCCGTTCCTCGTATATTGCCGTTTACTTCTCATTGCCGGCCGCAGCCGTACTGCTTTTGTTTTATCCGCTGATTCAGCCGCATCTTCCCTTTTTTCCGATTCTTTTGATTTTCATTCTGATGATGATTCAGCATTTGGCTTATGTTTTCACGTTCCATAAGCACGGCAAAAACTCCGGTTCATGACAGATCCGGAGTTTTTTATGTTACCAGCTCGCTTTTTTCACTCCGGGAACCCGGCCTTTATGGGCCAGCTCCCTGAACGCGATTCTGGACAGTTTAAATTTTCTCATATATCCGCGGGGCCGTCCCGTCACCGTACAGCGGTTATGAAGTCTGGCCGGAGCAGAATCACGCGGCAGTTTGCTCAGCGCTTCCCAGTCTCCTTTTGCCTTTAATTCTCTTCTGATGTCCGCATATTGTTCAACAAGCTTCTGCCGCTTGAGCTCTTTGATCACTTTTGATTTTTTAGCCATTCCAGCACTCCTTTTAAATCGTAATAATTACGTTTTATATCGTATCATCCATATGTTTATAAAGCAAGCTTCCGGCATAAAGAAAACGGGCCCCCGCTAAGCCCGCTTATTCAGCTTTACATAATAGAGTAATACGTCAGAATGGCTGATCAGCATCTTTTTATCTCGTGACATATGGACATGCTTTCCTGAATCTTTCACACTCGCGCCGATCAAAACTGGTTTTCCATAAGTCACTGACTCGGCAGAGGAGATAAACACGGATGATGCTCTGTCATCTCCCTGATTTCGGGTAAAAACAGCGTCTGCAGAGACTTTCCCGCCGTCATCGACGATACCGAAACGAACTTTGTCTTTTTCCTTCTTCCCTTTGTCTTCTCGGTCCGTGTAAAAGATGAATTGCAATTCTTTTGGTTTAGTTGCATCGCCGCTATAATCTGATTCAAGCGGCCCTGCTTTATCCGTCAGTTTTCCGTTTTGATAATGCTCAATATACATCTGTGCGGCCGCCAAGTCTTTTGTGACACCGGTCACTGCTGCCGCTCCGCTTTCTGACGAGGCAATTTCCATTCTGTATTTCTCTGTCTTTGATAAATCAGCTTCTTTTATCTGCATGCCGCTGGAATGTCCGCATGCCGTTAATCCAGCCAGCAGACAGCACGCTGCCGCCCATTTGAATACCTTCAGAAAAAACACCTCTTTTTGATGATTGTATCATTATCAGAAAAAAGAGGCATTTGTTTATTCAGACTGTCGCTTTGTTCCCTCTTGCAAAATGGTCGTTGCCCATTGCTTCGCCCAGTCTGCGCTCAAGCTTTTTCGTCCGCTCGTTTTGAAACGGCAAAAGCGGAAACACGAGTTCAGCCAGATAATAAGCTTCTTCAAGATGCGGGTAGCCTGAAAAGATAAACGACTCAATGCCGAGTGCCCGGTACTCTAAAATTCGATCGGCGACGGTCTGGGGATCACCGACAAGCGCCGTGCCCGCTCCGCCTCTGACCAGCCCGATGCCGGCCCAGAGATTCGGGCTGATCTCAAGCTTCGTCCGGTCGCCGTTATGAAGATCGGCCATCCGTTTTTGTCCTGAAGAATCAGCACGCCGGAGTGCAGCCTGCGCTTTCGCAATCGTCTCTTCGTCTAAATGGCTGATTAATCGTTCTGCCGCTTTCCATGCCTCTTCCTCAGTCTCCCGGACAATCACGTGAAGCCTGATGCCAAAGCGCATTGTCCTTCCTTCTTGGGCAGCCTGTTTTTTGACGGTTTCAATCTTTTCTTTTACCTGTTCCGGCGGCTCCCCCCATGTTAAATACACATCTGTATGTTTCGCCGCAGCCTCAATTCCCGCCTGTGATGAACCGCCGAAATATAATGGCGGATGCGGAGCCTGTTTTGGCGGAAACAGCAAATTGCTGTTTTCCACTTTGACATGATCCCCTTCATATGTCACCGTTTCTCCCCGCATGAGTCCGCGCCATACGGTCAAAAATTCTTCAGTCGCCTTATAGCGCTCATCGTGGCTGATAAACATCCCGTCTCCCGCCAGCTCATAAGGATCTCCGCCCGCTACGACATTTACGAGCAGACGGCCGTCTGACAGCCGATCCATTGTCGATGCCATTCTCGCGGCGACAGATGGCTGCATCAGTCCCGGACGGACCGCCACTAAAAATTTTAAATCTTTCGTTTCACCCACTAAAGCCGCAGCCGTCAGCCATGGGTCTTCACATGATCTCCCCGTCGGCAGCAGAACCCCCGTATACCCGAGTCTGTCTGCCGCCTGTGCCACTTGCTTAAAATAAAGATGATCGGCGGTTCTTCCTCCCGTTTGCGTCCCTAGATACCGTCCGTCTCCGTGCGTCGGAATAAACCATAGAATCTCCATATGAATCCCTCCTTTTTTAAATAGGCTACCCTTCATAACTGTTCCGCCATTTTAATAGTTTCCGTTCGAGCATTCTGACCAATGCATCTGTCAGCTTGCCGACAGCCGCAAAAATGATAATGCCGACAAACACCTTATTTGTCTGTGAAAATTGTCTCGCATCCATAATCATATAGCCGACGCCCGCGCTCGATCCCATCAGTTCCGCCACCACAAGGCCGAGCCACGCAATACCGAGAGAGAGCCGGATGCCGAGCAGGATATTCGGCAGAGACGCCGGAAGAATCAATTTCGCCATCTGCTGATACCAGTTAAATTCCAGCACCCGGGCGACATCAAACAGCTTTGCGTCCACGCTGCGGATTCCGAGAAACGTATTAATGTATACAGGGAAAAAAGCCCCCAATGCGATCAGCAGAATTTTTGATGTCTCATCAAATCCGAACCACAAAATAAACAGCGGGGTCACCGCTAAGTGCGGAACCGTCCTGAGCATTTGCAGAGACGGATCGAGATACGCTTCCGTCCGTTTTGAGAACCCGACCAGCAGCCCGAAAACAAGCCCGAGGCCCGCACCCAGCAGAAATCCGGCGGCCGCCCGATATAAGCTGATCTCTAAATGGCCCCAAAGCTCGCCTGACAGAAGAAGTTCCTGAAAAGTCTGTAAAATGACGACAGGTGACGGGAGCACCGTTGCCGAGACGATGCCCAGACTTGCGATAAACTGCCATACCGCGATAACCGCAGCCGGGAGTACAACCCCTTTCATCCATTGGTATGAATACCGCCGGGACTTTGCCGCATTTTTCTTTTCTGATTGGCTCAATGTGCCGGGAGCCGTTGATGCTTCTGCTTTCATTATTTGCCGCCCTCCGTTTCAAGCGCCTTTTTGATAAATGAATTGTCGACAACGTCTTTTACATTGATTTTCTTATGAATCGCTTTTGTTTGATATTGAAAATCAGCGGTTTTCTGCTGGGCTTTGACAATATCATCATCAATCGGTTGATTAAGAGGCTCTGTATTGTTGAGCACGTTTCTGACGACTGAGGGATCAAGATTTTTGATTTTCGCATATAAAGAGACAGCTTCCTCTTTGTGTTCCTTTTGCCATGTGACTGCTTTATTGAACACTTTCAGAAAACGGACGACCTCATCCGGGTGCTCCTTGGAAAATCCGGTCCTGACTAACGTGAAACCTGGAGAATATAAATCCGTGCTCTCTCCGTTCGCTAATATTTCCGCCCCGTGCTGCAGCGTTTCAATCGACAAATACGGCTCCCAAATCGACCATGCATCAACTGATTTGTTTTCAAAAGCGGAAACCGCCTCATCAGGCTGAAGCTGAATGATGGTGACGTCATCGGCGGAAAGGCCGGCTTTATCCAAAGCTTTATAAAGAAAATCAAAGCCGCTGCTGCCTTTGGCTACGGCGATTTTTTTCCCTTTCAACTCTTTCAGACTCTTAATTCCGCTGTCCTTGTTTACGAGAATGCCGTTTGCTTTTAACCCGTCTTGGGACAGCCCGATCTCTTTAAAATCAATTCCTGCCGCCTGGCCGGAAATGACCGGTGAATTGCCGACCTGGGAAAAATCAAGCTTATCGGCGGCAAGACCTTCGAATTGCGGGGGACCGCTTTGGAATTCGACCCATTTTACCTTTATTCCGTCTTTTTTGAAGGCTTCTTCAAACCAGCCTTTTTCCTTGGCAATGAGAAGCGGGCTTAAACTCTGCTGGATGCCGATCCGGATTTCTTTCACCGTTTTCCCGCTCCCGCCTGCTCCGTCGGCACTGCATCCGGCTAACATCATGACTGCTGCGACTAAAAGAATGATGGTTTTTTTCACTTTGCTTCGTCCTTTCTATATCCCTGATCCATCCGCAAACCGGAGATCTTCCGTTTTCTCAAATTCAGCAAGCACCTTCTGCCGGACGGCCTGAAAATCAGCTGACGTCCGATTGCGCGGATGCGGAAGCTGAATCGGCACCAGACTGTGCAGCCGGCCGGGCTTTGCCCTGAGAATTGCCAGCTTATCGCCTAAATAGACAGATTCGTCAATATCATGCGTAACCAGAATCATCGTCGTTTTTTTCTCGCGCCATATATCAAGCAGCACATCCTGCAAGTGTTTTCTCGTAAAAGCGTCAAGCGCTCCGAACGGTTCATCCAAAAGCAGCACCTCGGGCTCACGCAACAGGGCTCTGGCGATGGCGACCCGTTGCGACATGCCGCCAGATAATTCGCGCGGATAAGCGTCTTCCGCTCCCTGCAGCCTGACAACCTCAATCAGATCTTCCACTTTTTGGCGAACGGCCGGGTCGTTTATATTGAGATCGGCAGCGATGTTTTGTTTCACCGTCAGCCAGGGAAACAGCCGGTGCTCCTGAAAGATAAATCCCTGCCGGATGCCCGGTCCCGACACATTGCGGCCGTTTATTTCGACAGAGCCTTTATAATCGGTATCAAGCCCGGCAATCAATTTTAAAAGCGTGCTTTTTCCGCAGCCGCTCGGCCCGATGACAGTCAAAAATTCTCCTGATGCAATTGACAGTTCAATATCATTCAGCACCGGTGTTTTCCGTCCTTCATGCTCAAACGCTTTTTCTTGTATGCTGATGGTTACAGCCATCTGTCTTTTCCCCTCTCTTCCTGCCGCATGCGATCGAAAAACAAAAAGGCCCCCATCTCCGTTGCTTGTAGAGATGAGAGCCTTCGGCGGTCCGATCAGCTGCCCGTTTGTTTTTAAATTTGAATATCATGTTAATTCAAATTATTCCGACTTGTCAACTGTTTTTTGTAAGAATTAAAAATGCGCCCTCCGGCATAAACCTGCCAAAGAGCGCATCAGCTGTATCACGTATTTATTTCCTTTTGCGGCTGGTCGATTTTCAGCAATGTCCGCGCATTGTTTCCGAAAATCTTCTCTATGTCTTCTTCCCGCATGTTAATTTCCCGGCAGGTCCGGACCTGCTCCTGAAGATATCTGTATACGTATCCTCTCGGAAATCCGTTCGAATCCGTCCCAAAGATGATTCGTTCAGCACCGATTAATTCGGATGTCTTCCGAAACAGAATTTCCAAATCAAGCGGGTACGGCATCCACCTCATCCACTGGTTTGATCCGGACGTGTCAATATACACATTCGGGCAGCTCCAGCACAGCTGCAGCAGTTCCTGATAATATCCGGCGCCGAAATGCGGAATGATGAATGGTATATCAGCATACTCTCTCGCGACGCGATAGATGGAGAGGGGATTGATGTTGCGGTGGCTGACAATGCCCCCCGCTCTCCCTAAAAGCCCGAAGTGGATTAATACAGGGAGCCTTTTGTCAGCTAAATACGTCCAAAGCTTTTTCAGCGACGGATCATGAAACTCGATGTCTGTCAGCGGCCCGAATAGTTTATACCCTTTCAGACCGAGCTCTTCTACGGCTCTTTTCAGCTCTTCATATGCATCCTTTTGTTCCAAAGGATGATATGCAAATCCGGTAAACTTCGCAGGATTGGCTTGAATAAACGCCGCCATCCGGTCATTGCTCTCCGCTGTTAAAAAATTCAGTACGCCGATGCCGTATTTATCTAACTCATTCTCCCATTTTGTCATCAAAGGGATTTCCCCGTCATCAGCCTCATGCGGATCAGGAAAATCCCAAGTCAGATTCATTCTTTCTGACCGCTCCCGATTATAATCGGAAAATGTCTTATCATGTTTGCCGAAATAAAGGCTGTACGGCAGATGACCGTGAATATCAACAGGTTTAAAATGCTGCCGGAAAAGCATACAATCGCCGCCTCCCTTACCGCCGACAATGAAAAAAGGCCCTTATCCCATGAAGAATAAGAGCCTCTTGTGTTCAAGTCAGCGGTTTCTATTTTTTCTCATCTTAAACCCATTATTCCCGTCAGTCAAGTAAGCTTTCAAACCCGACTTCTCTTTCCGATAATAAAAATAATTATTTTATAATCATTATAAAATAATATTGACTTTTTACTGATAGGTGATATTATGTTTTTATAAATCTAAAGAGGTGATCACATGAGTTCAAATAAATTGACAACCAGCTGGGGCGCTCCTGTCGGAGATAACCAAAACTCAATGACGGCCGGAGATCGCGGCCCTGCTTTAATACAAGACGTCCATCTGCTTGAGAAATTGGCGCACTTTAACAGAGAACGCGTTCCCGAGCGTGTCGTTCACGCAAAAGGCGCGGGCGCACACGGTTATTTTGAAGTCACAAATGACGTTACAAAATATACGAAAGCCGCATTTCTGTCAGAAGTCGGTAAACGCACACCGCTCTTTGTCCGTTTCTCAACCGTTGCAGGCGAACTGGGCTCTAGTGACACAGTGCGCGACCCGCGCGGATTTGCCGTTAAGTTTTATACAGAAGACGGAAACTACGACATCGTCGGAAACAATACACCCGTGTTCTTCATACGCGATGCCATTAAGTTCCCTGACTTCATCCATACACAAAAAAGAGATCCGAGAACACATCTGAAAAACCCGACGGCCGTTTGGGATTTCTGGTCTCTTTCACCGGAATCACTGCACCAGGTAACCATACTGATGTCAGACCGGGGCATTCCGGCAACCCTTCGCCATATGCACGGATTCGGAAGCCATACATTTAAATGGACAAATGATAAAGGCGAAGGTGTCTGGATTAAATATCACTTTAAAACAGAACAAGGCGTAAAAAACCTTGATGTCAATACAGCCGCAAAACTCGCGGGCGAAAATCCTGATTACCATACGGAAGATTTATTCAACGCGATTGAAAACGGCGATTTCCCCGCATGGAAATTATATGTTCAAATCATGCCGTTAGAAGACGCAAACACATACCGCTTTGATCCGTTTGACGTCACAAAAGTATGGTCACAAAAAGACTATCCGCTCATTGAAGTCGGCCGCATGGTTCTGGACCGCAATCCTGAAAATTACTTTGCGGAAGTAGAACAGGCGACGTTCTCTCCCGGAACATTAGTCCCTGGCGTCGACGTCTCACCTGACAAAATGCTTCAAGGCCGGTTGTTCGCATACCATGACGCCCATCGCTACCGTGTCGGCGCGAACCATCAGGCGCTGCCGATCAACCGTTCCCGCAATGAAGTGAAAAACTATCAGCGTGACGGACAAATGCGTTTTGATGATAACGGAGGCCGCTCCGTCTATTACGAGCCTAATAGCTTCGGAGGCCCGAAAGAGTCACCTGAAGATAAACAGGCGACATATCCTGTATCAGGTTTCGCTGACAGTGTAAGCTATAATCATCATGATCATTACACACAAGCCGGCGATCTGTACCGCCTGATGAGCGAGGAAGAGCGCGCACGCCTTGTCGCCAATATCGTCGGTGCGATGAAACCTGTGGAAAAAGAAGAAATTAAGCTGCGCCAGATCGGCCACTTCTACAAAGCTGACCCTGAATACGGCAGACGCGTTGCCGAAGGACTCGGATTGCCGTTACCAAAATAACATCAAAAAACCTGCCGGTCTGTCCGGCAGGTTTTTCCTGTGTATTATCAATAAAGCTTTCTTTTTCTCAATTATACAAAATGGCATGCTGCAAAATGCTGAGACCCCTTCTCCGACAGCGGCGGACTTTTCTCAGCACATATCTTCTCCGCTGCCGGACATCTCGTTCGGAATTTACAGCCTGAGGGCGGATCAGAGGGACTTGGAATATCACCCTTTAACATCACCCGCTCCCTTTTGACTCTTGGATCAGGAACGGGCACGGCTGATAACAGCGCTTTTGTATAAGGATGAAGCGGCCGTGAAAAAAGCTCCTCCTTTGACGCGTATTCGACAATCGTCCCTAAATACATAATCGCGACCTTTGTACATAAGTGCTCCACCACGCTTAAATCATGAGAAATGAACAAATATGACAGCCCGTGCCGTTGCTGAAGGCTCCTGAACAAATTGATCATCTGCGCCTGAATGGAGACATCCAATGCCGCCACGGGTTCATCCATAATGATAAATTGCGGCTTAAGCGCCATCGCTCTTGCAATCACGATCCGCTGCCGCTGCCCTCCGGAAAATTCATGCGGATAACGGTCGATAAAGTTTGTGGAAAGACCGCAGGCTTCAAGGACCTCCGCCGCTTTATCACGCGCGTTCCGCTTCACCGCCAATTGGTGCTCGATCATCGCTTCACCGATGGCTTCTCCGATCCGTCGTCTGGGATTTAAAGAGCTGAACGGATCTTGAAAGATGAGCTGCGCTTCCGATCTGAATGTTTTCAGCTCACGCCGGTTCATCCGGAACACATCTCGCCCCTGAAAAAATACCTCTCCCTCTGTTTTTTCATGAAGTCTTAAAATGGTTTTTCCGATTGATGACTTGCCGCTGCCCGATTCACCCGCTAAACCGAACACTTCTCCCTTTCCTATCGTAAAACTGACGCCGTCCACCGCTTTTACGGGATTGTTGCGGGTCTTTCTCATCCCCCCCTGCCCCTCATAATATTTTTTCAGCCCTTTGACCTCCAGCAACACATCACTCATCTGCTTTCTCCTCTCCGTAAAGCCAGCACGCCGCCTGATGCCCTTTCCCGAATTCAGTAAAATGCGGGCTCGATCTCCGGCATATCTCCGTGCTGTGTTCACACCGCTCTGCAAAATAACAAGACGATCCGGACAGATCTGCAAGCGCGGGAACCTGCCCTGGGATGGTATACAGCGTCTCTCTCCTTTGACCGATAACCGGTTTTGCCGCGAGCAGCCCTTTCGTATACGGATGCTTCGGATCGGAAAACAGCTCCGCAACCGGTCCTTCCTCCACAATTTTTCCCGCATACATGACAATCACATAATCAGCCATTTCGGCAACCACGCCAAGGTCATGGGTAATGAATAAAATAGACGTGTGAAATTGCTTTTTCACATCCCGCAATAAATCCAATATCTGCGCCTGAATGGTTACGTCAAGCGCCGTCGTCGGCTCATCGGCAATGATCAGTTTCGGATCGCAGCTGAGCGCGACAGCCGTCATAACGCGCTGCAGCATGCCGCCGCTCAGCTCATGAGGATATCGGTGCATCATCTGCCCGGCATGGGGGATCTCCACTAACGTGAGAAGGTCAACCGCCTTCCTCCATGCCTCTTTCTTACTCAGCAATAAATGCTCGCGAATCGGTTCAGTCAGCTGCTCACCGATTGTAAACACCGGATTTAAAGAGGTCATCGGCTCCTGAAAAATCATCCCGATTTCGCAGCCGCGGATTTTCTGCATTTCTTTTTGTTTCAGTTTCAATAGGTTCCTTCCTGAAAAATGCACCGCTCCCTGTTCGATTCTTCCCGCCTTGGGAATGAGCTGCATAATGGACAATGACGCCATGCTTTTCCCGCAGCCGGATTCCCCTACAATGCAAACCGTTTCCTCCTCATGAATTGTAAAGCTGACATCGTCCACGGCCTTTACCGCACCTTCCTCCGTATAAAAAACCGTTTCCAAGTGCCTCACTTCTAAAAGCGGTTTTTTCATTTCACTTTCACCTGCCGTTTTACCTTAGGATCAAAAGCGTCCCTTAAACCGTCTCCAAGCAGATGAATCGCCACAACGGTCAGAAAAATGGCCGTACCCGGCGGTATCCACAGCCACGGGCGGAGTGTAAAATCCATATAATGATTCGCCGCTTCCATCATGTTTCCCCAAGAAGGAGTCGGCGGAGCAACGCCGAGTCCGAGAAAACTCAGCGCCGATTCACTCAGCATCGCCCCCGCCACATGCAAAGTCGCCGCTACCATGAGTAACGGCAATGTATTGGGAAGCAAATGATAGAGGATTTTCCGTTTATCACTGAGCCCCAGAACTTCCGCAGCCATCATAAACGGCTGCTCCTTCAGCGACAAAATCTGTCCGCGTACAAGCCGCGCCAAACCGGGCCATCCGATCAGGCTTAACATCATCATAATCAGGTACATCCTGTATTCAGAAGGCACTTTCCACTCCGACATCACTGCAGCCAAAATCAAAAGCAGCGGCAGGCCTGGGATGGACATGAGCATATCAGCGATGCGCATAATGATCATATCAGCGGCGCCCCGATAAAATCCCGCCGCAGCCCCAAGCAATGAACCGATGACAAGTGACAGCACCATCGAAGCAAGCCCCACGGTCAGAGAAATCTGCCCCGCCAGCATCAGCCTCGTCAGCACATCTCTCCCGTACTGGTCGGTGCCAAGCCAATGATGAACCCCCGGATGCTGATTGGCATTTGAAATATCCGTCCGATCCGTTATGTACGGAGAAAAAGACGGCCCGATAAAACACAATAAAAACATAAAACATAAGAATAGAAAACTGATGACCGTCAGCTTATGATGCAGCAGGCGGCGGTACGTCTGCTTCCAAAGAGAAGGCGGCGCCCCTTTTTGTTTTTTCACCCAAAACACTCCCTATTTCAGCCTGACTCGCGGATCAACCGCGGCATAAGCGATATCCGCCAAAAAATTCCCCACAATCGTTAAACAAGACAAAAACAAGGTAAACGCCATCAAAACCGGATAGTCCCGATAATGCACAGATTCCAGCTGAATACGGCCGACACCCGGCCATCCGAAAATCTGTTCAATAATAATAGCCCCGGAAAACAGACCCGGCAGTTCAAAAGCAAGCAGGGTGATCGCCGGAAGGAGCGCATTTTTCAGCGCATGTTTCCAAATGACAGTGCGCTCTTTCAACCCCTTCGCTCTCGCTGTTCTGATATAATCCTGCCTGATCACATCAAGCATCCCGGAGCGGAAATATCTTGTCAGTGAGCCGATGCCGAGCATAGATAAAATCACGACCGGAAGAATCATATGTCTGGCGGCTTCCAGCACGTACGAAAAACCAGAACTCGTGCTTCCGGTATCAACCATCCCTCCGACGGGCAATATTTTTAAATCCACTCCAAACCATTTAATAAACAGAAGGCTGATAAAAAAAGACGGGAACGCCATGGAAGCAAACACAAAAAATGTTACGATCCCGTCAAACCACGAGTATTTCCTGACAGCGGATATGACACCCGTTATCATCGCGGCAGACCATGTGACAAGCAAAGCCAAAAACGCGACAAAAAACGAATTCCAGACATATTTTTGAAGCAGTGACAGGACGTTTTCCTGATACTTCAAAGAGAATCCCAAATCTCCGCTGAGCACATTGCCGAGCCACGTCACATAACGCTGCCAAATCGGCTGATCCAGGCCGTAAAGCGCTTTTAGCTCCTTCGCCCTTTCCGGGGTCAGGTTGACATTGGAATCAATATAATCGCCCGGCAGTATCGCGAATAAGAAAAAAATAATAAAGGACGTACCGAATAAGATCACAAGCATTTGAATGAACCGTTCTGCGGCATACCGTTTCACAAAAAGCCTCTCCCTTCCGCTGAGGGCAAAATACCCTGGACACCGGGTATTTTGCGCCATTGTTCTACTGAATTGACACGTTTGAGAGACTCGAACTGATTCCCGAATAATTGTCAGGCTCAAGCCCTTTTATTTTTCCGCTGACCGCCCTTGCGCTCTGACGGTAATGAATCAGAATGTAAGGCGGGTTTTCCCCGAGCTCCCGGTACAGCTGGTGATAAATCTCTTTTCTTTTGCTGATATCAAGCGTGCCGGCTCCTTTCTCGATCAGCCGGTCCGCTTTCGGATTGGAATACCCCGTCACATTATTGGGATGGCCTGAAGCCAGCTTTTCCACCGTGTCATTCGGATCAAGAATCTGCGAGGTGGAAACGGCGGCAAGATCGTACTGTTTATCATTTATTTTCGCTACCTCTGTATTAAAATCCATCACTTCCGGTTTTAATGAGATTCCGATGTCCGCGTAATTTTCTTTCGCGATCGGGATGAAATCATCATCCGCTTTAGAAGTGTAATAGCTGATTTCAAGCTTTTTGCCGTTTTTTTCACGCACGCCGTCTTTCCCCGTTTTCCAGCCTGCTTCATCAAGAAGCTTCTTGGCTTTTTCCGGATTAAACGTGTACGGATTGACTCCTTTGTCATCATAAGCCCACGAAACCGGAGACACCGGCACATTTGCGACTTCTCCGTAGTGTTTAAAGCGGACATCGACGATTTTCTGCCGGTCCAGCCCGTAAATAAGCGCTTGGGACACTTTCTTATCTTGAAAAGGCGGACGCTTATGATTCACGTACACAAGCCCGTAATCATTCACGACCGAGACGCTTATATTCGCAAAACCGAGGCTTTTTAAATGCTCAACCGTATCATCATCAGGAGAAAATGAAGCGTAATCAAGATCACCCGTTTCAAACAGCTGAAGAGAAGTTGACGGATCAATAATTTTATAGATCAGCTTTTCTGTTTTCGGTTTTCCGGAATAATAGTGTTTATTAGCCTGATAGCGTATTTCCTGTCCCGGGAGGTATTCTGTAAATTGATAAGGCCCTGCTCCGAGCGGTTTGGCATAAAGCTCTTTTAAATAATCCAGTTTGCCGAATCGATAATTCTTTCCGTAGTAAGCTTCCGACAGCACCTGCCCGCCTAAAAGAAGCAGCGACTTCGCACTGACTTTCTCAGTGGTGATTTTAATGGTTCTGTCATCAAGGACGCGAATGCCCTCTATCGTCTTTGCTTTTCCTTCTTTATAAGCCTTGCCGCCTTTAATATAGGCCGTGGTGATATCTTCATAGCCTGCGTAAGCGGGATCATGCAGCAGTTTTAAAGTGAATGCAGCATCCTTTGCGGTGAGCGGCGAACCGTCACTGAAAACGAGATTTTTTCTTAAGCGGAACGTGTAGGTAAGCTGATCTTTGGAAACAGTCCAGCTTTCAGCAAGAGCCGGTGCGGGCTTACCCGTTTTATCCAGCTTGACTAACGGTTCAAAAATAGGATCTGTCGCATTTCCATCCCAGCCGTTTTCATAAAAGTACGGCAGAAACACTCCCCCCGGCGCGGAAATCCCCGCAACAAAAGTGTCCGTTCTGGCTTTCGACTTAACGGGAAGCGCCTCCGGATGAGAAGCTTTAAATTTCTTTGTTTTGACATGGGCGATACGTGTTTCCTGTTTTTTATCCGCCGCAGAAGACGGTTCTTCTCCGGCACTCCCTAGCGCGCACCCTGATAATATGAATGATACCGACAGCGCGAGTATGATGCCCATTGTTTTCATCCTCAAAGTGTTCCCCTTCATTTTGATCGAACCCCCGCATGCTTTTCATCTATCTTTATATAAATCTGCTCCATCTGTTCCTCACTTCTCATAATCTCCCATTTGTTTTTCTCCACAAGCAGTTCGAAATTCAATGTGTGTTTTCTGTACTTTTTTCGCTTTTTACTTTTTTTGCGCACATGTGATGCCTTTTTTAACGCCACTTTTCATCCCTCCGCTTTTCATCCAATGGCTTTCACGCAAAAAAAGGCCCTTATCTGTTTACAAGATAAGAGCCTTCGGTGATCCGATCAGCCAACGTTTGGAAATATGTACTGACTATGTTAATTCATACAATCCCTACCTGTCAACTATAATTTAAAATATCGTTTCATTCCGGGGGTTTTCCTCATACACTCTCTTATTTTTCCGCATATGTTAGAAGAAATAACAGATCCCGATGAAAGAGAGTGATAGTGTGGAAAAGACAACATTGACCGGGCGCATCGTCAGAAAAGATGACCCGGACTATAATGAAGCAAGAACCAATATCAACTTAAGCCTGCAAAGATATCCGGACATCATTGTGTTTTGCCAAAACAAACATGATGCCGTCAATGCACTGAGATGGGCGCGTGAGAATAACGTGCCTTTCCGCATCAGAGGCGGAAGACACAGCTACGAGAATTTTTCCCTGTTAAATGACGGGCTTGTCATTGATCTCAGTGAAATGAAGAAAATAAGAGTGAATAAAGATAAGCGGCTGGTCTCGATTGAAGCGGGTGCCGATTTGGGAGAAGTGTACCGGACACTCTGGCGGTACGGCTTGACTCTTCCCGCGGGAACCATTGCAAATGTGGGAATCACGGGGCTGGCGCTCGGAGGAGGAATCGGATATTTAACAAGGGCTGCCGGCCTGACTTGCGATCGTCTCCTCCAACTCGAGATGATCACAGCAGACGAAAAAGCGGGTGCTGAATTGATAACAGTCAACCGCTCAAAGCATCCTGATTTATTTTGGGCGTCTCAGGGCGGAGGCGGCGGCAACTTCGGCATTGTCACATCGATGGTGTTTAAAGCCTTGCCGATCTCGTACGTAACTATTTTTTCTGTCACTTGGGGCTGGGATGATTTCGAGGAGGTATTTAATACGTGGCAGAACTGGGCTCCATTTACAGATAACCGTCTTACTTCATCCATTCAGTTTTGGCCTAAAGAAGTCAACCGCATAGAAGCGCTCGGCCAATTTATCGGAACAAAAAATGAGCTGAAAGAACTGCTGGCTCCGTTAATGAAAGCGGGAAACCCGACAAGCGGCATGGTCAAGACAGTTCCGTTTATCAGAGCGGCAGCCTTTTTTAACAGCCCGGGAGGCAATGAGCCGCAAAAGATGAAGCGGTCAGGATCCTTTATTGAAAAACCATTGTCAACACGCGCAATTTCTGCTTTAAAATACTACTTGGAGCACGCTCCGAATAAAAACGCCAGTGTCTGGCAGCAATCTCTCGGCGGGGCGGCCGGACGGATCGCTCCGGATCAAACGGCATTCTACTATCGCGACGCAATCATTGCCCAGGAATATATAACAAACTGGACATCTCCTGAAGAGGAAAGACAAAACGTCCGCTGGATCGAAGAGCTGAGAACGTCTCTTTCAAGAGAAACGATGGGGGATTACGTAAATTGGCCTGATATAGACATCAGAAACTGGCTGCGGACATATTACGGAGGAAATGTTGACCGCCTCCGTCAAGTCAAAACGAAGTATGACCCGGAAAACGTATTCCGCTTTGAGCAGAGCATTCCGCCGTTTCGCCGGTCACCGTTTTTCTAAAAAAAGATGAAGATGGACACACTCCATCCTCATCTTTTCTTTTTTATTGATATAAATGGCTTCCCTTCTCGACAAACTCTTTTGCTTTTTCTTTTAATCCTTCATTGAGGGCCTCGTCTTCAGTCAGACCGTTTTCTTTCGCATAATCGCGAATATCCTGAGAAATTCTCATGCTGCAAAACTTCGGGCCGCACATCGAACAGAAGTGAGCCGTTTTTGCGCCTTCAGCCGGCAGCGTTTCATCATGATATTCCATTGCTCTTTCAGGATCAAGCGACAAATGAAATTGATCGCGCCACCGGAATTCAAACCGCGCCTTAGACAGAGCATCATCACGGATCTGAGCACCCGGATGCCCTTTGGCAAGGTCTGCCGCATGGGCCGCGATTTTATACGTAATGACTCCCTCTCTTACATCATCACGATTCGGCAGGCCCAAATGCTCCTTCGGCGTGACATAACAAAGCATCGCCGTCCCGTACCAGCCGATCATCGCCGCGCCGATCGCCGAAGTGATATGGTCATAGCCCGGAGCGATATCAGTCGTTAATGGTCCGAGTGTATAAAAAGGCGCCTCTTTACAGATTTCCAGCTGTTTGTCCATGTTCTCTTTAATTTTATGCATCGGCACATGCCCCGGTCCTTCAATCATCACTTGCACATCGTGCTTCCACGCGATTTCCGTCAATTCTCCGAGAGTCTCCAATTCCGCAAACTGCGCTTCATCATTAGCATCCGCAATCGAGCCGGGACGCAGCCCATCTCCAAGAGAAAATGCAATATCATACGTCTTCATAATTTCACAAATTTCTTCAAAGTGCGTGTACAGAAAGCTTTCCTGATGGTGAGCCAGGCACCATTGCGCCATAATCGCCCCGCCGCGGGATACGATTCCCGTCGTGCGTTTGGCCGTTAACGGGACGTAACGAAGCAATACGCCGGCATGGATGGTGAAATAATCCACGCCCTGCTCCGCCTGCTCAATCAATGTGTCTCGATAAATGTCCCACGTTAAATCCTCGGCGATGCCGTTTACTTTTTCAAGCGCCTGATAAATCGGCACCGTCCCCACAGGTACTGGGCAATTGCGGATGATCCATTCACGTGTCGTATGAATATCTTTCCCGGTGGATAAGTCCATCATCGTATCGGCGCCCCAGCGAATCGCCCACGTCATTTTTTCAACTTCTTCTTCAATAGAAGATGTAACAGCCGAGTTGCCGATATTTGCATTGATCTTCACATGAAAATTCCGGCCGATAATCATCGGTTCACTTTCAGGATGATTAATATTTGAAGGAATGATCGCCCGGCCGCTGGCTACCTCGTCTCTGACAAATTCGGGAGACACATGCTCGCGAATTGCGATAAACTCCATTTCCGGCGTAATGATGCCTTTTCTCGCATAATGCAATTGTGTAACGTTTTTCCCTGCCTTGGCCCGCAGCGGTTTCCGCTGTAAACCGGGATATTCGGCGGCACGGCCTTCTTTTCTATAGCCGTTGTCCTCAGGTTTCACGGCCCGTCCGTTATATTCCTCCACATTGCCGCGCTTTGTAATCCACTTTGTGCGGAGGGGTTTCAGACCTTCATGAATTTGAATTTGTACATCTGGGTCTGTATACGGTCCGCTCGTATCATAAACACGGACCGGCGGATTCTCCTCTTCCCCGAACGCCCCCGTTGTCGGACTGAGGCTGATTTCCCGCATCGGCACTCGTATGTCAGGCGAAGAACCCTTTACATAAACCTTTTTACTGCCTGAAAAACTCGACATAATAGAAATGTTCGCTTGCTGTACTGATTGATTTTGCATACAAATCTCTCCCTTATCCATTTGAATAACAGAACCAAGCTCAGCACCAGCACAAAAAAACCGGATTCATTGGAGAACCCGGTTTTGCAGTCAGAAAGAAACTATTATTGTTTTCCACAACAATAATAAAACCTTTACTTCCCCACGCTGGTACGAACCAGATCAGGTCCAAAGGGTTAAGAAGCCGCCGCTTCTCTCTCAGCCCGCTCAGACGGGCACCCCCAGTAACTATTCATTTCGGTTTCATCGTAACATAATTTGCATAGAAAAAAAAGTATATTATCAAGATTCAGATAATAGAATGACTGGAAGCTCTGTTTCCCTTACGCCTTCTTCAGTATCAAAAACCCTGTAACCCTTTGCCGTTTCCCGGGAAGAGACAGACCGGAACAGCTGATCGTTTTTATAATGAAGCGCAGCGCCGTCATCAGCGGCATAGCCCTCCTGAAGTTTGTTTTCTGAAATCAGACGGTGATACACCGGCCGGCGCTCCGCTTCTCCGTCATAGTGAGGACAAAAGCTTCCAGGCAAAAACCCTAAAGCTTGCAACTCTCTCAACTCTCCTGACGAATCTGTCACTCCTTCTTCAAACCAGCAAATCGCCCCGGCGCTGAGACCAGCCAAGATTACACCGTTCTCCCAAGCCTCACGCAGAATAAGGTCGAGCCCCCATTCTTTCCATAAGACAAGCATATTGCGCGTATTGCCGCCGCCGACATATATGATATCTTTCTTCATGAGAAAGGACCTGAGATCAGAACACGGCGGTTTAAACAGCGACAAGTGATCTGGCTTACACTCCAGCCTTTGAAAGGCCTGATAAAACCTGCCGATATAATTCTCCGAATCTCCGCTTGCCGTCGGCAAAAAACAAACTTTCGGCTTTGACCGCACCGATTGCTCTAAAATATATTGATCCAGCACAAGATGATCCGGCTCCATGGAAAATCCCCCGCCACCCATTGCAATAATCTGCTTCAACGTCATCACCTCTTTTTTCTCAAGTATAACAGAGGCGGTATTCCGTTTTGGATGCCGCCGTTTTAATATTTTTCGCATTGCTATCTGAAAAATGAAAAGACACCGCATAAAATAACAGAGATCCCCGCAACAGTACCGGAACAAGCTTCGAACGGGCATATTTCACCACATCAATCCCCAACACCGTATTACCACTGGCAAACACAGCCCCGATCGCTAATAATAAACTGGTATGGGATCTGAACCGCCCGCAGGCTTATCATTTTTCACAAGCCTTGGAGGGTATTTTCATACAACAAAAAAAGCTTCTACATATGTAGAAGCTTTCTTATACCGGTGGCCGGGGTCGAACCGGCACTCCAGAAGGAACACGATTTTGAGTCGTGCGCGTCTGCCAATTCCGCCACACCGGCATGTAATACGTCGTGTTCAACCGACGTATATAAATATAACATGCATTTTATAAAGTGTCAACGGTTTTAGTAAAGTTTTTTTAATGGTAATGCAGTATACACGATACAAGCAAGACACTTATATTCATAGTCTTCACACTCTTATTATATAAAAAAAGTGATCTGCAATATGCAAATCACTCTCATATATGTTTTGTAATGTGAAAATTAATAACCAATCTAACATGTTGCGTCCAAAGTTAAATTGGTGCCGAGGGCCGGACTTGAACCGGCACGGTAGTCACCTACCGCAGGATTTTAAGTCCTGTGTGTCTGCCAATTCCACCACCCCGGCAAAAGAAAGGCGACACCCGGATTCGAACCGGGGATAAAGGTTTTGCAGACCTCTGCCTTACCACTTGGCTATGCCGCCGTAATTTGGAGCGGAAGACGGGATTCGAACCCGCGACCCCCACCTTGGCAAGGTGGTGTTCTACCACTGAACTACTTCCGCAGCATGTAAAGAACTTAATACATCTTATGCAGTTATTTTTAAAAAATGCAACTGGGCTAGCTGGATTCGAACCAACGCATGACGGAGTCAAAGTCCGTTGCCTTACCGCTTGGCTATAGCCCAATGATAATATGGGGCGATTGATGGGAATCGAACCCACGAGTGCCAGAGCCACAATCTGGTGCGTTAACCACTTCGCCACAACCGCCATAATCTAAAGATGAATAAATAATATAGTGGCAGGGGCAGTAGGAATCGAACCCACACCGGAGGTTTTGGAGACCTCTGTTCTACCGTTAAACTATGCCCCTATTTATAAAATGGTGGAGGGGGGCAGATTCGAACTGCCGAACCCTGAGGGAGCGGATTTACAGTCCGCCGCGTTTAGCCACTTCGCTACCCCTCCATCATTTAGAGTGCCGGCCAGAGGACTTGAACCCCCAACCTACTGATTACAAGTCAGTTGCTCTACCAATTGAGCTAGGCCGGCAAATGGTGGCTCGGGACGGAATCGAACCGCCGACACACGGATTTTCAGTCCGTTGCTCTACCAACTGAGCTACCGAGCCTTTTTATATAAATGGCGGTCCGGACGGGACTCGAACCCGCGACCTCCTGCGTGACAGGCAGGCATTCTAA